>NZ_AP025508.1:3224645-3869574 GCF_024347615.1 Vibrio splendidus | reverse complement strand
GGTGCCCCACTCTATTTAAGTTATATGAAATGACCGCTAATTTTACCTGTTGATAAGTCAGATCACCAGCAATTGATCACAGATCCAGTGAATAAGATCCAAGTTATTCACAATAAATAGTGCAAAACTGGATGGATCCACACATCTTGCCCCTACTTTACTCACATAACGATCCACTTATGCCCGGATCCTTGCTAGTTATCCCCAAATCGAGAATACGATCTGGTTATGGTTAATAACATCTGGTTATTTATTCTATTGAGCAATTTCCCAGTAACATCCAACCCTATAAATATAAGGAGTTACCAAATGAATAACTGGATTAAGGCTGCAATTGCGGCTATCGCACTCTCTGCTGCTACTGTTCAAGCCGCGACTGAAGTTAAAGTCGGCATGTCTGGTCGCTACTTCCCATTTACGTTCGTTAAACAAGACCAACTACAAGGTTTTGAAGTGGATTTATGGGATGAGATCGGTAAACGTAACGATTACAAGGTTGAATACGTAACGGCAAACTTCTCTGGTCTGTTTGGTCTTCTTGAAACGGGTCGAATCGATACCATTTCAAACCAAATTACAATAACGGATGCGCGTAAAGCGAAATACCTATTCGCAGACCCTTACGTAGTAGACGGCGCACAAATTACCGTTCGTAAAGGTAATGACAGCATTAAAGGTATCGAAGACCTAGATGGTAAGACGGTTGCGGTAAACCTCGGCTCAAACTTTGAGCAACTGCTGCGCAGCTACGACAAAGATGGCAAAATCAATGTCAAAACCTACGATACCGGTATTGAACATGATGTCGCTCTTGGTCGTGCCGACGCTTTCGTAATGGATCGCCTATCAGCACTAGAGCTTATCAAGAAGACTGGTCTACCATTACAGCTAGCAGGACAACCATTCGAGACAATCGAAAACGCTTGGCCTTTCGTTAACAACGACAACGGTCAAAAACTGCAAGCAGAAGTAAACGAAGCATTAGCAGCAATGCGCGCAGATGGTACGCTAGAAAGTATCTCTCAGAAATGGTTTGGTGCGGACATTACTCAGAAGTAACGACTCACTTTCCCATTTGAGGCCCACTGCTTTACACAGCGGTGGGCTTTTTGCTTTTGTGCACTGATTAAAAAGCCTGATATAACAGTATTTCCAAACAATACTTCCAATAAAAATATGAGATAGATTATGGGATTTGACTTTAATTACATGCTAGGTCTGTTGCCAATACTGCTGAAGTATTTAGGCACCACTATGGAGATGGCAATCTGGGGCTTATTTTTCGCTCTGATTCTATCTTTGATACTGGCGAACATTCGTGTATTCAAAATCCCAGTACTCGACCAGCTTAGCCAACTGTATATTAGCTTCTTCCGAGGCACGCCACTGCTGGTGCAACTGTTCCTTCTATACTATGGCCTACCACAAGTGTTTCCGTGGATGGTTGGACTTGATGCGTTTGGCGCCGCGGTTATCGGCTTAACCTTACACTTTGCTGCTTACATGGCTGAAAGTATTCGTGCTGCCATTATCGGTATCGATCGTAGCCAAATGGAAGCCAGCCTCTCAGTCGGTATGACAACCAGCCAAGCCATGCGTCGAGTGATCTTGCCGCAGGCTACCCGTGTGGCACTGCCTTCTTTGATGAACTATTTCATCGATATGATTAAGTCGACTTCACTTGCATTCACCCTAGGTGTAGCCGAAATCATGGCTAAAGCTCAGATGGAAGCTTCTTCAAGTTTCCGCTTCTTCGAGGCTTTTTTAGCAGTCGCGCTGATTTACTGGGGCGTGGTGGTTATCCTCACTCGTATTCAAATTTGGGCCGAAGTGAAACTGAATAAGGCGTATGTACGATGATCAAATTACAAAATATCCACAAGCAGTTTGGTGACACCGAAGTATTGAAAGGGATCGACCTCGAAATCAAGCAAGGTGAGATAATTGTCATCATAGGTTCAAGTGGTACGGGTAAGTCTACCCTGCTGCGTTGTGTGAATTTTCTAGAGCAAGCCGATCAAGGTACGATTTCGATTGATGATATCAAGGTTGATACTCAGAAACACACTAAAGCAGAGGTGCTTGCACTGCGCCGTAAGACCGGTTTTGTGTTCCAAAACTATGCACTGTTCGCTCACCAAACGGCAAGGCAGAATATTGCGGAAGGTTTGATTACCGTTCGTGGTTGGAAAAAGCAGCAAGCTCATGAAAAAGCGCAACAAATACTCGATGATATTGGCCTAGGAGAGAAAACAGATAGCTATCCAGCAGCGCTCTCTGGTGGCCAGCAGCAACGTGTTGGTATTGGCCGTGCGATGGCTCTACAACCAGAGCTTTTATTGTTTGATGAGCCTACTTCAGCGCTCGATCCTGAGTGGGTTGGCGAAGTGCTTAACTTAATGAAAAAACTGGCAAATCAGCATCAAACCATGCTGGTGGTTACCCATGAAATGCAGTTCGCTAGAGAGGTCGCAGACCGAGTGATCTTCATGGCTGATGGTCACATTGTCGAACAGGGATCTCCACAGGATATTTTTGGTAATCCACAGGATCCTAAATTAAAGAAATTCTTAAATAAGGTCGGGATCGAATAAGGATCCTTGTGATTTTAGTTATTCTACGTATAATCCCCCGACCGGAATTTTAGTTAACCCAATCATTGACACTTTTTGTGACAGTGATTACAATTCCGCCTCTTTGTTGAGAGGCGTCGGTTTTCCTTTCTTATATAAAGAAGAGAAAAAATGCCCACGCCGGGTTTAACAAAAACCTAAAACTACTGATCAGTAAGGTAATTACAATGAAACGCACTTTTCAACCTACAGTTCTAAAGCGTAAGCGTACTCACGGTTTCCGTGCTCGCATGGCTACTAAGAACGGTCGCGCAACAATCAATGCACGTCGTGCAAAAGGCCGTAAGCGTCTTTCTAAGTAATCTTTGATTATTTTGAATAAGCTAGCCTTCGGTCGGGAGTTACGCTTGTTAACTCCCGAACATTATCAGAATGTCTTCAAGCAAGCTCATCGAGCAGGCTCCCCTCATTTCACCATCATTGCCCGAAATAACTCTCTTTCAAATCCTCGCCTTGGATTAGCTGTTCCGAAAAAGCAGATTAAAACCGCCGTGGGTCGTAACCGATTCAAGCGTCTTACTCGTGAAAGCTTTCGTAACACTCAACACAAACTTCCTAACAAAGATTTTGTTGTAATCGCTAAGAAGAGCGCGCAAGATTTAAGCAATGAAGAAATGTTCAAGCTACTCGACAAATTATGGCTTCGCCTGTCTCGCCCTTCGCGTGGATAGCGCTAATACCCATCTATTTTTATAGATGGTTTATTAGTCCACTCATCGGCCCACGCTGCCGATTTACTCCAACCTGCTCTTTATATGCGATAGAAGCGTTGAAAGCTCACGGTTTTGTAAAAGGGTGTTGGTTATCAGGCAAACGTCTATTAAAATGCCATCCTTTGAACGAAGGGGGCTTTGACCCCGTTCCACCAGTCCAAAAACAAGACAGAGATAAATAACGATGGATTCTCAACGTAATATCCTGTTAATCGCATTGGCTTTGGTTTCTTTCCTACTGTTCCAACAATGGAACGTAGCTCAGAACCCAGCTCCACAAGCGATTGAGCAGGCACAATCTGGCAGCACCCTACCAGCGCCATCTTATGCAGATGACTTAGACCCAGCTCCGGGCCAACAAGTCGCTTCTGCAAAAACTATCACAGTAACAACTGATGTACTGACTCTGTCAATTGATACGGTTGGTGGTGATGTCGTTCAAGCAAACCTAAATGATTACTCTGCTGAGTTTGATTCTGAAGATACATTTGTTCTTCTTAAGAACGAACCTGGTCACCAATTTATCGCACAAAGCGGTCTAGTTGGCCCTCAAGGTATCGATTTAAGCAGCACTAACCGCCCTAGCTACACGGTTTCAGCAGACAGCTTCACGCTTGCTGATGGTCAGGATGAACTACGCATCCCGATGACTTACCAAGCGAACGGCCTTGATTACACGAAAACATTCGTCCTTAAGCGTGGTAGCTACGCAATGGATGTTGAATACGATGTAGTCAACAACTCTGGTACTAACGCGACATTCGGCATGTACGCTCACCTACGTCAAAACGTTATGGATGACGGCGGTAGCTTAACAATGCCAACTTACCGTGGTGGTGCTTACTCTACAGAAGATACGCGTTACAAAAAATACAGCTTCGACGACATGCAAGATCGCAACCTGTCTCTTAACCTAGCCAATGGTCAAGGTTGGGCAGCGATGATTCAGCACTACTTTGCAAGTGCTTGGATCCCACGCGACGAAGCAGGCAGCAACCTTTACACTCGTGTCATTGGTAACCTTGGCGACATTGGTGTTCGCATGCCGAACAAAACCATCGCTACTGGCGACGAAGCAAGCTTTAAAGCAACGCTTTGGGTTGGTCCTAAACTTCAAGACCAAATGGCTGCTGTTGCACCAAACCTAGATCTAGTAGTTGACTACGGTTGGTTATGGTTCATTGCTAAACCACTTCATACTCTGCTTTCGTTCATTCAAGGCATCGTTGTGAACTGGGGTCTAGCAATCATCTGTCTAACGTTTATCGTTCGTGGTGCTATGTACCCACTAACGAAAGCTCAGTACACGTCTATGGCGAAAATGCGTATGCTTCAGCCTAAGCTGACTGCAATGCGTGAGCGTATTGGCGACGATCGTCAACGCATGAGCCAAGAAATGATGGAGCTGTACAAGAAAGAGAAAGTAAACCCACTTGGTGGCTGTTTACCTATCATCTTGCAAATGCCTATCTTCATTTCGCTATACTGGGCACTAATGGAGTCTGTTGAACTGCGTCACTCACCGTTCTTCGGTTGGATTACTGACCTTTCAGCACAAGACCCATACTACATCTTGCCACTTCTGATGGGTGCTTCAATGTTCCTAATCCAGAAGATGAGCCCGACAACTGTAACGGATCCAATGCAGCAGAAGATCATGACCTTTATGCCGGTTATGTTTACATTCTTCTTCCTGTTCTTCCCTTCAGGTCTGGTTCTTTACTGGCTAGTATCGAACATCGTAACTCTGATTCAGCAAACGCTTATCTACCGCGCGCTGGAAAAGAAAGGCTTACATTCTAAGTAAGTTCGATAATAGAAAGAGATAAAGAAAGGCGACCAAAAGGTCGCCTTTTTGTTTTTAGCTGATTACAATTCAGCTAATTGATTAATCGTGAACGCCCCTTTTTGGCTCTCACATGCTAGCAGGCACAACTATGACTACAGATACGATTGTTGCTCAAGCGACCGCGCCCGGCCGTGGTGGCGTCGGTATTATCCGCGTTTCCGGCCCATTGGCGACTCAGGTTGCCCTAGAAGTAACAGGAAAAACACTCAAGCCTCGCTACGCTGAGTACCTACCGTTTAAATCTGACGATGGCATCGAACTCGACCAAGGCATCGCGCTTTACTTCCCTAACCCACACTCGTTTACCGGCGAAGACGTATTAGAGTTGCAAGGCCACGGCGGCCCAGTGGTTATGGACATGCTAATCAAACGCATCCTAGCCATTTCAGGCGTGCGTGCAGCGCGTCCAGGTGAGTTTTCAGAACGTGCCTTCTTGAACGATAAGATGGATTTAACTCAAGCCGAAGCGATTGCTGACCTCATTGATGCCAGCTCAGAAGAAGCGGCTAAATCGGCGCTTCAATCGCTACAAGGCGAATTCTCTAAACGCATTAATACGCTTGTAGATTCTCTTATTTACTTAAGAATCTACGTTGAAGCAGCGATCGATTTCCCAGAAGAGGAAATTGATTTTCTTGCTGACGGTAAAGTCAGTACTGACTTACAGGCTATCATCGATAACCTCGAAGCTGTACGCCAAGAAGCGAATCAAGGTGCCATCATGCGTGAAGGCATGAAGGTCGTGATTGCAGGCCGCCCAAATGCCGGTAAATCGAGCCTATTGAATGCGCTGTCTGGCAAAGAATCTGCGATTGTGACCGATATTGCCGGCACCACACGTGATGTATTGCGTGAACATATCCATATTGACGGTATGCCACTGCACATTATCGATACCGCAGGCCTGCGTGATGCCTCTGATGAAGTAGAAAAAATCGGTATTGAACGCGCTTGGGAAGAAATTGCTCAGGCAGACCGAGTTTTATTTATGGTTGATGGCACGACAACAGACGCAACAGACCCGAAAGATATCTGGCCAGATTTCGTTGATCGTCTACCAGACAACATCGGAATGACGGTAATTCGTAATAAAGCGGATCAAACCAGTGAAGAGTTAGGCATTTGTCATGTTAACGATCCAACCCTGATTCGCTTATCAGCAAAAACAGGCCAAGGTGTCGACGCTCTGCGTAGCCACCTCAAGGATTGCATGGGCTTTGCTGGTGGTCATGAAGGTGGCTTTATGGCGCGCCGCCGCCACTTGGATGCACTAGAACGCGCATCGGAACACCTTGATATTGGGCAACAGCAGCTTGAAGGCTACATGGCCGGAGAGATATTAGCGGAAGAGCTTCGTATCACCCAACAGCACCTCAATGAGATCACAGGCGAGTTCAGTTCCGATGATCTTTTAGGTCGAATCTTCTCTTCATTCTGTATCGGTAAATAACCATAAAGGCTGGCTTACGCTGGCCTTTTCTTTTGTAAGGACAGCTTAATGATCCACATTATTACAGGCAGCACCTTAGGTGGCGCTGAATACGTTGGCGATCACCTTAACGATCTTCTAGAGGCTCAAGGGCACGAGATAGAACTTCATAATCAGCCTGAATACAATAATATTCCTCAGCAAGGTACTTGGTTAGTGGTGACATCAACACATGGTGCGGGTGATTTTCCCGATAATATCCAACCGTTGATCAACGCATTGACCCAAGAGTCTCCAGATTTAAGTGCTCTTCGTTATGCTGTTATCGCACTTGGTGATTCAAGTTACGATACCTTCTGTTCTGCGGGAAAATCAGTCCACAGCCAACTGAAAAAACTCGGTGCACAGCCTATTTCAGACTGCTTTACCATCGATGTATTGGAAACTCCGGTACCTGAGGATGCAGCTGAAGAGTGGTTTAACGATCATAGTGACCAGTTCTAGTCCCTCAATTTCCCCAAAAAGCGGCTTATGCCGCTTTTTTTGTCTCTGAATATCGTGATTGTGAATAACTTTTTTGAAAAAAATTCGAAAATTAAAGCAAAAACCTCAATTTTCTCTGTGGATAAGATCATACATATACGGTGATAAACCTATAGTTATCCAAATAACAACTTTCTAGCCAATTCTCCCCTGTGAATAAGTAGCCATTTTGATCCCAGCTAATCCTCATCATGATCAAAGTTAGATCACATACTTTGATCCAAAAAAGATCCATGATCTTGTTGATCATTTTTGACTTATCCACAGACACCCTCGATCCTAATAATAGATATAATAAAAGATCTCTATAAAGATCTTATCTATATTAATTAAAAACAGCTTTATCGAAAAATCCCAAAAACGTTTTCTCAAGCTATGAAAACAGGTAGAATATCGCTCCTTTTTATCAATCTAGAAAACGTTTGAATACCCGAGGTCGGTTCATGCTTTATCACGAAAAATTTGACGTCATCGTTGTTGGTGGTGGCCATGCAGGAACGGAAGCCGCACTCGCATCTGCACGTACTGGTCAAAGTACGTTACTACTCACTCATAATATCGATACGTTGGGACAAATGTCTTGCAACCCTGCTATTGGCGGGATCGGTAAGGGCCACTTGGTAAAAGAGGTCGATGCAATGGGTGGGTTAATGGCGCAAGCTATTGATCATGCAGGTATTCAGTTCAGAACGTTAAACGCATCAAAAGGTCCTGCGGTACGTGCAACTCGTGCACAAGCTGACCGCGCGCTTTACAAAGCCTTTGTTCGAAATGTTCTTGAAAACACGCCAAACCTAACTCTGTTTCAACAATCGGTTGATGACTTGATCGTTGAACAGGATCAAGTGGTGGGTGTTGTTACACAGATGGGCCTTAAGTTCCGCGCTAACGCTGTGGTACTGACGGTCGGTACATTTCTAGGTGGAAAGATCCATATTGGTATGGAAAGTTCTTCAGGTGGTCGTGCTGGTGATCCACCATCGATCGCACTGGCTGACCGTCTTCGTGATCTTCCATTCCGAGTTGATCGCCTGAAAACGGGTACACCTCCTCGTATCGATGCACGTAGCGTTGATTTTTCAGAGTTAGAGGTTCAGCACGGTGATAACCCAACACCTGTATTCTCGTTCATGGGTAACCGAGCTCAACAGCCTCGCCAAATTCCATGCTACATCACGCACACTAACGAAAATACGCATGACGTTATTCGTGCCAATCTCGATCGCAGCCCAATGTACGCGGGCGTGATTGAAGGTATTGGCCCGCGTTACTGTCCATCGATTGAAGACAAAGTGATGCGTTTTGCTGACAAGAACAGTCACCAGATTTTCATTGAACCTGAAGGTCTAACGACACATGAGCTATACCCGAATGGTATCTCGACAAGTTTGCCATTTGATGTTCAGGTAAAAATCGTTCACTCAATGAAAGGTTTTGAAAATGCTCATATCGTCCGTCCAGGCTATGCGATCGAGTATGATTTCTTTGATCCTCGTGACCTTAAGCTGACTTACGAAACTAAGTTTATTAAGGGTCTATTCTTTGCCGGTCAAATCAACGGTACCACTGGCTACGAAGAGGCGGCTGCACAAGGCTTGATGGCCGGTCTGAATGCAAGTTTGTTTACACAAGGCAAAGAAGGCTGGAGCCCGCGTCGTGACCAAGCTTACATGGGCGTTCTTATTGATGATCTATCGACGATGGGTACCAAAGAACCTTACCGTATGTTCACGTCTCGTGCGGAATACCGTTTGTTACTTCGTGAAGACAACGCTGATATCCGCTTGACTGAGAAGTCGCGTGAACTTGGCTTGGTGGATGATGCTCGTTGGGCTCGATTCAACGAGAAAGTAGAAAACATGGAGAAGGAACGTCAACGTCTAAAAGAAACGTGGATTAATCCAAAATCTGAAGATGTTGATCAACTGAACCAAATTCTTAAAACACCTATGTCTCGTGAAGCAAGCGGTGAAGATCTTCTTCGTCGCCCTGAAATGACTTATTCACAGCTAACGGCATTGGATCGTTTTGGCCCTGCATTGGAAGATCAACAAGCATCCGAGCAAGTTGAGATCCAAGTGAAGTACGATGGTTATATCCAGCGTCAACAAGACGAAATTGAAAAATCACTGCGTCATGAAAATACCAAATTGCCTGCTGATATCGATTACAGCAAGGTGAAAGGACTTTCTAACGAAGTGGTTCTTAAACTAACGACTGCTAAGCCTGACTCAATTGGTATTGCTTCTCGAATTTCAGGTATTACGCCTGCAGCAATCTCAATTCTGTTGGTTTATTTGAAAAAACACGGCCTGCTGAAAAAAGGTGAGGAAGCATAATGAGCGCATTACGCGAAAAACTGGATCACCTGATTGGCCAGACTGAACTTGAAGTATCTGAAAAGCAACGTGGCCAATTGGTTGGCTACGTTGAGTTACTGAACAAATGGAACAAGGCTTACAACCTAACGTCAGTTCGTGACCCGCAAGAAATGATGGTGAAACATATCTTAGATAGCATCATTGTTAGCACTCACTTACAAGGCAAGCGCTTTATTGATGTAGGAACAGGCCCTGGTCTTCCTGGGATTCCGCTCTCAATCATGAACCCTGACTGCGAGTTTTACTTGCTCGATAGCCTAGGTAAGCGTATTCGTTTTATTAAACAAGTGATTCATGAATTAGGCATCGACAACGTGGTACCGGTTCAAAGTCGTGTTGAAGAATTTCAACCCGAAGAAAAGTTTGATGCCGTGCTCAGTCGCGCATTTGCGTCAATGACAGACATGGTAGAGTGGTGTCACCATTTACCTAAAGAGCAATCCGGTGTATTTTTGGCTCTTAAGGGACAACATCCTAGAGACGAAATCGACCTGTTACCTGAATGGTGTTCAGTGACAGACATTAAAGCTTTGCAAGTGCCAGAGCTTGATGGAGAGCGTCATCTAGTTACTTTATCGCGTCAGGGATAATCAGCGAGGCCATAGTGGGTAAAATCGTAGCAATTGCCAACCAGAAGGGCGGCGTAGGAAAAACAACAACTTGCATTAATTTGGCAGCATCAATGGCGGCAACAAAACGCAAGATATTGGTTGTTGACCTCGATCCTCAAGGTAATGCCACTATGGCGAGCGGTGTCGACAAGTATCAAGTTGAAGCAACTGCTTACGATTTGCTGGTTGAAGACACCCCATTTGATGAGGTAGTTTGCCGAAGTACATCTGGCAACTATGACCTCATCGCCGCAAACGGTGATGTGACTGCGGCAGAAATCAAGTTAATGGAAGTATTTGCTCGTGAAGTTCGTTTAAAAAACGCACTCGAATCCATTCGCGACAACTATGATTTCATCTTTATTGATTGCCCACCTTCATTAAACCTTCTTACAATCAACGCGATGGCTGCGGCCGATTCCGTATTGGTTCCTATGCAATGTGAATATTTTGCTTTGGAAGGTTTGACTGCGTTGATGGATACCATCAGTAAGCTGGCTGCGGTAGTAAACGAGAACCTGAAGATCGAAGGTCTTCTTCGTACAATGTATGATCCTCGTAACCGCTTATCGAATGAAGTCTCTGATCAACTCAAAAAACACTTCGGTAGCAAAGTTTACCGAACTGTGATCCCTCGAAATGTACGTTTGGCAGAAGCGCCGAGTCATGGCAAGCCAGCAATGTACTACGACAAATATTCCGCAGGTGCTAAGGCATATCTTGCTCTTGCAGGCGAAATGTTGCGTCGTGAAGAAGTCCCAGTATAGGTCTAACCAAAGGAATTCGCTCAATGTCTAAGCGTGGTTTAGGAAAAGGGTTAGATGCATTGCTTGCAACTAGCTCATTGGCTCGTGAAAAACAACAAGTTGCTTCTCATAGTCAGGCTTTGTCTGCAGAAGGCGAGTTCACAGAGATTGCTATTGGTAGCTTGAAGCCAGGTGTATATCAACCGCGTAAGGATATGGCGCCAGAAGCGCTAGAAGAGCTGGCCGCATCTATTCAATCTCAAGGTATTATTCAACCTATTGTCGTGCGTCCTTTAGCGTATGGTCAATATGAGATTATCGCTGGTGAGCGCCGTTGGAGAGCTGCGCGTCAAGCTGGCTTAAAACAGGTGCCGTGCTTGGTCAAGAAGGTTGAAGACAAAGCTGCGATTGCGATGGCATTGATTGAAAACATTCAGCGTGAAGACTTGAATGTTATCGAAGAAGCACAAGCGCTAGAGCGCTTACAGAACGAATTCGAGCTGACACATCAACAAGTCGCCGAAGTGATCGGTAAATCGAGAGCAACGGTTAGTAACTTATTACGTCTAAATCAGCTAGAAAATGAAGTAAAAGGTTTAGTTTCCAATAAACAACTGGAAATGGGTCATGCTCGAGCATTGCTTGCGCTTGAAGGTGATACCCAGATTGAAGCAGCAAACACTGCGGCAACCAAAAAAATGACCGTGCGTCAAACTGAGCAGCTTGTCAAAAAGTGCTTAAAACCAGACGTTGAACCAGAATCGAAGCCTGAAGACACAGAAGCTATCGAACTTTCACGAAGACTCACGGAAAAATTGCAAGCAAACGTTTCAGTTACTCGTTCTGTTAGCGGTAAGTCAAAAGTGACGATTACTCTTGATGAGCCTCACAAATTAGAGCAACTTATTGCTAAACTAGAGTACTAAATGAGATAATTGATTTAGGTCAATTATGTAATAAACAAGTAATTTCGTACAAAAGTTGTCGGTTTGTATGCAAAAATGTAAAAGATTGCTGCATTGTGATTGCAATCAATTTGGCTGAACGTATAATTTTCGCCAATTTCTCAGCACGCTTATAAGCGAGTGGTAAAGTGGGCTTAAAGAGGAACGAATACATGGTAGCGGCGTTAGCAAGACCAGGACGAGTGCTTGCAAAGCAAATGTTATTGATCGAGCTTAGCGCGGTTATATTAGTGGCGATAGGGTTAGGTTTAGCTGTTAATCCTGATTGGGGTTTTGCTGCATTAATCGGTGGCGGTATTTTTGTCATCGCGAATGTAGTTTTTTGTGTGTGTGCTTTCCTATTTTGTGGAGCTCGTGCAACTAAGTTAGTTGCGGCGTCGTTCTATGCTGGCGAAGTGCTCAAAATCTTAATCACAGTTTTACTATTCTCTATTGTCTACATGTATATGCAGGTGGAATTAATTCCCCTCAAACTGACCTATTTACTGGTTCTAGGTATTAATATCTTTGCGCCAGTGCTTTTCATTAACAATAAAAAATAGGATGAGTTATGGCTGCGCCAACAGCATCCGGATACATTGAACACCATTTACAAAACCTTTCTTTAGCTAAGTTTGGTCTTGTAGAGGAAACAAGTTTCTGGAACGTACATATAGACAGTCTGTTTTTTTCTGTGCTGACAGGGGTGTTATTCCTTTGGGTTTTTCGCTCAGTCGCTAAGAAAGCAACAGTAGGTGTACCTGGTAAGCTTCAGTGTTTTGTTGAAATGGTAGTGGAATTCGTTGGCGACAACGTTAAAGAAACTTTCCATGGCCGCAATCCTCTGGTAGCTCCATTAGCACTGACTATATTCTGCTGGATTATCATAATGAACTTGATGGACTTAGTGCCTATCGATTTCTTACCGTATCCTGCAGAGCATTGGCTAGGTATCCCTTACTTGAAAGTGGTTCCTACAGCTGATGTAAATATAACAATGGCAATGGCTTTAGGTGTTTTTGCTCTGATGATCTACTACAGCATCAAAGTAAAAGGCTTAGGCGGATTTGCTAAAGAATTGGCACTGCATCCATTTAATCACCCAATCATGATTCCATTTAACTTGGTGCTTGAGGTAATTTCGTTATTAGCGAAGCCACTATCTCTAGGTATGCGTTTATTTGGTAATATGTTTGCGGGTGAGGTGGTGTTTATTCTTATCGCGGCAATGCTACCGTGGTACTTACAATGGGTAGGTGCACTACCTTGGGCTATCTTCCATATCTTGGTTATTTTGATTCAAGCGTTTGTTTTCATGATGTTGACAATCGTTTACCTATCAATGGCCCATGAAGATAGTGATCACTAAAAAAATTTTTAAGCTTTATTCTAACTATTAATGTTAATCGGAGAACGTAAATGGAAACTGTACTAAGTTTTTCAGCAATCGCTGTTGCTATCATTGTTGGTCTTTGTGCCGTAGGTACTGCAATTGGTTTTGCTATTCTTGGTGGTAAATTCCTAGAAGGCGCTGCGCGTCAACCTGAAATGGCTCCAATGCTACAAGTTAAGATGTTCATCATCGCTGGTCTACTGGATGCTGTTCCAATGATCGGTATCGTAATCGCACTACTATTCACGTTTGCTAACCCATTTGTAAGTCAGCTAGCAGGCTAATTAACTCTTAATAGTTAATTAAATTTTTGTAGTTGATTCTTAACGAGGAGTAGCTGTTGTGAATATGAACGCAACTCTGTTAGGTCAAGCAATTGCTTTTTCGCTGTTTGTTTGGTTCTGCATGAAATATGTATGGCCACCAATCATGCAAGCAATTGAAGAGCGTCAGAAGAAAATTGCTGACGGTCTTGTAGCCGCTGAACGCGCTGCTAAAGACTTGAACCTGGCACAAGCCAACGCTTCTGAGCAAATGAAGGAAGCGAAGCGCACTGCAACTGAGGTTATTGATCAGGCAAACAAACGTAAAGCTCAAATTATTGATGAAGCTCGCGAAGAGGCTCAGGCAGAACGCCAGAAGATCTTAACGCAAGCTGAAGCTGAAATTGAAGCTGAACGCACACGTGCCCGTGATGACCTGCGCAAACAAGTCGCAACTCTGGCTATAGCTGGTGCTGAGAAAATCCTTGAGCGTACAATCGATAAAGATGTACACAATGATCTTCTTAACAACATTACTGCAAAACTTTAAAGCAAGGGGCTGTATATGTCTGATTTGACTACAATCGCACGCCCCTATGCTAAAGCAGCGTTTGACTTTGCGGTAGATAAAGGTGAGCTAGACCAATGGGGTCAAATGCTTACTTTTGCTGCCGAAGTGGCACAAAATGATGATGTTCATAATTTATTAAGCAGTTCAATGACTGCTGAAAAGTTAGCTGAAATATTCATTGTAATTTGTGGCGAACAATTTGATGAATTCGGCCAGAACTTAATTAAAGTGATGGCAGAGAATGGTCGTTTAATGGCCTTTCCTGATGTTTGTAAACAGTTCTTATTGCTTAAACAAGAGCACGAGAAAGAAATCGACGTTGATGTTACTTCAGCGGTTGAACTTTCTGAAGAACAGCGCACAAGCATCATCAGCAAATTGGAACTGCGCCTAGCGCGCAAAGTTCAGCTGAATTGCAGTATAGATGAGACTCTACTTAGTGGAGTTATTATTCGAGCCGGAGACCTAGTCATCGATAACTCAGCGCGCAGTCGTTTAGACCGCCTGAGCGATGCATTGCAGTCTTAATGGGGATTGGAGCATGCAACTTAATTCCACTGAAATTAGCGATCTAATTAAACAACGTATTGAATCTTTCGACGTTGTTAGTGAAGCTCGCAATGAAGGTACTATCGTTTCTGTAAGCGATGGCATCCTTAGCATCCACGGCCTAGCGGACGTGATGCAAGGTGAAATGATCGAACTACCGGGTGGCCGTTACGCGCTAGCACTAAACTTGAACCGTGATTCGGTTGGTGCTGTTGTAATGGGCCCGTATGCTGACCTACAGGAAGGCATGAAAGTTACAGGTACTGGTCGTATTCTTGAAGTACCAGTAGGTCCTGAAATGCTTGGTCGTGTTGTAAACACGCTAGGTGAGCCAATTGATGGTAAAGGTCCTATCGAAGCGAAACTAACTTCGCCTGTAGAAATTATCGCACCAGGTGTAATCGACCGTAAATCGGTAGATCAACCTGTTCAAACTGGTTACAAGTCAGTTGACTCAATGATCCCTATCGGTCGTGGTCAACGTGAACTAGTAATCGGTGACCGTCAGACTGGTAAAACAGCAATGGCGATCGATGCGATTATCAACCAGAAAGACTCTGGTATTTTCTCTATCTACGTAGCTATCGGCCAAAAAGCGTCGACTATTGCTAACGTAGTTCGCAAACTAGAAGAGCACGGCGCACTGGCTAACACTGTTGTTGTTGTTGCATCTGCTTCTGAATCTGCTGCGCTGCAATACCTTGCACCGTATGCTGGTTGTGCGATGGGTGAATACTTCCGTGATCGCGGCGAAGATGCACTGATTGTTTATGATGATCTATCTAAGCAAGCGGTAGCTTACCGTCAAATTTCACTACTACTTAAGCGTCCACCTGGCCGTGAAGCGTTCCCTGGTGATGTTTTCTACCTTCACTCTCGTCTACTAGAGCGTGCTGCTCGTGTAAGCGAAGCATACGTAGAAAAGTTCACTAACGGTGAAGTGACAGGCAAGACTGGTTCTTTAACTGCTCTTCCTATCATCGAAACGCAAGCTGGTGACGTATCTGCATTCGTACCAACGAACGTAATCTCGATTACTGATGGTCAGATCTTCCTACAAACTGAACTATTCAACGCGGGCGTACGTCCAGCTGTTGACCCTGGTATCTCAGTTTCTCGTGTAGGTGGTTCGGCGCAGACTAAAATCATCAAGAAGCTATCTGGCGGTATCCGTACTGCTCTAGCTCAATACCGTGAACTAGCAGCATTTGCACAGTTCTCATCGGATCTTGATGAAGCGACCAAAAAGCAACTAGACCACGGTCAAAAAGTTACAGAACTGATGAAGCAGAAGCAATACGCTCCTATGTCTGTATTTGACCAAGCTCTAGTAATCTTCGCTGCAGAGCGTGGATACCTTCAAGACGTAGAACTGTCAAAAGTTCTAGATTTTGAAGCTGCTTTACTGTCGTTTGCTCGTGGTCAATACGCTGATCTAGCAACACAGATCGACGCAACGGGTGCTTTCAACAAAGAAATCGAAGTTGAGCTGAAGAAGCTTGTTGACGATTTCAAGGCAACCCAGACCTGGTAATTGGTAGGTGGTCTTAGGGCCACCTCATACCATTAACGGAGAGTAACGATGGCCGGCGCAAAAGAGATACGTAATAAAATCGGTAGTGTTAAAAGCACACAGAAGATTACGAAAGCAATGGAAATGGTAGCAGCTTCGAAAATGCGTCGTTCTCAAGACGCAATGGAAGCTACTCGTCCATATGCAGAAACAATGCGTAAAGTGATCGGTCATTTGGCTAATGGTAGCCTCGAGTATAAGCATCCTTATCTTGAGGAACGTGAAGCCAAACGTGTTGGTTACATCATCGTTTCTACAGACCGTGGTCTTTGTGGTGGTTTGAACATTAACTTGTTCAAAAAAGCTATGAACGACATGAAAGATTGGTCTGAGAAAGGTGCTGATGTAGAGCTTGCAATTGTAGGCTCTAAAGCAACAGCATTTTTCAATAACAGCGGCGCGAAAGTAGCAGCTCAAGTTTCTGGTCTGGGTGATCGCCCAAGCCTTGAAGACTTGATTGGCTCTGTAAGCGTTATGCTGAAGAAATATGATGAAGGTGAATTGGATCGCCTGTTCGTAGTGTTTAACAGATTTGAAAACACTATGGTTCAAGAACCAACGATCGATCAATTACTTCCTTTGCCTAAATCAGACAGCGAAGAAATGAAACGCAGTCATTCTTGGGACTACATTTATGAGCCCGAGCCAAAACCACTACTAGATGCACTATTAGTTCGATACGTCGAATCTCAAGTGTATCAAGGTGTGGTCGAGAATCTTGCTTGTGAGCAAGCAGCTCGAATGATTGCAATGAAATCAGCAACAGATAACGCTGGTGACATTATTGATGACTTAGAACTTGTGTATAACAAAGCCCGTCAATCGGCGATTACACAAGAACTTTCTGAGATCGTTTCAGGCGCAGCTGCGGTTTAAGCTTAGGTAAAACTAAATAGTTAGAGGATTAACGATGGCTACAGGTAAGATCGTACAGATCATTGGTGCGGTAGTCGACGTAGAGTTCCCACAGGGCGAAGTACCTCGTGTATACGATGCTCTGAATGTTAATGAAGTGACAGAACGTCTAGTTCTTGAAGTTCAGCAACAACTTGGCGGTGGCGTAGTACGCGCAATCGTAATGGGTAGCTCTGATGGTTTACGTCGTGGTTTGACAGTTGAAAATACTGGCGCTCCAATCTCGGTACCAGTAGGTACTAAGACACTTGGTCGTATCATGAACGTCCTAGGTGACGCAATTGATGAGTGTGGTGAAATCGGTGCTGAAGAGCATTACGCAATTCACCGCGAAGCTCCAAGCTACGAAGAGCAGTCTAACGAGACTTCTCTTCTAGAAACTGGTGTTAAAGTAATCGACTTGATTTGTCCATTCGCTAAGGGTGGTAAAATCGGTCTATTCGGTGGTGCTGGTGTAGGTAAGACCGTTAACATGATGGAACTTATCAACAACATCGCACTTCAACACTCAGGCCTATCTGTATTTGCAGGTGTAGGTGAGCGTACTCGTGAAGGTAACGATTTCTACTTTGAGATGCAGGAAGCAGGTGTTGTAAACATCGAAAACCCTGAAGAATCAAAAGTAGCGATGGTTTACGGTCAGATGAACGAGCCACCAGGTAACCGTCTACGTGTTGCACTGACTGGTCTAACAATGGCTGAGCGCTTCCGTGACGAAGGTCGTGACGTTCTACTGTTTGTTGATAACATCTACCGTTACACACTAGCAGGTACTGAAGTATCAGCACTTCTAGGTCGTATGCCTTCTGCGGTAGGTTACCAACCTACACTAGCTGAAGAAATGGGTGTTCTACAAGAGCGTATCACGTCAACTAAAGCTGGTTCTATCACGTCTGTACAGGCGGTATATGTACCTGCGGATGACTTGACTGACCCGTCTCCAGCAACAACGTTCGCTCACTTAGATGCAACGGTAGTGCTTAACCGTAATATCGCATCTATGGGTCTATACCCAGCGATCGACCCGCTAGATTCTACTTCACGTCAACTGGATCCATTGGTAGTTGGACAAGAGCACTACGACATCGCTCGTGGCGTTCAGTCTACTCTTCAGCGCTATAAAGAGCTGAAAGATATCATTGCTATCCTAGGTATGGACGAGCTATCTGAAGAAGATAAGCAAGTTGTATCTCGTGCTCGTAAGATTGAGAAGTTCCTAACTCAGCCTTACCACGTAGCGGAAGTATTTACAGGTGACCCAGGCGTTTACGTACCTCTTAAAGAGACTCTACGTGGCTTCCAAGGTCTTCTATCTGGTGAATACGATGACATTCCAGAGCAAGCGTTCATGTACTGTGGTGCAATTGACGAAGCTATTGAGAATGCTAAGAAGCTATAAGGCTAACTAGGAGGCGATATGGCAGCAATAACCTTTCACCTAGACGTTGTAAGTGCAGAGAAACAAATTTTCTCAGGCCTTGTTGAGACGTTTCAGGTGACCGGTAGTGAGGGTGAGCTTGGTATTTTCCATGGTCACACTCCACTGCTGACCGCTATCAAGCCTGGTATGGTGCGTATTGTTAAGCAGCACGGCCACGAAGAAATTATTTATGTTTCTGGTGGTATGGTAGAAGTTCAACCTGGTACAGCGACTGTACTGGCTGATACGGCTATCCGTGGTGAAGAACTAGACGCAGCAAAGGCGGAAGAAGCTAAACGCAAGGCTGTGGAGAATATCCAAAATCAGCATGGCGATATAGACTTCGCACAAGCGGCCGGTGAACTGGCTAAAGCCATTGCTCAGTTACGAGTTATCGAACTGACAAAACAGCGTCGTTAATCTTTTATAAGATTACTGACTCTGAGATAAAGGCGACCTAAGGGTCGCCTTTTTGCATTTTTAGGTTATCCCGCCCTGAAATGTGGTTACACATTGAGGACTAATGATGACCCTTTTACGTATCAGTACTGGTTAAATAGCTATTACAATTTAATTTGTTAGCTAAAAACGGTTACAATATCGGCTTAATAAAAATAATGTTGGATAGGTTTACAATGAAGTTTAGCGCGGTAATTCTCGCAGCGGGCAAAGGCACTCGCATGTATTCAAACACACCAAAGGTTCTGCACACGCTTGCAGGTAAGCCAATGGTGAAGCATGTTATCGATACCTGTAATGGTCTAGGTGCTCAAAACATCAACTTGGTTTACGGTCACGGTGGTGATCAGATGAAGACTACTTTAGCTGAAGAATCGGTAAACTGGGCACTGCAAGCTGAGCAGTTGGGTACTGGCCACGCTGTGGATCAGGCATCTGCACATTTCGCTGATGATGAAAAAGTACTAGTGCTATACGGTGATGTTCCATTGATTTCACCTCAAACCATTGAAAACCTATTAGACGCTCAACCAAACGGTGGCATCGCGCTACTTACGGTCGTGTTAGACAACCCAATGGGCTACGGTCGTATTATTCGTCGTAATGGCCCTGTTGTGGCTATCGTTGAGCAGAAAGATGCAACGGATGAGCAGAAGCTTATCAAAGAGATCAACACTGGCGTTATGGTTGCGACTGGTGGCGATCTGAAGCGTTGGTTGTCTGGCTTAAGCAACGATAACGCACAAGGTGAATACTACCTGACTGACGTTATTGCAGCGGCTCACGATGAAGGTCGTGCTGTAGAAGCTGTACACCCAGTAAGCCCTATTGAAGTTGAAGGCGTGAACGACCGCTCTCAACTGGCTCGTTTAGAACGCGCTTATCAAGCTGAGCAAGCCGACAAACTATTGAAGCAAGGCGTTATGCTACGTGACCCAAGCCGCTTTGATCTACGCGGTGAATTGCAGTGCGGTATGGATGTTGAGATTGATACTAACGTTATCATCGAAGGCAGCGTAAGCATTGGCGACAACGTGGTTATCGGTACCGGTTGTGTATTGAAAGACTGTGAGATCGATGACAACACCATCGTGCGTCCATACAGTGTAATTGAAGGTGCAACGGTCGGTGAAGACTGTACGGTTGGTCCTTTCACTCGTCTACGTCCTGGTGCTGACATGCGTAATAACTCGCACGTTGGTAACTTCGTTGAAGTGAAGAACACTCGCCTTGGTGAGGGCTCTAAAGCGAATCACCTAACGTACTTAGGCGATGCTGAAATTGGTCAGCGCGTAAACGTGGGTGCAGGTGCTATCACTTGTAACTATGATGGCGCAAACAAGTTTAAGACCATCATCGGCGATGACGTATTCGTTGGCTCAGATAGTCAATTAATTGCTCCCGTTACTATTGGTAATGGCGCTACCGTTGGTGCTGGCTCTACAGTAACTCGTGATGTTGCTGAAAATGAGTTAGTTATCAGTCGTGCTAAAGAACGTAAGATTGCTGATTGGAAACGTCCAACTAAGAAGTAAGTACTAACGTCCAAAAGATATTTTGATACAAGCCAGTAGCAATGCTACTGGCTGCTTTCTAAATAACTTTAGATATAAAAAAAGAGCGAGATTACTCGCTCTTTTTTTGTTTTCGTTAAACGATAAACTAGTCTTGCTTATCGTCAGCAACCACTCGAGAGTTATCCGGTGTTGCGAAGTGTTCAGAAAGCTCTTTGTTCGAAACAATATAGCCAACCCACAATGCACCTAAACAAATCACTACCGCTATTCCTGTTGCGCTTAGTGCTTGGCTTGCCATTGCTGCAACCAATGCACTTGCTAGGCCACTAATACTGATTTGCAGGCTGTTTTGTAAGCCAGCCGCTGTCGCAGGGCTCTGTTTCGCGCTTGATAGGGCACGGTTTACTACGATTGGGTAAAGTGCGCCATTCGCTACGGCAATTAGACAGAAAGGTGCGAGTAGAGGCCAGATCGAAGTCAGTTCCCATTGTGATGCAATGAAAATCAGTAATGCGGCAACACTAAACAAACCAATAAGATTTCTTAGTACGACACCATCGCCATACTTCTTCACTGCCTGCTTACCGAAGTAACCACCCGCCATGAATGCAATGGTTTGTGGAATAAAGCTCAAGCCGATGTCTTTTGCTTCATAACCCAGTTGAGCCATGATCTCTGGCATACCGGTTAGGTAAGCGAAGAACGCTGCTGACGCTGAAGCAAACATCAACACATTACCCATGTAAGGCTTTGAATGAAGCAGTGCTTTGATATCGGTTTTGATCGACGTTTGTTTTACTTCTGGCGCTTCTTTTGGTTGAGCCATGGTCGTTGCGATCAACAATGCGCCCATTAGCGTCAGTGTGATAAAGATACTGTGCCAACCAAAGCTGTCTGCTAGCAACACACCCAGTTGCGGTGCTAATGCTGGAGATAGCGCTACTAGAGGCATGATAGTCGCAAAAATTTGCTGGCTGCTGCTTTGAGAGTAACGCTTAATAACCATTGCTTGCCAGATTACCGCAGGCGCACACACACCGATCGCTTGAATGAAGCGCAGCGTTAGTAGGTGCCATACTTCGGTACTGAATGCTAAGCCGAATGAAGCTGCAGTAAAGATAACAAGACCAACCGCTAGCGTATTACGGTGACCATACTTGTCACTCGCCAGACCCCAAAGAAGCTGACCCATTGCCATACCACCAAGGAATACGGTTAGAGACAGAGCAATCTGCTCTGGACCGGTTGCAAAATCGACTTCCATTGCCTTAAATGCAGGAAGGTACATATCGGTCGCAATAAAGCCAAGCATAGAAAGAACTGCAAGGTAGACCAATTGAAATTTAGAAATATTCATAAGATGCCATTAAGCTAAAGGTAGTGATGTTTTTATCATCAAAAAAATTGTTAGATACTCAGGAGAAAGAACCCCTGTTTATTTATGCTGACATTCTATTTTTCAGAGCTGATAAAATAAAACGCTAAAATATGTAGTTATCAATCAAAAAATTTGAAGGCTTATGTTCTCTAAATCCTCGTTAGAAATGCTTGATACCGTTGCTCGCTTGGGCAGCTTCACTGCGGCTGCAGAGCAATTGCACAAAGTACCATCGGCGATCAGCTATGGGGTTAGGCAGGTAGAGCAAGAGCTTGATGTTCTACTTTTCAGACGCTTACCAAGAAAAGTAGAGCTGACGCCTGCTGGGGAGCTGTTTATTGAAGAGGCTCGTCAACTGCTGAGACAGATGGAAGAACTCAGTGCGCAAACTCGTCGAGCTGCGCGTGGTTGGAAGAAAACCTTACGTCTAACCCTTGATAACGTGGTTAAGCTCGACAAGATGAAGCCGATGATTGAAGAGTTTTATCAAACCTTTGAGTTCGCTGAGCTGCAGATCAACATGGAAGTGTTTAATGGTTCTTGGGAAGCTATTGCACAGGGGAGGGCCGATGTCGTCATTGGAGCCACTTCGGCGATTCCGGTTGGCGGTGACTTTGAAGTTAAGGATATGGGGCGGTTAGATTGGGCATTTGTGATGTCACCCAGTCACCCATGTGTACGAGAGCAAAACCTTAATGAAGCCTTTGTTAGCCAGTATCCCGCGATCTGTTTGGATGATACCTCTAGTGTACTGCCAAAGCGTCACACTGGCCATTATGCGAGTCAGAGACGTCTTCTATTACCTAATTGGTACAGTGCGATAGAGTGCCTCAAGAATGGTGTTGGGGTGGGTTACATGCCAAGGCATATTGCCGCGCCTATTATCGAACAAGGCTTGCTGGTGGAAAAAATACTACCGGAGCCTAGCCCGCAGAGTCACTGTTGTTTGGTGTGGAGAAAAGATGACAACCATAAATTGATCGAATGGATGGTCAAATATCTAGGATCAAGTGAACAGCTGCACCAAGATTGGTTGGATCATCGTAAAGCACTTTAATGATCTATTTGAAATAGGATCGTGTGAGGTTTATCGGAAACGCTCAAATAAAAAGAGCGAGTAAATACTCGCTCTTTTGGTTCGATAGCTTAACTCTTAAGACAAGAAAAACTTGTAGGAAGGGTTATCGGTTTCATCTTTGCATTGGTAGCCAAGTTCTTCTAAGTGTGTAGAGAACTGAGCTAAATCATCATCACCGAGTTCGAAGCCACACAGCACTCGACCGTAATCGGCACCATGGTTACGATAGTTGAACAGGCTGATATTCCAGTGAGTCCCTAAGGTATCAAGGAATTTAATCAATGCACCTGGGTATTCAGGAAACTCAAAGCTGTAAAGACGTTCTTTCAATGGCTTCGATGGTTTACCGCCAATCATGTAACGAATGTGCAGCTTTGCCATCTCGTCATCAGACAAGTCGACAACCGCGTAGTCACCCTCACGTAAGTCATTGATGATGTGTTCGAGTTCTTCTTGTCCACCTTGTAGACGTACACCAACGAAGATATTCGCCAGGCTTTCGTCGTTGTGGCGGTAGTTAAACTCAGTCACCGCTCGACCACCAATAATGTTACAGAACTCTAGGAACGCACCTTGTCGCTCTGGAATCGTTACCGCAAGTAGACCTTCTCGCTTCTCACCCAATTCACAACGCTCAGAGACATAACGTAGACCGTGGAAGTTGGTGTTTGCACCAGACAATACCGTCGCCAATTGCTTATCTTGCAGTTTGTTTTGTTCTGCAAACTTCTTAAGGCCTGCCAGAGCAAGCGCTCCTGAAGGCTCAGCAATCGCACGGGTGTCTTCAAAGATGTCCTTTACCGCAGAGCAGATTTCATCGCTAGAGACGGTAATATGACCATCAATGTACTGTTGGCAAAGACGGAAGGTTTCTTCACCAATGCGTTTAACCGCAACACCATCAGCAAACATGCTGACCTGATCCAGTACCACTGGTTCACCCGCATCCAGTGCTGCTTTCAAGCAAGCCGAGTCTTCAGGCTCTACCGCAATCACTTTAATCTCTGGCATCAGTTGTTTGATAAGCACTGCAACACCAGCGGCTAAGCCACCACCACCAACCGGCACAAAGATATAATCCATGTGGCCGTTTTGCTGCAGCATCTCCATACCCATAGTGCCTTGCCCAGCAATCACCAGTGGGTGATCGAAAGGAGGAACAAAGGTGAAGCCATGTTCAGCCGACAGACGTTCCGCTTCCGCTTTCGCTTCATCGAAATTACTGCCGTGTAAAACGACTTTACCGCCAAATCCGCGTACTGCATCAACCTTGATATCCGGTGTCGTTTTCGGCATCACGATTGTGGTTTGAATACCTAACTTAGAGCCAGATAACGCCATACCTTGTGCGTGATTTCCTGCGGATGCTGCGATAACACCGGCTGCTTTCTGTTGTTCAGAAAGGCTTGAAACCATGTTGTAAGCACCGCGCAGCTTAAACGAGTGTACCGGCTGACGGTCTTCTCGTTTTAGCTGAACCTGATTACCGATACGAGCGCTTAAGCGTGGCATATCTTGCAGAGGTGTCACGATTGCCGCTTCGTAAACCGGCGCTCTCAGGATCTGGCGCAGATAATCTGCGCCACTTTGTTTTTTGGGAGTGGAGGTGTCATCACTCATAGTTAACCCTCAAGCTTAGACTTATCACGCACAGCGCCTTTGTCGGCACTTGTCGCCATACTTGCGTAAGCTTTCAGTGCGAAAGACACTTCACGTTGACGGTTTTCTGGTTTCCAGCCTAATGCATCTTGTTTTTCACGACGTACTGCTAGTTCATCTTCAGCCACATCAAGCGTGATTGAGCGGTTAGGGATATCGATAGTGATGATATCGCCTGTGTTCACTAGACCAATTACGCCGCCGCTTGCTGCTTCTGGAGAAGCGTGACCGATAGAAAGACCTGATGTACCACCAGAGAAACGACCATCGGTTAGAAGAGCACAAGACTTGCCTAGACCCATCGATTTTAGGTAAGTCGTTGGGTAGAGCATTTCTTGCATACCCGGGCCGCCTTTAGGACCTTCGTAACGAATGACAACCACTTCGCCTGCTTTTACTTTACCCGCTAAGATGCCTTCTACTGCCGTATCTTGGCTTTCGAATACGATTGCAGGACCTTGGAATTTAAGGTTTTCTTCATCAACCCCCGCGGTCTTAACGATACAACCATCAACGGCGATGTTACCTGAAAGTACCGCTAGGCCACCTTCTTGGCTGAACGCGTTTTCTTTGGTACGAATACAACCTTCTTTGCGGTCGTCATCTAGACGATCCCAACGGCAATCTTGTGAGAAAGCTTTGGTGGTACGGATGCCCGCAGGACCTGCACGGAAGAACTTAAGCACGGCTTCGTCTTCTGTTTGCATGATGTCGTATTGAGCGAGCTGCTCTTGCATGCTTAGGCCAAGTACGGTGCGAGTTTGATTATTCAGTAGGCCAGCACGATCAAGCTCACCTAGGATAGCCATTACGCCACCAGCACGGTGAACGTCTTCCATGTGGTATTTCGGTGTTGAAGGAGCAACCTTACAAAGGTGCGGAACACGACGAGACATCTCATCGATATCATCCATATCAAAATCAATGTCACCTTCTTGAGCAGCGGCTAAAAGGTGAAGTACTGTGTTACTTGAGCCACCCATTGCGATATCAAGCGCCATCGCATTATCAAAGGCTGCGCGATTTGCGATGTTGCGAGGTAGTGCTGACTCGTCATCTTGCTCGTAGTAGCGCTTGGTTAGATCAACGATGCGTTTACCCGCGTTGATGAATAGCTCTTCACGGTCTGCGTGCGTCGCCAACATTGAACCGTTACCCGGTTGAGATAGGCCAAGTGCTTCTGTTAGACAGTTCATTGAGTTCGCTGTGAACATACCTGAACATGAACCACAGGTTGGACATGCAGAACGTTCTACTTGCTCACTTTGCTCATCTGAAATCGTTGGATCGGCACCTTGGATCATTGCATCAACAAGGTCGAGCTTGATGATCTGATCTGAAAGCTTGGTTTTACCTGCTTCCATTGGGCCGCCTGATACAAAGATCACTGGGATGTTAAGGCGCATTGCTGCCATCATCATTCCCGGAGTGATTTTGTCACAGTTAGAGATACACACCATTGCATCCGCACAGTGTGCATTGACCATGTATTCTACTGAGTCTGCAATAAGCTCACGTGATGGCAGTGAGTACAGCATGCCGCCGTGGCCCATTGCGATACCATCATCGACTGCGATGGTGTTGAATTCCTTTGCGATACCACCCGCTTTCTCGATTTCACCCGCAACCAGCTGACCCATATCTTTAAGGTGAACGTGGCCTGGAACAAATTGAGTGAAAGAGTTTACAACCGCGATGATCGGCTTACCGAAGTCATCATCTTTAACGCCAGTTGCACGCCATAAAGCGCGCGCACCAGCCATGTTGCGTCCGTGGGTTGTCGTTGCTGAACGATAGATTGGCATTGTTTAAATCCTTATAAAATATTTGGCTGTTGCTTACTTATTTGTTTGTGTTTGGCTTTCTGACGCATGGTCTGCTGGATAAACGTAGTCTAACCAGCCCCATTTATCTTCAGTGGTTCCATTGAATAAACCAAAGTAAGCTGCTTGAACTTTTTCAGTGATAGGACCGCGTTTGCCTTCACCTACTGTAATTTTGTCTACACTGCGAACCGGAACGATCTCTGCAGCTGTGCCTGTCATGAATACTTCATCGGCAAGGTATAGCGCTTCACGAGCAATGTTCTCTTCACGGATTTCGTAACCCATGTCTTTTGCTAGTGTCATGATTGAATCACGGGTGATGCCCGGTAGAATCGCGCTGGTTGCTGGTGGCGTTGATAACACACCATTACGAATCACAAAGATGTTCTCGCCAGCACCTTCTGAAAGGTAACCATCGACGCTCAGTGCGATACCTTCATCGTAACCATGACGACGAGCTTCACCACCAACCAGTAATGAAGATAGGTAGTTACCACCAGCTTTCGCAGCGGTAGGGATAGTATTTGGCGCGGCACGATTCCAGCTTGAAATCATCGCATCTACACCATTCTCTAGCGCTTCTTCACCTAGGTAAGAACCCCAAGGGAACGCAGCGATGATCAGATCCATCTCAGTATTTTCTGGCGGGCAGACACCCAAACCAACGTTACCAACAAAGCCCAGTGGGCGTATGTACGCAGACTGTAGCTTATTTTGGCGTAGCGTTTCGCGAGTCGCTTCCATAATTTCTTCCTCAGTAAAAGGAATAGGGAAGCGGTAGATTTTCGCTGAGTCTTTTAGGCGTCTTGCATGCTCTGGGTGACGGAAGATTACCGGCCCTTTTGGCGTGTTGTAACAACGAACGCCTTCAAACACAGAAGTACCGTAGTGCATTGCGTGAGTCAGGACGTGAACGTTCGCCTCTGCCCAAGGAACCATTTCACCGTTAAACCAAATATAGTCTGCTGTTTTAGCTGTCATGTTTGCGGTTCCTTATGCGTTTATCTTTTGCTGTAAGTTGTTGTTTGGCAATTCATTACGACTGATAGAGATAACGTCAACGGAACGTACATCCCACAGCTTTTCGATTTGGTTTACCAAAAAAGAGATCGGACGGTCACTGTCGACAATGATCTCTACACTCGCCACCTTGCTTTCGTGGTTTTGAGTGCCCGCGACTTGCTTAACGATGAAGCCACGGTGACGGATAACACGAAGAACACGCTCTAGTAGTACTGGCTTATCATCGGCTTTGATGTCTAATAGGTATCTTTTCATGTTATGTGTTCTCCAACATCTCACTGTTTGAAGCACCTGGCGGTACTAATGGCCATACGTTTTCTTCTTCATCGATAAGAACATGAAGTAGGTAAGCGGTTTTGCTTTCTAGCATCTCTTTCAATGCTGGCTCTACTTCTTCTTTACGCGTGATGGTTTTGCCCGGGATATCAAATGCTTTCGCGAGCATGACGAAGTCAGGGTTGTCATCCAAGATGGTTTCACTGTGTCGGCCATCAAAGAACAGAGATTGCCATTGGCGAACCATGCCCAAGCGAGAGTTATTCAGAAGCACCATCTTCACTGGGATCTGACGACGCTTTAGCGTGCCAAGCTCTTGTATATTCATCATGAATGAACCGTCACCAGAGATAAGAATAGATTGGTCATCAGGACGGCCAACCGATGCACCCATAGCGGCTGGTAAACCAAAGCCCATAGTGCCTAGACCGGCTGAGGTGATGAAGTTTTGAGGATCGCGAGGCTGAATGTGCTGAGCGGCCCACATCTGATGTTGGCCAACATCCGTCGAAATGATAGAGCTTGCTGGCATCATGTCTGATAACTGCTTTAGCAGTAGTGGAGCAAAGATCAGATCACCAGGGTGGTCATAGCGCCACTTGAATGAGCTACGAAGGCCTTCTGAGTGGTGAACCCAAGATGAGATGTCTTGGCTCAGTTCTAGTTGAGGCAGGATCTTGTTGATGTCACCGCGAATTGGCGCATCAGCAAGGCGCAGTTTACTGAACTCTGCCGCATCGATATCGATATGGATAACTTTTGCGTGAGGAGCAAAAGTATCAAGCTTGCCTGTTACTCGGTCATCAAAACGAGCGCCAACAACAATCAACAGGTCACTTTCTTGAACCACTAGGTTAGCGGCTTTAGTGCCGTGCATACCAAGCATGCCAAGGTAGTGCGGGTCGTCACGTTCGATAGTGCCTAAGCCTTTCAGTGTGCTTACGGCCGGCATTGGGTTAAGGCGTAAAAACTCGCGAACTGCATCGGTTGCTTTCGCCAGTTGAACGCCACCACCTACGTATAAAACAGGACGAGTCGCTTGAGACAGGAAGTACTGAGCTTGTTCAATAGCATCCGTTGTCACAACAGGAATGGCTGGTGGTGTAAATTCAGGAAGAATTTTTACAGGGGATTCGGCTAGTTGAACATCTTTAGCGATATCGACAATAACCGGACCGGGACGCCCTGCTTTTGCAACGATAAATGCTTCAGCCAATGTTGGCGCAAGATCTTCAATATCGGTAACGAGGTAGCTGTGTTTAGTACATGACAGAGACATACCAATCACATCCATTTCTTGGAATGCATCGGTACCGATGTGGGAGCTAGCAACTTGACCAGTGATAGCGACGAGTGGGATGGAGTCCATAAAGGCATCAGCAAGACCTGTTACTAGGTTAGTCGCGCCTGGGCCTGAGGTTGCCATACAAACAGCCACGTCTTGTGTTGCACGCGCCATACCAATGGCAGCCATTGCAGCACCTTGTTCATGGCGACAAAGGATGTGTTCAACACCGCCGTCATAAAGTGCATCGTAGATTGGCATGATGGCACCACCTGGGTAACCAAATACGATCTCAATGCCTTGTTGCTTGAGTGCGGATACGACTAGTTCTGCGCCTTTCATCGTAATCCCTCCGTATTACCTTTATTTTGGTCATTGTTTCCGTTGTCTTTGCACATCTTGTGCTCCCATTCTTCCTGTAAATCGGCAAGGCCGAAAATAATAAAAATTATAAAAATCGAATCGCTAAATTAGAAAAAACCCCCGGACTTTTCAGTGCGGGGGTTTTTTCTAATTCGTGGTTACTTTCTTCCCACTCGCCCCCGCGCAGTCTTAATAATGACTACGATAATCAGGTTAATCAGTGCGTAAATGCGAGCGTTAAAAATCATAATATTCGAGTTTTCTCGTTTATTGTCTTCAGTAAAAGTCTACATCTCTAGTGTTATCACACAAATCTGCAGTATGACAAGGAAAATGTCATTCTTTTTTCACATTAAAACACCATTCCACCAAGCTATATAACAACCTTATCGCTTTGGTGAGCAACGAATACCCAGAGCGAATACTTTTAAATCAAAGACAAAGGAAAGTTATGGGACTCGCGATAATTCACAGCCGGGCTAGTGTGGGAGTAGAGGCACCAGAAGTGACCGTTGAAGTGCATATAAGCAACGGTATGCCTGGGTTTACATTGGTGGGGCTACCTGAAACGACGGTCAAGGAATCTAAAGATCGAGTCAGGAGTGCCATCATCAATTCTCGCTTTGAATTTCCATCGAAAAGGATCACGGTCAACCTCGCGCCTGCTGATTTACCTAAGGAGGGAGGACGTTTCGATCTGCCAATCGCGCTTGGGATTTTGGTGGCGTCAGATCAGCTTCCGACATCAAAAATAGCTCAACATGAATTTATCGGTGAGTTGGCATTGTCAGGAGAGTTGCGCTCGGTAAAGGGCGTTCTGCCTGCGACGTTAGCCGCCGATAGTGTCGAGCGATGCTTAGTGGTTCCACATCACAATGGTGATCAGGCGGCCTTAGTCGGCAAGGGGGCCCATAAATCAGCGCAAACCTTGCTAGAGGTTTGTGCGGATATGTGTGGCCAGGCTCAGCTTGGTTTATATCGAACCGAGCATCATCATGTCGATGTGTCTGATAATCGTGACTTACAAGATATTATTGGCCAGCAGCAAGGTAAGCGAGCACTGGAGATCGCTGCTGCTGGTAACCATAACCTACTTTTTCTCGGCCCGCCTGGAACTGGGAAAACCATGTTGGCTTCTCGATTGCGCGATTTGTTACCTGAGATGAGTGACGACGAGGCGATGGAAACCGCTTCGGTGGCTTCTTTAACGCAACAAGAGATTAATCAATACAACTGGAAACAACGACCTTTCCGTTCCCCACACCATTCGAGTTCGATGGCAGCATTGGTCGGTGGTGGCTCGATACCTCGCCCCGGTGAGATATCTTTGGCGCATAATGGCTTATTGTTTCTTGATGAGATGCCAGAGTTTGAGCGTAAGGTGCTTGATTCACTGCGAGAGCCGCTAGAGTCGGGTGAAATCATTATCTCCCGTGTCGCGGGTAAGACTCGCTTTCCTGCTCGCTTTCAATTAGTCGGTGCACTTAACCCAAGCCCAACAGGTTATTACGAGGGCAATCAAGCTCGAGCGAACCCGCAAATTATCCTGCGCTACCTCAACCGCTTATCTGGGCCATTATTGGATAGATTCGATATGTCATTGGAGATCCCTCTATTGCCCAAAGGGATGTTAGCCGAAGGAGGCGATCGTGGAGAAACCACTCAAGTCGTGAAGCAACGAGTTAAACAAGCGCGTCAGTTGATGTTATCTCGAAACCATAAGTCGAATGCACTGTTAGGTAGCCGAGAAATTGAAAAGTATTGCCCATTGCGACGCGAAGATGCGGAGTTTCTCGAGACCGCACTGCATCGATTGGGTTTATCGATTCGTGCCTATCATCGAATCATCAAGGTAGCGCGAACTATTGCAGACTTAGAGGGTAACGAGCAGATTGAAAAGAAGCATTTATCGGAGGCGCTTGGCTATCGAGCGATGGATCGCTTGCTGAAACAACTTTCAGCTCAAGCTGTGTAGTCATACCAATCGTAGTAAACAACGGGTCATTTATTTACTGTGATTGGTATAAAAACAAGAAAGCCTGCTTGTTACGCAGGCTTTCGTTGTTATGAACCAATTGTTATTAACTAATGGTTATGAGCGAGTAGTGATGCCTAACTAGAACTTGTAGTTCAGGCCGACTGAGACGATGTATTGTGATTCATCGTAGAAGGTAATGTTTGAATCGCTGGTGCCGTAGCCCGCAAGAGAGACAAACGACCAGTTGTCCCAGTTCATGAATTGCTCATATTCATACGCGGCAAACAGGTTAATGTTGTCATCACTGCGTTTCTTATCGTAGATGGGGTTACTTGCATCGTAAGAGCGTTGGTTGTAACCCGCAGTCAATGCATATTGGTGACGCCCTTTGCCGCCAAATAAGCTTACTTCACCACCAAACTGTTCATAAGAGGCAGCTTTGCCATCGGCAGAACTTGATTGGTAAATCAATGATGGTACTAACATCATGGTGCGACTGATTGGCTGACGATACTGACCTTTTAGGTAAAAAGTATCGGCATCTCGTTGAAGCTCTTCTCTAACCAGATCATCTTTCACGTCTTTGGTCGCATAGGCCATGTCTAGCGAGAAAGCTGAGCCCGCAATACTGCTTAGCTTCAAACGAAAGGCATTGCCAGTTTCATCGGTCTTTGTGCGAGCTGATGTGGTGTTGTACGGATCAGCCCAAGTCTCACCTGACATGATGGTTGGCAGAAGTGACGCGTCGATAGTCATGCCTGACTCTAGTTGGTATTTATAGCCAACCTCCAGCACAACAGTACCGGTTGCCACATCATCACGAGCGGTACCTGTGTACACCTGGTGATTTAGCTTTTCACCAAAGGTGTAAGCGACACTGCCTAAAGGTGCGACAAGAAATGAGCTCTCAGATGAGGCTTTCTGTGTATTGGACGAAATGGTGCTATCAGCATCGGTATTAAAGTTTGAGGTGGAAGAGGCAACCCCGGTATTGATAGATATTTCACCACTGAAACCTTGTTCGTCTGCAAGCTTGGCAAAAGCGGGAGAGGCTGCAACGCTCAATGCGAGAAGAGTTATTTTTATTTTCATTCAAGGGCTCCTTGCCCACCAGTTCTTAGGACGGGTTATTAATAGCAGTAAAGCTTTAAATTTCCAGGTTAATTATTTATCAATGATGATTTTTGAACAAGCAAAAAAAAAGGAAGCCGAAGCTTCCTTTAATCATTACCTTACTTCTTTAATAAGAAGTTAACCAGCTCGAAGTACTCATCGAGAGAGTTAATACCTTGAGCGTCAATCAGGTAGCGGTTGTTTACTACAACAGCTGGAACGCCTGACAAGCCGCTGTCTTTGAATGCTTTGTCGAAACGACGAACCATAGAATCTACGGCAAAGCCGTTGTATGCCGCATCGAATTTCTTAGCATCAACGCCTTCATCAAGGAAGATTTGACGCAGTTCTGCTTCATCGCGTGGTGGCTTGTTCATGGTGTGGATGCGGTTAAACATCACTGGCACCATTTTATCTTCAACTTTCAGTGCAATCATGGTCGCGTAAGCTTTGCTCATTGGCAGACCCATGTTGCCACCCATGAATGAAACATGGTTCTTCTGTAGCTTAGCGTCTTTAGGTAGCTGTTGTTTTAGCTGCTGGATGATTGGCTCAAAGCTATTACAGTGTGGGCAGTAAAAAGAGAAGAACTCTGTCACCATTGGTTTTTTTGATGCTTCTAGATCGAGAACTTTGTAGTGTTCACCTTCGTTAAATTTCGCAGCGTGAGCTGAAAGGCTCAACATGATTAATGAGAAAAATGCGAATAGCTTTTTCATTTATCCAATCTCCATTATGTTTGAATTTTTATCTAGTTGTATGTTGCGATTGCTGTTACCACTGAGGCATTAACGAAAGTGGTGGCTCTTGCAGGGTAGCAATTTGCTCTTTACAAGCAAGTACTTGTTGCTCCCAGTATTTCGGGTCATTAAACCATGGGAAGGCCAAAGGAAACGCTGGATCGTGCCATCGTTTCGCTAACCACGCCATGTAATGCACCATACGTAGACCGCGCAGAGGTTCGATTAGTTTCAGTTGCGCGGTATTAAAATCGCAAAACTCTTGATAACTCTCTAGCAGAATATCCAGTTGCATCATTTTATCTTGGCGTTCGCCGTTAAGCAGCATCCACAGATCTTGAACAGCAGGACCATTACGCGCGTCATCAAGATCGACGAACATTGGCCCGTCGCGCCACAATATATTGCCCGGGTGGCAGTCGCCATGGAGACGAATGTTGTCAATGTTACTTGGCCACTGGCTCTCTAGCTCTTTGATCAGAAGGTCGACGTCATTGAAGAACGCGTTCTCTAGGTGCGTTGGGATAAACTGAGAGTTCTCTAGAATCTTACGTGGCTGATAAAGGTATTCATCTAAGCTGATGGTCGGGCGATGCTGAAATGTTCTTCCAGCACTGGCTTTATGAATACGACCAAGGAAGCGTCCAACGCCTTCCAATTGATCTAGATTGTCGACTTCATATTGCCTGCCACCGACGCTTTCAAACAGTGCAAATAGATAGCCTTGATATTCATGCAAGGTTGCGCCGTTGATTCGCATAGGTGGAGCAACCGGTAACTCTTGTTCGATCAGCTCTAACGCGAAGTCGTGCTCTTCTTGGATCTGTGCGGTGTTCCAACGCTGCGGACGATAAAACTTAACGACGTAGCGTTTACGGTCTTCATCGGTGAATTGATACACCCGGTTTTCGTAGCTGTTGAGAGCGAGAAGCCCGGATTCAGCACGAACTCCAATGCTCTCCAGTGCGTACCACATGAAGTCAGGAGTCAGGTTATCAAAGTTAAAGGCTTGCATCGTCATAGAATAAAAAAGGCTCATTACTGAGCCTTTTTCCATTTATTGGGGTGTTATACCAAGCACTAAGTTGGCTGGTATCAGAGCTTCTTGATAAAGCGGCTTTCGACTTCCATCGTAAACTCTTCATTATCCGAGAGTATAAACTGAATTGTCGAAACTGGTGAGCTCAGTTTTTCTGGATCGACGCCTAAGCTGATAGGAAGGTTTAAAACCTCACCTGGGTCTACGGTAATCGTTTGTTTACCGTACCAGATAGAATCTGGTAGCCCGCTGACATCAAGCTTGTACTCTTGCTCTTGCTGAGTTTTGTTGATTACTTTCAAGTTGTAAGTATTTTCGACAAGCCCTTGGCTATTGATTCTAAATAGTTGGTTTCTATCTCGTAGAACGCTTAAGCCTGCAGGATCAACACTCGCTATCTGTGCGAAGAACAAACCCAGCATGACGATCAATATAGCGCCATAACCTAGCAGCTTAGGACGCATCACCTTGGTTGTGTGACCATCGAGCCTGTGCTCGGTAGTGTAGTTGATCAGACCTTTGTCATAACCCATACGTTCCATGGTGTTGTCGCAGGCATCAATACACGCGCCACAGTTAATACACTCGTATTGTAGGCCGTCACGGATATCGATACCCGTTGGGCACACTTGAACACATAAATTACAGTCAATACAGTCGCCTAGACCAAGTTCTTTTGGATCGGCTTTACGAGAGCGAGGGCCGCGGCTTTCACCCCGTTCAGTGTCGTAACCCACGATGAAGGTATCTTTATCGAACATTGCAGATTGGAAACGCGCGTAAGGACACATGTGCAGACAAACAATAGAACGCATCCATCCCGCATTCGCATAAGTACACCCAGCAAAGAACAATACCCAAAACACCGGCCAGAAAGTCGAGTTAAAGGTAAAGAAGCCAACCACCAGCTCTTTGATTGGGATGAAATAACCGACAAAGGTTAAGCCCGTCGCAATCGCAATCGCCCACCACGCGATGTGTTTGATGGTTTTTCTGAGAATTAAATTGCTCGTCAGTTTGCCCGAGTCTTGTTTTCTTCGCTTATTGGCAGCACCTTCCAGCTTCTCTTCGAACCAGATGTACATGAAGGTCCAGACAGTTTGCGGGCATAAATAACCACACCAGACTCGCCCTAAGAAGGTGGTTATGAAGAATAAGCCAAACGCAGCAATCATAAATAGGATGGCGAGTAGGGTCAGATCTTGTGGGTATAGCGTGGTGCCAAAGAAGTTGAACTGCTGGCTACCGATATCGAGCAAGATCGCTTGTCGTTCACCAAATGGAATCCATGGGATAAGCGCAAAAAGTAAAAGTAAGAACCAACCGCCGTAACGACGAAGTTGTTGGAATTTACCTTTGCTTTCTCGAACATAGATTCGGTTACTTGGGTTAAATCGATCTCCATTACCTTTATGTGTTTTTGGGTTAAAGGTTTTAGGAGTCACATCTTTGATGTCGATTTTATCCTGACTCATGGACTATCCTTTTTGTGGCTTGTTTGCCCGGTTAAGTCGGGCATGACGACATTACTTGAAAGTATGGTTTAGAGAACCTGTAGAAATTGAGCTTGGTGCATTTGTTGTTATCGCACTCACTCTTATTATTTTAGAAGATTCTTATGGATGGCGATTATAGCGACAATCTTGTTCTCATTTCTTTAACGCTATCAACCTTTAACAACAAAAGTCATAACAGTTGTGACGAAAAAATAGCGAACAGAAACAAAAAAGCGACCTGGTGGTCGCTTTTTAAAATTGAGTGTTTTATCTATACGGCAATTGAGTTCTAACCAAATAGGCGATTAAAGAAGGCCACGCGCTTTTAGAATTGCGGTTTTGAAATCATCTTCTTGGTCTTTTTTAAGACCTGGGATCATTTCATCTTTTTCGCTGTTACGCATTTTTAGATGGTAGATAAGAACATCGTCAGTCAGCTCTTCTAGCTTGCCTTGGTAGCCTGCTTCGTTTGATAGCTTAATAATGAACTCTAATAGGTTAAGCTCTTGATCTTTCTGCCACTCAGGCTCCATCAGTTCAAGCAGTTCCTCAATGCGGTGACACTTCATACTTTACTTCTCCACAAATTTTATAATGATTTGTGGTTAAGGTATCAAATCGGGTAGGGAATACCAATGTGTAAAGGCATTTCAAGATGGGACTGGGCAAGAAAAAAGCGCAGTAAAAACTGCGCTTTTCGTTAAGCGGCTTTAATTACTTTTGTTGCAGTCGGTGCTAATAAAGCAGTCTTCTGAACGAGAGTCATTGTAGGAGCCAATTTCTTAGCCGTTGGAGCAGCAACAAAGCCACTACGACGACGCATCGCACTACGGTTGGTGTGCGAGAACCTGACAGCTGTTGGGCGCATTAATTTACCTAACGGTCAGGCATATCCATTGCCAATCTAATGGCCTGACTTATCATGAGCTTCGCTTCAATTACTTGAAGAGTCACTCGTCTGGCTTTCGCCAATCCGAAAAATAAATCAGGATAATGATATGCATGCATATCAAGGCTTAGATTATCACTATCTAAGTTATCGATCGACGCCTGAGTGATAATTAAACGATATTAGAGCTAAAATAGTGTGAGCAGTATATTTGAGTTTGAACCTCTTTCAGGCTTAAGATGATGCTTTAAAGGAGGTGCATATGTCGTTCTTAAAGAAAACGTTAGCTAGTTTTGGTATTGGATCTGCCAAAGTGGATTCTGTATTGCAACAGGAAGTGCTTTACCCAGGCAAGAAGGCGAGCATTATTGTGCATGTCTATGGTGGCGCTCAGCCACAAGAAATCGACAACATCGATCTCAACTTGTGCTGTCGTTACGTCAAAGAAGTCACCATGAACTCGCAAAGGCAAGAGGGCGGTCATAAACGCCGAATGCACCAGACGTACTCGTTGGCTAAATGGAGCCTGCCGTATGCCTTTGTGATTCAGCCGGGAGAAACCCGTGACTTTGAATGTGAGTTTGATGTACCGCTGAATACACCAGTCACGATTGGTGATTCAAAGGTGTGGCTGGAAACCGGGTTGGATATTGCGATGGCGATTGACCCATCGGATAAAGACACCTTAACGGTTCGTCCTGATGCACTCCTCGACGGCATCTTTAACGAGCTTGAAGCTCAAGGGCTGCGGATACGCCAAGTGGAGTGTGAAGCGGTCGATGGCTTTGAACTGCCGTTTGTCCAAGAGTTTGAGTTTGTGCCGACTACTGGCCCTTATCATGGTCGCTGGCGTGAGCTTGAGGTTGTTGCTCATCGTGGTGAGACAGAACTTAAGTTGTGGTTTGAGATAGACCGCAATCGCGATGGCGCAAAAGGTATGTTGGCGAGCTTGCTGGGAATGGGTCAACTACAGCGTCAATTGAGTGTCCCGCTTGATACCTCACCAGAAGACGCCGGTAAGATGGTGATCGAGTATTTAGAAAACGCGTCTTAGCTGAATCGCACATTTTATAAGTCATTTTGTCATAAAAATTTAAGCTTACACGTGTAAGCTTAATGTGTAATACTGGGTCAATCGAACATTTACTCTAGTAGGATACTCATGTCTGCATCATCAGCCAGCGAATACAGTGACATCGAAGAACGCGCTAATGCGATAACCCATGGTTTGGGCGTCGTACTTGGCGTAGTGGGCCTGATCCTGTTACTGATTCGTGCGTTTGATTACCAAGCCGACATGCTTACTGTTGCCAGTATGGCGGTGTATGGCAGCAGTATTATTCTGCTCTTTCTTGCTTCCACGTTGTACCACTCGATCACCACTGAGAAAACCAAGCGCTTACTCAAAACGCTCGATCACTGTGCGATTTATTTGCTGATCGCGGGCAGTTACACGCCGTTTCTTTTGGTGGGCTTAAGAACCCCATTAGCGATGGGCTTGATGGCGGTGATCTGGGGAATTGCGCTGGTGGGCATCATCATGAAGATTGCCTTTGTTTACCGATTCAAGCGCTTATCGCTGTTCATTTACTTAGCGATGGGTTGGCTATCTTTGATTGTTGTTTATCAATTAGCGATGAACATTGATATAGGTGGTTTGGTGTTACTGGCGGTTGGCGGGGTGATTTACTCGCTGGGTGTCATTTTCTATGTGGCAAAACGCATCCCTTATAACCATGCCATCTGGCACCTGTTTGTGTTGGCGGGCTGCGCTTGCCATTTCTTCGCTATCTATCTGTTTGTGACACCGGTTTAGCGGGCAACGACCTCGATAATCTCGGCTTTAATCTGATATTCAGGGTGCTCTGCTAGGTCGAGTTCTATCAACTTACCTTCTTCAGCTGTCTTTGGTCGCAGGTAAGTGTCGGCCATTCGTTTGATTGATTTCCAGACTGCGACTTCTTGTTGTGCCAGTAACTCACCTTCTGCGGTAAATACGCTGATGTTAAGTGATACCAAAATGACAGCTTGAGTGCCTTGGTTGGTGATGGCTGTCGGAATGATAAGCTCACCACCTTCATAGCGGCTCGCGCCTAATACGACATCCACTCCTGATTGAGACAGTTGCAAGCTTGGCTTTTTACTATTAACCACAATCGTAGTACCACGCGTACTGGTTGCAACTGGGACTGCGACTACGGGTACAGCTGCGACTGGCGCCGTCGCTACCGCTGAAGTTATCTCTGTCGTTGTTGTTTCTTCTGTTTTATTTTCTGCCACATACTGCCAAGTAAAATCGTCTTTTAGTAACACTTGCTTGCCATCAGGCAATGTGACCATTTGATCAGCAAAGGCAGAACTTACGAATACTGAGTTTGCGAGCAATGCGCTAGCGAGAAGTACGTATGATTTCATCTGTGTTTCCTTGATTTTTTTGCTTGGTTAGCGTCGCCAAAAGGCTGGGAAAAATAGAACAATGAGCGTCAGTATCTCGAGGCGTCCCATTAGCATTCCTAAACTTAGCAACCATTTAGCGGCGTCTGGCAGTGGAGCAAAGTTCCCGGTCGGACCGATCACGCTCCCCATTCCTGGGCCCACATTGGCAACGGCTGTGATAGCGCCAGATATACTGGTCACAGGATCAAGTCCCATCGCGCTCAAACCGCCTGCAATTAAGATAATCGTGATAAAGAACATCAAACCAAATGCCACGAGTGAACGCACAATATCGTCATTCACCGGTCGCTGATTGTAGCGTTGAACAAATACGCCTGATGGGTGAATTAGCTTCATCATTTGTTTGTGGAGCATGGTCATCGCGATCTGGAAACGGAAGATTTTAATACCGCCAGAGGTTGAACCCGAGCAAGCGCCCGCCATCATTAGGAATGCAAACAAAGTAGTTGGCAGTGCACCCCAGGCGGTGAAGTCTTCTAAGCCAAAACCGGTTGTGGTGACGACTGACACAATGTTGAACATCGAAACACGCATCGCATCCATAACAGTGTAGCCATCTCTAACCACCAACCATGTTGATATTACGGCGCTGGTGACCAAGAACAGGTACGTGAAACCTCTCACTTGCGCGTCTTTGTAGAGGATTGAGAGTTTTCGGCCTCGCAGTGCGCTAACAAACAGTAAGAACGGCAGTCCACCAAGGAACATGAACAGTGTTCCCACCCAGTGAGCACTGTTAGAGAAGTGGTTCATCGAGCCATCTGAGGTTGAGTAACCACCTGTAGACAGTGTTGTGAAGGCATGATTGATCGCGTCAAAGATGCCCATGCCTGCAAGCAAATAGCTAATGATGCATAAACCAGTCAGAACCAGATAAACTGCTACGATGTTCTTCGCGACGGTTTTTGCTCGTGGGCTGCTTTTATCTGACCAATCGGATGATTCGGTTTGGAACAGGCGCATACCACCAACGTTGAGCATTGGTAGAACTGCTACCGCCATAACGATAAAGCCGATGCCGCCTAACCATTGCAGTATAGAACGCCACAACAGAATGCTTGGTGCCATGCTGTCTAAGCCGCTTAATACGGTTGAGCCTGTCGTGGTGATACCTGACATGGTTTCGAAGTAGGCGTCCGTAAAGCTGATGTGGTTAATGAAGACAAAGGGCAGGGCGGCAAAGGCGCTGGCGATTGTCCAAACCAAAGAGGTGATAAGGAACATGTCCCGCACCCCAAGTCGGAACTTAGCGGAGCGGCCCAAGCTCAAGCAGATGAACGCCACAATGTGCGTGATCACTACTGATTGACCAAACTCGAGGAAGCCACCGGTGCCAGTAAAAAAGGCAACCAATGTGGGGATGTACATGAAAAGGGCGAGTTTTGATAACACTAACCCTATCACTAATAATATCGGACGAAAGTTGACCATAGCTTAATAGACCATAGCTTTAATTGATTACAGCTTTGTGCCGGAGCGTCGTTCTCACAAAAAGAAAGTTGCGAGAAGAAGCTTACGAGAACAAGGCTATAAGAAGAACGGGCTCGGTTGGAATAGAGACTCAACATCCGGTACGTATTTCTTGTCCACTAGGAACATCACTACGTGGTCATCCTGTTCGATTACGGTTCTATCGTGCGCGATAAGCACCTCTTCTCCGCGAACAATCGCACCAATGGTGGTGCCCGATGGCAGTTTGATGTCGCCAATCGCTCGGCCAACGACTTTAGATGTGGTCTCGTCACCGTGAGCAATGGCTTCAATCGCTTCTGCAGCGCCGCGACGTAGAGAGGATACGTTAACAATATCAGCACGACGAACGTGAGTAAGCAGCGCAGAAATCGTCGCTTGCTGTGGAGATATCGCAATATCAATCACGCCACCTTGAACAAGGTCGACATAAGCGCCACGCTGAATCAGCACCATTACTTTCTTGGCACCCATTCGCTTCGCCAGCATCGCTGACATGATGTTGGTTTCATCTTCATTGGTTAGAGCAATGAACACATCCACCTGATCGATGTTCTCTTCGGTCAGCAGCTCTTGGTCGGCTGCATCGCCACAGAATACGATGGTGTTTTCTAATTCTTCAGACAGCTTCTCGGCACGAGTGTAACTGCGCTCAATAAGCTTGATGCTGTAGCTCTGTTCAAGGCGCTTTGCCAAGCTTGCACCAATGTTACCACCGCCAACAATCATGATGCGTCGGTACGGTTTCTCTAGACGCTGAAGCTCACTCATTACTGAGCGGATATGATTACTCGCTGCCACAAAGAAAACCTCATCATCGGCTTCAATGATGGTAGTGCCTTGTGGGCGAATAGGGCGACCTTGACGGAAGATAGCGGCTACACGAGTATCAATGTGCGGCATGTGCTCACGCAAAGCAGACAGTGCGTTACCAACCAATGGTCCACCGTAATAAGCTTTTACTGCTACTAGGCTAACCTTCTGTTCAGCAAAGCTCACAACCTGCAATGCACCTGGATATTGAATCAGGCGCTCGATGTAGCTAGTGACGAGTTCTTCTGGGGCAATTAAATGATCGACCGGAATCGCACCTGATTTGAAGAGTGCTTCTTTCTCTTCTAGGTATTGAGGAGAACGAATACGAGCAATACGGTTTGGCGTGTTAAACAGAGAGAAGGCAACCTGACATGCGGCCATGTTGGTTTCATCCATGTTGGTTACGGCAACCAGCATGTCGGCATCTTGCGCGCCCGCTTCACGTAGTGTGTTCGGGTGGCTGGCATAACCGTTTACAACCCTAAGGTCGTATTTGTCTTGAAGTTCACGCAGTCGGTCGGCATTACGGTCGACGATCGTGATGTCATTGTTTTCACCCACTAGGTTTTCAGCAAGGGTACCGCCAACTTGTCCAGCACCTAGAATAATGATCTTCATAGCCTTTCTCTTATTTTTTGCCGTTGTAATTCTAGTGATCTCATTTTGGTTTGATAATGCACTAGAAAGAAACAGCGGCTAAGAAATAAATTCTTAGCCGCTGTTAGTTGTTATGCCTGTTTTACTAGAACAGCGTAGTAGAAGCCATCCATATCTTCTTCACCAGGCAGTATTTGACGACCCGGTTTTTCGATATCAGACCCAACCAGCGTTGCGTTCTCGGTACGCTCTAAGAAGGCTTTCACTTGCAGTACGTTTTCTTGCGGCGTGATAGAACATGTCGCATAAACCATGGTGCCGCCTTCTTTTAGCTGGCGCCACATTGCATCCAAAATCTCACTTTGCAGCTCTGCTAGAGCATCAATATCAGATGCACGGCGTAGCCACTTAATGTCAGGATGACGGCGGATTACGCCGGTCGCTGAACACGGAGCATCAAGTAGGATGCGGTCAAACTGACTGCCTGTCCACCACTCTTCAGGGTAGCGAGCATCACCACAGATTACGTCGGCACGTAGTTGTAGGCGTTCAAGGTTATCGTAAACGCGGTCTAGGCGCTTAATATCACTGTCGATTGCAACCACTTCAGTGTCTTGAGTATGTTCAAGAATGTGTGCAGTTTTACCACCAGGTGCTGCGCAGCAATCTAGGATTAGCTCACCATCTTTTGGTGTTAGGAAATCAACGGAAAGCTGAGCTGCAGCATCTTGCACAGATACCCAGCCTCTGTCGAAGCCAGGAAGCAAAGTAACGTCACAAGGTGAGGCTAATTTTATGGCATCAGCTGCTTCAGGGTGCAGTGTGTATTCAATGTTTTCGTTTTTAAGCAGTTCAACATACTCGTCACGAGTGTGGTGTTGGCGATTTACACGCAGCCACATTGGTGCCTTGTTATTGTTTGCTTCAACTAATTGCTCCCACTGATCTGGGTAGCTCTCTTGAAGCATTTTTAGAATCCAGCTTGGATGGCTGTATTTACCAGCATTGTGGCTAACGGCTTTCTCGTCTAGTTCTTCTTGATCGCGCAGATAGCTGCGAAGTACGGCATTGATCAAACCACTGAGGCTTGGGCCACGCAGTGTTTTGGTTGCTTCAACTGTTTCAGCAACGGCGGCATGCGAAGGAATTCGCATAAAGCCCAACTGATAAATGCCTACTAAGATCAGGTGATGGAAGACGCGCTTTTTACCTTTAAGCGAGTTTTCCATCAGTTCGTTAGCGATTGACTCTAAGCGAGGCAGGTAACGAAGTGCGCCGTAGCAAATCTCTTGCAGTAGAGCATGGTCTCGCGGACGGATCGTTTTTTGAGCCGCAGGGAGAGCGTGTGAAAGAGAGTGGCCTTTATCGACAACTTGGAATAGGACATTTGCAGCAGCAGCGCGAACATTCATGAGGGGTACCGAATATTTATTTGAATACATGAGGGCATCTCTGCCCTCGTAAAGGTTTTCTAAACTGTGTTTTTACAAGCTACACATTTTTAAGTGCATATTGAGTAGCTTTAAAGCGGTTAAGAAAGTTGAGTACCAACTTCAAACCAGCTTGCACGTGAGTTCAATATGTCTTGAACTGACATAGCTTTTTTGCCAGGAACTTGCAGTTGTTCCAAAACCAGTACTTTGTCGCCAGTCGCAACATAGATACCCGTTTTATCTGCTTTGATGATTGAACCAGCTGGCGCAGACCTTGATTCTTGATCAACACGTGTCTGCCAAACTTTAATGCTTTTTTCATCATTCGAGCTGCTATCAACAACCGCAAAGTGGCTCATTGGCCATGGATTGAAAGCGCGCACACAACGTTCGATGTGTTCTGCACTGTCATTCCAGTCAATCTTCGCTTCTTCTTTGCTCAGCTTCTTCGCGTAGTTAGCAAACTCGTCATCTTGCTTCTCAGCAACTGCCTTACCAGAAGCGATATCTGCTAAACACTCAACAAGAGCATCAGGACCAAGGCCTGCCAACTTCTCATACATTGACGCGCTAGTATCTGTCGCTTCGATTGGTAGCGTTGCGATGCTGAGCATATCACCAGTATCTAGGCCGATATCCATCTGCATGATCGTCACGCCTGTCTCTTTATCGCCCGCCCAGATAGAGCGTTGGATCGGAGCAGCACCACGCCAGCGTGGCAGGATTGAACCATGCACGTTGATACAACCCAAGCGAGGCGTATCTAATACAGCTTGTGGAAGAAGCAAGCCGTAAGCGACAACAACCATGATGTCAGCATTCAAATCTGCTAGCTCTTGCTTAGCTTCATCTGACTTGAAGTTTTCTGGTTGGTAAACCGGAATATTGTTTTCAAGTGCGATGTTTTTTACTGGGCTCGCAGTCAGTTTTTTACCGCGGCCTGCTGGACGATCTGGCTGTGTGTAAACAGCAATAACTTCATACTCCGAAGACAACAACGCCGCCAAATGACGGGCGGCGAAATCCGGAGTACCTGCGAAGACAATTCTTAAAGATTGACTCAAGGTAGACTTCCTTCTTAATTTAGTAATAGCAGCGGTTATTAACCTTGTTTCTCGTTGAAACGTTTAATCTTCGCTAGCTTATCTTGAATACGTTTGCGCTTTAGTGGCGATAGGTAATCAACAAACAACTTGCCTTCTAGGTGGTCAAGTTCGTGCTGAACACAGATAGCCAGAAGGTCGTCAGCGTCGAATGTGAATTCGTTGCCTTCACGGTCTAATGCTTTAACCGTTACTTCTGCAGCGCGAGGGACTAGAGCTCGAGCGCCTGGTACAGATAGACAGCCTTCTTCGATACCATCTTCGCCACGTTTGTCGGTAATTTCAGGGTTGATCAGAACCATAGGCTCGTCACGTGTTTCTGAAATGTCGATAACAACGATGCGCTGGTGGAAATCTACTTGCGTTGCCGCAAGGCCGATACCTTCTTCGTCGTACATGGTTTCAATCATGTCATCAACGAACTTTTGAATCTCTGGGGTAACTTCTTTTACCGGTTTCGCCACGGTACGTAGACGATCATCTGGTAATGTTAATACTTGTAATACAGACATATACACTCGAAATATTGAACTGTGCCGAAACAGCTTAAACCTTGTTGGCTCAATTCTAGACATTTTAGAGGTCAAATGACAGCATCCTGAAGTTAATTCTCTAATCAGATGTCATATATTCAGACCAAGGAACCTAGGTCATGCGTCATTTTTCTCCCACTTTTTCTCTTATTTGTGCCTCGCTTTCGTTCGCCGTTATGGCTGAAAATAGTGAGCAACCTTTAACCATTAAACAAGGCGCACCCGAGGCGTATGTGGTGGTTAAGGGGGATACCTTATGGGATATTTCCGCGATGTATCTCGATAGCCCTTGGTTGTGGCCAAGGCTATGGCAGGTAAACCCTGAAATAGAAAACCCTCACCTTATTTACCCTGGAGATAAATTGTCTCTAGTTTGGATTAATGGCGAGCCTGTGTTGAGCCTCAAACCCGTCATAAAGCTAAGCCCTAAGATTCGTGTATCAGAGAAGAAAGCAGTACCTACCGTGAATGAGGGGCTTGTTCTACCGTATCTACAATCTGACCGCTTGGTTGAGCAGCAAGATATCCAGTCAGCGCAACGAGTGTTAGGGACCAGTGATGGCAAACGCTTCTTATCGGGTGAAGACCGATTGTTTATTTCGGGAAACCAGCAGCATCAAAAATGGGGTATCTACCGTGCCGTCGAGACTTATCAAAGGCAACAACCTCAAGCGAGTATTACCTCTTTGCGTTTGGTCGCCACGGCGCGCTTGAAAGAGGTGGATGCTGAGTTCAGTAGTTTACAGATAGAGACTCAACTGCAAGAGGTGTTACTTAATGACCTCGTGTTACCTGAACTTGGCGTTGATCAGGTGAAGCTCTCAACCACATTTTATCCAGCGCCTAGTGCTGCGGGGCAGTTTGCTAATATCTTGGGTTCATTAGATGGCAGCCAATACAGTGCAAAGAATCAAGTGATCGTTATTAATAAAGGCTCACAGGACAATCTTCGCCAAGGCTCTATGTTTACGCTCAGTGAAAGCGGCGCTGTGGTGTTTGGTAAGCAAGGTGAATACAGCTACAAAGAGTCTGCGGCGAGCGATAAGGTGCAGCTGCCAAGTACCTCACTTGGTAGTTTGATGGTCATTCGTCCTTATGAGTATTTTAGCTTGGCCTTGATCACTCAGAGCTCAAAACCGGTTAGTAATGATATTCTGGCGGTATCACCTTTGGATCTGGCTTTGAAGGAAGAAGCTAAGGGCACCGAGTGAATGAGCAACAACTGAGTGCTTGGTTAACTCTAAGTTTTGTTCCGCAATTGGGTGGCAAGCGCCTTTCTCGACTGCTGAGTATTGATTCCCCTTTGAATATTGTTGGTTACTCAAGTCAGCAACTGCAAGCGCTTGGTTTGTCTGCCAAGCAAATTGCCTATCTAAGAGAGCAAGCCCCAAGAGAAGTGGAGGCTTGCCTAGAGTGGCAAGCAAGACAACCCAACCATCACATCATTACCCCGAATTGCTCGCATTATCCCAAACTGCTGAACGAGACAGCCTCCGCGCCAAGCGTGCTTTTCGTTAAAGGTCATGTTGAAAAACTGATTGAGCCTCAAATCGCTATGGTCGGCAGTCGCAATGCCAGTCTCGAAGGGTTGCAAACCGCGAAATCCTTCGCCAAAGAGTTTGTGCAAAACGGTTTGATTGTCACGAGTGGCTTAGCCTTAGGCATCGATGGTTATGCTCATGATGGTGCTCTAGATAAAGGAGGGGAAACTTTCGCGGTGCTGGGCTCTGGATTGGATTCAATTTATCCTGCGCGACACAGAAATTTAGCCGATAGGATCTGTGAAAATGGTGCGTTGATTTCAGAGTTTCGCCCAAGTGCCAAGCCACGACCTGAACATTTCCCTCGCCGTAACCGTATTATAAGTGGGTTATCGCTCGGAACCTTGGTGGTTGAAGCGGCTGAGAAGAGTGGTTCTTTGATTACAGCTCGCTATGCCATGGAGCAAGGCCGAGAGGTGTTTGCGCTTCCTGGCTCTATTCATAACCCAACCAGTCGAGGAGGTAATAGCTTAATCAAAGCTGGAGCATGCTTGGTACAGAGTGCACAAGATGTTCTGATTGAAATAAAGAGTCTGTTAGACTGGTCTATAGACCAACAGCCTAGCTTGTTCGAGCCTACGTCGAATGAGGGTGAAAATGAACAATTGCCATTTCCACAGCTGTTAGCTAACGTAGGGTTAGAGGCGACACCCGTTGATATTTTGGCACAGAGAACCCATATACCTGTGCATGAGGTCATGATGCAGCTTTTAGAGCTTGAGCTCTCAGGGCATGTTGTTGCAGTTTCCGGTGGCTATATTCGAAAGGGGAGAGGCTAAGCTATGATGATGGACATACTGATGTACTTGTTTGAAACCTACATCCATAGCGATTCTGAATTGCAGGTGGATCAAGATGAGCTGGAAGATGAGCTTCTTCGAGCAGGGTTTCACCAAGATGATATTTATAAGGCCCTCCATTGGTTAGAAGATCTTGCGGCATTGCAAGATACTGAGAATCAAGCGGCGATTACTATGTGTTCCAATACCTCGATGCGTATTTATACCAGTCGAGAGATTTCACGTATTAATATGGAGTGCCGAGGCTTCTTATTGTTCCTTGAACAGATCAATGTACTCACGACAGAGATTCGTGAAATGGTGATTGATCGTGTGATGGGGCTTGAGACGAGCGAATTTGAATTGGATGATCTGAAATGGATTATCTTAATGGTGCTATTTAATGTGCCGGGTAATGAAAGTGCTTACACGCAAATGGAAGAGCTGTTGTACACCAAAGAGCAAGGTATCTTGCATTAATACAGGCTTGTCATGAGTAGTAAGATTGATAATCAGCTTTTTTCAGCACATGAACATGCATTAGAGCATGAACCATGTCCACAGTGTGGTGGAGAGCTTCAGCTTCGCCATGGTAAGCACGGCCCATTTTTAGGCTGTAAGCAGTATCCTAGCTGTGATTACATCAAGCCTCTGCATCAGAACGATGGCCACGTAGTGAAAGAGCTGGGTGTACCGTGCCCTAAATGCCAAAACGAATTGGTATTAAGGCAAGGTCGCTTTGGTATGTTCATTGGTTGTAGCAGCTACCCAACGTGTAATCACATCGAATCTTTGGACCAACCAAAAGAACAACCTGAAGAGCAGCCACTTGTTGCTTGTCCTGAGTGTGGCAGAGGCCATTTGGTTGAGCGTAAATCTCGCTATGGCAAAACCTTCTATGCGTGTGATAACTACCCTAAGTGTAAGTTCGCCGTTAATCAGCCACCTGTTATAGGTCGTTGTGAACAGTGCAAATTCCCGCTGCTACTGGAGAAGAAAACGGCCAGTGGTACTAAGAAGCAATGTGCTGATCGCAAGTGTCATCACATTCAATCTCAATAACCTGATGTTATAGACAAAAAAACGGCGCCCAATGAGCGCCGTTTCTATATCCAATAAACTTTTTATATCAATAAACCAATGTAGGCTTACTTCATCTGCTCAGCAAACTCATGCACAGCAGGGTAGGCTTGCTTATCAAGAATATCAGCCAATGAGCACAACGCTCTTTGCAGCTCTGCGTTGTAGTCAGCGCTCACGTTAATGTGACCCATCTTACGACCTGCACGCTTCTCTTTGCCATACCAATGAACATGACAGCCACCTTGAGCCAGAATAGCCTCAGGTAGGGTATCTTCACCAAGAATATTGATCATTGCGGTTGGGCGAATCAGTTTAGTACTGCCTAGTGGCATACCGCACACAGCACGTAGGTGGTTCTCAAACTGACAAGTTTCAGCGCCTTGCTGTGTCCAGTGGCCAGAGTTATGAACACGTGGTGCAATTTCGTTAACCAGCAGTGAACCTTTAACATCAAAGAACTCTAACGCTAGCACGCCAACGTAATCCAAACGTTCTGCAACAGCGGTGAACATGGTTTTCGCTTGCTCTTGCAGTTCAATGTCATCAATCGCTGTCGATAAGCTCAACACGCCGTCGGTGTGAACATTTTCAGCCAGTGGGTACACTTGAATCTCGCCATTAGCGCCACGAGCACCAACCAGTGATACTTCGCGATCAAACGGAACGAACTCTTCAGCCACAATGGCTTGGTTGTCTGTTGCGGCGATGCACTCGGCCATTTCTGCCCAAGTCGCGCCAACATTGTCTAATGTTTTTAAGCGCCATTGACCTTTGCCATCGTAGCCGCCAAGTGTGCTCTTCAATACCATTGGTAAGCCAACGTGAGCGATCGCAGCGTCAAAGTCTTCGCGAGAGTTAATCTCGTAGTACTTAGCATTTTTCACGCTTGCTTCGTCTAACAGGGCTTTTTCAAGGCGACGGTCACCGCCAGCTTTGATTGCTTCTGTTGTCGGTAAGAACTTACCGCTGCGCTCACATACCTCAAGAACATCGTGAGGGATATGTTCGAATTCAGCAGTAATGACGTCCGCACGCTCAATCGCATTGTCTAAGCCGTTGCCTAGAATCGCTTGCGTTAATGGGTGAACAATATTTTTGCTGCCAACATCAAAAGCAGAAATTTCAATATTCAGCGGCGCCCCAGCTAGGGACATCATGCGAGCAAGTTGGCCCGCGCCTAACACAAGAACATGCATGGGAATTAGTCCTCAGCAGGGTTTGGATTAGCCAGAACCGTTTCTGTTTGCTCAGAGCGGAACGCTTCTACTTTTGCCATCACTTCTTCATTGTGAGTACCAATGATTTGAGCGGCTAAGATACCAGCATTGGCAGCGCCAGCTTCACCGATAGCCAAAGTACCTACCGCAATGCCTTTTGGCATCTGTACGATAGAAAGCAGAGAATCCATGCCCTTCAGTGCTTTAGACTGAACAGGAACACCTAAAACAGGTACGCTTGTGAAAGCTGCAGCCATGCCCGGAAGATGCGCAGCACCGCCAGCACCAGCAATAATCACTTTAATACCGCGCTCTTTCGCACTGGTTGCGTAATCAGCAAGCAACTGAGGTGTGCGGTGAGCAGAAACCACTTTTGTTTCGTACGCCACGCCAAACTGATCCAACATTTCTGCAGCTAGCTTCATTGTTGGCCAATCAGATTTAGAACCCATGATAATACCGACAGTCATCTCAAACTCCTTCAGGTACGATTTAATTAGTGATTAGATATTTTGCGCGCATTATACGGGTAAAATTGCTTAAGGAAAACGTTTGCGTCAGTCTAAGTTGTTAATTGATACATTTTATAAACAAATAGCTTTAGTCACAGTGAATGATAATTTGTACACTTAGCGAGTTCGATAACAGAATTAATGAGGCAACCCTTGGATAACTTTCAACATACTTTGCAGGCATTACAACAAGGTGAAGTCATTGCTTACCCGACTGAAGGCGTTTTTGGGGTCGGTTGTGATCCCGATAATCCACAAGCCATTAAGAAATTGCTCGATTTAAAACAGCGGCCGATGGAAAAAGGGTTGATCCTAATTGCAGCGAGTTACGAGCAGTTGCTGCCCTATATTGACGAAAGCCAGTTGACGGAAGCGCAGTTAGCGACCGTAAAAGCAACATGGCCGGGACCAGTGACTTGGATAATGCCAACCAGCAGTAAAGTAACTGACTGGGTCAGTGGCCAATTTGAATCCATCGCGGTGCGAGTGACGGATCACCCTTTAGTTCAAAGAATGTGTAATGAATTCGGTAAGCCGTTAACCTCGACCAGTGCTAACCTGACAGGTGAACCGCCTTGTATGACGACTGAAGAAGTTCAACAGCAACTGGGTCAACATTTGGTGGCTATTTTAGAAGGTCAAACGGGTGGTCGTGAGAAGCCAAGCGAAATTAGAGATGCAAAAACGTCGAAAATATTAAGACAGGGTTAAACCCTGCAGAGGAAGAAAGATGTCAGCAATTGATAAAGAAGCAGTAAAACAGTTTTTACTGAGCCTACAAGATTCGATTTGCCAGCAGCTTGAGCAAGCTGATGGTACTGCACTGTTTGAAGAAGATGCATGGCAGCGTGAACCTGGCGAGCGCCTTGGTGGCGGTGGTCGAACTCGCGTGATGACCAATGGTGCGGTATTTGAGCAAGGTGGGGTTAATTTCTCTCACGTAGCGGGTAAGGCAATGCCTGCCTCAGCCACGGCTCATCGCCCTGAATTAGCTGGACGTAAGTTTGAGGCAATGGGGGTCTCATTAGTTATCCACCCTAAAAACCCATACATCCCAACCTCACACGCGAACGTTCGATTCTTTATTGCGGAAAAAGAGGGGGAAGACCCGATTTGGTGGTTTGGTGGTGGTTTTGACTTAACGCCATTTTATCCTTTCGATGAAGACTGCCAATCTTGGCATCAAACCGCTAAAGATCTTTGTGCGCCGTTTGGTGATGATGTTTATCAAGAGCATAAAGAGTGGTGTGATAAATACTTCTATCTGCCTCACCGAGACGAAACACGCGGTGTTGGTGGTCTGTTCTTTGATGATCTGAATGAGTGGGGTTTCGATAAGAGCTTTGCTTATATGCAGGCGGTCGGTGAAGGCTTTGCAGCCGCCTATCTACCCATTGTAGAACGACGTAAAGAGACGTCTTACGGTGAGCGCGAGCGTGACTTCCAACTTTATCGTCGTGGTCGCTATGTTGAATTTAACTTAGTGTATGACCGTGGCACCCTATTTGGTCTGCAAAGCGGTGGGCGCACAGAGTCTATATTGATGTCGATGCCGCCATTGGCTCGTTGGGAATACCGCTACGAACCACAAGCGGGTTCACCAGAAGCTCTGCTTTATAGCGACTACCTAAAGCCTCGAGTTTGGTAGTTCTTCCTTCCTTATAGGGATAGTGATAGGGTCATCTATATAGATGACCCTTTTTTATTTCTGTTAGGTAAGGATATGACACAGCAAGTAGATCGTTATGCCGTTTTCGGTAACCCTATTGGGCAAAGCAAATCGCCATTCATTCACACATTATTTGCTCGCCAAACCAGCCAACAACTTACCTATACAGCACTCCAGCCAGAACAAGGTGAATTCATCATTGCTGCTCAAGCTTTTTTTAGTGAGGGTGGTAGAGGGTGTAATGTCACAGCACCTTTTAAAGAAGATGCGTATCAGTTCGCTAATCGCCTGACTGAAAGAGCTGAACTAGCAGGTGCCGTAAACACACTTAAGAAGCTCGATGATGGAGAGATTATTGGTGATAACACCGATGGTGAAGGCTTAGTTCAAGACCTTCTTCAACATCAAGTTGCGTTAAAAGGAGCTCGCGTTCTTCTTCTTGGCGCTGGTGGTGCTGCGAGAGGAGTGATTCAACCTCTTCTCGATCAAAAGCCACAACAGCTGGTGGTCGCTAATCGAACCAGCTCCAAGGCTGAACTTCTGGCTGAGATGTTTTCTTCGCATGGCAACATCAAGGGGATGGGGCTAAGTGATGTTAATGAAGGCTTTGATGTCATTATTAACTCTACTTCGTCTGGTCTAAGCGGGCAGCTTCCTGAGGTGTCTGATGCTATTTTCAATTCTAATAGCGCCGTTTATGACATGGTTTACGGATCTGGAACCACAGTATTTAATCAATGGGCATTAGATAACGGTGTTCATGCTGCTTATGATGGTTTGGGTATGCTAGTGGGGCAGGCAGCAGAGAGCTTTATGCTTTGGCGTGGCCTTCGCCCAGGAACAAAACAGATTTTAAGAGAATTACGTAGAAACTTAGAGATGTAACAAGGTAATTATAAAAAATGAATCAATCAATTCTATTTCCGGATATCCAAGATTGGGATGAAGCAAGTCAATCTATCACCTTCCCAGCACAACAGTCGGGTGCATTGATCGAATGTGTCTTATCTATTGAAGAATTATCACGATTGGCAGGTAAAGAGATAGAAGAGGGCGATCAAGCTTTAGTTATCTTTTCAGAGTTGCGTTTCGATATTGAAGAGCTAGCGGAAGAGTTAATAGAAGAAGAGGAGTATGACTCCTCTAATCGGATTCAGATCAAAGCGCTTTAAACTGGAAGCACAGAGTCTAGATAGTCGTTTTTATTCTGAACATAGTTGTCAGCTGACTTCTGTAAAAAGGCACGCTCCTTATCATTTAATGGGCGTGCTTGTTTTACCGGGCTTCCTACATATAGATAACCGCTCTCAAGTACCTTATTAGGCGGCACTAAGCTACCAGCACCAATCATCACATCTTCTTTAATAACCACGCCATCCAACACGATAGCTCCCATACCAACAAGTACACGATCTTCAATCGTGCAGCCATGCAGCATTACTTTATGTCCGATAGTGACATCATTACCTATTAGTAGAGGATAACCTTCAGGGTTGTCAGCATTCTTATGGGTGACGTGCAAAACGCTGCCGTCTTGGATATTCGTTCTATCTCCAATATGAATGTGGTTCACATCTCCTCGAGCTGCAACCAAAGGCCACACGCTAGAGTCGTCACCGATTTTGATATCACCAACCAGTACCGAACTTGTATCTATATAGACACCTTGTCCAATCTGAGGGGATACTCCTTTATAACTGCGCATTGAACTCATAAATCCTCCTTTATATAGGCACCTTAAGCCCTTAATTAAGGGGAATACTAGTGAAAATGGAGTGTTTTGAACAAAAAACGCTCGAACAATCAAAAAAGTAAGAAAAACTTCAAAAAGGGCTTGCCAGTGTGATCGAAATCTCTATAATGCGACCTCGTTGAAACGGGAAGGCTTCGTAAGAAACCAAAACGAATCAGCAGGTCAAATTAGCCAAGCTAAGCGCTTGAAAAAAGTTTTGAAAATAGTGGTTGACACTAAAACTTAAATCGCTAAAATGGCCGTCCGATTTGAGCGAAGCTCAAAAAGGAAAAGCTCTTTAACAATTTAAACCTATCAATCTGTGTGGGCACTCGTTGATGAATATCAAAACGTTTTATCCTTTGGATAAAACAGTTACTTCGGTAACAAATTGATTTCAATGAACTGAGTGACCAATACAAATAACTTCGGTTATTTGGCACAGTCAATTCATTACCATTCTGTTGGAATGGTAATAGCTTTAGAATTACATGTTTCTGTTTTTTTTCGAAAGAGCAGTAAATATTAGTTTTGAAGTCAGTATTCATTGAGTCACAAAATCTTAAATTGAAGAGTTTGATCATGGCTCAGATTGAACGCTGGCGGCAGGCCTAACACATGCAAGTCGAGCGGAAACGACAACATTGAATCTTCGGAGGATTTGTTGGGCGTCGAGCGGCGGACGGGTGAGTAATGCCTAGGAAATTGCCTTGATGTGGGGGATAACCATTGGAAACGATGGCTAATACCGCATAATGCCTACGGGCCAAAGAGGGGGATCTTCGGACCTCTCGCGTCAAGATATGCCTAGGTGGGATTAGCTAGTTGGTGAGGTAATGGCTCACCAAGGCGACGATCCCTAGCTGGTCTGAGAGGATGATCAGCCACACTGGAACTGAGACACGGTCCAGACTCCTACGGGAGGCAGCAGTGGGGAATATTGCACAATGGGCGAAAGCCTGATGCAGCCATGCCGCGTGTATGAAGAAGGCCTTCGGGTTGTAAAGTACTTTCAGTTGTGAGGAAGGGGGTAACGTTAATAGCGTTATCTCTTGACGTTAGCAACAGAAGAAGCACCGGCTAACTCCGTGCCAGCAGCCGCGGTAATACGGAGGGTGCGAGCGTTAATCGGAATTACTGGGCGTAAAGCGCATGCAGGTGGTTCATTAAGTCAGATGTGAAAGCCCGGGGCTCAACCTCGGAACTGCATTTGAAACTGGTGAACTAGAGTGCTGTAGAGGGGGGTAGAATTTCAGGTGTAGCGGTGAAATGCGTAGAGATCTGAAGGAATACCAGTGGCGAAGGCGGCCCCCTGGACAGACACTGACACTCAGATGCGAAAGCGTGGGGAGCAAACAGGATTAGATACCCTGGTAGTCCACGCCGTAAACGATGTCTACTTGGAGGTTGTGGCCTTGAGCCGTGGCTTTCGGAGCTAACGCGTTAAGTAGACCGCCTGGGGAGTACGGTCGCAAGATTAAAACTCAAATGAATTGACGGGGGCCCGCACAAGCGGTGGAGCATGTGGTTTAATTCGATGCAACGCGAAGAACCTTACCTACTCTTGACATCCAGAGAAGCCAGCGGAGACGCAGGTGTGCCTTCGGGAACTCTGAGACAGGTGCTGCATGGCTGTCGTCAGCTCGTGTTGTGAAATGTTGGGTTAAGTCCCGCAACGAGCGCAACCCTTATCCTTGTTTGCCAGCGAGTAATGTCGGGAACTCCAGGGAGACTGCCGGTGATAAACCGGAGGAAGGTGGGGACGACGTCAAGTCATCATGGCCCTTACGAGTAGGGCTACACACGTGCTACAATGGCGCATACAGAGGGCAGCAAGCTAGCGATAGTGAGCGAATCCCAAAAAGTGCGTCGTAGTCCGGATTGGAGTCTGCAACTCGACTCCATGAAGTCGGAATCGCTAGTAATCGTGAATCAGAATGTCACGGTGAATACGTTCCCGGGCCTTGTACACACCGCCCGTCACACCATGGGAGTGGGCTGCAAAAGAAGTGGGTAGTTTAACCTTTCGGGGAGGACGCTCACCACTTTGTGGTTCATGACTGGGGTGAAGTCGTAACAAGGTAGCCCTAGGGGAACCTGGGGCTGGATCACCTCCTTATACGAAGATACCACGATGAGTGTCCACACAGATTGATTAGGTTTAGAAAAGCAAAGAGATGAAGAACTCCCAAGTTCTTCGAAGTTTGTTTCTACTTTTTAAAGTGGAGATAAATTGCAGTGTCCCGTTCGTCTAGAGGCCTAGGACACCGCCCTTTCACGGCGGTAACAGGGGTTCGACTCCCCTACGGGATACCATTGGGTCGTTAGCTCAGTTGGTAGAGCAGTTGACTTTTAATCAATTGGTCGCAGGTTCGAATCCTGCACGACCCACCATTCTTTCTCCGCGAAGGAATTAAAACTATCGTGGGCGATTAGCTCAGTTGGGAGAGCACCTGCCTTACAAGCAGGGGGTCACTGGTTCGAGCCCGGTATCGCCCACCATTCTCTAAAAATTCTTGGTTATATTCATATCCAAACCACTTCTTTTGTCGTTGGTTGGTATGTTTGACCCTGAGAGTCTTTAGAAAATGTGAATTTTAGAACGCTGGTTCTTAAAGTCTCATGCTCTTTAACAATTTGGAAAGCTGACTGATTGATTACTTACGAGTAATTCAATCAAATTTAAAAGTTCTCAATGTTTATCTTTCATTAGATAGACACAACAAACACATTCAAGTGTCTTGTATTCGAATCAAACTTAGTTTGATTCACAATTGAGTCCGGCAAACAGTCATTAAGAATTAACCCTTCTTGATGACAACCAAAAACCTTGGTTAGTTGCCATACGCTTATTTGTCTTCACTTTTTAAAGTGAAAGCAAATAGAAACCCTTTCGGGTTGTATGGTTAAGTGACTAAGCGTACACGGTGGATGCCTTGGCAGTCAGAGGCGATGAAAGGCGTAATAACTTGCGATAAGCCCAGATTAGGTAGTAATAACCTTTTGAGTCTGGGATTCCTGAATGGGGAAACCCACTTACATAAGTAAGTATCCTGTTGTGAATACATAGCAACAGGAGGCAAACCGGGGGAACTGAAACATCTAAGTACCCCGAGGAAGAGAAATCAACCGAGATTCCGAAAGTAGCGGCGAGCGAAATTGGATTAGCCCTTAAGCTTTTAATGAGACAGATGAAGGCTCTGGAAAGTGCCGCAATAAAGGGTGATAGCCCCGTAATCGACATCTCATAATCAGTGAAAACGAGTAGGGCGGGACACGTGATATCCTGTCTGAATATGGGGGGACCATCCTCCAAGGCTAAATACTACTGACTGACCGATAGTGAACCAGTACCGTGAGGGAAAGGCGAAAAGAACCCCTGTGAGGGGAGTGAAATAGAACCTGAAACCGTGTACGTACAAGCAGTAGGAGCACCTTCGTGGTGTGACTGCGTACCTTTTGTATAATGGGTCAGCGACTTAATTTTAGTAGCAAGGTTAACCGTTTAGGGGAGCCGTAGGGAAACCGAGTCTTAACTGGGCGTACAGTTGCTAGGATTAGACCCGAAACCAGGTGATCTAGCCATGGGCAGGTTGAAGGTTGAGTAACATCAACTGGAGGACCGAACCGACTAATGTTGAAAAATTAGCGGATGACTTGTGGCTAGGGGTGAAAGGCCAATCAAACCTGGAGATAGCTGGTTCTCCCCGAAAGCTATTTAGGTAGCGCCTCGGACGAATACTACTGGGGGTAGAGCACTGTTAAGGCTAGGGGGTCATCCCGACTTACCAACCCTTTGCAAACTCCGAATACCAGTAAGTACTATCCGGGAGACACACGGCGGGTGCTAACGTCCGTCGTGGAGAGGGAAACAACCCAGACCGCCAGCTAAGGTCCCAAAGTATAGCTAAGTGGGAAACGATGTGGGAAGGCTCAGACAGCCAGGATGTTGGCTTAGAAGCAGCCATCATTTAAAGAAAGCGTAATAGCTCACTGGTCGAGTCGGCCTGCGCGGAAGATGTAACGGGGCTAAGCTATACACCGAAGCTGCGGCTACGTACCTTAGGGTATGTGGGGTAGGGGAGCGTTCTGTAAGCCGTTGAAGGTGGTCTGTAAGGGCTGCTGGAGGTATCAGAAGTGCGAATGCTGACATGAGTAACGATAAAGGGAGTGAAAAACTCCCTCGCCGGAAGACCAAGGGTTCCTGTCCAACGTTAATCGGGGCAGGGTAAGTCGACTCCTAAGGCGAGGCCGAAAGGCGTAGTCGATGGGAAACGGGTTAATATTCCCGTACTTCTTACAATTGCGATGGGGGGACGGAGAAGGCTAGGTGGGCCTGGCGACGGTTGTCCAGGTTCAAGTATGTAGGCGGAAAGTTTAGGTAAATCCGGACTTTCATTAACGCTGAGATACGATGTCGAGCTACTACGGTAGTGAAGTCATTGATGCCATGCTTCCAGGAAAAGCCTCTAAGCTTCAGATTGTAAGGAATCGTACCCCAAACCGACACAGGTGGTCGGGTAGAGAATACCAAGGCGCTTGAGAGAACTCGGGTGAAGGAACTAGGCAAAATGGTACCGTAACTTCGGGAGAAGGTACGCTCTTATCAGTGAAGTCCCTTGCGGATGGAGCAGACGAGAGTCGCAGATACCAGGTGGCTGCAACTGTTTATTAAAAACACAGCACTGTGCAAAATCGTAAGATGACGTATACGGTGTGACGCCTGCCCGGTGCCGGAAGGTTAATTGATGGGGTTAGACTTCGGTCGAAGCTCTTGATCGAAGCCCCGGTAAACGGCGGCCGTAACTATAACGGTCCTAAGGTAGCGAAATTCCTTGTCGGGTAAGTTCCGACCTGCACGAATGGCGTAATGATGGCCACGCTGTCTCCACCCGAGACTCAGTGAAATTGAAATCGCTGTGAAGATGCAGTGTACCCGCGGCTAGACGGAAAGACCCCGTGAACCTTTACTACAGCTTGGCACTGAACATTGAACCTACATGTGTAGGATAGGTGGGAGACTATGAAATTGCGTCGCTAGATGTGATGGAGTCGTCCTTGAAATACCACCCTTGTAGTTTTGATGTTCTAACGTTGGTCCCTGAATCGGGATTACGGACAGTGCCTGGTGGGTAGTTTGACTGGGGCGGTCTCCTCCCAAAGAGTAACGGAGGAGCACGAAGGTGGGCTAAACACGGTTGGACATCGTGTGGTTAGTGCAATGGCATAAGCCCGCTTGACTGCGAGAATGACAATTCGAGCAGGTGCGAAAGCAGGTCATAGTGATCCGGTGGTTCTGAATGGAAGGGCCATCGCTCAACGGATAAAAGGTACTCCGGGGATAACAGGCTGATACCGCCCAAGAGTTCATATCGACGGCGGTGTTTGGCACCTCGATGTCGGCTCATCACATCCTGGGGCTGAAGTCGGTCCCAAGGGTATGGCTGTTCGCCATTTAAAGTGGTACGCGAGCTGGGTTTAGAACGTCGTGAGACAGTTCGGTCCCTATCTGCCGTGGGCGTTGGAAAATTGAAAGGGGCTGCTCCTAGTACGAGAGGACCGGAGTGGACGAACCTCTGGTGTTCGGGTTGTCATGCCAATGGCATTGCCCGGTAGCTAAGTTCGGAATCGATAACCGCTGAAAGCATCTAAGCGGGAAGCGAGCCTTGAGATGAGTTTTCCCTGGCACTATAAGTGTCCTAAAGGGTTGTCGTAGACTACGACGTTGATAGGCAGGGTGTGTAAGTGCTGCGAGGCATTGAGCTAACCTGTACTAATTGCCCGTGAGGCTTAACCATACAACACCCAAGGGGTTTTGTGGACTCAAAGACAGACCTTGAATGAGTTTGAAGAGAAATAACTTTTAGATAAGCTTTCCGAATTTTAAAATTTGCTTGGCGACCATAGCATTGTGGACCCACCTGATTCCATGCCGAACTCAGAAGTGAAACACAATAGCGCCGATGGTAGTGTGGGGTTTCCCCATGTGAGAGTAGGACATCGCCAGGCTTTAAATTAAATCTTTAGGTTGACCGACCTGGAGATATGGACGCTCACTTAGTGAGTTGACCACTGCGGAGTGGTAGTTCAGTTGGTTAGAATACCGGCCTGTCACGCCGGGGGTCGCGGGTTCGAGTCCCGTCCACTCCGCCACTTATTCGATAACCTCGCCTAGTGCGAGGTTTTTTCGAATCTGAAGCAAGATAAAGTTTTAGGGGTGTAGCTCCAATTGGCAGAGCAGCGGATTCCAAATCCGCGTGTTGGGAGTTCGAATCTCTCCACCCCTGCCATATACGAAGCCTCAGCAGAAATGCTGAGGCTTTTTTGCATCTATTGCTTCTACGAAGCAATGTCGTGATCTGGAATGCCAGCCTGGTCGAATATCCGGAGTGCCAGCTCAGTCCACCCCTGTCATATATAAGGCTCCAGACTACGCGTCCCGGCAGAAATGTTGGAGCCTTTTTTTATTAGCTTCGACTTATAATGGTTTACCTAATTCTACCAATTTGGATATGTTGATATTCGAACCTTTACGCTTCCGTAGTAGTTCGAAGATCTAGTCGAACAGGAAGGTCTTTTGGCTTTCTATATGTGGGATATTTAAGCTGTCACTTCTTGCCTTGGATGATATTTGACCATAGAAGGGTAAGTGCTTACTTATCCCAGCCTCTTTTATAAACAATCAACAGCACAAACCACGCTTCTTTATGAGAATTATTCTCAATATTTTGTTACATTTTGGTCGTTATTACTAAAAGGCAACAAATATGGATATCTCCCGTCGTAAGTTTATTCAATCATCTCTCGCTATACCTGCACTCACTGTACTGCCTGCTTGCTCTATGAAACGGGCGGTTGATGAACAAGGAAAGTATGTTTATGACTTAACGGCAGTGCCTTCAACCGCTGAACTCGTGACGGGGTTTGAGACTAATATTCTAGGCTTTAATGGTCAGATTCCAGCACCAACGATTCGATGTCGACAAGGTGAAAAGGTCACAATTCGTTTTACGAATAAGCTATCAGAGCCGACGACTATCCATTGGCATGGCTTAAGAATTCCTATCGAAATGGACGGTGTTCCCTTCTTAAGTCAGCCACCGATCATGCCAGGTGAAACATTCATTTATGAGTTTACGCCGCCAGATGCTGGCACATTTTGGTATCACCCACATATGAATAGCGTTAAACAACTTGGTATGGGTTTGGTTGGGCTAATTATCGTAGAAGAAAGCACTCCCGTGCAGTTTGATGAAGAGCATGCACTGATGCTTAAGCATTGGCACATCGATAAACAGGGTCAATGGAAAGACTTAATGATTCCACGACTTAGTGCTCGTATGGGAACTCCAGGAGAGTGGAGTAGCGTCAATGGTGTTCATGAACCTGTGTACCAATTAAAGCAGCACGCAACGACTCGACTGCGTATCGCGAATGTCGATAATACGATCACTTATCCTATTGCTGTCGAAGGGGCTGAGGCATGGGTGATTGCCATTGATGGTAATCCTGTAAAGACGCCATATAAACTTACTCAACATAAAATCGGCCCAGGGATGCGCGTGGATATTGGACTGATAGCGCCCAAAGTAGGCGAGCGAGTTAATGTTCTTCAAATGAAGGGCCGCTTTCCTTTCTCTTTATGTGAGTTCGAGGTAGTAGATTCCCCCCTTACTGAAGGGCGTTTATTGCCATTGTTGCCTCTTAACCCTGTACCTAATCTAGATCTTCCTAATGCTGAAGAGATCGATTTTGTGTTCGAGTGGGAAGGTGCGGTATCACCAGTTTCTAAAGATGGTAAATCGATGCCTAAGTTTTGGCTTACTAATAAAAGAGCATGGGAAGGGATGAGCAAAGACAATATTCCTGAGCCGTTGACGATTTTAGAGTTAGGTAAGACTTACATATTCGATCTAAAGAACGTCACCCAATACCATCACCCGATCCATATTCACGGTCATACATTCACTGTATTGGAACTTGATGGGAAGAAAGTTGAAGAGCCTTTCCATACCGATACAGTGTTACTTGGAAAAAACGGCCGAGCTAAAGCTGCATTTGTTGCAGATAACCCTGGCCGCTGGATGTACCACTGTCATGTTATAGAACACATGAAAACGGGTTTAATGGGATACATTGAAGTTAAGTGACACCTGTAACGTTTAATATTTGCGCATGCATTCTTAGTTTCTACCCTCGCTTTTATCGGCGTTAAAGCTAGAATATAGGGATTATTGTTTGGGAGGATTCATGGGTCAGTTATCTATTTTAGGTTTTATTGCCATTGGTGGCGCATTTGGTGCTTGTTCGCGTTATTTGATTTCAGAGTTATGTGTGGTAATGCTAGGGCGTGGTTTTCCTTATGGTACGCTGACTGTTAACGTAATTGGTTCTTTAATTATGGGATTGCTCATCGCTGCGTTTGAGAATGAAATGGTTGCGACAGAACCATGGAGACAGATCATCGGTCTTGGTTTCCTAGGAGCACTGACGACATTTTCTACATTTTCGATGGATAACGTACTTCTTATGCAGCAGGGCGCTTTCTTTAAGATGGGACTCAATGTGCTACTCAACGTGGTACTCAGTATTTCAGCCGCATGGATCGGCTTCCAACTTTTGATAAAGTCTTAAAACTTTCTTACGATTTGTTAACAACTCGGCTTGGTTTATCCAAGCCGTTTTTATATACTCGATCGAACTTGTCGGAGTGCCATATGGCTGAGACCGTTAACTCGGGATCCGTTGAACCTGATCAGGCTAATACCTGCGAAGGGAACAAGAGTAGATATCTAACTAGAATCCTTCTAGAGATCTATCTCCAGATCACAACTGTATTTCTTACCGTGATCCCTCTTGTAGCATCTAATCCGTCAAGCATTTTTATCCCTATAAATAATGGCTAAAAGCCAAGGAAAAATGCTATGTCGACTCGTAAACAAGCAAGACTGGAAGCGAAGAATTTCATTGATTCTTTATCCGTACAACCCTACCCAAACTCAAAAAAAGCTTACATCCAAGGATCTCGAGAGGACATTCAAGTCCCTGTCCGAGAAATATCACTCGCTGATAGCCTTGTTGGTGGTACCAAAAAAGAGCCTGTATTCGAACCTAATGTACCCATTCAAGTTTACGATACCTCAGGTGTTTACACAGACCCTACACATCAAATAGACCTGTATAGCGGTCTTCCTAAGTTGCGAGAGCAATGGATTGAAGAGCGTGGTGATACGGAATTGTTAGACGACGTAAGCTCTGTTTACACCAAAGAACGTTTAGATGATGAAACTCTAGACGACCTTCGCTACGGCAACCTGCCTAGAATTCGTCGCGCGACAGACAACCAATGTGTTACTCAGCTGCACTATGCTCGTCAGGGTATTATCACACCTGAAATGGAGTACATTGCCATACGTGAGAACATGGGACGTCAGAAGTTCGCTGATGAGCAGCTTAACCATCAACACCCTGGCCATAACTTTGGTGCAAACCTGCCGAAAGAAATTACTCCTGAGTTCGTGCGTAAAGAGGTTGCTGAAGGTCGAGCTATTATCCCTTCAAACATCAACCACCCAGAATCAGAACCGATGATTATTGGTCGAAACTTCTTAGTGAAGGTGAACGCTAATATCGGTAACTCTTCAGTAAGCTCTTCGATTGAAGAAGAAGTTGAGAAGCTAGTATGGTCGACTCGCTGGGGTGGCGATACCGTGATGGACCTTTCTACTGGTCGTAATATTCACGAGACTCGCGAATGGATCCTACGTAATAGCCCAGTACCAATTGGTACGGTTCCTATGTATCAAGCGCTTGAAAAAGTGAATGGCGTTGCCGAAGACCTTAACTGGGAAGTGATGCGCGATACCTTGATTGAACAAGCAGAGCAGGGTGTTGATTACTTTACTATCCACGCAGGCTTATTGCTTCGCTACGTTCCTATGACCGCTAAACGTGTGACTGGTATTGTCTCTCGTGGCGGCTCCATCATCGCGAAATGGTGTCTTGCTCATCACCAAGAAAGTTTCCTTTATACCCACTTCCGTGAGATCTGTGAGATCTGTGCGAAGTACGATGTTGCTCTGTCATTAGGTGACGGTTTACGCCCGGGCTCAATTGCAGATGCTAATGATGAGGCTCAATTCTCGGAGTTACGTACTCTAGGTGAGTTGACTAAAGTGGCTTGGGAATATGACGTTCAGGTGATCATTGAAGGCCCTGGACATGTACCAATGCACCTGATTAAAGAGAATATGGACGAGCAGTTAGAGCACTGCCATGAAGCGCCTTTCTATACTTTAGGCCCATTGACGACAGATATTGCCCCTGGTTACGACCATATTACCTCTGGTATTGGCGCGGCCATGATTGGTTGGTACGGCTGTGCGATGCTCTGTTATGTCACCCCTAAAGAGCACCTAGGCTTACCAAATAAAGAAGATGTGAAGACTGGCCTGATTACTTACAAGCTAGCAGCACACGCAGCGGACCTCGCTAAAGGACATCCGGGCGCACAAATCCGAGATAATGCATTATCAAAGGCACGTTTTGAATTCCGTTGGGAAGACCAATTCAATCTAGCTTTAGATCCTGAAACCGCGCGTTCTTTCCATGATGAAACTCTGCCACAAGAGTCGGGCAAGGTTGCTCACTTCTGCTCAATGTGTGGACCTAAATTCTGCTCGATGAAGATTTCTCAAGAAGTTCGAGAGTATGCGAAAGACACCGAACAAGTAGCCGCGGATCAGGCTATCGAGATTAAGATGCTAGATAACCCGTTGGAAGGGATGCGTCAGAAATCACAAGAGTTCCGTGATACTGGCTCTGAACTTTATCATCCTGCAGTAGCCGCAAAAGAAGCTCAATTAGAGGAATAATGACAGTGAAGATACTAATCCCATCTCAAAATATTGAGTTAACGGGAGAGGTGCAGAACTGTCTATTGGTTGCTAAGCGACAAGGCTTGGCAACTGATGCGGTTGAGTTGGGTGTAAGCCCAACTCAATACTTCTCTATCGTTGATTCTCAGCAGGCGTTATCTATTGGCTTCGCTCATGATCTTGATTCATTGACGGTGTGTCAGCTAGCAGAACTGAACCATGTTGTTGATTACAGCAATTCAGTCGCGCTAGCTGACGTTTGTGATGCCTTTACACAAACTCCGAATACCATTTATATCGGTGTTTCAGATGATTCAGCTGTACTGGATATCTGGTCACACCTGGGTGCTAGCCGTGCTATCAAGAGTGGCACTACAGCTCATCAGGAGTTAGATAATCGCGGCCACTTTGCTTGGTTACTTACTTTGTTGGCGCTGGAATTCCCATTAGAAGACGCACTAGTTTTAGCTCGCGCAGCGTCCAATGTTTCACGTGGAACATGGCCAGCACATTACCAAAACTTTCCTATCCCTGTTCTTGAAGATCAACGATTGGACATAAGCGTAGGTTGGGCTAACCAAGGGACATCACTTTCTTTTCCTGAGTTGAGTAAGAGTAGCCTCGGTTTATACCCTGTGGTTGATGATGTTGAGTGGATCGAAAGATTGCTCAAGCTTGGAATCAACACTGTCCAACTACGTATTAAGAACCCACAGCAAACGGACTTAGAACTACAAGTCGCACGATCTATCGAACTTGGTCGTGAGTACAACGCTCAAGTTTTTATCAATGATTACTGGCAACTTGCACTCAAGCATGACGCTTTTGGTGTTCATTTGGGGCAAGAGGATATTGAAGAATCAAACCTCTCACAGTTGAGCCTTGCGGGTATAAAGATTGGTCTCTCGACTCATGGCTATTACGAGTTGCTACGCATTGTTCAAATCAATCCAAGCTATATTGCGCTAGGGCACATTTTCCCAACAACAACTAAACAGATGCCATCAAAGCCTCAGGGTTTAGTTCGCTTATCTCTGTATCAACAGCTGATTGATACTATCCCATACACAGAGCAACTCACCGGTTATCCGACGGTTGCTATTGGTGGTATTGACCAATCGACAGCTGAGCAGGTGTGGGATTGTGGGGTGTCGAGTTTGGCGGTTGTTCGTGCGATTACATTAGCGGAAGACCCCAAAAAGGTGATCGAATTTTTCGAAAAACTGATGGCACCTAAACCTCCAGCTCTCAAAGAAGAGGTTATGCAGGAGCCTAGCTATGCTGAGTGATTTTGAGTTTATTCGTTATCAACGACAAATTGCGTTACCTGAAGTGGGTGAGCAAGGGCAACGCAATCTATTAGATAGCCATGTGTTGGTCATCGGTTGTGGTGGCTTAGGAAATGCAGCAGCTCTCTATCTTGCTGCTTCCGGTGTCGGAAAAATCGTATTGGTTGATGATGACTGTGTGGATTCGTCTAACCTGCAACGACAGGTAGCGTTCAAGGAAAGTCAGTTAGGTTCACCTAAGGTTGAAGCTCTGAAGCAACAACTGAGTGAGCTTAATGGTCGAAGCCAAGTAAGAACCATCAATAAGCGAATGACTCAAAGCCAACTTGAGCTTGAGGTGATGCTCGCTGATTTGGTGTTGGATTGTACTGACAACTTTGAGTCGCGCCAGCAGGTTAACCAAGCATGTTTTGGCAGCAGTACGCCTTTGATTTCTGGTTCTGCGATCGGCTGGAAAGGTCAGTTTATTGTCTTTGATTATCAGAAGCAGAAAGGGTGCTATCACTGTTTATTCCCGTTCAGTCACCATCCGCAAACGACTCGTTGTAGTGATAGCGGCATCATAGGCCCAGTTGTTGGCACGATAGGGAACCTTCAAGCTTTGGCTGCTATTCAACGTTTAACTCGTGGTGAGTTTCAGGTAGCAACACACCAGCTCAAACTGTTCGATGGCCAAACGATGAATTGGCAAAATTTAATGGTCACTCAAGATAGTGAATGTCCCGTGTGCAGTGCGTCTGCAGTTAAGCATTTAGAAGAAGAAATCCAATGAGTCATATAACGATCTCTATAAACGAGCAACCAGAACAGGTCGCGCACTTGTCGTCTCTAGCGGACATTATCCAAGCTCTATCATTACCTGATCTAGGTTGTGTATTTGCAATCAATAATGCGGTTGTCCCGCGCAGCCAGTGGCAACAAACTGTCGTCAATGAAGGCGATGCTATTTCTCTTTTCCAAGCCATTGCAGGAGGCTAACCATGTTAACTATCGCTGATAAAACGTTTCAATCACGACTCTTCACTGGAACCGGGAAGTTCGCAAACAAGCATTTGATGGCGAGTGCTATTGAAGCTTCAGGTTCGCAACTGGCAACCATGGCGTTGAAGAGAGTCGATATTCGCTCTGAGCAAGACGACATTTTACAACCAATCATTGATGCTGGCGTGAACTTGCTACCGAATACCTCTGGGGCGAAGAGTGCAAAAGATGCCGTCTTTGCTGCGCATTTGGCTCGTGAAGCGCTAGGCACAAACTGGCTTAAACTGGAAATTCACCCAGATCCAAAGTACTTGATGCCAGACCCAATTGAGACGCTTAAAGCTGCTGAGCAACTGGTTAAAGATGGTTTTGTTGTGTTGCCTTACTGCCATGCCGATCCAGTATTGTGTAAACGCTTGGAAGAGGTGGGTTGCGCTGCAGTTATGCCGCTGGGCGCACCTATTGGTTCAAATAAGGGTATTGCGTCTGCAGACTTTTTAGAGATCATTATCGACCAAGCGAATGTCCCTGTGATTGTGGATGCAGGCATAGGCGCACCATCGCATGCTGCTCGTGCAATGGAAATGGGCGCAGACGCTGTGTTAGTGAATACTGCGATTGCGGCTTCTCAACAACCCGTCGATATGGCGATTGCCTTTAAGCTGGCAGTTGAAGCGGGTCGTATGGCTTACCTTGCTGGGCTTGCAGGAAAAGTATCTCACGCGGTTGCTTCGAGCCCGTTAACTTCATTTCTAGACGAGTAGTGTCCCTATGACGTTTGTTGATCGATTTAAACAGCTCAACTGGGATGACATTGGTATGTCTATCTTCAGTAAAACGGCAGCGGATGTTGAACGCGCTCTGAGTAAACCCAAACGTGACTTAGAAGACTTTAAGGCTCTGATCTCTCCGGCGGCAGAACCTTACTTAGAGCAGATGGCACAACAGTCGTTGGCGCTAACTCGTAAGCGATTTGGCAATACAATGTCGCTTTACATTCCTTTGTACCTCTCGAATCTATGCGCTAATGCGTGCACGTATTGTGGCTTCTCAATGGAGAACCGTATCAAACGTCGCACGCTTACTTTGGATGAAATTGATGCCGAAAGTGCGGCTATCAAAAAGATGAAGTTCGATAGCGTTTTGTTAGTCACCGGTGAACATGAAACTAAGGTCGGGATGAATTACTTTCGACAGGTGTTGCCGAATATCAAAAAGCAATTCAACTACCTAGCGATGGAAGTGCAGCCGCTTGATCAACATGATTACGCAGAGCTTAAAACTCTCGGCCTAGATGCTGTTATGGTTTACCAAGAGACTTATCAGCCAAGAACTTACGCTGAGCATCATCTACGTGGCAATAAAATGGATTTTGAATACCGTCTTGAAACCCCAGATCGCTTGGCAAAAGCGGGGATCGATAAGATAGGTATTGGTGCCTTGATTGGTTTGGAAGATTGGCGAACCGACTGCTTTTTTGTTGCTGCTCACTTAGATTACTTAGAGCGTACTTATTGGCAAACACGTTACTCAATTTCATTCCCACGTCTTCGTCCGTGTGAGGGTGGAGACTCTGGTGGTGGATTACAGCCTAAATCAATCATGAACGATAAACAGCTGGTTCAGCTTATCTGCGCATATCGACTCTTGAATCCTGAGGTCGAGTTATCCCTTTCGACCCGTGAATCGGCAACTTTCCGCGATAACGTGTTGCCTTTGGGTATCACCAGTATGTCGGCAGCTTCGAAAACCCAACCCGGTGGTTATGCTTCGGGTGAGGAAGAACTCGAGCAGTTTGAGATCAGTGACGAGAGAAGTGCTGCTGATGTTGAGTCTATGATTCGTCAGCGTGGTTTCGACCCAGTGTGGCGAGACTGGCACAGTGCCTATTCTGGTTAATCAACATATTGGTTGATGTTCCACGTGAAACATCGATGTAATGATACAGGCAAATAAAAACGGCTACCTTTGGGTAGCCGTTTTGCTATTTGCTATTTAACTTATTAACCTAGCAAGCTCGTTTTGGTTCAGTTATCTGTCGAGCAAGGCATTAAGCGTGAGCAAGTGGTGTTGTTGATTGGCGTAGCCATTCCAGCGTATCACCTTCAACTAATGGGCTAACATCGTTCCATACTTTCTGATGGTAGTCGTTCAGCCACGCCAGTTCAGGTCGTGTTAGCAAATCAACATTGATGTTGCGCTTATCGATAGGGCAACGTGTTAGCGACTCAAAGGTTAGTACTGAGAAATCACCTTGAGTTGGCAGTTCAACCACGAGCTCTAGGTTTTCGATTCGGATACCAAATTCATCAGCACGGTAGTAACCCGGCTCGTTCGATAACACCATACCTTCAACTAGAGGTACGTCGATCAGCTTCTTAGAGATGCTTTGTGGGCCTTCATGAACACTTAGGAAATGACCAACACCGTGACCAGTACCGTGGTCGTAGTCGAAGCCTTCAGCCCATAAGTGTTGGCGAGCTAGGATATCAAGTTGGAAACCACGAGTACCCTGTGGGAAACGTGCACGCGCGATACCGATATGACCTTTAAGTGCTAGCGTGAACTGCTGGATCATTTCGTCGCTTGGCTGACCAATTGCGATAGTGCGAGTGATGTCCGTTGTGCCGTCTAGGTACTGGCCACCTGAATCGACTAGGTACAGAGTATTCATCTCCAACTGACCTGGTTCAGGTTGGTTCTCGTGGTTGTAGTGACACATTGCTGCGTTGCCGCCTGCTGCTGAAATCGTGTCAAAACTTAGGTCCATCAGCGTTGGGTCTTGCTCGCGGAATGATTGTACTTTGTCTGCTAGCACAGCTTCGTTGTGCAGATTACCTTGCGCGACTTCTGCATCAATCCAAGATAGGAACTTCGCCATCGCAACACCATCACGAATGTGACACGCCTTCATACCCGCAATTTCAGTTTCGTTTTTAGCGGCTTTTGGCATTAGACATGGGTCTGCTGCTTCAATGATGTGAGCGCCAGCATTTTGTAGAACAAGCGTGTACCAAGCGTTACTGGTGCCTGAATCGACAGACACATTGTTACCTTCTAGAGACTGAAGACGCGCTTCAAGCTCTGATGGGTGAGAAACGCGAATACCATTACCAACGTGAGATTCAAAGCCCGCCGGGATGCGTGCTGGGTCTAGGAAGAAATCGACGCTTTCATCGGCGTGAATGATCGCGTTGGACAACACAACAGGTAGGCGTGATACGTCCAAACCACGAATGTTGAGCAACCAACATATTGAGTCAAGCTCGGTAAGGATAGCGGCATCAGCACCTTTGGCTTTTAGTAAGCCAGCAATCTCTGCGCGTTTGCTGTCACTTGATTGGCCAACGGCGTCTGTTGCCATTAGGCGAACATCAGATACAACAGGCTCAGGACGGTCAGACCAAAGCTCATCAATCGGGTTTTCTGATAACGTTGTTAGCTCAACTTTCTCCGCTAGTTTTGCTTGTGCGCCTTTCAACCAAGCTGCGGTGTGCATGCGTGGGTCGAATGCAACCTTACTGCCTTGTGGCAATGAATTGATGATCCAATCTAAAGCCGGTTCTTCAATAAGGTGGCGATACTCAAATAACTCTGCTGGTACCTGCTTACGAACCTGAACGGTGTAGCGACCATCAACAAAAATAGCAGCAGTATCACGAGTGATAACAGCGGCACCTGCAGAGCCAGTAAAACCTGTTAACCAATGAAGTCGCTCGTTATGAGCGGGAACGTATTCACCTAGATATTCGTCTTCATGTGGAATGATAACGGCATCTAGGTTGTTTGTTTCAAGCCAAGTTCGAACTGCAGCAACGCGTTCAGCAGTGATATTGTGCATCTGTGTTTATCCTTATTGTTAGGGTCCTTGTTAACACTCACAGTCGATATACATGCGAGGGGACTTATTAGGTCAATAAGCTAGCGCTTTTGTTCGTTTGCTGCAAACGCTGTACGCCATTTTTATCTAAGGTGCAGAGTTTTTTCTTTGATGATATCTCGTAGCCAAGTTAACGCTGGGTCATTTTCTCTGTCACGGTGCCAAAACAGAGTGTATGCCATCGGAGGAAATTCCATTGGTAAAGGCACAACCACTAAGTCGAGTTGTTTAGCAACGAGGTAAGTAAAGTGGCTTGGTGCGGTAAACACAAAGTCGGTATAGGTACACAAGCTTGCTGCACTATTGAAGTCTGGAACAGAAATAGCGATATCTCTCTGATGACCAAGATCAGCCAGTTTGTAGTCGAGCAGCCAGCGGTCGTTACCATCACACCTTACTTGTACATGACGCTGGGCTAGATAGGTTTCTAGATCCCATTTGCCACTCAGAGCAGGGTGGTTGCGTCTTAACACACACATTTGTGCATCACGGTAGATCTCTTGTTCGCAGATGTCGTCTGGCGGCAGCATGGTTAAGCGCGCGTCGTTGATGTCGATGTCTTTGCCTGTGAGTCCGATATCTAACTCACCAAGCTGTAGCTTCTTAAAGGTTTGTTCGGTCCACGCATGGGTGTTGATATTAACCTTAGGTGCTTGTCGAAATATCGCCGGTAAGAAGTGAGGAAGAATCAGCGGGTAAACACTCTCAACGGCAGCAATGTGAAAGCTGTGGTCGCTATTGTTGGGAATGAATGTCTCAGGTTGAGTGAGAACATCAAGTTGGTTGATCAACGTTTCTAACCGAGGCTTAAGGAAAACAGCTTTCGGTGTTGGTCGTAGGCCATGAGCACTTCGTGTGAAAAGGGGGTCATTAAATTGTTCACGAAGCTTGGCTAGCGACTTACTCACAGCCGATTGGCTCAAGCATAATCGATGTGCGGTGCGAGTGACACTCAGCTCTTCCATCAGCACCTGCAAGCAAACCAATAGATTGAGGTCGAGGCGTGATAGTTTCTCGATATTCATGTGAGTTTCCTATTTGGAATAATGCTAATGAGTATATGCCATTTTTGTTCATATCTTTAGTTGGTTATTATGCACCTAAATTAACTCATTCGGAGAATCTTGTGCCTTCTAACGCGCTTCCAACCCCTAGTAAACTGCAGGTTGCTTTATTGGCAATGCTGGTTCTATTTAGCCCTCTGGCTATAGATATTTATCTTCCAGCTCTGCCACAAATTTCAACAGCGTTTCACGTGGAACACGCACTAGCACAAGATACGATTACTTGGTTTTTATTCGCCATGGGTGTCGGGCAATTATTTGCAGGCCCTTTGGCTGATAAGTTAGGACGTCGAACCGTTGCATTGGGAGGTGTTAGTATCTATGCATTGAGTGCTTGCTTGGCGTGGGCAGCTCAATCGATTGATATGATGCTAATAGCTCGGCTGCTACAAGGCTTAGGAGCTTGTGCGACTTCTGTAGCAGCCTTTGCGACGGTTCGCGATCTATTTGGCCCGGAAAAAAGTGGCCGCATGATCAGTTACCTCAATGGTGCCATTTGCTTTATTCCTGCACTAGCACCGATTCTGGGTGCTTGGTTAACTCAACAGTTTGGCTGGCGCTCGAACTTTAGCTTTATGGCTGTTTTCGCTGTTGTGGTTGGCACCATTTTGTTTTTCCAAATGAAAGAGTCTAACCCAGCGACAGAAAAGGTCGCGGTGTTCAAACTTGAGCGTTACTGGTCGGTATTGAAAACACCATCATTTATCTTCCATGCAACCTTATGCTTGATGGCGATGGCGGTCATTCTTGCTTACGTTACCTCTGCACCTGTTGTGTTGATGGAAAACCTAGGTTTGACGATGAACGAATTTACCTTCTGGTTTGGTATCAACGCGGTTATCAACATCACGGCTGCATTCACGGCACCGAAGTTCATGGACCGTTTTGGTACTTACAAAGCATTGGTTGTCGGTATTTCAACGCTTGGCTTAGCGGGTGTGGTTATGTTGGTGCTTGCTGAGCATGCTAGCGCGATCGCATTCATACTGCCGATTTTTCTATCTTCAGTTGGCTTCGCTTGGATTCTTGGTGCTGCAGCCGGTAAGGCACTTGAACCTTTTGGTGACCGTGCGGGTACCGCAGCTGCGTTGCTTGGCTTGTTCCAAATGAGCGGTTCTGGACTGCTTGTTGGTACGATGCAACGTCTTGATTTAACGTCTCAAGTGATGATTGCTCTGCAAATGTTCCTTATTGTTCCTGCATTGTTAGTACTTGCGAGCAAAGCGGGTAAGTCGTGGCACACGACGTTTGCTAAGGCATAAGTCTCAAGGGTGACAAAATATACAAATGGCGGTTTGCGAAACGTTAAAACATGGTATATTTGTCACTCATTGAAACGTTAGTCCCCAACGGAAAATACTGTAATGTCATTAACAACCTACGAAATGGCGCGCATCTTAGAACAAATGGAAGATGCACCTGAAAAGGTCATGTTTGGTAAATTGCTTAAAGAGCTAGGAAACCAAAGTGAAGAGCGTATTCGCAGTGCGGCAAAACAAGTTCCAATTGATACTTTGCGAGATATCATTTACCAATTTCAACGCGTGGTTGAATCTCGTAAAGGTGAACAAGTTCAGCTACTAGCAAAAGAGCTAGCCGAGCAAGGTATCTCTGCTGAAGAGCTACAAGCTTTTCTAAACAAGTAGTTTATTCCAGATAAAAAGAAACCACTCAATTGAGTGGTTTTTTGCGTTTTGGACCTATGTAAATTTAGAGGCTATGGAAAAGAGCTTTAGCTTTTGAACTGCGCTTTTAAGATTCTATCCAATGAAAATGGTCCTGCTCCCCATACCACGACGATAAGAATCATTAATCCCCAAAGCTGATGATCATAGAAGCCTTGCGCCCACAATACAGGGTATGACACGACGGCCATGATATTGAAAACGAACAGCACTGCAGCCATTGGTCGGGTTAACAAGCCAAGCGCTAAGAATACCGGCAGAATCAATTCAGCTGCGGTACCCATGTAAGCGGCCAACTCCCAAGGCAAAAGAGGCACTTGGTATTCCAATTCAAACAAGTAAAGGGTGCTATCCCAAGTGGCTATTTTGGTGAGTCCTGAATTAAAGAAGACCCATGCCACCCATAGGCGACAAAACAGAAGTAGTACGGGAACAAAAAGTGCCTGTGATTTCTCAATCAAACTGTCGTATTGAGCCATCATGTTCGTGACTGTGTTGTTATCCATATTATGTCTCCAATTCGGCATTGATTGAAAAGCCTGAGATGACGTTCAGTGCCATGACAGTATTCAGATGTTGTAGTAGTAAAGGGTCTATCGCTGAGAGCGTTTGACCCGATTGAAATTCGGTTAATAGTTGGTGGCTTTCTTGCGTCAAACGATGGCTCTCAATCTGTGAATTTTCCGCTCGGATTAACACCCCAAATTCAGGTTGGTTGATGTCTAACCCATCGAGTTGTTGCTGATAGATAGCCTGCTCAAGCGCGATAATCGTATAGCTAGAATTAATTAGCGTTATTGAATCTTTGAGATGAAAGACTAAAGCGCCTTGTTGTTCTTGCGGTACATCAGCTAAACGAGAAAGAGGACGTTGGTCGACATGTGATTCTGAAACGCATCTCACCAAGCTATCTTTTTGCCATTCATACAAAGCCACTTCAGCGAGATAAGGTGCAGCCTCGATAACCGCAGGAAAGGCTTGGATAGTTTGTTCAAAGTGTTCACCGTAACCACTGACATCACCAGAGGTTGATGGATAACTTAAGACATGTTGACGAGCCATTTGTTGGAAGCACTCTTCACCAACCAGCATTTCAGTGAGTGGGTAGGTTGCTGCCAGTACTTCGCTCAAGCTAATCACAAAGTTGTTGCGGTAAATCTGGATGCGTTGCTCATCAGTAAAATGGTCGCTCACTATGTCGCAGTGCTCACCATTGTTTTGATAGCGTAGGGCGTTAGCAAACTCCGATTGCACATTAGTTAAAGAGTGGCTCATGATGCGCGACTCCTCTGGTTGAACTTGTCGTGTTGATACAAGATATCGCTGGCTTTGGTTGCTTCAGTCAATAAAATTTGTGGCTCTGGGATATCTAAATCCCACTCAATCAAGGTATGGCGCAACCCATGTTGTGCTATCCAGTCAGTGTAGAGTTTCCACACTTCGTCACAGACAGGTTTACTGTGGGTGTCTATCCAGATCTCACCTTGTTCGAGTTTCTTTTTGGTAAAACCTGCCAAGTGAATCTCTTCCACTTTGTCTGCAGGAATTCCGCTTAAGTACTTTTCACAGCTGAAACCATGATTAAAAGATGAGACAAAAATATTATTGAAATCGAGTAAGAGGCGACATTCGGTGCGCTTCTGTACCTCGGCCAAAAATTCCCACTCTGGGATGGTTGAATGCTTGAAGGCAAGGTAACTCGATGGGTTCTCAATCAGCATAGGGCGTTGCAGGCCGTCTTGAACCTCGATGACATTGCGGCAGAAGACTTCTAACGCCTCTTCGGTATAAGGCAGCGGTAACAAGTCATTGAAGTAATGACCGCCGGTCTGACTCCAGCTTAGATGATCAGAAACCAAGAAGGGCTCGATATCATCAATCAGGTCTTTTAACTGCATCAGATGATGTTGATTGATGCGCTCAACAGAACCTAGCGACAATCCAACGCCGTGACAACTTATGTTGTGTGCGTGGCGAATCTCTCTCAGTTGTTGACGTTGCGGTGATTGAGCTAAAAAGTAGTTCTCGCTGTGCACCTCTAACCAACTCACTAAAGCTGGGTTTTGGCTAAAGAAGTCCAAGTGCGGTGTTCTAAGGCCAACCCCTGCGTTGGGATGAAGAGTTTGAGTCACAACGATTCTCCTAATAGGAAGTGGAGGTGAGCTGAATGTCAGCTCACCATACTAAGCAGCTCAATTATGATGATTGAGTGTTACCACCTGATAATTTGCCACACAGTCCTTTAGGAACGACCACGAATGCATCGGATTGGTTGTCTTCTTTGGCTGTACCCGCACATGAACTTGTTTTGGTTGCACAATCATTTTGGCCAGCTTTTGCAACGCCGTAGCATTTCTCTTTTGCTGCTGCTTCCGCAGGTGCTGATGTAAGAACTGCACCGCCGAACGCTAGTACACTTGTGATTGCAGCTGTAACAGCAAGATTAGAATTTTTCATAGTCATTCCCTCTAGGACTTAATAGTATTTTTATATCGCAGGTTAATAAGTTGTTAACTTGCTTACTAAAAAGGATAGGAAGAACTCGGAAATAATTTCACTGCATTATAAAAAATATCAATATTAATGATGTATTAGCTATTAAGTTGCTGATTATATGATGTTATTTTTTGATTGTTTTTTCTTCTTATTATCCTAAACGCAGCCTAGTGTTTAGGTTATAATCAGCTTTTATGTATAAATACCCAGTAGTGAGCATATCCAATGATAGATCCTTCGCTTTTACTCGATGGCCTAAACGATAAACAACGTGAGGCGGTCGCAGCACCTTTAGAAAACCTACTTATTCTGGCAGGTGCTGGCAGTGGTAAAACGCGAGTGTTGGTGCATCGCATCGCTTGGCTGCAAAGCGTAGAGCAAGCATCGCCGTTCTCTATCATGTCGGTTACCTTCACCAACAAAGCGGCAGCAGAGATGCGTGGTCGTATTGAAGAGTTGATGATGGGTAGCTCGTCGGGTATGTGGAACGGTACCTTCCACGGTATTTGTCACCGCATCCTTCGTGCTCACTACCTAGATGCAAAACTGCCAGAAGATTTCCAGATCATTGATTCAGATGATCAGATTCGTTTGCTACGTCGTTTAATCAAGGCGCAAAACCTTGATGAAAAGCAGTGGCCTGCAAAACAAGCTTCTTGGTGGATCAATGGCAAGAAAGACGAGGGATTACGCCCAAATCACATCGACGCCTACCATGATCCAATAACTCAAACGTGGTTAAAGATCTATTCTGCTTACCAAGAAGCATGTGACCGTGCTGGCTTGGTCGACTTTGCGGAAATCTTGTTGAGATCGCATGAACTATTGCGCGATAAGAAACACATCCGAGAGCACTACCAAGCTCGCTTCAAGCATATCCTTGTCGACGAATTTCAAGATACCAACAATATCCAATACGCTTGGTTACGTATGATGGCGGGCCCGGATTGTCGCGTGATGATCGTGGGTGATGATGACCAATCTATCTATGGCTGGCGTGGTGCCAAGATTGAAAATATTCAGAAGTTCTTGGATGAATTCCCAGGAGCTTCAACGGTTCGACTCGAACAAAACTACCGTTCAACCAAAACCATTCTGCAGGCGTCGAACGAGCTTATCTCGAACAACACTGAGCGTATGGGTAAAGAGCTGTGGACCGATGGCAACGATGGCGAGCCAATCTCTGTGTACTCGGCTTATAACGAGCTAGATGAAGCGCGTTTCACGGTCAGCAAAATCAAAGAGTGGCAAGAGAAAGGCGGTGCGCTAGAAGATACCGCGATGCTGTATCGTAATAACGCCCAATCGCGTGTTCTTGAAGAAGCTTTGATTCAAGGTGGTCTACCTTACCGAATCTATGGCGGCATGCGATTCTTCGAGCGTCAAGAAATCAGAGATGCCTTGAGCTACCTGCGCTTAATGAGTAACCGCAGCAATGATGCGGCATTCGAACGTGTCGTCAATACGCCGACTCGTGGCTTGGGCGATAAAACGTTAGAAACGATTCGCCTTGCGGCGCGTGACCGTGGTGCAACCATGTGGCAAGCCAGTATTGCTCTGATAGAAGAGCAAGTGCTCCCAGGCCGTGCTGCGGGTGCATTGAGCCGCTTTATCGAGCTTATCAATGCGCTTGAAGATGACACGATAGAACTGAGGCTTCATGAGCAAACCGACCACGTGATCAAATCGTCGGGCTTGTTTGCGATGTACGAGCAAGAGAAGGGCGAGAAGTCGAAGGCACGTATTGAGAACTTGGAAGAATTAGTAACGGCAACGCGTCAGTTTGAAAAACCAGAAGAAGCGGATGAAATGAGCATGCTAACAGCATTCTTAACTCATGCGGCTTTGGAAGCGGGCGAAGGCCAAGCTGATGAGTTTGATGATGCGGTTCAGTTAATGACTCTGCACAGCGCTAAAGGCCTAGAGTTCCCGATGGTCTTCATGGTGGGTGTGGAAGAGGGTATGTTCCCAAGCCAGATGTCTGCAGAAGAAGCAGGGCGCTTAGAAGAAGAGCGTCGCCTGTGTTACGTAGGCATGACGCGTGCGATGGAGAAGCTTTACATCACTTACGCTGAGATGCGTCGTTTGTACGGTCAGGACAAGTACCACAAACCATCACGCTTTATTCGTGAACTACCAGAGACATGTCTGGATGAGGTTCGTATGAAAGCGCAAGTGAGCCGTCCTGCAAGCAGTGGCCGCTTTAGCCAAACCGCCGTGAAAGAGAACTTTAACGAAACAGGTTTTAGTTTGGGTTCTCGCGTTAAGCACCCTAAGTTTGGTGAAGGCACTATCATCAATTTCGAGGGAAGTGGCCCGCAGAGCCGAGTTCAAGTCGCGTTTAACGGTGAAGGCATCAAGTGGTTAGTAACGGCTTATGCTCGTTTAGAACAGTTGTAATCTGCTACTTCAGCATGTAGAAAACAGTTCGATATCTGAAACTATTCAGCATTGAAAAGTAATCCGTATAAAAACAGAAAGAGCAGCTAATGGCTGCTCTTTTTTTATTGCTCGATACCGACCTAAATTAGGTTAATACGAGCTGAAGACATTGTTGTCTCAAAGTGAGACTTACAGTGCTGCAAGTGCCGCTTCGTAGTTTGGTTCTTCAGTGATCTCTGCAACCAACTCGCTGTGTGTCACCACACCTTTTTCATCAACAACGACAACTGCACGTGTTGTTAAGCCTGATAGTGGGCCTTCAGCGATCGCTACGCCGTAGTCTGATGCGAATGCAGGAGAACGGAAAGTTGAAGCGTGTTGAACGCCTTCAATGCCTTCTAGTTCACAGAAGCGGCCCGCAGCAAACGGTAGGTCAGCAGAAATACAAACAACAACCGTGTTCTCAAGTTCTGCTGCTTTTGCGTTGAACGTACGTACGCTCGTTGCACAAGTTGCTGTGTCGATACTTGGGAAGATGTTTAGAACCACTTTCTTGCCTTCAAGAGAAGCAAGAGTCAGTTCAGAAAGGTCGCCTGCAGTCAGTGCAAAGCTTGGTGCTTGTTCGCCAGTTTGTGGGAATGTGCCTGTTAGTGGTATAGCAGCGCCTTTGAAGGTAACGTGTGACATGAATTTGTCCTTAGTTTAATTATGGTTATGAAACTAGTTGAGCCTAGTAAGACTTACGTTACTCGGAAGTGGTTAAGAAGTGAATGCTTTAAATGTCAGAATTGTAATTAAAGGTCTTTGATTTATTTGTTTGAGAGAGGAATAAGTGAAACGACAGATAAAGAAAAACCCCGAGAGCTTGCGCTCATCGGGGTCTATAGTCTTACTCGCAGCAATCCGGCTACTAAGTGTGCTCCATGCATCAAATCCATGATAGTGTGCTGTTATCCTTCAGCGTATTCCTTTCGTCGCCTTCCTAGCGGTGTCCTTGATCTTATCCTGATCTGCCAACAATCCTCGTTAGCGCGCGTCACTTGTTCCTTGAGCGGTGTCCTTTACATCATCCTGATGTTCAGTCCTTTCCTCGTCCAGAGGTGTCCATTGTCTTTCCTTAGTAGCAACCATCCTAGTTACTATTGCGTCCATTCAATGTCCATTTCGCTATCCATGCCGATTATTCATCCTGAGTAATCGAATCTTCATCCTGAAGATAACCAAGTCCTTGGCGTTTCCTGTTCCGTGTCAGCATCCTTCCGACACCATTCATATTACCGATTCCTTATTTATCAGCAATGGTGCATAAGCGAATTTCTATATAATTATTTGAATGATAAATGTACGTATCGTTTCATTTCAATTGGTTACGGTATCTAGGTGACTAATTTCGTCATCAAATATCGATATTTACTCACTGCCTTGTGAGAGATCTCGCACAAGGCAGTGAGTAAAAAGGGAGGATTATTCCCTACTGACCAATGGCTGCACCTTCACGACGAGGGTCTGCAGCGCCTTCTAAACCATCTTTTGTGATGCGAATCGCGTGTAAACCAGAGTTAAGATCGCGAACGTTGACCTCAAATCCCATCTTTTCTAGCTCAGGTTTGAAGTTTTCCGCTGATGTTCCTTTTTCCAAATCTAAGGTACCGAAGCGGTTTAGGAAGTGTGGTTGATTGATGGCTTGCTGAATATCCATGTCCCATTGGGTATGAGCAATGATCGCTTGTGCCACATAACCTATGATACGGCTGCCTCCCGGAGAGCCAATTGCCATGTAAGGTTTATCGTCTTGCATGATGATGGTCGGTGCCATTGAAGAGCGCGGACGCTTACCCGGTTCAAGTCGGTTGGCGATAGGCTTACCATCGTTATGGGTCTTGAATGAGAAATCCGTCAGTTCGTTGTTGAGTAGGAAGCCTCTTACCATCAAGCGTGAGCCAAAGGCATTCTCAATGGTGGTGGTCATCGACACGACATTGCCATCGCTATCGACAATATTGAAGTGGCTGGTGGACGGTAATTCAATAGAAACATCTTGGCTTCTCTGCATCGCATGATCCCACGGCGGTGTGCCTGAAGATGCGCTTGCCAATGCCTTACCTGCGGTAATTAACTGAGCACGTTCCTGCAAATAGTCAGTATTCACTAACCCTTGGGTAGGCATTGGCACATAATCTTGATCCGCCATGTACATACCACGGTCTGCAAAGGCTAGGCGAGAAGCATCTGCTAACACTTGCCAAGATTTCGCGTCGTTTGGTCCCCATGATTTAAGATCAAACTGCTCGGTCATCGCTAAGATCTGCCCAACCGTTAATGCACCTGAACTTGGTGGACCCATTCCGCACACTTGGTAGCTTTCATAAGCAGAACAAACCGGCTCGCGCTGCTTAATCGAATAAGCGTCGAAGTCTTTCTGTGCTAATACGCCCGGGTTACCTTTCGCTGTTTGCACGGTATTGATGATGTCGGTAGAAATCTCACCTTGGTAAAAGGCCTTAGCACCGTTCTTAGAAATAGCGTTTAACGTTGCCGCGTACTCTGGGTTCTTAAGTTGCGTGCCAGCTGTTTTCGGGTTGCCATCGGCATTGAAGAAGTAGGCTTTGGTAGTGGCAAAGCGGCTTAGTTGCTGTTGGTCATTTTCAATCAAGGTGGCTAAGCGTGGGCTGATGGTAAAACCTTTTTCAGCCAGTTGAGCAATGGGCTTAATCAGTGATGCCCATTCGAGCTTGCCGTACTTCTGGTGAGTGTCCCACAGTAATTGCACCGTGCCTGGCGTGCCAACAGAACGACCGCCAACCACGGCATCATAGAATTTAAGCGGTTGGCCGTTTTCGTCTTGGAATAGACGTGGCGTGGCATCAAGCGGCGCGGTTTCACGGCCATCGTAGGTTTTGAGTTGCTTGTCCTTGCCATCAAAATAAACAAGGAACGCGCCGCCACCAATACCTGATGACTGAGGTTCCACTAAGCCAAGCATAAGCTGCACAGCAACCATGGCGTCTATCGCGTTACCACCACGAGCAAGTACATCAGCACCGGCTTGTGTGGCAAGAGGGTTGGCCGCGGTGACCATCCAATCGTTGGTTTTAACGAGCTGTTTGGTTTCTAAACCACTACTTTGTTCGGGTGCGACGGAATCGGCAGCTTGATTTGCCCAACTGACGTGAGAGGCAAAAAGTAGGGTAGAAGTGGCGAGGGTTGTTAGTTTTGTTTTCCACTGCATGATCTTCTCCTTTTAATATGCAGAGCCAGATTGGCAGTGGAAAGATGAGATAGCCAGAGTGTTGTTAACGAATTGTAATCTTGATTCGAATTTAAGCGATTAAACCGGACAGCGACTGCCAAAGAATACTCACGCCAATAAGGCTGAATACCACGCCACATAAGCCATCGATGTATACCGTTGCTTCGCTGAGTTTCTTTTGCAATGCTTTAGTCGAAAGCATCCAAGCCAGTAGTGAGAACCAAAACAGAGACAGACCAAATAGGATGATCAGAGCAAAGCCTTTACCTGACAGAGACATGTCGGCAGGCACTAGGCTCGACATCAAGCTGATAAAGAACACCAAAGCCTTTGGGTTGAGAATATTGGTCGCAAACCCTTTCGAAAATGCCTGACGCTTATTGGTCAGAATCAGATCGTTGGAATTGACGGTATCGTCGTCATCGTCGTGGTTCTGAATGATTTGCCAGGTTGCTTTAAGTGCTCCGTAACCTAAGTACAGTAAGTAGCTACCGCCGGCTAGTTGGATAATGGCAAACAATGTGGGTTGCTGGTGGACTAGGTAACTGATTCCCGTCAGGCTCAGTAATGAGTGCAGCAAGATCCCGCAAGATAAACCAAGCGCAATGTACAAGCCTGTCTGGCGTCCGTGACGCGTCGCATTTTGCACGACTAACGCAAAATCAGGGCCGGGGCTCATCAAAGCGATGAAGTGGATAGAGGCTAGGGTGATCAGTATGGTGACTTCGTTCATCGTCAGTTCTCAATAACGTTGCCGCTATTTTTAAATAAGTAATCGTATTGAGCGTAGCTTACCGTGATTTGAAATCGAGCAATTGTAAATTATCAACACTTAGTTGATTTGTGAGGGTGGTACGCCGAACGTGGTTTTGAAAGCCTTAGAGAAGTGTGCTTGATCATAGAAGCCTACTTGGTGCGCGACCTTGGTACCACATATCCCAGACTTAATCAGACGCATGCTCTGTTCCATACGTAAACGGCTCAGCCATGCATAAGGCGTAATGCCCATTCTGTTTTTAAAATGGCGTTGGAATTGAGTCGTGGTTAAACCACACAACTCAGACAATTGTTCTAATCGCACTGGTTGATCCAAGTTCGCCATCAAGTAGTCTTTTAGCGTATCAATCGATTGATTACCCAGTTTGATGTCACTCTTCGATCCAAATTTCGCATAACGATCGACAATCGTCGAGAACCCTTCGAAAGGTAAGCAATCTTGAGCGAGCTGGCTGATGTTTTGATGGATTAATAGGCCGTGCAAGTTGCGTAATTGTGAAAATGCAGCTTGATCGGAGAGGATCAACTCAGAAAAGCCTAATGTGTGACCATTCTTCTTGGGATCGGCAAGATCTTGAAACCATTGGGGAGATACGGCAAACACACTGACTTGATAACCCGAATCGAGTTTGGAGTGCCCATCATGCAGCTCATCGGGTGGCATGATAACAACTTGGCCTGCACCAACATTATGGCTCGTCCCTTTATAGACGAATTTCTGCTGTCCTTGGGTAATTAAACCAATGTGAAAGTCCAAATGATAGTGGCGCTGAAAAGCAAACTCTTGGTATTGAGCTTGGATCAGGCTGATATCTTCTGTTGGGGTAGAGTAGTAGTGGACTTTATCCATGGTACAAAAAAGCTTGGTCAAATAGTCATCAATTCAACCAAGCTTATCTTCGTATTAAGGGATTGTCTTGTAAAAAACGATCAGTGTTACTGCTTAGCGCGTTTGTTCTTTCTGTTGTTACGCAGACCGTCAAAGCTGAATATCACCAACGCTCCCCAAATAAAGGCGAAGGTAATCGCTTTGTCACTGGTAAACGCTTCGCCATAAATCAGCACCGCTAACAAGAACATTAAGCTTGGTCCAATGTACTGGAAGAAGCCGAGGGTCGATAGCTTTAAACGTGTTGCAGCGCCAGTAAAGCACAGCAGTGGAATGGTGGTAATAACACCAGCAGCAACCAGTAATAGATTGAGTTGCATTGGGTTCATTGAGAAGTCCGAGGTTGGGCTATCAGCAATAAACAATAGGTACGTTGCTGCGAGAGGTAACATAACCAGAGTCTCAATGAACAAACCTGTTTGCGCTTCTAAGCTCACCTTTTTACGCAGTAAGCCATAAAAACCGAAGCTAAAGGCTAGGGCAATGGCGACGATCGGCACTGAACCGAAGGCAATTAATTGGATTAATACGCCAATCGCAGCAAGAGCCACTGCAAACCATTGCAGCTTACGTAAGCGTTCGCCGAGGAAGAGCATCCCGAGCAACACGTTAATCAGTGGGTTGATGTAATACCCCAAGCTGGCATCAAGCATGTGATTGGAATTCACCGCCCAAATAAAAATAAGCCAGTTAGCGCCCACCAAAATAGACGTCGCCACCAAATAGAGCATTTTTGGTTTCGAGGTCAGGATGTCGCGGACTTTACGCCAGCTGCGGCCAATGTGCAGTAAGAAAGCGAGTAGGAAAAAGGACCATACTACACGGTGGCTAAGGATCTCTAACGGGGATACGTCACTTAAAGATTTGAAATATATAGGGGCGACCCCCCACATGGTGTAGGCGCCGACGGCAAGCAAAACTCCCTGGCGCGTACGTTGTTGTTCTTCCTGTGTCATGCATCTTTCTCTAGCACTGAGTGCTTATTAATAAGATTTATAAGAGAGTTGGTCAGTATAGGAGCGATAACCCTTTTCACCTAACAATTTGCGGTTTAATTCGCCAGCGTTCCCCTCTACAATGTGCGACTTGCTTGCCGAAGATGCTTGCTGATTTCATACCTCGATTAGGAACCATAATGACCGCCACTCTGATTGCTGAGCAAATACCAACTCCCGCGAATGATGCGCAAACCATCTTGCAAGATGTGTTCGGCTATCAAAGCTTTCGCGATGGTCAGCAAGAGGTCATTGATTTGGCCGTTGAGGGCAAAGACAGCTTGGTGATTATGCCAACCGGTGGCGGTAAATCGCTGTGTTACCAAATCCCGGCTTTGGTTCGTGAAGGGCTGACTCTGGTTATCTCACCGCTGATTTCGTTGATGAAAGACCAGGTTGATCAGTTGAAAGCCAACGGTGTCGCGGCAGAGTGCATTAACTCGTCGATGCCGCGAGAGAACCTGATCTCGGTCTTTAATCGTATGAACTCAGGTCAGTTGAAAATGGTGTATGTCTCGCCAGAGCGCGTGTTGATGCGTGACTTTATCGAGCGTCTACAAGGCTTACCGCTTTCGATGATTGCGGTCGATGAAGCGCACTGTATCTCTCAGTGGGGGCACGATTTCCGCCCTGAATATGCATCATTAGGTCAGCTTAAACAGTATTTCCCACATGTACCTTACATGGCGCTAACGGCAACTGCCGATGATGCGACTCGTAAAGATATTATCTCGCGCTTGCAGTTGGTGGATCCACATACGCATTTAGGCAGCTTCGATCGCCCTAATATTCGCTACAACTTGGTTGAGAAGCACAAGCCCGTGTCACAGGTGGTTCGCTACCTAGAAACACAGAAAGGCAATTGCGGCATCATCTACTGTGGTAGCCGTAAGAAAGTGGAGATGGTGACCGAGAAGCTGTGCAATAACGGTATTCGCGCTGCGGGTTACCATGCTGGCATGGATACCGACGAACGTGCTTACGTTCAAGAAGCTTTCCAACGTGATGATATTCAGATCGTCGTGGCGACTGTGGCGTTTGGTATGGGCATCAATAAACCCAATGTACGCTTTGTGGTGCACTTTGATATTCCACGCAATATCGAATCTTACTATCAAGAGACTGGCCGTGCGGGTCGTGATGGCTTACCTGCTGAAGCGATGATGCTGTTTGACCCGGCTGATATGGGTTGGCTGCGTCGCATGCTGGATGAGAAAGAAGAAGGCCCACAGAAACAAGTTGAGATGCACAAGCTGAACGCGATGAGTGCCTTTGCCGAAGCGCAAACCTGTCGTCGTCAGGTTCTATTGAACTATTTTGGCGAATATCGCGAGAAGCAATGCGGCAACTGCGATATCTGCCTCGATCCACCTAAGCATTTTGATGCGACTAAAGAAGCGCAGAAGGCATTGTCTTGTGTGTACCGTGTCAATCAGTCGTTTGGTATGGGTTACGTGGTGGAAGTGATGCGTGGCATGCAGAACATCCGTGTCCGTGATAATGGCCACGATAAATTGTCTACCTACGGCATTGGCCGCGACCATAGCCACGATTACTGGATAAGTATCTTCCGTCAGTTGATTCACAAAGGCTTGCTGTTCCAGAACATTACTCGTAACTCGACATTACAGTTAACAGAAGAAGCCCGTCCGTTACTGCGCGGAGAGATGTCTTTGGAGTTGGCTGTACCTCGTTTAGATACCGCAGTTCGTAATGCTAAGTCTGATAAACTCAGTAGCAAGAATTACGATAAGAAGCTGTTTGCGAAACTGCGAAAGCTGCGTAAGTCGATTGCAGATGAAGATGGCTTACCACCTTATGTGGTATTCAGTGACGCGACGCTGATTGATATGGCTGAAATCCTACCCACATCTTATGGCGAGATGTTAGCAGTGAATGGTGTCGGTCAACGCAAACTCGATAAGTACGCTGATCCATTCTTAGATTTGATTCAAGAACACATCACCACACACGGCTAATTGCTAGTTTTCAGAAGTGTTTAGCTTGTAAAAACGATTAGCTCATAGAAAAAGAATAAGGTTGATAGGGACATGACAACACCAACAGAATTTGGCTTAAGAGAGTATTTGGCTGAGGAAGGGCGTTTACTGATTACGTCTCCAAGTTTTGATTTTGATTCTTATGAAGTGCTAGGTGAAAAACTGGTGGCGTTGCTGTCAGCTTCTGTTGTTGAAAAACAATGGGACGCTGACATGCACTCTTGGTTGATTGATTTTGAAGACTGTCGAATGTTTTTAAAGTCTGAGCATTACAGCGAATCAATTTGGTTTGAGTCGTTAAACGCTGAAGAAAGCCGAGAAGAGTTCGATTATCTCGCGACGCTTTTCAAGCGCGGCTTCTAACTTTTGGCATGGTTTCTAACTTCAAGCGTGGTTTCTAACGTTTAGCATAGCTTCTAAAAACATCGCTTTAAAAAACAGAGCTTCTAGCGTTATTCACCAATAAAAGTGAGGATAAACGTTTGCGTTTGTTCTCACCGTTGCAGCCAATATTGATTAATGTATAATCGCCCGCCGCTCAATAGAGCAAATTATAGAAACATTTTTAATTCACATTATTGGTAAGAGCTTTCTTGGATTATTCGAAGAAATGACTCGATTTGGGTTCCCTCACCCCCAAACCAAACTAAAAAGGTACAGCATGAGTAACTTTACCCCTGCGCAACAGCGCAAAGCCCTAGCACTATTAGTTTTGTTCCATTTGGTCATTATTGCGTCAAGCAACTATTTGGTTCAGCTACCTTTTACCGTCTTCGGTATGCACACCACTTGGGGTGCTTTCACTTTCCCGTTTATCTTCCTAGCAACCGATCTCACAGTACGCATTTTTGGCGCGCAGCTTGCTCGTAAAATCATTTTCTTAGTGATGTTGCCTGCACTGGCCGTTTCTTATTTATTGTCTGTGGTGTTCTTTGAAGGTTCATTCCAAGGCTTTAGCCAACTAGGCGAGTTCAACCTGTTTGTTGCACGCATCGCAGCGGCAAGCTTCATGGCTTATTTGCTCGGTCAGATCTTGGATGTGCATGTGTTCAACCGCTTACGCCAAATGAAGCAATGGTGGGTTGCGCCAACGTGTTCGACACTTTTTGGTAATGCCATTGATACCATCGCGTTCTTTGCGATTGCCTTCTACCAAAGCCCAGATCCATTCATGGCTGAGCACTGGACTGAGATTGCGTTGGTTGATTACGGATTCAAACTCATCATTAGCTTAGGTTTGTTCGTGCCTATGTACGGTGTGCTTCTTAATTACGTGGTTAAGAAGTTAACCGCAGTGAACCCTGACTTTAAAGCGACAGGTGTTAACGCTTAAGTTTGAGACTTGTAACGCAAAGCATTAATGCAGCGATAAGAAAAAGCCCAAGTTAGTCTACTAACTTGGGCTTTTTTAATTTCTAGCGTCAGATATTAATATCAGAGGCATTCAATATTCAATGGCCAGCCAATATCGGTTTGTCTATTCGACTCGATCTCTAGCTCAGCAGCGGTCAGCGGGTTGTCTGCTAGCCATTGCTTAGAAAGCGTTAAGGTCAGGTTGTTACCATCGGTTGCAAGCTTAAACTCAGGCTCTAGCGCTGGATTGCGACGGTGGGTCAGCAAAATAGCTAAACGCAGAATTCGTAAAATACGCTTGCTGCTGGTGCCTGAGATTGCATGTTGCTCAGGCAATGAGGTTAACTGTTCACGGTAGCGACGTGTTAACTCACCCAAGTAGTGCTTTTGCGCTCGAGTAAAGCCTGGCAGGTCTAAGTTCTGCAGTAGGTAAGCGCTGTGCTCGCCGCCTTTTTTGAAATCGATGGTTAAACCAATCTCATGAAGCTTAGCTGCGGTTTGCAATAGCACGCCAGCTTGAGGTTCTGAAACCCACTCTTCGGCGCCCGCTTGCTCTAACAGAGTTTGTGCGACGACAGCAACTTGTTCACCGTAGCTTACGTCCATTTGGTAACGTGATTGCACGCTCTTGATGGTACGCGCACGAATATCTTCTTGGCGAAGTTCATCCACCATCTCGTAGGCTAGGCCTTCACGGAGTGCGCCGCCTGCGAGTGTCATTGAATCTATTTCAAGTAGCTCAAAAATAGCGATAAGAATAGAAAGGCCACTTGGGAACACTAATGCACGCTCTAGGGTCAATCCTTCTATTTCTAGCTCTTCCAAGCGCTCGGTAATCATAGCTTGTTTCTGTAAACGCTTAAGCTTGGCATGAGTAATGACTTCATCCATGCCTTGCGCCAACATGATTTCTTGCAGTGCTTGAACGGTACCACTGGCACCAACACACACATCCCATCCGATATCAGTGTAGCTATCTAGGATAGGAGCCAACGTAGACTTAGCCGCTTCAATGGCATTGTTAAAGTTGGTTGCGGTTAATTGGCGATCTTTAAAGTGGCGCTCAAGCCAGGTAACACAGCCCATCTTCAGGCTAGTTAGTGCTTTCGCTGAGAAGCCTTCACCTATGATCATTTCGGTGCTTGCGCCACCAATATCAACGACCAGTCGGCGGCCGCTGCCACCAGAAGTGTGTGCAACGCCTTTATAGATCGTCGCAGCTTCTTCTTCACCAGAGATAACATTGATGTCGTAACCAAGGATCTGGTTCGCTTTCTCTAGAAATATATCCACATTGATAGCGGTACGTAGGGTCGCTGTACCCACAATGCGGATATTTTCTTTCGGAATATCTTGCAGTCGCTCTGCAAAGAGACTCAAACAGTCCCAACCGCGCTGCATAGCTTCTGTACTAAGCGCATTATTTTCATTTAAGCCTGCTGCTAAACGCACTTTACGCTTAATCTTAGCCATGGTTTGTACGCTGCCATCGATGTGACGCACAACGAGCATATGAAAACTGTTCGACCCGAGGTCGATTGCAGCATAAAGCGGGGGTGACACTGTTTGACTCATAAGCGACTAAGCTTCCTTGTTATGACGCGGTTGGCGTGGGCGACGGTTCTGGTTTGGTTTACGGTTACCGTTGCGTGGGCCATTGTTGTTTGAGCGGCGTTGTTGCGGGTTACGTGTACGTAAGCGCATCGGTGCTGGCAGATCTTCTAGTAGTGCAGAAGCATCGTAGTCAGACATTGGGATAGCATGCTCAATGTATTCTTCGATTGGTGGCAAGTTGATTGCGTAATCTTCACAAGCAAAGCTGATCGAGTGACCGCTTTCACCAGCACGACCTGTACGACCGATACGGTGAACGTAATCTTCACAATCATCAGGTAGGTCGAAGTTGAATACGTGTGTTACTTGAGGAATGTGTAGGCCACGAGCTGCAACATCCGTTGCGACAAGAAGGTCAACATCACCTTTGGTGAACTGCTCAAGAATTTTTTCACGTTTCTTCTGAGGAACATCGCCAGTTAGCAGGCCTACACGGTGACCATCGGCAGCCAAGTGGCCCCAAACTGATTCACATTTGTGCTTCGTGTTAGCGAAGATGATTGCGCGATCTGGCCATTCTTCTTCGATTAACGTTTGTAGAAGAGCCATCTTATGTTCGTTAGAAGGGTAGAACAGCTCTTCTTGAATGCGGTGACCTGTTTTACGCTCAGGCTCAACAACCACGTGCTCTGGGTTGTGCATGTGCTCGAACGCTAGCTCTTGTACGCGGTAAGACAGCGTCGCAGAGAACAGCATGTTCAGGCGATCTTTTGGCTCAGGCATACGGCGGAACAAGAAGCGAATGTCTTTAATAAAGCCCAGATCAAACATACGATCGGCTTCATCAAGCACAACAGCTTGAATGTGGTTAAGGTTAAATACCTTTTGCTTGTAGAAATCGATGATACGGCCAGTAGTACCAATTAAGATATCTGCGCCTTCTTCGATTTTACCTAGCTGCTTGTCGTAGCTTTCGCCACCGTAAGCGAGTGCTGCTTTGATACCCGTGCTTTCAACCAGAGAGTCAGCATCGTTGTAGATCTGAATCGCGAGTTCACGCGTTGGTGCCATAATAATTGCACGTGGCTGGTTAGGCTTACGCCCTTCATGCTCAGGTGTTTTTAGCAGGTGGTTAAAAGTAGCAGTTAGAAACGCAAGCGTTTTACCAGTACCCGTTTGGGCCTGGCCTGCAATGTCTTGGCCGGTGAGCAGTACCGGGAGCGCCAAGGCTTGGATAGGGGTACAATAATCGAACCCTTTTTTCTCCAATCCTTCAATGACTTGAGGAAGTAAATCCAAGTCGGCGAACTTTTGCTCTGTGATATGCGTCTTTTTCATTGCTATAGAATATCAGCTTAAGCTTGCAATACGAAAGTAAATACATTCCAATAGGGCATCTATTTACTGGTTATCATCCAACCAGTTCTAAAAAATACATTGGAGTGGAAGATGAGTGATAAGATTTTGCAGCTAACTGATGACGGTTTTGATAACGATGTAATCAATGCTGCAGGCCCTGTTCTTGTTGATTTTTGGGCAGAATGGTGTGGTCCATGTAAAATGATTGCGCCGATTCTTGATGAAATCGCAAACGAGTACGAAGGCAAGCTCACAATCGGTAAATTAAATATCGACCAAAATGCTGGAACTCCACCAAAATTCGGTATTCGTGGCATTCCAACGCTGCTTCTTTTCAAAGATGGCGGCGTAGCAGCAACTAAAGTTGGTGCATTGTCTAAAACTCAACTTAAAGAGTTCCTAGACGCTAACCTTTAATCAGGTCAGCATTTGAAAAGAAACCGCGCAGTTAACAAATGCGCGGTTTTGTTTTTTCTAAGCTATGGACTAGTCTTAGTTTTAGTGCTAATTTATCGCACGTTAATTGAACGAATTTCTCTTCTTGGTCGATCCTGTGACCAACTCCTTCTTAACTTAAGAAAACAGATCCTATTTTGACTAAACAAACTTCCACCACTATGAATCTTACTGAACTGAAGAACAGACCTGTGTCTGAACTTGTTAAACTTAGCGAAAGCCTAGGTCTTGAAAATCAAGCTCGCCTAAGAAAACAAGACATTATCTTCTCCATCCTTAAAGCGCATGCAAAAAGTGGTGAAGACATCTTTGGTGATGGTGTTCTAGAAATTCTTCAAGACGGTTTTGGTTTCCTGCGTAGCGGCGACAGTTCGTACCTTGCTGGGCCAGATGATATTTACGTATCACCAAGCCAGATTCGTCGTTTTAACCTTCGCACCGGTGACTCGATTGGCGGTAAAATCCGTCCACCTAAAGATGGCGAACGTTACTTTGCACTGCTTAAAGTAAACACGGTTAACTACGACAAGCCAGACAACGCTCGTAACAAAATCCTTTTTGAAAACCTGACTCCTCTTCACGCCAACGAACGTATGGTGATGGAAGCGGGTAATGGTGCGACTGAAGATATCACAGCTCGAATTCTTGACCTTGCTTCACCTATAGGTAAAGGCCAGCGTGGTCTGATTGTTGCTCCGCCTAAAGCAGGTAAAACAATGCTTCTGCAAAATATTGCACAAAGCATTGCACGCAACCATCCTGAGTGTGAACTAATGGTTCTACTTATCGATGAGCGTCCAGAAGAAGTAACAGAAATGCAGCGCCTAGTTAAAGGTGAAGTAATCGCATCGACTTTCGATGAGCCAGCATCTCGCCACGTACAAGTAGCAGAAATGGTAATCGAGAAGGCTAAGCGTCTTGTTGAACACAAGAAAGATGTGGTTATCCTACTGGACTCAATCACTCGTCTAGCTCGTGCTTACAACACTGTTATTCCTTCATCAGGTAAAGTTCTTACTGGTGGTGTTGATGCGAATGCTCTACATCGTCCAAAGCGTTTCTTCGGTGCGGCACGTAACGTAGAAGAAGGCGGTAGCTTAACTATCATCGCAACTGCACTGGTTGATACTGGTTCTAAGATGGATGAAGTAATCTACGAAGAATTCAAAGGTACAGGTAACATGGAACTGCACCTTAACCGTAAGATTGCTGAAAAGCGCGTATTCCCAGCGATTGATTTCAACCGCTCTGGTACTCGTCGTGAAGAGCTTCTTACTAAGCCTGATGAGCTACAGAAGATGTGGATCCTGCGTAAGATTGTTCACCCTATGGGCGAAACTGATGCAATGGAATTCCTTATCGATAAGTTAGCAATGACTAAAACGAACGATGAGTTCTTTGACGCAATGCGTCGTCAGTAGTCTTGATTAGCTGATAGTTATTAAAAAGCGCTGCCTTCGGGTGGCGCTTTTTATTTGCATTTTATAGCGACAGCTTGCAGAATGAGAAAAAGTGTTAAAAGGAAGTTAAAATGCAACATGGACTGTTGTCATCATTACTCCTGTCTACTTCACTGTTACTTTCCCCGGTCGGTATGAGCTATGCCACCGAGATGTCTCCAATTACAGTAGAGTCTTGGCTTGAGAATGATCAAGTAAAACTGAAAACTGCTGAATTACTCGAATTTGTCGTACGAGACGAAGTTAATTCGCTGCGCTTCGCGCTTGAGCGTCTGACATTTCCCCAACAAGAAGTGGCTCGTTACCAACTCTTGAAGAAGCTCGAACAGCAAAAAATTGTCCTCACCCCCAAGATGTCTATCTTCATTGAGCAGCAACTCGCTATCACGCCAACTTACCAAGTTTTAGAGCGTGGAGATGGTTATGAGTTTACGGTACCTGCCTTTAATTACCCTTCGATTGCCAACCGGCTCATCAAACAGTGGCGCCAAGACCAGAAGACGCTGGTGTTTGTGTTAGATGCAGAGAAACAAGAACTCGACCTAAAAGAGTGGTTATCTGGATCTGAGCATCAAGTTCAAACACGAGAAGCATTGTTAATCAGAGAGCTAGACAGTTTGTCTCCTGAAGCGGTTGATTATCTGACTAAGCAACTCACGGCCTCCTCGATTGTTAGCTGGCTACCTTCTACTGAGGTGGTGGTTCGATTAGCGCAAGTGAGCGAAGACCCAGAGGTCTACAAGATTCTATGGCGAATGAAGGCCGATTATCATAGCCAAGCTGAGCTAGTCCGCCTTGCTGAAACCAAACAAGCGTTCGCACTTGAACAAGTAATGGCTGCGACTAAGAACCCTCGTTTGAAAGATGAAGCGATTACTTTGCTTACCAAGGTTAACCCGCTATCAGAAGAGGTGAAGGAGTTTCTTGTCTCTAGGATGGCGATTGCCGATGAAGCGCCATTAGTCGCCCGTGAATTAGCCAAACAAGGTCATACGCGATGGTTGCAAGATCTTGTAAATGATAACCCTCAGGTGAAGAGCTCTTTGATCGAGCAAGCATTACCGTAAAGTGGATTTTGCCTCTCAATAACCACACTAAAAAGGGGGATCTCAGCGTCACCCTTTTTGATATACTGAGCGCAGAATAATCAGCATGTAGAAGTCCTATGAGTTTTAAAGATTTACGTGATTTTATCGACCATCTTGAAAGTATTGGTCAGTTGAAACGCATTTCTCACCCAGTCGATCCAGACTATGAAATGACCGAGATTAGCGACCGTACTCTACGTGCTGGTGGCCCGGCTCTTTTGTTTGAAAACCCAATAGGCTATGACATACCTGTTTTAACCAATCTATTTGGTACACCTAATCGTGTGGCTATTGGTATGGGTCGTCAGGAAGTGAAAGAACTGCGTGAAGTGGGTAAGTTGTTAGCTTATCTAAAGGAACCTGAGCCACCAAAAGGCTTTAAAGATGCTCTTGATAAACTGCCGGTGTTTAAGCAAGTCTTAAATATGCCAGCTAAACGTCTTCGTAAAGCGGCATGCCAACAAGTGATATGGCAGGGTGATGACGTCGACCTAGATAAAATCCCCGTGATGAGCTGTTGGGCCGACGATGTCGCGCCATTGCTAACATGGGGATTAACGGTTACTCGCGGTCCTAATAAGAAACGCCAAAACTTAGGCATCTATCGCCAGCAAAAAATCGGCAAGAATAAAGTTATTATGCGTTGGTTAGCCCACCGTGGCGGAGCGCTTGATCTGCGTGATTGGATGGAAACTAACCCAGGTAAACCATTCCCAGTTTCTGTAGCGTTTGGAGCAGACCCTGCCACTATTCTTGGTGCGGTTACGCCAGTGCCGGATACTTTATCGGAATACGCGTTTGCAGGCTTACTACGCGGTAGTAAAACTGAGGTTGTTAAATCAATCAGCAATGATTTAGACGTTCCTGCAAGTGCGGAAATCGTGATGGAAGGTTACATCGACCCGAATGAGTTCGCGGACGAAGGGCCTTACGGAGATCATACTGGTTACTACAACGAGAAAGAAAAGCACCATGTGTTCACTGTTACTCATGTAACCATGCGCGAAAACCCTATCTATCACAGCACCTATACTGGCCGTCCACCTGATGAGCCTGCGGTATTGGGTGTTGCGTTAAATGAAGTGTTTGTTCCTATTCTTCAAAAGCAGTTCCCAGAGATTGAAGATTTCTATCTACCGCCTGAAGGTTGTTCATACCGAATGGCAGTAGTAACCATGAAGAAGCAATACCCAGGTCACGCTAAGCGAGTGATGATGGGTGTATGGTCTTTCTTACGCCAATTCATGTACACCAAGTTTGTATTGGTGTGCGATGAAGATGTAAATGCACGAGACTGGTCTCAAGTGACCGCTGCTATGTGTGAACATATGGATCCGTCACGCGATAGCTTGATGATAGAGCACACGCCGATCGATTCATTGGATTTTGCATCACCTGTGGTTGGGTTAGGTTCTAAGATGGGCCTAGACATCACTAAGAAGTGGGATGCCGAGTTAGCACTATCGCCAGATGTCGAATCAGCATCTGTAAATAGTGAACATATAGAGGGCAGCTTAGCTGAGTTAACCAAGACTCAACCTGAAATTATTGATATTCACCTGCAAAACGATAATGCCAACATGGTTGTGGTGTCTATTGATAAGCAAGCTGCAGGTAATGGTAAGAAAATCATGGAAGCGGTTTGGTCTCAATTTGATGAGAACAAGTTTGTTATCGTGTGTGACGGCGATGTCAACGTGAGTGATTGGAATGACATTATTTGGGCGGTGACCACAAGAATGGATCCGGCCAGAGATACGTTGTTCCTACAGAATGAAACAGGACACTCAAAAATGGGTCTAGATGCGACCAATAAGTGGGAAGGCGAATGCCTGCGTGAGTGGGGTGTTCCAATCACAAAAGATCCTGATGTCGTTAAAAAGATTGATAGCATCTGGGAACAGCTAGGAATTTCATGAGCTACCAAGTAGTCTTATACCCAGAAAACATCAGTTTTACCGTAGAAAAAGGGCAAACGGTCTTGGATGCTGCGCTCAACAGCGATATCTATTTCCCAAACCGTTGCCAAGTCGGCGCATGCGCGATGTGTATGTGCAGAAAATTAGAAGGGCAAGTGAGTTACCACCTTGAACCCATGCTCACAGAGAAAGAGCAGCAACAAGGCTGGATTTTTGCTTGCCAAGCATTTGCAGAAAGTAATTTAGTTCTAACCTTTGCCGATTAAGGGTTAGTAAGAGGAAGAACATGACTATTAAATGTAAAGTGAAGTCTATCGAGCCTTTGGCTTGTAATACTTACCAAATCCTACTTCACCCAGAAACACCGGTCGCTTTTAAAGCGGGCCAATATCTGATGGTTGAAATGGGCGAGAAAGATAAGCGTCCATTTTCGATTGCAAGCAGCCCTTGTCGCCATGAAGGCGAGCTTGAGTTACACATTGGCGCAGCTGAGCACAATGCTTACGCTTCAGAAGTCGTTGAGGCAATGAAGAAAGCGCAAGCTGAAGATGGCGATATAGCTATTGATGCTCCGCACGGTGATGCGTGGGTTAAAGAAGAAAGCGATCGTCCTTTGTTGCTAATTGCTGGTGGTACTGGCTTTAGCTACGTGCGCTCTATTCTCGATCACTGCATCGCGCAGAACAGTAAAAAAGAGATTCATCTATACTGGGGTGCAAAAGATGAGTGTCAGCTGTATGCGAAAGAAGAGCTTGCCGACATTGCAGCAAAACACAGCAATGTGCATTTTGTACCAGTAGTAGAAGAAGCACCTGCAGTTTGGCACGGTCAAACGGGTAATGTATTAGAAGCAATCACGCAAAGCTTCGAATCATTAGCTGATTTCGATATCTACATTGCGGGTCGTTTCGAAATGGCAGGCGCTGCAAGAGACTTGTTTACTCAGAATAAAGAAGCAAAGCGTGACCATATGTACGCAGATGCTTACGCATTTATCTAAGAATTCTTTTGGATTTTGAGCGAAAAGAGAGCAGAAATGTTCTCTTTTTTCTGTTTAGGTGAACTATTAGGCAGTTAACTCCTATTTATTCATTTTTTATGAAAAAGTAGTTGCTAAGCTGAGTGGGTTCCCTATAATGCGACACCACTGAGACGGCAGACGCCACAAGGCTTCAGCAACAATCAGTCAGACGGAAAGCGACAAAAAATTAATTTTCAAAAAGTGTTTGACACTGAATGTTAATTCGCTAGAATGGCCGTCCACTTAGAGAGGCTCCTTACTTAAAAGGAACGCTCAACAAGTGAAGCTCTTTAACAATTTAAACCTATCAATCTGTGTGGGCACTCGTTGATGAATATCAAAACGTTATTGGTTCTTTTTCGAAAGAGCGTAATAACAGTTACTTCGGTAACAAACTTGATTTCAATGAACTGAGTGACCAATACAAAATTAAGTTTACTTAATTTTGGCACAGTCAATTCATTACCATTCTGTTGGAATGGTAATAGCTTTAGAATTACATGTTCATGTTTACATGAATATTAGTTTTGAAGTCAGTATTCGTTGAGTCACAAAATCTTAAATTGAAGAGTTTGATCATGGCTCAGATTGAACGCTGGCGGCAGGCCTAACACATGCAAGTCGAGCGGAAACGACAACATTGAATCTTCGGAGGATTTGTTGGGCGTCGAGCGGCGGACGGGTGAGTAATGCCTAGGAAATTGCCTTGATGTGGGGGATAACCATTGGAAACGATGGCTAATACCGCATAATGCCTACGGGCCAAAGAGGGGGACCTTCGGGCCTCTCGCGTCAAGATATGCCTAGGTGGGATTAGCTAGTTGGTGAGGTAATGGCTCACCAAGGCGACGATCCCTAGCTGGTCTGAGAGGATGATCAGCCACACTGGAACTGAGACACGGTCCAGACTCCTACGGGAGGCAGCAGTGGGGAATATTGCACAATGGGCGAAAGCCTGATGCAGCCATGCCGCGTGTATGAAGAAGGCCTTCGGGTTGTAAAGTACTTTCAGTTGTGAGGAAGGGGGTAACGTTAATAGCGTTATCTCTTGACGTTAGCAACAGAAGAAGCACCGGCTAACTCCGTGCCAGCAGCCGCGGTAATACGGAGGGTGCGAGCGTTAATCGGAATTACTGGGCGTAAAGCGCATGCAGGTGGTTCATTAAGTCAGATGTGAAAGCCCGGGGCTCAACCTCGGAACTGCATTTGAAACTGGTGAACTAGAGTGCTGTAGAGGGGGGTAGAATTTCAGGTGTAGCGGTGAAATGCGTAGAGATCTGAAGGAATACCAGTGGCGAAGGCGGCCCCCTGGACAGACACTGACACTCAGATGCGAAAGCGTGGGGAGCAAACAGGATTAGATACCCTGGTAGTCCACGCCGTAAACGATGTCTACTTGGAGGTTGTGGCCTTGAGCCGTGGCTTTCGGAGCTAACGCGTTAAGTAGACCGCCTGGGGAGTACGGTCGCAAGATTAAAACTCAAATGAATTGACGGGGGCCCGCACAAGCGGTGGAGCATGTGGTTTAATTCGATGCAACGCGAAGAACCTTACCTACTCTTGACATCCAGAGAAGCCAGCGGAGACGCAGGTGTGCCTTCGGGAACTCTGAGACAGGTGCTGCATGGCTGTCGTCAGCTCGTGTTGTGAAATGTTGGGTTAAGTCCCGCAACGAGCGCAACCCTTATCCTTGTTTGCCAGCGAGTAATGTCGGGAACTCCAGGGAGACTGCCGGTGATAAACCGGAGGAAGGTGGGGACGACGTCAAGTCATCATGGCCCTTACGAGTAGGGCTACACACGTGCTACAATGGCGCATACAGAGGGCAGCAAGCTAGCGATAGTGAGCGAATCCCAAAAAGTGCGTCGTAGTCCGGATTGGAGTCTGCAACTCGACTCCATGAAGTCGGAATCGCTAGTAATCGTGAATCAGAATGTCACGGTGAATACGTTCCCGGGCCTTGTACACACCGCCCGTCACACCATGGGAGTGGGCTGCAAAAGAAGTGGGTAGTTTAACCTTTCGGGGAGGACGCTCACCACTTTGTGGTTCATGACTGGGGTGAAGTCGTAACAAGGTAGCCCTAGGGGAACCTGGGGCTGGATCACCTCCTTATACGAAGATACTTACGATGAGTGTCCACACAGATTGATGGTTTAGATTTAGTTAAAGCCAGAGCTTTAATTAATAACGTAAGTTATTGATTAAAGCTTTTTGCTTTATGCTCTTTAACAATTTGGAAAGCTGACTGATTGATTACTTACGAGTAATTCAATCAAATTTAAAAGTTCTCAATGTTTATCTTTCATTAGATAAACACAACAAACACATTCAAGTGTCTTGTATTCGAATCAATGTTTACATTGATTCACAATTGAGTCCGGCAAACAGTTATCAGGAATTAACCCTTCTTGATGACAACCAAAAACCTTGGTTAGTTGCCATACTAGTTTGTTTTCACTTTTCAAAAGTGAAAGTAAAACAGAGACCCTTTCGGGTTGTATGGTTAAGTGACTAAGCGTACACGGTGGATGCCTTGGCAGTCAGAGGCGATGAAAGGCGTAATAACTTGCGATAAGCCCAGATTAGGTAGTAATAACCTTTTGAGTCTGGGATTCCTGAATGGGGAAACCCACTTGCATAAGCAAGTATCCTGTTGTGAATACATAGCAACAGGAGGCAAACCGGGGGAACTGAAACATCTAAGTACCCCGAGGAAGAGAAATCAACCGAGATTCCGAAAGTAGCGGCGAGCGAAATTGGATTAGCCCTTAAGCTTTTAATGATGCAGGTGAAGAGTCTGGAAAGTCTCGCAATAAAGGGTGATAGCCCCGTAATCGACACATCATAATCAGTGAAAACGAGTAGGGCGGGACACGTGATATCCTGTCTGAATATGGGGGGACCATCCTCCAAGGCTAAATACTACTGACTGACCGATAGTGAACCAGTACCGTGAGGGAAAGGCGAAAAGAACCCCTGTGAGGGGAGTGAAATAGAACCTGAAACCGTGTACGTACAAGCAGTAGGAGCACCTTCGTGGTGTGACTGCGTACCTTTTGTATAATGGGTCAGCGACTTAATTTTAGTAGCAAGGTTAACCGTTTAGGGGAGCCGTAGGGAAACCGAGTCTTAACTGGGCGTACAGTTGCTAGGATTAGACCCGAAACCAGGTGATCTAGCCATGGGCAGGTTGAAGGTTGAGTAACATCAACTGGAGGACCGAACCGACTAATGTTGAAAAATTAGCGGATGACTTGTGGCTAGGGGTGAAAGGCCAATCAAACCTGGAGATAGCTGGTTCTCCCCGAAAGCTATTTAGGTAGCGCCTCGGACGAATACTACTGGGGGTAGAGCACTGTTAAGGCTAGGGGGTCATCCCGACTTACCAACCCTTTGCAAACTCCGAATACCAGTAAGTACTATCCGGGAGACACACGGCGGGTGCTAACGTCCGTCGTGGAGAGGGAAACAACCCAGACCGCCAGCTAAGGTCCCAAAGTATAGCTAAGTGGGAAACGATGTGGGAAGGCTCAGACAGCCAGGATGTTGGCTTAGAAGCAGCCATCATTTAAAGAAAGCGTAATAGCTCACTGGTCGAGTCGGCCTGCGCGGAAGATGTAACGGGGCTAAGCTATACACCGAAGCTGCGGCTACGTACCTTAGGGTATGTGGGGTAGGGGAGCGTTCTGTAAGCCGTTGAAGGTGGTCTGTAAGGGCTGCTGGAGGTATCAGAAGTGCGAATGCTGACATGAGTAACGATAAAGGGAGTGAAAAACTCCCTCGCCGGAAGACCAAGGGTTCCTGTCCAACGTTAATCGGGGCAGGGTAAGTCGACTCCTAAGGCGAGGCCGAAAGGCGTAGTCGATGGGAAACGGGTTAATATTCCCGTACTTCTTACAATTGCGATGGGGGGACGGAGAAGGCTAGGTGGGCCTGGCGACGGTTGTCCAGGTTCAAGTATGTAGGCGGAAAGTTTAGGTAAATCCGGACTTTCATTAACGCTGAGATACGATGTCGAGCTACTACGGTAGTGAAGTCATTGATGCCATGCTTCCAGGAAAAGCCTCTAAGCTTCAGATTGTAAGGAATCGTACCCCAAACCGACACAGGTGGTCGGGTAGAGAATACCAAGGCGCTTGAGAGAACTCGGGTGAAGGAACTAGGCAAAATGGTACCGTAACTTCGGGAGAAGGTACGCTCTTATCAGTGAAGTCCCTTGCGGATGGAGCAGACGAGAGTCGCAGATACCAGGTGGCTGCAACTGTTTATTAAAAACACAGCACTGTGCAAAATCGTAAGATGACGTATACGGTGTGACGCCTGCCCGGTGCCGGAAGGTTAATTGATGGGGTTAGACTTCGGTCGAAGCTCTTGATCGAAGCCCCGGTAAACGGCGGCCGTAACTATAACGGTCCTAAGGTAGCGAAATTCCTTGTCGGGTAAGTTCCGACCTGCACGAATGGCGTAATGATGGCCACGCTGTCTCCACCCGAGACTCAGTGAAATTGAAATCGCTGTGAAGATGCAGTGTACCCGCGGCTAGACGGAAAGACCCCGTGAACCTTTACTACAGCTTGGCACTGAACATTGAACCTACATGTGTAGGATAGGTGGGAGACTATGAAATTGCGTCGCTAGATGTGATGGAGTCGTCCTTGAAATACCACCCTTGTAGTTTTGATGTTCTAACGTTGGTCCCTGAATCGGGATTACGGACAGTGCCTGGTGGGTAGTTTGACTGGGGCGGTCTCCTCCCAAAGAGTAACGGAGGAGCACGAAGGTGGGCTAAACACGGTTGGACATCGTGTGGTTAGTGCAATGGCATAAGCCCGCTTGACTGCGAGAATGACAATTCGAGCAGGTGCGAAAGCAGGTCATAGTGATCCGGTGGTTCTGAATGGAAGGGCCATCGCTCAACGGATAAAAGGTACTCCGGGGATAACAGGCTGATACCGCCCAAGAGTTCATATCGACGGCGGTGTTTGGCACCTCGATGTCGGCTCATCACATCCTGGGGCTGAAGTCGGTCCCAAGGGTATGGCTGTTCGCCATTTAAAGTGGTACGCGAGCTGGGTTTAGAACGTCGTGAGACAGTTCGGTCCCTATCTGCCGTGGGCGTTGGAAAATTGAAAGGGGCTGCTCCTAGTACGAGAGGACCGGAGTGGACGAACCTCTGGTGTTCGGGTTGTCATGCCAATGGCATTGCCCGGTAGCTAAGTTCGGAATCGATAACCGCTGAAAGCATCTAAGCGGGAAGCGAGCCTTGAGATGAGTTTTCCCTGGCACTATAAGTGTCCTAAAGGGTTGTCGTAGACTACGACGTTGATAGGCAGGATGTGTAAGTGCTGCGAGGCATTGAGCTAACCTGTACTAATTGCCCGTGAGGCTTAACCATACAACACCCAAGGGGTTTTGTGGACTCAGATATACCAAACGCTTGAATGAGTTTGAAGAGATACTTTTAAATCAGTTTTCCAGATTATTTTGCCTTCAGTTTTTAAAAAACTGAAAGTAAAAGCAAAATTTGCTTGGCGACCATAGCATTGTGGACCCACCTGATTCCATGCCGAACTCAGAAGTGAAACACAATAGCGCCGATGGTAGTGTGGGGCTTCCCCATGTGAGAGTAGGACATCGCCAGGCTTTAATTTCGACTTTGTCTATTTAATAGACAAGTCACCATAGAGTTCTAAGTTTTCTTAGAGTTTTATGTTGACTTTCAAAGTGGAAAGCGTATTATACGCGTCCTGCTTACGTGCTAAAGCACTGAAAGCAAAGCTCTTTAACAATTTAAACCTATCAATCTGTGTGGGCACTCGTTGATGAATATCAAAACGTCATTCTTAGGAATGGCAGTTACTTCGGTAACAAACTTGATTTCAATGAACTGAGTGACCAATACAAAATTAAGTTTACTTAATTTTGGCACAGTCAATTCATTACCATTCTGTTGGAATGGTAATAGCTTTAGAATTACATGTTTCTGTTCTTTTTCGAAAGAGCGGTAAATATTAGTTTTGAAGTCAGTATTCGTTGAGTCACAAAATCTTAAATTGAAGAGTTTGATCATGGCTCAGATTGAACGCTGGCGGCAGGCCTAACACATGCAAGTCGAGCGGAAACGACACTAACAATCCTTCGGGTGCGTTAATGGGCGTCGAGCGGCGGACGGGTGAGTAATGCCTAGGAAATTGCCTTGATGTGGGGGATAACCATTGGAAACGATGGCTAATACCGCATAATGCCTACGGGCCAAAGAGGGGGACCTTCGGGCCTCTCGCGTCAAGATATGCCTAGGTGGGATTAGCTAGTTGGTGAGGTAATGGCTCACCAAGGCGACGATCCCTAGCTGGTCTGAGAGGATGATCAGCCACACTGGAACTGAGACACGGTCCAGACTCCTACGGGAGGCAGCAGTGGGGAATATTGCACAATGGGCGAAAGCCTGATGCAGCCATGCCGCGTGTATGAAGAAGGCCTTCGGGTTGTAAAGTACTTTCAGTTGTGAGGAAGGGGGTAACGTTAATAGCGTTATCTCTTGACGTTAGCAACAGAAGAAGCACCGGCTAACTCCGTGCCAGCAGCCGCGGTAATACGGAGGGTGCGAGCGTTAATCGGAATTACTGGGCGTAAAGCGCATGCAGGTGGTTCATTAAGTCAGATGTGAAAGCCCGGGGCTCAACCTCGGAACTGCATTTGAAACTGGTGAACTAGAGTGCTGTAGAGGGGGGTAGAATTTCAGGTGTAGCGGTGAAATGCGTAGAGATCTGAAGGAATACCAGTGGCGAAGGCGGCCCCCTGGACAGACACTGACACTCAGATGCGAAAGCGTGGGGAGCAAACAGGATTAGATACCCTGGTAGTCCACGCCGTAAACGATGTCTACTTGGAGGTTGTGGCCTTGAGCCGTGGCTTTCGGAGCTAACGCGTTAAGTAGACCGCCTGGGGAGTACGGTCGCAAGATTAAAACTCAAATGAATTGACGGGGGCCCGCACAAGCGGTGGAGCATGTGGTTTAATTCGATGCAACGCGAAGAACCTTACCTACTCTTGACATCCAGAGAAGCCAGCGGAGACGCAGGTGTGCCTTCGGGAACTCTGAGACAGGTGCTGCATGGCTGTCGTCAGCTCGTGTTGTGAAATGTTGGGTTAAGTCCCGCAACGAGCGCAACCCTTATCCTTGTTTGCCAGCGAGTAATGTCGGGAACTCCAGGGAGACTGCCGGTGATAAACCGGAGGAAGGTGGGGACGACGTCAAGTCATCATGGCCCTTACGAGTAGGGCTACACACGTGCTACAATGGCGCATACAGAGGGCAGCAAGCTAGCGATAGTGAGCGAATCCCAAAAAGTGCGTCGTAGTCCGGATTGGAGTCTGCAACTCGACTCCATGAAGTCGGAATCGCTAGTAATCGTGAATCAGAATGTCACGGTGAATACGTTCCCGGGCCTTGTACACACCGCCCGTCACACCATGGGAGTGGGCTGCAAAAGAAGTGGGTAGTTTAACCTTTCGGGGAGGACGCTCACCACTTTGTGGTTCATGACTGGGGTGAAGTCGTAACAAGGTAGCCCTAGGGGAACCTGGGGCTGGATCACCTCCTTATACGAAGATACTTACGATGAGTGTCCACACAGATTGATTAGGTTTAGAAAGTAAAAGAGACGATATTGGGTCTGTAGCTCAGCTGGTTAGAGCGCTCGCCTGATAAGCGGGAGGTCGGTGGTTCGAGTCCACTCAGACCCACCAATATCGACTGGATACAAAGATGGGGCTATAGCTCAGCTGGGAGAGCGCCTGCCTTGCACGCAGGAGGTCTGCGGTTCGATCCCGCATAGCTCCACCATCTTTAAGTGTTTTTATCTGAAAATATTTAAAAATGGTTTCGAAAGAAATCTAGCTCTTTAACAATTTGGAAAGCTGACTGATTGATTTACTTACGAGTAATTCAATCAAATTTAAAAGTTCTCAATGTTTATCTTTCATTAGATAAACACAACAAACACATTCAAGTGTCTTGTATTCGAATCAAACTTTAGTTTGATTCACAATTGAGTCCGGCAAACAGTTATCAGGAATTAACCCTTCTTGATGACAACCAAAAACCTTGGTTAGTTGCCATACGCTTATTTGTCTTCACTTTTTAAAGTGAAAGCAAATAGAGACCCTTTCGGGTTGTATGGTTAAGTGACTAAGCGTACACGGTGGATGCCTTGGCAGTCAGAGGCGATGAAAGGCGTAATAACTTGCGATAAGCCCAGATTAGGTAGTAATAACCTTTTGAGTCTGGGATTCCTGAATGGGGAAACCCACTTGCATAAGCAAGTATCCTGTTGTGAATACATAGCAACAGGAGGCAAACCGGGGGAACTGAAACATCTAAGTACCCCGAGGAAGAGAAATCAACCGAGATTCCGAAAGTAGCGGCGAGCGAAATTGGATTAGCCCTTAAGCTTTTAATGATGCAGGTGAAGAGTCTGGAAAGTCTCGCAATAAAGGGTGATAGCCCCGTAACCGACACATCATAATCAGTGAAAACGAGTAGGGCGGGACACGTGATATCCTGTCTGAATATGGGGGGACCATCCTCCAAGGCTAAATACTACTGACTGACCGATAGTGAACCAGTACCGTGAGGGAAAGGCGAAAAGAACCCCTGTGAGGGGAGTGAAATAGAACCTGAAACCGTGTACGTACAAGCAGTAGGAGCACCTTCGTGGTGTGACTGCGTACCTTTTGTATAATGGGTCAGCGACTTAATTTTAGTAGCAAGGTTAACCGTTTAGGGGAGCCGTAGGGAAACCGAGTCTTAACTGGGCGTACAGTTGCTAGGATTAGACCCGAAACCAGGTGATCTAGCCATGGGCAGGTTGAAGGTTGAGTAACATCAACTGGAGGACCGAACCGACTAATGTTGAAAAATTAGCGGATGACTTGTGGCTAGGGGTGAAAGGCCAATCAAACCTGGAGATAGCTGGTTCTCCCCGAAAGCTATTTAGGTAGCGCCTCGGACGAATACTACTGGGGGTAGAGCACTGTTAAGGCTAGGGGGTCATCCCGACTTACCAACCCTTTGCAAACTCCGAATACCAGTAAGTACTATCCGGGAGACACACGGCGGGTGCTAACGTCCGTCGTGGAGAGGGAAACAACCCAGACCGCCAGCTAAGGTCCCAAAGTATAGCTAAGTGGGAAACGATGTGGGAAGGCTCAGACAGCCAGGATGTTGGCTTAGAAGCAGCCATCATTTAAAGAAAGCGTAATAGCTCACTGGTCGAGTCGGCCTGCGCGGAAGATGTAACGGGGCTAAGCTATACACCGAAGCTGCGGCTACGTACCTTAGGGTATGTGGGGTAGGGGAGCGTTCTGTAAGCCGTTGAAGGTGGTCTGTAAGGGCTGCTGGAGGTATCAGAAGTGCGAATGCTGACATGAGTAACGATAAAGGGAGTGAAAAACTCCCTCGCCGGAAGACCAAGGGTTCCTGTCCAACGTTAATCGGGGCAGGGTAAGTCGACTCCTAAGGCGAGGCCGAAAGGCGTAGTCGATGGGAAACGGGTTAATATTCCCGTACTTCTTACAATTGCGATGGGGGGACGGAGAAGGCTAGGTGGGCCTGGCGACGGTTGTCCAGGTTCAAGTATGTAGGCGGAAAGTTTAGGTAAATCCGGACTTTCATTAACGCTGAGATACGATGTCGAGCTACTACGGTAGTGAAGTCATTGATGCCATGCTTCCAGGAAAAGCCTCTAAGCTTCAGATTGTAAGGAATCGTACCCCAAACCGACACAGGTGGTCGGGTAGAGAATACCAAGGCGCTTGAGAGAACTCGGGTGAAGGAACTAGGCAAAATGGTACCGTAACTTCGGGAGAAGGTACGCTCTTATCAGTGAAGTCCCTTGCGGATGGAGCAGACGAGAGTCGCAGATACCAGGTGGCTGCAACTGTTTATTAAAAACACAGCACTGTGCAAAATCGTAAGATGACGTATACGGTGTGACGCCTGCCCGGTGCCGGAAGGTTAATTGATGGGGTTAGACTTCGGTCGAAGCTCTTGATCGAAGCCCCGGTAAACGGCGGCCGTAACTATAACGGTCCTAAGGTAGCGAAATTCCTTGTCGGGTAAGTTCCGACCTGCACGAATGGCGTAATGATGGCCACGCTGTCTCCACCCGAGACTCAGTGAAATTGAAATCGCTGTGAAGATGCAGTGTACCCGCGGCTAGACGGAAAGACCCCGTGAACCTTTACTACAGCTTGGCACTGAACATTGAACCTACATGTGTAGGATAGGTGGGAGACTATGAAATTGCGTCGCTAGATGTGATGGAGTCGTCCTTGAAATACCACCCTTGTAGTTTTGATGTTCTAACGTTGGTCCCTGAATCGGGATTACGGACAGTGCCTGGTGGGTAGTTTGACTGGGGCGGTCTCCTCCCAAAGAGTAACGGAGGAGCACGAAGGTGGGCTAAACACGGTTGGACATCGTGTGGTTAGTGCAATGGCATAAGCCCGCTTGACTGCGAGAATGACAATTCGAGCAGGTGCGAAAGCAGGTCATAGTGATCCGGTGGTTCTGAATGGAAGGGCCATCGCTCAACGGATAAAAGGTACTCCGGGGATAACAGGCTGATACCGCCCAAGAGTTCATATCGACGGCGGTGTTTGGCACCTCGATGTCGGCTCATCACATCCTGGGGCTGAAGTCGGTCCCAAGGGTATGGCTGTTCGCCATTTAAAGTGGTACGCGAGCTGGGTTTAGAACGTCGTGAGACAGTTCGGTCCCTATCTGCCGTGGGCGTTGGAAAATTGAAAGGGGCTGCTCCTAGTACGAGAGGACCGGAGTGGACGAACCTCTGGTGTTCGGGTTGTCATGCCAATGGCATTGCCCGGTAGCTAAGTTCGGAATCGATAACCGCTGAAAGCATCTAAGCGGGAAGCGAGCCTTGAGATGAGTTTTCCCTGGCACTATAAGTGTCCTAAAGGGTTGTCGTAGACTACGACGTTGATAGGCAGGGTGTGTAAGTGCTGCGAGGCATTGAGCTAACCTGTACTAATTGCCCGTGAGGCTTAACCATACAACACCCAAGGGGTTTTGTGGACTCAATAGAAATACCAAACGCTTGAATGAGTTTGAAGAGAAATACTTTTAGATAAGCTTTCCGAATTTTAAAATTTGCTTGGCGACCATAGCATTGTGGACCCACCTGATTCCATGCCGAACTCAGAAGTGAAACACAATAGCGCCGATGGTAGTGTGGGGTTTCCCCATGTGAGAGTAGGACATCGCCAGGCTTTAAATTAAATCTTTAGGTTGACCGACCTGGAGATATGGACGCTCACTTAGTGAGTTGACCACTGCGGAGTGGTAGTTCAGTTGGTTAGAATACCGGCCTGTCACGCCGGGGGTCGCGGGTTCGAGTCCCGTCCACTCCGCCACTTATTAGAGAAGCCCTGCTAGAAATAGCAGGGCTTTTTTACATTTGGAGAAAAATGTTTTGCTGTTAGGTTGTATGAGTGCTGTAAAGCTATCTCGCCCCTGCACTTCACGCTATATCGGCACATATTAGAAAGCCTAGTCTGACGACTAGGCTTTCGTTGTTTCCAGCATATGAATCTTATTATTCAACTTCGAGTTTTGTAGAAGCGTTGTCCGTTGATCTCGAGCTCTGATATTCCAACACTTATTATAAAAGTCCTGCTCTTTCTAGAAGCGCTTGATTACGTTATACCAATTCCATTAAATTCATGATCTAATATAGACTCTGAAAGGAGCCTATATGAACTCAGATTTATCAAAGCTTATCGGCGCAACCTCCAACGCGAGGTTGAGGCTAAGATTACTCGCGGTCTCTCACTTTATCGATGGTAAAAATCGAACTGAAATCGCGTCATTTCTTAAAGTCAGTCGTCTCAGTGTGAATAAATGGATCAAGGCCTATCTTGATTTTGGTGTTGAAGGGTTAGTAGAAAAACCTCATACAGGAAGACCTTCCAGACTCACTATTGAGCAAAAAAAACATCTTAAAGAATACGTCACTTCAAATGCAATAAAACCTGAGGGTGGGCGCTTACAAGGGAGTGACATCACACAATTCATCCTTGATGAATTTGATATATCTTACCAACCATCCGGTGTATACCGCTTACTGCATGAACTTAATTTGAGTTGGATAACGACACGTTCAAAGCACCCAAAACAATCAGAAGAAGCTCAAGAATCTTTTAAAAAAATTCCCAATAGAAACGATCCTTAAGATCCCTGGGCATATCCACTTAAAAGAAGTGCTTGTTTGGTTTCAAGATGAAGCTAGATTTGGTCAACGCAATACCACAACCAAGATTTGGGCAGAAAAAGGAACTCGACCTAGAGCCGTTCAACAGCAACAATTTGAGTACGCTTATTTGTTTGGAGCCGTTTGTATCAATACAGGCGAAGCTGAAGCTATTGTTTCACCGTTAAGCAACATGGAAGCAATGACGAAGCATCTTGAATTAATCTCAACGGCGACCCCTAGAGGTAAACATTCCGTGGTTATTATGGATCAAGCGAGCTGGCATCAAACACATTTAGCCAATCATTTTAAGAACATCACGATAATCCATATCCCGCCATATTCACCAGAATTAAACCCGATAGAACAAGTTTGGCAATGGCTTCGACAATACAAGTTAGCGAATAGGTGTTTTGAAAACTATAACGATATAGTGAACTCAGTATGCAATGCTTGGAACAGTTTTTGTGAAGATAAACGCAGAGTCCAATCCCTCTGCTTTAGAGATTGGACTCGATTGGTAAGTTAATTAATGGAATTGGTATTAGTTGATATTTGTGGCTATCGATTCAATGGTTAACCTTTAGAGAATGTCTTAGTGAGGTTTACTTCTTACTAATTTGAACTGGTTGATAAAGATGTCTCGTCTTTAGTCACAAGGTTTTGCTGGTTCGGCAACTCTTGCTATATCTCTACTGCTTAATAGATGAACCTATTAAGCAGTTACGTGAAGCCCCGGCTTTAGCGTTTTATAGTTGTAATATTGATGGCCATTTAATTGCTAATTCAGCGTGATTTAACGTGGCTTTTGGTCTGTTGGTGAATATCTTTAAATGTCTTCTCTCAAAGTGAGCTCCTTTTACTCTTCAGCTTAGAGGCGTCACTTTTCTTTATGATTCCTCTCGAGCCTCTTCTTAGGGCTTGTTTATAAAAATCGCAAACTACATACAGACACAATTAAAGTAGTTCTCCGTGTGTTTGAGAGGCTTCATTGCGTAATTTAATAGTTAGTTTGGTGGCGTGGCGTTGGACGCGTAGGGTTCGATGAGATGTGTTGTAGAGGCAAATAACAGATACAAAAAAGCCGATGCTAGACATCGGCTTAGTTTGAGTCGTTTTGAATTACGCTGGCTGAACGAGAGCGAGTGCCTTACGAGAAACTTCATGGGCTGCTTTCGTTAGGTTCTGCTTCTCTAGTGCATCAGATAGGTATCCGTAATCTGAAACATTAGAGCGAAGTGCTAGTGCTTTTTCAAAGTGACTTTGCGCTTCTGCCCACTTCTGTTCTCTTAGGTAGAACTGAGCCAATGCACTGTGTGCTTCGGCATTGCCACCATCTTTACTGATGGCGCGCTCTAGCATTACAACGACTGGGTGGTGATCGGCAAGGTTAAGCTCTGGAAGTAACATGTAGAGCTCATTTGAACCACTCTTCGCAATGTTCTCTTTGATCACAGTGAAGGCTTCTGAGTCAGCTTTACGAGCGATCAGTTGCTTCACAAAGCAGGAAACAAGGTGAGAGCTTTGTTTCTGCTTTCTTGAAAGCTTGTTCCAATGGCTGATTAAACCTTCGCTACCTTGCTGCTGTGCCACATCGTGAAGCAAGCCGCATTGTGCTTTTTGTTCTAACTCAACTTGCTCATCAGCCGTAAGAAGCTTGTTTTTAGCTAGCTTAGGCGTTAACTCTAGTAATGGTTGCCAGAGTTTAAGCTGCATGTAGGTGGCTTTTAATAGGCCAAGTACAGCGGTGTTATTAGGGTACGTACCTTTTAAGGTCGAAAGTGTATCGAATGCGGCTTCGTAGTTCGATTCACTGATCTGTTGTTTTGCTTTAGTTAGCTCAACGGCTAGTAGAGAGTCCTCTTGCTGGCTAGCAAGTTCGATGTATTTATCACGCTCACTCGTATTACCTTGTTCATGGGCAGCTTGAGAAGCGACTAAATAACAAAGCAGAGGCATGTCGTGATGATTAGCCCAACGAGTTACTTTCCTCTCTGCGCCTTTCCAATCACCTTCAAGAAGTTTGATGATGCCTTCATTGGTATAACGACGAGAACGTTTTAGTTTACGAACACTGAACCAGTTCCAAGTCGTTGAGCTTGCGTACATAAGCTTTTTGAATAGGTACTCCAAGCCGAATAGAGCAGCGAGAAGAGCAATGACAAAAATAACCAGTGTTGTCACGCTCATCTCAATGGTCTTATTTGCTATCGAGATCAGGACATAACCTTGCTGACCTGAGAACTGGGTACCGACAACTAATCCGGCACCTAGAACGAGAAAAAGAAAAATCCAGCGAATCATTATTTCTCCTCCGTGGTCATAACGGTCACTTCACGACGTAGGCGCTCACGTATAACATCTGACAACTCATTTTGAGACTCAAGTTTTACAGGGTATTTCACAGAGATATTCTGCTCACTTAACTGTTTAATCGCCTTTTCAAATTCAATCACTGAGTTGTTATCTTGGTTTAGGTACGCTTTCGACCACTCGCTAGCGGTATTAAGTGCTGCACTGTAGACATCACCTTGCTCTTTGTAGACAGCACGAATTGCGGTCTCTAATTTACCCTTGATATTCTCACGTAGGTAGAAGTGTTGCTCAGGAGAGAGTAGAGGGATGACTTCACCATCACGACTACGGAAGGTGATGAAGTTTTCTGAGAAGTCTTTCATCGACGTCATCAGGTTGTTCTGCCAATCATTAATATCTTTTGATACCGCTTTTTTCTCAACAACTGCAGCTTCTGGAAGAATTGCATTGGCAAGCGGTAGCGTATCGACTTGCTGTTGTAGGCTTGTGATGCGTAAAACTAAGCCATCGCGGTCGATAAGAGGGATAGTGCGAAGCTTAGTAATGTCATTGGTCATTGATTGGCGCAGTGATACTAAGCTTGGGTCATTTAGTGCGGCGATACGTTGATCGGCGCTTTCCATTAGTTTGGTTGCGCTAACGGCATCATGCTCAAGGAACAATTTACGACCTGCTAGTTTTACTAGGTAATCGGCTTCAGCAAGCAACCAGTCATTTGGTCGACGGCCTTTAACGTCAGCTACTGCTAACTGCAGGCTTTGAATACTCTTTTGTTGCTGGGATTGTACGACCTGAGTTTTCTCCACTGCGTGAGAAGCTTCTTGGATAGTCTCTTGCTTGATGGTTTGCAGGTCTTTATTTACTGCAGATTGGGTATTTTGCAGTTGTGTTTGAAGAGCAGCGATTTGAGTTGAGTACTCAGCGCTCTTTTGCTGCATTTGAAATGCGATGCCGCCACTGAAAATAATAGAAATAGCGATCGCAATAGCGCCTAGTTTGACACCGCGCTTACCTTGTTTTTCTGCTTTCTCGATTTGCTCTTTATGCTCAGCTTGAGGCTGTTCACTTTGAACCGTATTTGACGCAGAGGCATCAAGTTTTTTTTCAGGCTGTTTTGTCTCTGTAGATTCAGCTTTTTCGTTTTCAACAACTACTGGCTGAGTGTCTTGTTTCTTTTCAGGTTCAATATGCTCATTATTTTTTTTGCTTGTCATGCTTATTTCCTGTTTCTAGCTAGGGCCGGAGAGCAGCCAGTAATATTTGGTTCGTAGCACTATGAGTATTGGTCACGTTCGAGAAACCGAGTTGTTGTGCTCGTTCTACTATGCGCTGGCTTGGGACAAATAGTTGTCTCGTTGAAAGCCAAGCCAAATACTCATCAGGGGTAATTGAGCAGAGATACTCCAATTGTTCCTGACTAGTGATGACAACTTTGGACGTTTTTTTGTTTATCCATGTTTGATAGATATTGTGATCGTTAATGGGAATATATTCTCTACGGTAGGTCTCACAATAAGAGACTTGTGCACCTCGATTGAGTAAAGAATCTCGAATGAGCTCACGCCCACCATTTCCACGCAGTATCAAAATGGATTTATTATCTACGCCATTAAGTTCAGTAAGTTTGAGAAGATGTTCACTATCACTCACTTGGGGATAGTTTACTTTTTGTTTACTAACTTTGCTTAAAACGTGCGCAGTTTTTTGACCAACGCCAAGATAAAGCGGCGAAGTTGGCCAAATAGATGAAGTTTTCGAAAGGATGTTTTGGGCAGCGGTCACAGCGTGGTGACTGACTGCAATAATGATATCGCTGTTATTAAGCTGGGTGCTTAAATTCGATGAGTGTGGATTATCAACGATACGAATAAGCGGATGATGGATTGCTTGAATCCCTTCATCCGCTAGTTGTTGGCAAAGCGATTGTCCCTCTGAGCCGGGACGTGTCACCAACACTGTCATGATTATTCTTGGTCAGCGTAGAGCTTGGTTAAGATTTCTCTCGCGCCATCATCCAGCAATTGATTTGCCAGAGTAACGCCAAGCGCTTCTGCATCTTTGCGAAGGCCAGAGATCTCACCACGAACCATTTTAGAACCATCCGGTTCGCCTACTAATGCACGTAGCCAGATATTATCGCCATCTAATAATGAATAGCTGCCGATAGGAACCTGACAACCACCTTCTAGGGTAAGGTTCATTGCACGTTCGCACAGTACACGATCAGCCGTGTCTTTATGATTCAGTGGTTCAAGGAGTTTAATCAGACGCTCGTCATCAAGGCGACACTCAATACCAACAGCGCCTTGGCCAACAGCAGGGAGAGATTGCTCTGGTTCGATGAAGCTACGAATACGCTCTTCTAGCTCTAGACGTTTAAGACCTGCAGCAGCCAGTACGATCGCATCGTATTGACCATCATCGAGTTTACCTAGACGAGTACCAACATTGCCGCGCAGTTCTTTGATGATGAGATCTGGGCGGTATTCTAGCAACTGACATTGACGACGCAGGCTACATGTACCCACGACAGCACCTTGTGGTAGCTCGTCGATGTTGTTGTAAGTGTTTGAAACGAAAGCATCACGAGGGTCTTCACGTTCACAGATAGTTACTAGACCTAGACCTTCAGGGAAGTCGACCGGTACATCTTTCATTGAGTGAACGGCTAGGTCAGCACGACCTTCTAGCATGGCTACTTCGAGTTCTTTAACGAACAACCCTTTACCACCCACTTTAGCCAGCGGGGTATCTAGGATGATGTCACCTTTGGTCACCATAGTTACCAACTCAACCTCTAAACCAGGGTGAGCAGCTTGCAGCGCATCCCTTACAAAGTATGCCTGCCAAAGGGCAAGAGGGCTTTTTCTGGTCGCGATACGGATTGGTGCTGAATTTGTCATGGTGTTTCCGATATAGGTTCTGTAATAGGCTAATCCTACCATTGTGAGGCGAAAATTCTTACTGTTTGATCATTCCATGCTTTGATAGCTGAGGGATTTTCATGAGTTCACCAAAATAGTGTGATTGGTATCTCATTTGAAACATGGGCTATTATTAGAAATAGGTAATAAAGAGGACACTACGGCGCCGTGAGTTTAACTTTTTGTCATCAAGGCATTGGCCAGTATGACAGGTTCCTTTGCTTTACCATTAAGGGTAAAAGTGTTAAATTGATCACGTTTTGTTGCTCCTTTCGTTCAGTAACTAAACAGAAGTGCATTTAATCTCAAACCAAGGACTTACCTTGCAGGCTTACACTCAGACTTTGATTCAACGATTAGACAATCTTAATCAGCAGCGCATTGATCGTGCGTTGGCGTTGATGAATGTCCAAGGCCAGCGAGTTTTCAACCTTATTCCTGCACTACTTCACTTCAATCATCCCATGATGCCTGGTTATTATGACCAACAAGTTCCTTTTGGAATTCGTAGCTTCACGCCTAATGAATTCCAAAAGCAATTTGTCTCTGATACCGAATTAACGCTGGGTGGAAAACTCACCGAGGCTGCTGAACCGGCAATCCTGGGCTTGTACACCATGGGCAGTACTTCTTCTATTGGCCAAAGCACTTCAAGTGATCTCGATATCTGGGTGTGTGTTTCTCCGGATATGGATGGCGCATCTCGCGACAGCCTGACCAACAAATGTTTGTTGATTACCGACTGGGCTGAAACCTTAGGGGTTGAAGCTAACTTCTTCTTGATGGATGAACAGCGTTTCCGCTCAAACCATTCTGAAGAGATGACCGGTGATAACTGTGGTTCTTCACAGCACTTATTACTGCTTGATGAGTTCTATCGCTCTGCCGTTCGTTTGGCTGGCCAGCGTTTGTTGTGGCAAATAATTCCGCCAGAAATGGAAGAGTGTTACGACGAGTATGTCCAAGGCCTGTGTCAGGATGGTTATCTTGATTGCTCGCAGTGGATCGATTTCGGCAAGCTGAACCGCATCCCTGCTGAAGAGTACTTTGGTTCAAACCTATGGCAGCTCTATAAGAGTATCGACTCACCGTATAAATCGGTTTTGAAGGCGATCCTGTTAGAAGCTTATTCATGGGAATACCCAAACACCCAACTGCTGAGTATTGATACCAAGCGTCGCTTCTTCGCGGATGAACCGGATCTGTATGGCATGGATAGCTACTATCTGATGCTCGAGAAGGTAACGCGCTATCTAGAACGCATTAACGACCACACTCGATTGGACTTGGTGAGACGCTGTTTCTACCTTAAGACCCACGAGAAGTTGTCACGAGATGCGGGCATTGGTTCTGTTGCGTGGCGTCGTGAAGCCTTAACTGAGATGACTAAGTCTTGGAATTGGGGACATGAAACCATTGCTGAGCTCGATAACCGCCGTAACTGGAAGGTAGAGCAAGTTAAAGTGGTACACCATGCACTGCTTGATGCCTTGATGCTGAGCTACCGCAATCTGATTCAATTTGCGCGTCGTAACGACATCACATCGGCAATCAGCCCACAAGATATCAGTATCTTGGCTCGTAAGCTTTACGCTGCGTTTGAGGTGTTGCCGGGTAAAGTGACACTACTGAACCCCCAAATCTCTCCTGATCTGCATGAACCAGACTTGAGCTTCATCGAAGTTCGTCAGGGTCAGTCGAATAAAGCCGGTTGGTATTTGTATAAGCAGCCACTGGTAGCGCATCGTATTCTTGGTCAGCCTTCTCTGGAACACCATGAGTACTTGAGTAAGTTGGTTGCTTGGTCATTCTTTAATGGTTTGATTACCGAGTCGACGCGTTTGCACTCTGTGGTGCGTGATGCTCAGATTGATATCGATAAGTTCTACCAAATGGTGAGCGACCTGCGTAATACCTTCTCTTTACGTAAGCGCCGCCCGAGTATGCAAGCTCTGGCGAGCCCGTGTGAAATAAGCCAACTGGCGATGTTCATCAACTTTGAAAGTGACCCAACTTCTGAATTAAGTGGTCGTGCGTTGAAGGTTGATCTTAAGAACGCCGATATCTTTAGTTTTGGTGAAGAGGGTAAGAGTTTAGTCGGCAGTGTTGATCTGGTTTATCGTAACTCTTGGCATGAAGTACGTACGCTTCATTTCCAAGGTGATACTGCAATGCTCGACGCGTTGAAGACGGTACTTGGTAAAATGCACCAAGATGCTTTACCGCCAGAATCGGTCGATGTGTTCTGTTACAGCAAAAACCTGCGTGGTGTGATGCGTAATATGGTGTATCAACTGCTTGCTGAGTGTATCGACTTACGATTGAAACCGATTGAGCCGGAGAAGCGCCGCCGCTTCAAGGCTATTCGTCTGGCAAACAAGATGTTTGGCCTGTTCTTTGAGCGTCGTGGCGTTTCGGTGCAGATGCTGGAAAACTCGGTCGATTTCTATCGTAGTATCTCGACGAATAAGCTGAAGGGCTCACCTTTACTGATGCTCGATAAAGAGCAAGAGTATCAGTTACCAGAAGTGGTTGATGGTTTTGCGAGTGAAGGTTTAATTCAGTTTTTCTTTGAGGATACCGACAAAGGTTTCAATATTTATGTATTGGACGAGTCGAATCAAGTTGAGGTGTATCACCAATACAGCGGTGAAAAAGATGAGATGATCGCGAGCGTGAATTCTTTCTACACTTCAGTAAAAGATGAGTCGAAGGTGTCGTCTAAGTTGATTAACTTTAATCTGCCTCAGTACTACCAAATTGTTCATCCAGAAGAGGGCAACTCTTATGTTGTGCCTTACCGTAACGATGCTACCTTGTCTTCTCGGAGTTCAAAGATAGTCAATATCTAGGCTTATTGAGACTGATTGATATTAAAAAAGGAGTGATTGATTCACTCCTTTTTGTTTTTTTACCAATAATTAGACCCAATTGATCTCTTCATCTGCGTGTTTTTCGCATTCTTCTTTGACCATCTCAAACAATTCCATACCCGTCTTTGAGCATGTCCATTTGTCATCAACTAGCTTGAAGTGAAAGCCACCAGATTTAGATGCTAACCAGATCTCACGCATTGGTTCTTGGCGGTTGATGATAATTTGGCTGCGGTTTTCAAACTCCAGCGTCATCACGTTACCAGTCACTTCGTAATCAACATCTGCCTCTGATTCATCGATAGCTTCTTCGATGTTTTGCATCTGTATATCGACCAGTTGATGAAATTCCGTATCGTTCATCCTTTCTATCCTATTGCTTTTCTTGAGTGTGGTGCGATTATAGGGGGCATTGAGTCAATAATCACGATATGCAAAATGAAAAAATTAATTACCGCTCTGTTTATAGTGTCCGTTATTGGACTTTCTGGTTGTGGTCAAACAGGTCCGTTGTACGATCCTGATGCAGTACAGCAAACTGAACAATCAGAATAAGTGAAAACACGCAGAAATCGTTATTTATAAGGGATAAGAACTTTGGATTACTTCAACTATCAGGAAGATGGCCAGCTTTGGGCTGAGGACGTCGCACTTTCACAACTAGCAGAGCAATATGGTACTCCGTTGTACGTATATTCTCGTGCAACATTAGAACGCCACTGGAATGCGTTTGATTCATCGGTTGGTGAGCATCCACACTTGGTGTGTTATGCCGTTAAAGCTAACTCGAACCTTGGCGTGTTGAATACTTTGGCTCGCATGGGCTCAGGTTTCGACATCGTTTCTGGTGGTGAGCTAGAGCGTGTGGTTGCTGCAGGTGGCGATCCGGCTAAAGTTGTGTTTTCTGGTGTCGGCAAAACAGCCGCTGAAATGAAGCGTGCGCTTGAGTTGAACATAAAATGTTTCAACGTAGAGTCTGAGCCAGAACTGGAGCGACTGAATAAAGTGGCTGGTGAGCTTGGTGTTAAAGCGCCGATTTCACTGCGTATCAACCCAGATGTTGATGCGAACACTCACCCTTACATTTCTACGGGTCTGCGTGATAACAAGTTCGGCATTGCCTTCGACCGTGCTCCTGCAGTTTATGCGTTTGCAAAAACACTCGATAACTTGTCTATCCACGGTATTGATTGCCACATCGGTTCCCAATTAACGGATATCGAACCTTTTATCGATGCCACTGATCGTCTGCTTGCACTGATCGACCAACTACGTGCCAATGATATCAACATCAAGCACCTTGATGTTGGTGGCGGTTTGGGCGTGGTTTACCGAGATGAATTACCACCACAACCTTCAGATTACGCGAAGGCTTTGTTGGCTCGTTTAGACAATCATTCTGATCTAGAGTTGATTTTCGAGCCTGGAAGAGCGATTGCTGCGAACGCTGGTGTATTATTAACGAAAGTCGAGTTCCTGAAGCCAACAGAGCACAAGAACTTTGCCATCATCGATGCGGCAATGAACGATCTAATGCGCCCAGCACTTTACCAAGCTTGGCAGGATATTGTTCCTGTGAGCCCTCGTCAGGGTGAAGCGGTGACTTACGATTTAGTTGGCCCAATTTGTGAGACGGGTGACTTCCTAGGTAAGGATCGTGACCTTGTTCTTGAAGAAGGCGATCTACTGGCCGTTCGTTCTGCTGGTGCTTATGGCTTCGCTATGTCATCTAACTACAACACTCGTTCGCGTGCGGCTGAAGTGATGGTTGATGGCGATAAAACTCACTTGGTTCGTCAGCGTGAAGAGCTTACGAGTCTGTGGGAACTTGAAAACATTCTTCCGGAGTAATTTTAAGCGTTATGCACTTCCACTTTTCTAAAATGCATGGTTTGGGCAATGATTTCATGGTCGTGGACTGCATTACTCAAAATATTTTCTTTTCTCCAGATTTGATCCGTCGTTTGGCGGATCGTCACACTGGTGTGGGTTTTGATCAGCTACTTGTGGTTGAGGCTCCCTATGATCCAGAAACTGACTTCCATTACCGCATATTCAATGCGGATGGCAGTGAAGTGGAGCAGTGTGGTAATGGTGCGCGTTGTTTTGCTCGATTCGTTCGCATGAAAGGCTTAACGAATAAGTACAGCATCAACGTGAGCACCAAGAAAGGAAAAATGGTTCTCAAGATTGAAGACAATGACCAGATCACTGTCAACATGGGCATTCCTGAGTTCGAACCAGGTAAGATTCCATTCAAGGCAAAGCAGCCAGAGAAGACGTATATCCTGAGAACGGATGTACACACCTTGTTCTGCGGTGCCGTAAGCATGGGTAACCCGCATGTGGTTACTGTTGTTGATGACGTCGATACTGCAGATGTGGAGACCTTAGGTCCGCTTCTTGAATCACATGAACGCTTCCCTGAGCGAGTTAATGCTGGCTTTATGCAAGTGATTAACCGTGAAGAGGTTCGCTTGCGTGTTTATGAACGCGGTGCGGGTGAAACTCAGGCGTGTGGCAGCGGTGCATGTGGCGCGGTTGCGGTTGGTATCAATCAAGGTTTGCTGGCTGAGAACGTGAAAGTTCGTCTACCTGGTGGTGATTTGCAGATTAGTTGGCAAGGTCCGGGTAAACCTCTGTTTATGACTGGCCCGGCAACCCATGTGTTTGATGGTCAACTTTCTTGCTAATAAACATTCATAACCAATAGATTCATAAAAATAAAGGATAGGTTTTGTCTTACGTTGAAGCCGACGCACTCACCGCAGAAGTGGTCGCGGAATATTTACGTGATACCCCAGATTTTTTCCAAGACAGGAAAGGTTTGGTTGATCGCCTTGCTATCAATAATGTTGAGCAGGGCGCTGTATCTCTGGTGGAAGTTCAGCTTAAACGCCAACGCCATCGAATCGAAGAGCTAGAGGAAGAAATCACTGGCTTGATGTCGTTGGCAGCGAATAACGATAAAACCTTCTATGAATTTATGGATCTGCAAGCTCACGTGCTGAAATGCAGTGACTTTATGCAGGTTATCAAGGCTGTTGAACAAAAAGCGTTAGATTTAGGGTTGAAGGCCCATGTACGAATTCTCTCGCAACCTGGCTTTTATAAGCTGAGTGAAGAGCGCTATTCGAAGTTTTCGCTCAACCATTTCAATGGTAAAGATGCTTATCTAGGGCGCTTGAGAAAAGCCGACAGACACGATTTGTTTGGTGATTTCCACGTTCCAGAGCTAGGCTCTTATGTAGTACTACCACTTGCTAAGCAGTCTCCATTGGGTTTGCTTGCCTTTTCTAGTGAAGATGGCGGACATTTCCAACCTCATATGGATACGCTATTTTTACGCCATTTAGCACTTGTTGTGTCTCATTTGGCGGACACCTTACCTTGGCAGATAAATAATGAGCCTAGAGCCCAAAGTACCTCTTCCTAACAGCCTTCAAAAGCCACTTTCTCGCTTCTATGAATATCTCAGAAGCGAGAAGGGACTCAGCCTACACACCCAACGTAATTACAAACAACAACTTGAAACTATGGCCGCTCATTTGGTCACACTTGGACTGAAAGATTGGGGCCAAGTAGACGCGGCGTGGGTAAGACAACTTGCCAGTAAAGGCATGCGTGAAGGAATGAAAGCGAGCAGTATTGCGACGCGCTTATCTTCATTACGCAGCTTCTTTGATTTCCTTGTGTTACGTGGCGAAATGACTGCAAACCCAGCCAAAGGGGTTTCTGCACCTCGCAAACAGCGTCCTTTACCTAAAAATCTCGATGTCGATGAAGTCGGACAGTTGCTTGACGTGAATGAAGACGACCCATTATCGATTCGTGATCGAGCGATGATGGAGGTGATGTATGGTGCAGGTTTACGTCTCGCTGAACTGGTTGGCATCAATCTTAAAGATGTGTTGGGCCGGCAAGGCGAAATCCGAGTGATTGGTAAGGGCGACAAAGAACGCAAAGCGCCGTTTTCAGGACTGGCTAAAGAGTGGGTCGATAAATGGCTCAAAGTGCGCGGTGATCTCGCTTCTCCGGGAGAAAAGGCTCTGTTTGTGTCCAAGTTAGGGACCCGGATCTCTCATCGCAGTGTGCAAAAGCGCATGGAAGAGTGGGGTAAGAAGCAATCCGTCGCGAGTCATATTAGCCCGCATAAACTGCGTCACTCCTTTGCAACTCACGTGCTTGAATCGAGCCAGAATCTTCGCGCTGTCCAAGAGTTGTTGGGCCATGAAAACATCTCGACAACCCAAATTTATACTCACTTGGACTTCCAACACTTAGCTCAAGCGTACGATGAGGCTCACCCTCGAGCACGTAAGAAGAATAAAGATTAGATTAAAGGTTTTACTATGCGAATTTATCGAGGGTTGAAGCCCATCAAAGCCATGACCTTTGACTTGGATGACACCCTGTATGACAACTGGCCTGTAATCATGAAGGTAGAAAAAGAGATGGCGCAATGGCTTTACCAAAAGCACCCAGTGTCGGCTTCTTTATCGCTTGAAGAGTGGCAGGGCATTAAGCAGCAAGTCGCCTCTGAAAACCCAGCTTTAAAGCATGATGTTACCGTTTGGCGTGAAACACAGATTAAGAGTGGCTTACTGCAGTTGGGCTATTCTCAGCAGCAAGCTGAACAGGCGGCTCGTGAGGGGATAGAACATGCTTTGTGGTTGCGCAATCAAGTCGATGTTCCTCAAGAAACGCATCGAGTGATGGCAGAACTTAGCCAACGCATTCCTTTGGTTGCGATTACCAATGGCAATGTCGATCCACATAAAATTGGTTTAGGGCAGTATTTTCAACGAATTCTTAAAGCTGGCCCAAACGGTAGAGCAAAACCCTACCCAGATATGTTTGATAAAGCGCAGCAATACTTAGATGTTGATGCCATCAACATTCTTCATGTCGGCGATCATCTTAGAACGGATGTTTACGGAGCTAAGCAAAATGGCTTCCAAGCATGCTGGTTTAATGACATTGGTTCCAATTTATACCTCTCTTCGAAGGCGAGTGTGCTGCCTGATGTTGAAATAGAGCAACTTAGCGATCTTATGCGACTAATTTAAAGACTTCTGTAAGCTTATTGTGTCGCATTTATGATATTGAATTGTTACATTAGTCGCAATTAAATGCCTGTTTAGGCTAGGATAATTGGCGACTACTTTTTATCGATTCATTTCAGTCATAGCAGTGGTTGCGGGTTCTTCACTTCACTCTATTTCGATCAAGGGTTGGCATGCAAACATTTACATTTCTCGCAAATACTGAGGAGCTATTTAAATCTCAATTTGATCAGCGAGAGTGGTGTGACAGCAAACAATATCTTATTCAACTTTTCTCTGCCCAATCTTCTGATGTGGCTCGTCGAATCGCGAGTGTTGCTCTCAATTGCCTAAGCAATGCCACCTTAATTGGCCAGAGTGCTCGTCATGTTATCTGTGACAATTGTCTTGAGAGTAGTTGTACCTTAATCATTATCAGTGAGTTTAATGAAACCCGTTTAACCTCAGCGGTTCAGCCTTTTACTGGCAACCCAAACCAAGACAGCCAAGAGCTCGCTTCTCAACTAGATCTCTCGAAAGATGCTAAAACGGTCATCAGCCTATGCGATCAGGTTGAAGGTCGTGACTACCCTATCTATAGCGCCTTTGAAAACCTACCCTACACATTGCCTGTTGCTGGTGGCTTGTGTCATGAGAATGAATACGGGCGTTGGGTTATGCATAACGAACAGACCTACCAACACGCTTGCGTGGCGGTGGCTCTGACTAACCCCAGATTGAAGGTTTGGTCGGACGCGTACTCTGAGTGGAACCCGATTGGGATGAAGCTACGAGTCACACATGCAGTCGGAAATCGCTTATACGCGTTGAACGACAAGCCGGCTATCGACGTATTCAAACATTACCTTGCTGATGGTAAAGATCTCCCTTTCAGTCAGTTGATGAGCTTTCCGCTTTATCGAGAGCTTGGCAGAAAGAAAGGCATATCGACACCGCTGCGTATTAATGATGATGGCAGTATCGAGTTTGATAGTCCTTGGCATGTCGGCGAAGAGGCACAGTTTTGTTATAACCATCCTTCTTTGACCGCAGAAAAAGTGCGTCACGGCGCTGAGATGCTTGCCATGCATCAGCCGGAATCGGTGATCATCTATAACTGCGTCTCTCGACTTGAATTCATCGACAGTAAACTTGAGCTCAAGCCATTTGAGGGGATAGTAAACGCGTGCGGCGCATACTGCATGGGCGAGCTATACCGCAACGACGATCGCCAAGAGATACTGCATCACAGCCTCACCTATATTGCGATGAGAGAGTCGGACGAGATTAATGAGTTTCGTTGTGAAGATTTCCAGCGTGACTCAACGGTATCGCCACTGCTTAATCTCGTCAGAAATGCGGTGGCTGATCTCGACAGTATGAACACGCAGATGGAGAAAAAACTTCATCAACAGGCGCGCCGTTTAACCGAAAGTTACCGCATTGATTCTCGCACCGGGCTACCCAACCGTATCGTATTAAAAGAGCGCCTCAATACGATTCTCTTCAGTGAGCACTTACTGACGTTAAAGCTGACTAATTTCCATCAAGTTAACGAGAAATATGGTTACCAAGTGGGTGACCAGCTGTTACTTGATCTGTCTAATCATTTTGTCGAGCGATTACACCTTAGTGTGGCTAAGGAAGCTCAGGTGAAAGTAGAGCTGTTCAGCATTGGTGTCGGCGAATGGGCGATCATTTTTAACGCCAATGTTGGTTGCGATAAAATAGAGCAACGTTTCGTTGAATTTGCTGATGATATTGAGCACATCAATTTTGAGCCGTATGGCTTGGCTGATATTGATTATCTGTCAGTTTCTCTGTGTGGCGGCTTCGCTAGTCGTTGCGATTTCCTAACCGATAGTGGTGATGAGATCTTATTAAAAGCGATCGAAGCTCGACGTTATGGGGTCAGGAATAACACTCACATCACCAATGCTAAAGACATTCAGGTGAGTGAAGAAGATCGTAAAGAGCAACTAGGCTGGCTGAGCTGTGTAAGTCGTGCGATTTTAGATCAGAACATCATCACTTATTCCCAGCCAATTGTGGCGTCCGGTACTCACGAAATGATTGGCCAAGAGTGCTTGGTCAGAATCATGGAGTCAGACGGTACCATTGTGCCACCAGGTAAGTTCTTACCTATCATTGCCGACACGCACCTTTACACTCGCCTCAGCCGACACATGATTAAGAACACCATAGGTTATATGGCGGATAAGCAAAGCCCATTTTCTATCAACCTATCCCCGCAAGATTTGTTGAGCGACAAGACGCTTGAGGTGCTCGAGACCGCCATCAGTGCTATGAACGATCCCACTCGACTTGGCCTAGAGGTTCTCGAGTCTGAGCAGATTAAAGATTACGGTCGCATGATTGAGGTGTGTGATCACTTCCGTGCTCTCGGGGCGAGAATCATTGTTGATGACTTTGGGTCTGGCTATTCCAATATTGATGAGATCATTAAGCTTGAGCCGCAGATTATCAAACTCGACGGTAGTCTGATTCGCAACATCGACAAAGACCAAAAGCAAAGAAATATCGCCTCTCAGTTGGTTCGCTTATGTCAGGTGTTTAATGCGCAAACCGTCGCTGAATTTGTCCATAACCAACAGGTTTGTGAGATAGCAGAGCAAATGGGTGTCGATTATCTGCAAGGTTATTACTTTGGTGAACCTAAGCGACTGTTTTAGTTGTTAAAGCTTTCCGTATCCTATTGTGACTTGCTTTAAAAAGTGTTCCGCCGCTATTGGTGACTGTTTTGGGTGGAATCAATGATGTCTAACTAACGTCACATTATTTATAAGACGATCGTAAGTATTCCGTGCAAGCCTTATCTATAATAAGCACAATAACCAATCATTAACGTAACGATTAATGTGAATATGCAATCGACCTCTCTCCTGATACAAGATATAGAGCAAACCCAGCGTGAATTGCAAAAGATAGATTTTCATCAACATGAAGACCTACTGATTCAGGTGTTTTCTTCTTTCGAGAAAGGTTCGGTTTTGGCTGCCTGCCAAGTGATTCAAGCGACTTTCCCTAATGCTAGGCTGATTGGCTGTAGTGCAAACCACTACATCAGCCAAGGTGTCATCCTGCATCAAGGTCTCTATCTTATTGTCACTCGCTTCGATGCGACCTCTTACACTTGTGGCGTTGTCGAATACAGCAAGCAACCACTATTCGATAGTCAATCGATGTGGCAGCAGCTTGAGTGCAATACCAATACTCAAAGTATCATCTGTTTCGCGGATCGCTTGCAGATAAACAACCGCGACTTATTTTCAGCGTTTGAACAATCGAGATATTCATTACCGATCTGCGGAGGTGCATCGACCATCACAGATAATGGGCGATGGGTAATGCTAGATGGCATTTGCTATGAGAATGCTTATGTGATGTTGGCGCTGCACAGCGTTGAGCTCGCAACCACCAAGGGTTATTACACCGAGTGGAACCCTATTGGCCGCACCTTCCGTGTTACTGGTGCTCAAGATAACCGGTTAGCTGAATTGGATGGTATGCCTGTTCGCGATCTTTATAATCGCTACCTTGCTGATGGCCTCGAAGTACCTTTCGAACAACTGCATAATTTCCCCTTGATGGTCGGTGACCCGAAAGAACAAAACATTCACTTGCCACTCAAGGTGAGAGATTGTGGAGAGATAGAATTTAGTGGTCATTTTCAGATTGGTGATGAGGTCAGGTTTTGTTACGACCATCCTTCACTGACCTTGGAGCAGATCCGACTCGGTGTTCAACAGATTGCCTCTCATAAACCGGAGCAGTTTTTTATCTACAACTGCACCTCTCGTATCGATTTTATTGATGGTAACCAAGAAGTAGAGGTCTTCCAGAAGCTCGCAGACACCTATGGTGTGTACTGCATGGGAGAACTCTATCAAGAGCGTGGCCAACAACGAATCCTGCATCATAGCCTCACGTATCTCGCGCTTAGAGAAGGTGAAGGCAAGGCTGTACAGCCATTAGAGACACAACCCGCGACCAATATATCGCCTCTGTTTTCATTGATTCGAAATGCACTGCTTGATGTTGATGACATGAACAACAGTATGGCGAGTAAGATTCAGCAACAAGCGACCGCATTGACGGCGAGCTACCGAATTGATCGTCGCACTGGGCTACCCAATAGAAGTGTACTGCGTGAGAAGCTGTCACAAATGAGCTCTGACAGTCATTTGTTGGCTTTGAAGGTCACCACATTTGGTCAAATCAATGAGAAGTATGGTTATCGAGTAGGTGACAAACTTCTGCATGATCTGAGTGATTACTTTCAGAAAGCGCTGTGGCAGTTTTTTGATGAGGGTTGCCAGCTCTACAGTATTGGTATTGGTGAGTGGGCGGTGGTGTTTAATAGTTGGGCCAGCCAAGAACACATTCATCAGCGTTTCTCTGAATTTTCAGACCAAACCGAGCATGTCAATTTTGAGCCGATGGGGCTACCCGATATCGATTATCTTTCGGTTTCAATCTGTGCGGGTGTCGCGAGTCGTCGAGACTTTCCTGCGACCTCGATAGATGACTTGTTACTGAAAGCGATTGAAGCTCGACGCAGTGCGGTGAGCCAAAATAAACATCTGGTGAGTGCCAAGACGTTAATTCAACTCGAGAAGCATCGCCAAGAGCAACTCGGCTGGCTATCGTGTGTGAGCCGCGCAGTGCTCAATCAAAATATTGTTGCGTGCTCTCAACCTATTGTATCGGCGCATAGCCATCAAGTAGAAAGCTATGAGTGCTTAGTTCGAATTGAAGAGGACGGTCAGTTGATTGCGCCGGGTAAGTTCTTGCCGATCATTGAGGGAACCCATCTCTATACACGCCTGAGTCGCCAGATGATAACGCGCACCTTCGATTTTATGAGTCAGCGAACCGATTCGTTCTCAATTAACTTGGCGCCACAAGATTTTAGCAATGAGAAAACCATTCTTCACCTTGAGCAAGCCATCAAAAAAATCAGTCACCCACAGCGTATTGGTTTAGAGGTGTTAGAAACGGAACAAATTCAGGATTACGGTCGCTTGATCGAGGTGTGTAATCACTTCCGAGATCTTGGTGTGAATATTATTGTCGATGACTTTGGTTCAGGCTATTCGAACATTGATGAGATCTTGAAACTGGAACCACAAGTGATAAAGCTTGATGGCAGTTTAATTCGCAATATCGATAAGGATAAAAAGCAACGCAAAATAGCCCAACAGCTGGTGAGCTTATGTCAGATTCTGAATGCTAAGACGGTGGCGGAGTTCGTACATAATGAACAGGTGTGTCGTATTGCAGAAGACATGGGCGTCGATTACCTGCAAGGGTATTACTTTGGTCAACCTCAGCGTTTGTTTTGATGGAGCGAGAGTTTCACGTGAAACACTGGTTGGTTCAATAACGAAAGTACAATGTAAAAAGGGTGAGTTTATGGCTCACCCTTTTTGTTTTTAGTATCTGTCCCGCCCTGAAATGTGCTTATTGCCTTCTCGCGCGCCTGCTTGATCTATTTGAGAGCGTGGCCACATTTGTCGGCGTGGAATACTTTTAGATACTGTTGGTAGTAGTCATCAATAAGCTTGGCAGGTTCGCTTTCACCTAAAGATTTGAGTAACTCAATACCCACTTCGCAAGTACACAGATGGCCACTGTCTTGATTGCGGCGCAAGGTGTAAGAGGATTCGCTGGTGATGTCGAGGTGAACTTGTGGGACAGCTTGTAACCACGAGCTCTTGTTAAGCATCTTCTTCGCTTCTTGCCATGTGCCATCCAAGATAATGAATAGCGGTTTTCGACTCATGGCTTGGGTCATCACTGCTTGCTGACACTCGATGCTTTGATCACTCGGGAATAAAAGAAACGGTTGTCGTGTTTCATCTTCAAGCAGCGCCATTAGCTCGGCTGGTGGTGTTTTCCTTTGCCACACAATGGACTGACACTGCTCAAGGGATTGCTGAAGCAACTTTCCGGTGTTGGTGTCTCGTGACAGCTCATTCTCATGAGTCAGTAGGACAAGATCGGTTTGGCTTTCAACCGTCGGTATTAGATGACAAACGCACTGGTGAGTGAAGCCACAACCATGGCAAGCTTGTTGGTTACTCATCTTTACAGCTTAACTCCACTTTGTGCAGGTGATACACCATCAGCAAACAAAACCACGTCGCTGATATCAGCATCATCTGCAACTGGAGCGACACTTGGGTTGAGTGGGTAGCTCACACCTGAATATGACAATGTGTGCTTCGCTGGTGTTGCACCGCCGCCGCTGACATTGAAGATCAGATCTTGCCAACCGTGGTTTTGCGATTTACCTAAGCGTATATCGCCCTTAACCAGTGTCACTCGGCTATTGAAGCGCCAGTTATCTTGATGATTTTCAAAAATAAGCAGTGTACAGCCACCAGAGCCACACCAATCGAGCTGGGCAAACAGTTCTTCTTTACCATCGCCATTTAAGTCGTAGGTTAACCAGCGGTACTTAGTATTGTCTGGTGAGGTGTTATTGATCTTAAAGTATTCGCGGATCGCTTGGTCGACTTTTTGATCAAGTTGATCGCTGGAGTTCACCTGCTTTGCGGTTAGATCAACGTTAGCGGTGGTGTTGACTTGCGTTTGTGTATTCTTAGCTTCGAATAGCACCAGACCGCCATTGGCAATCGGGTAGACAACGTTGCCCACTTTCTCTTTTTCAGCGACCAGCTTGCCGCTATCGAGCGTGAAGATGCGCTCGGAGATTAAATACTGTTGCTGGTGGCGAGTCATAACCACTTGTACCTGATTTTGGTTCAGTTGCTGCCAGAAGCCTTGTTCAACAATCGAAGGGTCTCCATTGCTGTACGAGTATGTCGTAATGGCGCTGTGGTCATCGTTGAGCTCAAGGTTGATAGAGAATCCAGTGTTCTGCGTTGAGCTAGCGAAGTAGAGCCCGCTCCAGTCCAATGTTGGATCTTGGTTAGAGACCGTTGCACAGCCATTATAGTTACTGTCATTAAGGCTAAGCTTGGCATGCCATCCATAGATAGAATCGCTCATGCCGTCGCTGCAACTCTCTTTCGTAAGGTTGAGTTGGCCTTGCGCTGCTTTACCTTCTAATTGGTAATCACGACTGCTTGGTGTGGTGCGGCTTGATTCAATATCGAGGATCTGTGGCTGTTCGCCCATCTTAGTGTATTTGAGCTGGTCTTTATCGAAGCTTGCTGACCAGAAAGGTTCATTGCCGAATACACGTGTTGAACGCAGGGGTTGGTCACAACGGTCAGGGTTTTCTGCGGTGAGAATATTCACTTGATCAACCACGAAACGTGCCGTGAAATCTGCGTTATACCCTGTTTGGCTCGGTACGGTTAGATGACCAATCAGCTCGCCGTATAAGGCTTGGTAAGGTCTCGTTGAGAGCCCTTGCGCTTCTAATGCGAGTTCTGGCGTTAAATCTAACCAGTATTGTTGTTGGCTACCGCAAGGGGTGAAGGTTCGGCTTTCATGGCCAACCACTACCTGACCACGCATGATGAAGGTTTGCGGTTGAATGCTCAGTGGCTCATCCAAGGTTGCTGGAGGCAGTTCAGGTTGTTGCGGCGTATCAGGTGCCGTAACACAGCCTTGTAGAGCGAATGCGACTAGCCATGTCACTGGGTTTTTCATTACCTTCATGTTATATCTTCCTCGGAGCAACCGTTAATTGGATTTATTATGGCATATTGGTTATTTAAAACAGAACCCGACACCTTCTCTATTCAGACTCTGAGAGTACAAAAAACCTCTTGTTGGGAGGGTGTACGCAACTATCAGGCTCGAAACATGATGCGCGATGACGTTAAGCTTGGAGACCTGGTGATGATATACCATTCATCATGTAAGAAAGTTGGCGTAGCGGGGATCGCTAAAGTAACCAGAGAAGCCTACCCAGACCATTTTCAATTCGATCCAGAAAGTGATTACTACGATGCCAAGTCTTCGCCAGACAACCCGCGCTGGATAATGGTGGATGTCGAGTTTGTGCGAGTGACTGAGCGCTTAATTCCTTTGGCAACGCTTAAAGCGATGCCTGAGCTAGCAGAAATGCTGTTGGTTAAACGGGGCAATCGCTTATCCATCATGCCAGTTACAGAGCAAGAGTGGCAGGCGATCTTAAGCAAAGAAGTGCTAGGTTCTCGTTAGCGTTAGAGAGAGCTTTTTACGTAAGGTTCAAAAAAGGCAGCCATTGGCTGCCTTTTTATTTATTCAGATCTCTTCGACGAGATTAGAGCAGGTGCTTTTCTAGGTAGTGAGCAACGGCGTCGTCTGCGCTGCTGCCAATCACTTCATTGTCTGGTAAAGCTTTAAATACTTTCTCATGCGATGTACCCATCACTAAGCCTTTGCCTGCCATAGCCAGCATCTCGGCATCGTTCATTCCGTCACCAAAGGCAACACAGTTATCCAGTGTCAGGTTCAGTGATTTCGCAACAGCGTCTAGGGCGTGGCCTTTAGAGACTTCAGCGGCCATCACTTCCAGACACCAAGGTGTAGAGAAGGCGATGTTCAGTTTGTCGCCAAAAGCATCTCTTAGCTTTTGTTCAAACGTGACGAGATATTCGTGGTCCTGCTCTGGGTGAGTGAAAAAGACTTTCGCAATACCTTCGCTTGGTGCATTTTCTGCTTCAAAGCGCTTGTAGCTAAAGCCAGACTCACTGTGGAATTTTGCCAGCATTTCGTCTTCACGGTCCAGTAGCCAATCTTCATTCTGGTACATGTGAATAAAGAGATTTGGGTCTTGGCGAACAATATCGATAACAGGTTGAACGAGTTCCTGAGGCACGTTCTGGCTATACATCAGTTGATCGTTCTGGTCATGCACGCGTGCACCGTTTGAAGTGATCATGTACGCCGGAATACCTGCGATCTGACGAATACCCGCCACATCGACGTGGTGACGACCCGTAGCGAAGATAAAGGTATAACCTTGGTCGTGTAATTTCTTAAGTGTTAGCTTGGTAAAGTCGCTTAGCTGATGGTTGGGAGCCAAAAGCGTACCATCTAAATCAGAAGCAACAATTTTCACGGAATCTTTTAGTGCAGGAATACTCATTTAACCCTCATTGCAAAAATGCTTAACCAATATCGACGCTAGCCAACGCTAGAATCGTTTTAACTACAATATCTCTAGGTAGAAATTGTATGCCAATTTCATGCAAGAAAAGAGGGCAAAGCTCACTTACTTCTCTTCCTCTTTAGCGCTTATGTTCTTGGTCGGTTACTCAGCTTATTCGCTTATTAGTTTATTAGTTTATTAGTTTATTAGTTTATTAGTTTATTAGCTCTAGGCAAAAAACTGATTGATAGCATTCAGTGTTTGATTGCGATATTCGTCTTTCTCAAACAGCACCTCATGCTTAGACCCTTCAATGGCCTTAAACTGGCAGGCTGAGTTGGTTTTCTTCAGTTTATTGATGAACTTCACTTGAGCGCTGTTGCTGACAATCTTCTCCTCACCAGCTTGAATCAATAGCAGTGGGATCTTGATTTGACGAGTTTGTTGTATCGCCTGCTTGGCTGCCATTAACCCTTGCCATACCCAGCGAGTGCTTGGTCCGCCAACCTGCAAAGAAGGGGAGCCGTCATACAAGCAACGGAACCAGTGATAGCGTACCTTGCTGTGGCTGAGTAAGTTATTTTCGAAGGGCTTAGAGTAGTACGCTTGCTGCCCCGGGGCATAAGTCGGCTTAGCATAGAAAGCGGTGAGTACTTGTCCAACAACCATCGCGATGGGCTTGAAGTACCATTCAGTCTTAATCCCAAACATCGGAGCGCACAGAGTAACTTTGTCAAACGGGTGATCGGGATGAGTTTGTAGATAGCGAGTGGCTATGGTGCTGCCCATTGAGTGTGCCAGTAGGTAGCGATTGGAGTATCGGCTTAGGTCAAAACTGGCAATGACGTCAGACATATCTGAGGCGTAATCATCAAACTCATGAATGTGACCAATGTCAGAGTCTGTTACCATGCGTTCCGACTGGCCTTGACCTTGGTGGTCAAATGAATAAACGTCATAGCCTTGCTGATAAAAATCATAAAAGAGTTCTTGGTATTTCAAGCAACACTCAATGCGGCCATTTGAAATCACAATGGCTTTGGTGTGCGTTGGTGAGGTTAGGCTACACCAGTACAGCTTCTTTTTACCTGATGATGTGACATACCCATCTTTACGTTGTTGCCAAAGGGCAGAGATCGGGTGTTTAATCGCTTGCTCGAACTCAGGTTCTTGCGTGTACGAAAATGGGGCGGCACTGTGGTTTTCCATGGGAAGTTACCTGAACTGATGCATGTGAGAGCTTTATCGCTACTAATGTTGTTAGATTAAAGAACTAGTAAGGAAATGCAAATGGATACTCATGTTTGGCTTGCTTATGTCGTCACGGCGATATTGTTTAGTTTGGCTCCGGGCTCTGGTACCGTTAACTCAATCAGCAATGGGCTAAGTTATGGCACCAAGAAGTCACTTGCGTCGATCGCCGGCTTACAGCTCGGTCTTGCATTCCACATCATGCTGGTGGGTGCCGGTATTGGTGCACTGGTGGCTCAATCTGCGTTGGCGTTCACCATCATCAAATGGGTAGGCGTGGTTTACCTTGTTTGGTTGGGTATTCAAAAATGGCGTGATAATTCTAGCTTGGTGGCTTCAGAAGAAAGCTCAACGCTATCGAGTGGTAAGCTGCTTAGAAATGCCGTGCTTATCAATCTAACTAACCCAAAATCTATCGTGTTTTTGGTGGCTTTGTTTCCTCAATTTATCGATCCTACACAACCGCAAGCACCGCAGTTATTAGTGCTAGGAGTTACAACCGTATTCATTGATAGTGTTGTTATGTTGGGTTACACCTCATTAGCTTCACAAATGGGACGTTTTATTCGTTCTGATCGTATAATGAGTAAGATAAATAAAATATTTGGTGGTATGTTCATGGGTTGCGGTGCCTTGCTTGCTGCCGCTAAAGCTTAGTAAAGCAATACAGTTATAGATAAATCAATAGAGTTATAGATAAATGACCGCTACCTACGTTGCTCGACAACCTATCTTAAACCGTAACAAGAACACGCTTGGTTATGAGCTGTTGTTTCGCGACGGAGAAAGGAATGCCTACCCAGCGCATATTGAGTCTAATCGAGCAACGTATCGTCTGATTGTTGAGAACTTCTTATCGGTTGGGCATAACCCTTCGATTCCATCTTCGCGCTGTTTTATTAATTTCCCTCATCAAAGCTTGATTCGTCGACTTCCTTTAGGCTTGCCGAAAGACAAGGTGGTGGTCGAGATTCTTGAAACCTGCCAACCGACGGATGAGCTGTTAGAAGCGGTCAAAGAGCTCTATCAAGCGGGGTACATGATTGCCCTAGATGATTTTACCTCTACGCCAGAATGGGAACGATTCCTTAAATACACGCATATTGTTAAGCTCGATATCATGCAAATGGGCTTGAATGAAGCGTGTGATTTGGTAAGAGCTCATCAAGGGAAGAAGTTTAGCTTTCTGGCTGAAAGAGTCGAAACTGAGCAAGAGTTTAAGCAAGCGAAAGAGGCGGGTTTTAAGTTCTTCCAAGGGTACTTCTTCAGCAAACCTGAAATCATCAAGACCAAGTACATTAGCCCTGAGCAAGTAATTGCTATGGAGCTGTTCCAAGAAGTGTGTAAGCCGGAAGTCAACTTTCAACGTGTCGAAAGCATCGTCGCGAAAGATGTTGCCTTGTCGTATAAGTTACTGCGTTTTGTGAATACCATGTCACCTCGTCTTGAGGTCACCATCTCTTCGTTCCGCCAGGCTTTGGTTTATCTGGGGCAAGAGAAGCTGAAAATGTTTGTCTCGTTGGCGGTGGCGTCTTATGTCTCTGATAAGAAGCCAAAAGAGCTATATGGCTTATCGCTTCAGCGAGCTCAGTTCTGCCAACGTATGTCTCGTTATCAGGCATTTGAAGGGCATGCCGAGCAAGCCTTTATGATTGGTTTGTTCTCGTTGCTTGATGCGCTGCTCGACTTGTCGTTAGAGAATTTAGTTGAGCAACTGCCCTTGTGTAAAAGTATCAAGGTGGCTCTGCTACGTAGAGAAGGGCCATATGGAACCTTGCTGGCCCTTGAAGAGAGCTTTGAGCATGCCGATTGGCAGCAGATGGATGAGCACTGTGCTCATTTAGGATTGAGTGTGGAACAGGTTAAAACTGAGCTCACCGAAGCTCGACGCTGGAGTCATAACGTAACCAATCAGCTCTGATTTATCTTCGTTAAACTTTTATGACAATTATAACGCACGCCTTGACGTGCGTTTTTTTATATCTAATATATATGCATATCCATATATGAGTATGTATTTATGCTTCCTCACCAATTTTTTAAATTACTGTCCGATGAAACGCGAGTGCGTTGCTTAATGTTGATCGTTCGCAATGAGTGCTTATCGGTTGGTGAGTTGACTCAGGCATTGCAAGAAAGTCAGCCAAAGGTTTCACGCCATCTTGCGCAGTTGCGTTCAAACGGCATTTTGACTGATGTTCGCCAAGGGCAGTGGGTGTTTTACCGCCTGTCACAAGATTTACCAGGTTGGATGCTAAAGTTAATTGACGACCTTATCGCATCGAACTGTTTGAAAACTGAATACCAGCAAGATATTGAGCGCTTAGAGTCGATGAACTCACGCCCAGTATGTTGCGTTTAAATACATTAAAACTTAATGCCGAAATAGTTGGAGTTGCAGCTAGGCGACAAGTGAACTTATCCCTGTGAGCATAGTGGCTCTATGTGATTAGGGAGGCCGGCGATCCGGTAAGTGAACGTAGTCAACAACGCTGCGGCTTCAAATATGAAGGCAATTAACTGAGAGAACAGAAAATGACAGTCAAAGTAGGTATTAATGGTTTTGGTCGTATCGGCCGTCTAGCACTTCGCGCAGCATTCGATTGGGATGAGCTAGAATTTGTTCAAATTAACGATGTTGCTGGCGACACAGCAACATTGGCTCACCTTCTTGAATTCGATTCGGTTCAAGGTCGTTGGAATCACGAAGTGGCTGTTGAAGGCGACGAGATGATCATCAATGGTCAACGCATCAAAACCACAAAAGAGCGCGACATTGATGCGATCGATTGGTCTGGTTGTGATGTGGTTATCGAAGCGACAGGTGTTCACCGTAAGACATCTTTCCTAAACAAATACCTAGAGCAAGGTGTGAAGCGCGTTGTGGTATCAGCTCCTGTGAAAGAAGAAGGCATCGCAAACATCGTTGTCGGTGTGAACGACAATATCTTCGATCCTGCGGTACATAAAATCGTAACGGCAGCGTCTTGTACAACCAACTGTCTCGCGCCAGTGGTTAAGGTGATCAACGAGAAGCTTGGTATCGAGAACGCAGCTTTCACCACTATTCATGATCTAACTAACACGCAAACGATTCTTGATGCGCCCCACAAAGACTTACGCCGTGCACGAGCATGTGGCATGAGCCTTATCCCAACAACAACGGGCAGCGCCAAAGCGATTGTTGAGATCTTCCCAGAGCTTGAAAACCGTATCAACGGCCACGCGGTTCGTGTACCACTAGCGAATGCTTCTCTGACAGACATCATCTTCGAAGTGAAGCAAGACACCACGGTAGAAGAAGTTAACGCGATGCTGAAAGAAGCGTCTGAGAACGAACTGAAAGGCATTCTTGGCTTTGAAGAGCGTCCACTGGTTTCTATCGATTACAAAGGCGATCAACGCTCAACCATCGTGGATGCACTATCAACGATGTTGGTCGGTAAGCGCATGGTTAAGATCTACGCTTGGTACGACAACGAGATGGGTTACGCGACACGTACCGCTGAGCTGGTTCGTACCGTCGGTTTAGCATAATACTCTTCATACTTAAAGCTGCAGCGTTGTTAACTGCGTAAGTTCACCGGAACGCCGGCCGCCCTAATCACATAGACCCACTATGCTCATAGGGCTGAACTTCATTCCTTTTTAGGGAAAAGGTTGCCTACCTGCAACTCCAATTATTTTGAGTATCGGTTCTATAAGAATTTTAAGAGAATACATAATGACACACCCAACATGGCAACTAGATCTAGAAACTGGTGCGTTAGTGCTTACTCCGTGCCCAGGTACTAAAGACGCTGACCTAGATGCATCATTAACGCAACTGAAAGCACAAGGCGTTGAAGCTATCGTGACAGCACTTGATGACCATGAGCTTGCAAGTAAAGACGTGGCGGCACTTGGCGAAAAAACACGTGCGCTAGGCATGCAATGGTTCCAGACCGAAATTGAAGACGACTGTGCACCGGGTGCTGATTTTGCTGCGAAATGGCAAGCGGCTAGCCCTGCGTTGCATCAAGTGGTTGATAACGGCGGCAAGGTAGCAATGCACTGCATGGGCGGTTCTGGTCGCACTGGTTTACTCGCTGCACATCTGCTGCTAGAGAAGAGCTGGGATCTGAGCAAGATTGTTCAAGAGGTGCAGGCACTGCGTCCGGGCGCATTTACTAAGCCTATTCAGGTTGAATACATTAATGGCGTAGCGAACAGCTAATAAGCCATTGTTGGAATACAGGGAGCTTTTGGTATCTGGAGTGTTGAACTTATCATGATCCAAAAGCTCTTTTTGTTTAGATTGCAGAGATAGCGTTATGTTTTCAAATCTAAGTAAGAGCGTTCGCCAATATATGTTGGTGACTTTCAACTACTGGAACTTCACCATTACTGATGGTGCACTTCGTATGCTGGTGGTTCTGTATTTTTACGACCTTGGCTACAGTTCACTAGAAATCGCCTCACTGTTCCTTTTCTATGAATTCTTTGGTGTGGTGACCAACCTAATCGGTGGCTGGTTAGGGGCGCGTCTTGGCCTCAACAAGACCATGAACATCGGGTTAGGGATGCAAGTCGTCGCCTTGGGTATGCTCGCGGTGCCATCAGCCATGTTGACCATTCCTTGGGTAATGGCGGCGCAGGCTTTGTCTGGTATTGCTAAAGACCTCAATAAGATGAGTGCCAAGAGCTCGATTAAGACTCTGGTACCTGATGAACAGCAGGGTGCGCTTTATAAGTGGATAGCGATTCTGACCGGCTCTAAGAATGCGCTTAAAGGCGCAGGGTTCTTTATTGGTGGTTTGCTGCTTTCAACAATTGGTTTCCAATATGCAGTGCTTGCGATGGCTGCTGTACTGACATTAGTGTTCATCGGCAGCTTGGCGAGCTTAGAAGCGGACATGGGTAAAGCTAAAACCAAACCTAAATTCAAACAGATCTTCTCTAAGTCTGAATCCATCAACATCCTATCTGCTGCGCGTATGTTCCTGTTTGGTGCTCGTGATGTGTGGTTTGTGATTGCTTTGCCGATTTACCTAGGCAGCGTGTTTGGGTGGGATCACTCATGGGTGGGTGGCTTCTTAGCGGTTTGGACCATCGCATATGGCTTTGTGCAGGGCATTGCACCCAAGATTACTGGTAAAGCACAAGGCAAGGTGCCAGATGGCCATGCCGCGTTGTTATGGGCAGGTGCGTTGGCTATCGTGACTGCCGGTATTGCCTATGCGGTGCAAATTGGCTGGCAACCCGAGTTCGTTATTATCGGTGGCTTGATGGTGTTTGGTGCCATCTTTGCGGTGAATTCATCGCTGCACTCATACCTTATTGTGAGTTATGCGAAAGGCGATGGCGTTTCTCTTGATGTCGGTTTCTATTACATGGCAAATGCAATGGGCCGTTTGATTGGCACTATCTTGTCAGGGTTGGTATTCCAAATGGCCGGTTTGTCTGCGTGTTTGTGGGTATCTTTTGCGTTCTTAGCGATAACGACGGTGATCTCTCTGCGTTTACCTAAAGTGCCGCAAATCTCAGCGGCATAAGCTAGCGTCGTATGAGCTAAATTCGCGATAAGCGTCTCCTTTAACACTAAGCTGACTTGGTATTTATTCCGGTCAGCTTTTTTATTGCTATAGTAGAATGATTGAATATTAATCAGGCATTTACATGAAGCTGCGAATTCTCTTTTTTGATTTAGCACGATGTGTCGCGGCCGTAGCGGTTATCGCGATTCATGTTTTGGCGCCTTATCGCAATGAATTAGGCACCATTCCTTTCGGTGAATGGCTGACCGCCATTACGGTGAACGGTTTCAGTCGTTGGGCAGTGCCGGTGTTCATATTGATTACTGGTGCTCTGATGCTGAGTGATCAGCGCCCGTTTGACGCCAAGTACTACCTCAAGCGTCGTCTGGGTAAGGTGCTGATCCCTTTCATTGCCTGGTCGCTGTTCTATACCTACCTATCGGGTTGGTCTGCGATGGGCTTTGATGCTGACGTTAGTTGGGATGTGCTACTCAATAGCTATCATCACTATACCTACTATCACCTTGGCTTCTTTTATTACTTTATCCCACTCTACTTTGTTATTCCGTTCTTGCAGATCATGGTCAGAAAGTACGGTGATAGATCTGTCTATGCCTTTACGGCGGTATGGTTGTTCACAACATTGCTGTTCTTACTAAAAATCGATGGCCCTTGGAGTCACGAATTGTGGTTGTACACCGGCTACTTACCATTGGGTTACTTGCTGTACAAGATTGTGCCACTTAACAAGATGACAGTTGGCGTGAGTGTGTTACTGGGTGGGTTAGCGTTACTGACTACGGTTTACATGGTGGTTGATGCAAGCTTGGTAGCAGAAGAGTACACGGTAGGGCGTTGGTTATCTTACAAGACGTTGAATACCGTATTAGCGGCGAGCATGGTGTTCATGGTGTGCCGTTACTATGGTGAAGGCTTGTCTGAGAAGAGCAATCAAGTGGTTGGTTTTATCAGTAAGCACAGCTTAGGTATTTACCTGCTGCACCCGATTTTCTTATGGCCAATGAAAGAATTCGGTTGGTACCAAGGACATCCTGCTTGGGTTATTCCATTATGGATCGTGATCAGCGGAGCTGGCGCGTTATGGATGAGCTGGTTGGTCTCTAAGTCAGAGAGAACGCGTTGGTTATTGCCTTAGCGGTGGGTGCTAAGGCTTTCTGATGGATTGCTTAGAAGAGACAGTTGAGGCGGCTAGGGTTAGCGCTTCAACGCAAAGTGTAAGAACTTATCGCCTTGGTAGGTTAAGGTTCCTTTGTCGCCAGGGTTAAGGGCGTGGAAGTAGTGGATGCCGACTTGGAATTCTCGTTTTGGACCAACGACACCACGTTGAACGTAAATCCAGTACTCTTGATCTTCTTGGCCAGGTTCTGCGTCAGGAAGGTCGATGGATTGTTTGTCTAACACCGTGACATTCACTTTCTTTTCTGGCGCATTTTCACCTTGCGAGTGTTTTCGATAGAAACCAATAAATACCCAAGCCGCTAGACCAGCAAGTGCAAAGATGGCAAAAAAGAGTGAATTAGGCATATAACCTCCATGTAGTCGTGATGGTTATTCTAGTCTTTCAAGCAATAGGGATATGTGTTTAAAGCTGTTATTCGTGAACTGTTGTAAGCCAAGCTGATTATTTTTCGGCAGACATCACATTTAGTGGCTTGTTTGGGATAAAGCATTGTTATTTATTGTCTCTTTCTCACGTAAATATCAGTAAATTTGTATAAAAATAAGGGAATGCTCGACTAGAATTATAGTGTGGAGTGGGAGGGCCAAGATGACCGATATTGAAAAAGTGGTGACAAGAACTCGCAATATAGAGAAGTTATTGAGGCTTCAATATCATGCCGAAGGCGAAGGATTGCATGAGCTTGTAACAAGCTGTGAAGAAAGGCTACCGCACGATATGGTGAGCAAGCTGCGTTATATCGCAACGTGTCGTAATAAGGTAGTCAATGAACATGAGGCTAAGTTGGAAGACCAACATAAGTTCATCATGATGTGTAACGACTGTGAGAAGGAGCTGACTCCACGTAGTGGTCGTTTTATCTGGCGAGTTGCGATCTTACTGATGATGGCAATGACTTTAGCAGCTGCGGGTTTCTATTATGCGAACTGGGATGTGCTAACGCTGCATCTGTTTTCGAAGTGAAAAAATTGAACAAAAAAAGGGACGCTCATGGCGTCCCTTTTTTTATTTGTAACTTGCTTAGTACATCATCGGTAGTGTCATTAGACCTACAACTACCGCGATCATTACAAGTCCTTGTCTTTGCGAAGATGAAATCATAACACTACTCCTAAATTTGGTTGTCTCTCGCTATGTTTTAAAGAATAGCACTACTTATAGGTTTAGATCAAGAATTACTTTCGAAAGCTTTAAAAGTAGTAGAAAACTATTGGTTTTTGGCTTGTTTGGGTGTGTTTAACTGTGTTTTTTGGTGTGTTCTTATTTTATACGTTGTGCTTCATGTTTATCCATTTTTGATTTAAGTTGTTGTTTTATAATGGTCATTTTGTGTAATTTATATTGTTAAAGGTTGTTAAACTGTATTAATAGGGGTTGGTGGTTTCTGGCTTTGATTTTGTTCTATTTTAAATTTTTCGGATTGATTTTTGTAGGAATTTTTACAGAGGACTTGAAAAAACCTGACAAAGTTGGGTTTTAAGAAAGCAAGCCACTTACTTTGTAAGTCTAGAGTGATGTGGTGTTTTCATTCCCCTATTAATTCTGTATTTGTTTGTTTAAGTTATTGTTATAATTGATCTTAAGTGCAGTGTTTTTAAATTTTCAAGTGTGGTATTTGACGATATATGGGGGCTTTATAAGGAGTCTATAGGTTAGAAGTGACTAAAATTCAAGTCTGGACGCTCTAATGCCAATTTAAATAAGTTTGTCGATGAATCGCTCTAGTTTTAAAAGAATAGCCATAGTCATCATAGTAATTGTTACGACTTCAATCTAAAGAGGCTCTTTTTAGTGGAAGCGTAATCAAGATCCAATTTTGAGGGGCTGAGGCTTTACATCAACACTCGTGTGCCTAGACTGGCGACGATTTAAAGCAATGGGGCAAATGGTATGTGGAGTTGGTTGGCGGTTTCCTTATCTGGTATCGGAGCAATAGCAGGAACGAAACATGGACATATCGGTCAGGCCTTGTCGTATAAGGTATTTACCTTTGTATTATTGGCGACCATTGCTTTAACTCAATCTGTCGTTGCTGACTTTACCTATTGGATAGTCGCTGGGTTGGCGATCTCTGCAATCGCAGATGTCCTTCATACGGTTACTCAAAAACGTCCTCTGCATTTTGTGTGCTTCTTATTGGCTCAGCTCTGTTACAGCAAAGCATTTTGGTTACAGCTATCAGGAGAAATGGTCTGGTGGTTGTTCGCGCTTCTATTAGCGGCTTGTGTCGTTGCTTTCTTCTTACTTCTGCCTCGCTTAGACAAACTCGTCTTTCCTGTGGTTATCATGGGTATCGTGCTTATTCAGCTTGCATGGGCTTCTGGTGAGCTCTGGTTGCTTGATCCTCAATTGTCACATGCGGTTGGTTTTGCTGGCTGTAGCGTGTTACTACTTTCGGCCCTGGCGTATGCGCTAAATTTCTATCGTAGCCCAATTAAGGGTGCCTACTTTTGGGTGACGGGCAGTTACTTTCTCGCGCACGCTCTCATTGTTGCTTCCCTTACCATTTAGGGTAGAGCTAGCTTAATTCTGAGCTACATCAAGGCAGCTAAGATGAAAGTAGGTACTCTACGTCTACTTCATTAAACATGGGATAGAGTTATGACTACCGAAATTCATGCACACAACGTTTTAAACCTACTGAGTGAAAAGCCCCTGACTCGTGAAGAGTTGACGCAAGAGCTCGCTCAAACATATGGTGCAGAAACTCGCTTCCATACGTGTAAGCTAAATGGTCTGGATTTGGATGGCCTGCTGAAATTTTTCCTGAAGATGGAAAAGGTCGTGGTTGTTGATGACAAACTTTGCACCAATCGTGAACGTGTGTGTAACCACTAATCTCGAGTAACAACTGGTTTTTTGAGCCTTTTGACTTTTATATAAGATGAGTGGATGCGATGTTTTCGGATCCACTCTTTAAATTATCTCTTCTAGCTTTCTATCTGCTCTCGCAAAATTCCCTTCTAATTACGTAAATTAATCCTTTTATTACTGCGTTCGAAAATCAATGTTGAGGCTGCTATACTCCGCGCACTTACGCTTTTCGAGACAAACTTATGGAAATTTTATCTGCAGCAACCATGCTGTTTCTTATTATGGACCCGCTTGGCAATCTACCAATCGTGCTCTCTATCCTTAAGCATATTGATCCGAAGCGTCGCCGTATTGTTCTTGTTCGTGAACTGATGTTTGCACTGATTATCCTGCTGTTGTTCTTGTTTGCTGGCCAAAGCATTATGAACTTCCTGCACGTGCAGCCTGAAACCTTGAGTATCTCTGGTGGTATTATTCTGTTCATCATCGCGATTAAGATGATTTTCCCAAGCGCGGGTAGTATTACCGGCCTAGCGGCGGGTGAAGAACCGTTTATCGTGCCGATGGCGATCCCTATGATTGCAGGCCCGTCGGTGATTGCTGCATTGATTCTGTTGTCGACACAGCACCCTGACAACATGTTAGAGCTTTCAGGCGCAGTGATGCTGGCTTGGGGCGCGACCTTCTTTATTCTGATGTTTAATGGTTTCTTCCTGCGAGTGCTAGGTGAGCGAGGCCTTAAAGCCATCGAACGCTTGATGGGCTTGTTGTTGGTTATGTTGTCGACGCAAATGTTCCTAGATGGTGTAAAAGGCTACATGGGCTAACATCAGTATCATTGCTGAATAAAAAAACGCCGCTCAAATGAGCGGCGTTCTTGTATTTAATGTTTCTGTCATGATGTTTTCTGTAGCTAAGCGTTTTATATCTGAGCTTAAGCTTGATTACATCATGTGTTTGCGTCGGATATCGAGGAGGGCAAAGACTCCGAAAATCAATATTGACCACTTCTCCCAACGTGACATTTCGATCTTATCGCCGAATGCACCGATAAAAATCAGCATCTGCAGGCCGTGCATGAAGAACAAGAACGCTGTCATGATATAAAGCGCAATCGCAGCATTACCCGGGAATGGATAGAAAATATTTACGATTAAGATAAACCAAACAAAGGCGATGGCTACTTTTGCTAGTGGAAGTAAGAACTTCATTCAATAACTCCTATTCTTCAGTGGTTCGATTAAACAGTCGGTAGCTAGACTGGCCAGTGGTCTTATCGCGATGCAATTCCCAGTTCTCTGGCATAGCCTCAAGCTGCAGCTCTTTTTCTGTCTCGACGTAAATGATGGCGTTGTCTGCCAACCAGCCATTGCTCTCAAGCAGTTGTACAGTTTCTGCAAGTAAGCCTTTACGAAATGGTGGATCAAGGAAAACCATATCGTAAGGAGTACCTGGCTTCTTAAGGAAAGAGATAGCATCAGTATTCACGACATTGATGTTGTCTGCCTTAAGCTCTTTCGCGTTATCAGAAAGCTGTTTGGCCGCCTTTTGATTCATTTCGAGCAGTGTCACCATTTTTGCTTGGCGAGAAGCAGCTTCAAAACCTAGACCGCCAGAACCGGCAAATACATCCAAGCAAGTTGAATGTGGGATATCTTGAGCCACCCAGTTAAAGAGTGTCTCTTTTACTCGGTCAATGGTTGGGCGTAATCCTTCTAAATCATGAACAGGCAGCTTTCTACCTCTCCATGAGCCACTAATAATTCGAACAAAGCCTCCGGATGGCTTTTTTTGTGATGTGTTTTGCTGGCGACGTCTTACCATAGATTTTTTGACCGCTAATAAAGTGATACTATACCGAGCCCAATTTAAGTGGGTTCGAGTATTAAATAAATTTGCAATGACAAAGTGTATCAAGCTAAAAGCAAACTTATCACTGCTTTGTCATTTTTCTTTACTATTCGTTTGTACAAGCTTGTATTGTATAACAATAGCAAAGAGTCGACGTGTATTAAGTCAATACAGCTAATTAGTAGATCTAGGAAACTCCTCTGATGACGGAAAAAAAGAAGCGCGGATTATTATCGTGGCTTGGTTTTGGTGACGAAGAACAAAGCCCAAAAACTCAGAATGAAGCGAACGTAGAAAACGTTGAAGATCAAACTGAAGTTGAATCACAAGTCGAGGTTGAACAAGCCGAGTCTGAACTAGAGGCAACTACGCCAGTTGAATCTAAGCCAGTTGATTCAGAGCAAGCGCTTGAAGAGATTCAGCAAGAGCAGCAGCCTGTCGTAGCAGAAGCAGAAGCAGAAGCAGAAGCAGAAGCAGAAGCAGAAGCAGAAAAGGAAGAAGTTGCTGTTCCTCAAGCTCAGGTTGAAGAAGTTCAAGATAAGCCGACAGAAAGCTTCTTTGCGCGCCTTAAGCGTAGTCTTAGCCGCACTAAAGCAAACATCGGTGCTGGCTTCTTTGGCTTGTTCAAGGGTAAACAAATCGATGAAGATCTGTTTGAAGAACTAGAAGAGCAACTTCTGATCGCTGACGTGGGCATGAATACCACGGTTAAGATCATTGAAAACCTGACAGAAAAAGCATCTCGCAATGACCTAAAAGACGGTGAAGCTCTATATGGTCTGCTCAAAGAAGAGATGGCAGATATCTTAAGCCAAGTGGAACAGCCACTGGTTGTTGATACGACTAAAACACCTTACGTTATTTTAATGGTTGGCGTGAACGGTGTCGGTAAGACAACCACCATCGGTAAGCTGGCTAAACAATTCCAAAGTGAAGGCAAGAAAGTGATGTTGGCGGCGGGTGATACCTTCCGTGCGGCAGCGGTTGAACAACTTCAGGTTTGGGGTCAACGTAATAACGTTCCTGTGATCGCTCAGCACACAGGTGCCGATAGCGCGTCTGTTATCTACGATGCCATTGAAGCGGCGAAAGCGCGTGGTGTTGATGTTGTGATTGCTGATACTGCAGGTCGTTTGCAGAACAAGAGCAACTTGATGGAAGAGCTGCGTAAGATTGTTCGTGTAATGAAGAAGATTGATGACTCTGCACCGCACGAAATCATGCTTACACTAGATGCTGGCACTGGTCAGAATGCGATCAGCCAAGCGAAACTATTCAGTGAAGTAGCGCCGGTAACGGGTATTACGCTCACTAAGCTAGATGGTACGGCGAAAGGCGGCGTGATTTTCTCAATTGCTGATCAGTTCCAGATTCCAATCCGCTACATTGGTGTGGGTGAAGGTATTGATGACCTGCGTCCATTTGAGTCTAAAGACTTTATTGAAGCACTATTTAGCCGCGAAGAGTAACGCGAGTAGCAAAGTGGTTTATCCTTAACCTGCTACCGTTTTAAATTTGATATGAGTGATCGTAAGAGGAATTTTCGGTGATCAAATTTCAGCAAGTGAGCAAAGCCTACCGAGGCGGACGACAAGCGCTCCAAAAAGTGGACTTTCACCTTAAACGTGGAGAGATGGCTTTTTTGGGTGGGCACTCTGGCGCTGGTAAAAGTACCTTGCTGAAGTTGATCTGCGCCATCGAGCGTCCAACTGACGGACGTGTTTGGTTTAACGATCACGATATCACTCGTATTCCAGCTAAAGACATTCCCTTCTTACGTCGTAACATCGGGATTGTCTTTCAAGACCATCGCCTACTGATGGATCGCTCGATTTTTGATAACGTCGCACTGCCTATGCGTATTGAATCTATTTCTGAAAATGAAATAAAACGCCGAGTCAGTGCTGCGTTGGATAAAACCGGCTTACTAGACAAAGCCCGTTGTTTGCCAAGCCAGCTTTCTGGTGGTGAGCAGCAACGCGTGGGTATCGCTCGCGCTGTGGTTAACCGTCCAACTCTGCTTTTAGCGGATGAGCCGACCGGTAACCTCGATCCTGAATTATCTAACCGTGTATTACGTTTGTTTGAAGAGTTCAACCGCGCAGGTGTCACGATCATCCTAGCGACGCACGATATCGGGTTAGTGAACACTCGCCCTCAGTACCGTCATCTTGAATTAAACCAAGGCTTTTTGAGTGAGGTTGAAGACTATGGCCGCGAATAAGCGCATTAAGAAACCTCAATCCAATCGAGTAGCAAACCGGGCTTCGAGCGACGGTTTCTTTGTTGTTCATTGGAAACAAGCTAAGTCATCGTTCTCGCAAATGTGGCAACGTCCGTTGGGCAACTTGTTGACCCTTGCGGTGATCTCAATGGCTTTAGCGATGCCAGCTTGTTTGTACCTACTGGGCAAGAACGTTGGTGAAGTGGCTCAAGATGTCACCAGCCCGTCACAAATAAGTGCTTATGTAGAGGATGGTATTCCTGAGCCGAGAGTAATGGTGCTTAAGGATGAAATTGAAAGTTGGGATCAAGTCGAGCTGGTGGAATACATTTCACCGCAACAAGGGCTTGCGGATCTAAGCCAATATTCTGGTTTTGAAGATGCCCTGACTATCCTAGATGACTATTCATTGCCAGGTGTGTTGGTGATTACGCCAAGCGTACACAGTGATGTCTTAATCAAAGAATTAGCAAGCAACGTTAAAAAACAAGAGCTCGTGACCGATGTTCGTTTAGACGAAGATTGGTTAGCTCGATTAGATGCGATCAAAGCATTAGCAGCGGTCATCGTTATTACCCTAACGGTATTGATGTTGGGCGCGGTATTTTTGATTATTGGTAATACATTACGCTTTAATGTGTTGGCGCATAAAGATGAGATTCAAACCATGAAGCTGATTGGTGCTACCGACAGCTACATTCTTCGACCATACCTTTATGCTGGGATGTGGTTTGGCGTTTTAGGTTCGATTAGTGCTTGGGTAATGACGGCATTGATTACCGTATTGCTCAACAGTGCAGTGGATGATTTGGCTCAGCTTTATGATAGCCATTTCCGCTTAATTGGCCTGAGTTGGGATGAGTCTTTATTACTTTTGATCGTCGGAACCCTGCTTGGTAGTGTGGCTGCGAAGCTTTCTGCACAGCGTCACCTAAAAGAAATTGAACCAGTTTAGGTGAATAGAGTCATATTTATACGAAAAATAGGCAGTTCTTAACCAGTTTTTGCCTTGTATAGAAGAATTGATTATGCATAATTACTTCCCCCTCCTTGAAACCTGTTCATTTTAGGTTCAAGATTGTCGGGTTTTAATAGATGTATTACTCCAGATCAGAGATTGATGAGGAACCGAATGGCAAACCAAGCGTATCAAATGGCTTTAGTCACACAAGATAGTTTAGATAGCTATATCCGCTCAGCGAACAGCTACCCTATGCTGACTCCTGAAGAGGAACGTGGACTTGCAGAGCGATTACATTACAAAGGTGAGATCGACGCTGCGAAAGGCTTGATCCTTTCCCACCTAAGATTCGTGGTACACGTTGCAAGAGGCTACTCTGGCTACGGGCTACCAATGGCTGATCTCGTCCAAGAAGGTAACATCGGCTTGATGAAGGCTGTTAAGCGCTTCAATCCAGAAGTTGGTGTTCGTCTAGTTTCTTTTGCTGTTCACTGGATCAAAGCTGAGATTCATGAGTACGTTTTGCGTAACTGGCGTATCGTTAAGATCGCAACAACGAAAGCACAACGTAAATTGTTCTTTAACCTGCGTAAGTCTAAAAAGCGTTTAGGTTGGTTCAATAACGGCGAAGTTGAGACGGTTGCACGTGAGTTGGGTGTTGAGCCTTCAGAAGTTCGTGAAATGGAATCTCGCTTAGCGGCACAAGACGCTACGTTTGAAGCCCCGATGGATGACGATGACGGTGGTTCTGCTTACACGGCTCCAGTTTACTACCTAGAAGACAAAGCGTCAGACGTTGCAGAAACGGTTGAAGCGGCGAACTGGGAATCTCATACCAATAATCGTTTAGGACTCGCATTGAAGAGCTTAGACGAACGCAGCCAGCACATTGTGCGCTCACGTTGGTTGGATGATAACAAGTCGACATTGCAAGACTTAGCGGATACCTACAGCATTTCTGCAGAGCGTGTTCGCCAGTTAGAAAAGAATGCGATGAAGAAATTGAAACAAGCCGTTGGCGATTTCTAATAGCATCTAGCTTCTAGTAGAGCTAACAAATAGCTGAATTTTGAAAAGGCCGAGATCGAGAGATCTCGGCCTTTTTGTTTTGGATCGATTTCTCAATTTTTGCGATCGAAATTTGCAAAGTGATTTTGTGGATAACTCTGTGAGAAGTTTATTCGTCAGCTGTCTAAAAGCAGGGTGTAGTAAGGCTTTGAAGGGGTTTTTCCAGTGGGGATATGTTTTAAGTAACCCACAGCTAGATCAGGATCATTACTACATGTTGTGGATCTATTTTTAAAAAAGCACTTTATTCACGCAATTCACAGGTTTATCCACAAATGGTGTAAAAGTGATCGCTGGTGGATAACCTTATTAAGTGGATGTGATTGTTAGCCTTGGGATAGGTTACAATGGCAGCAAAGTAAATCAGTATAAAAGAGAAAGTCATGGACCAGTTTAAACATATCGATGTTAAAGGTGCTCAAGCCCTTATTGAACAAGGCGAAGCTCGACTTGTCGATATACGTGACCCGCAGTCTTTTGCGGTAGCTCACTCAAAAACCGCTTACCATCTTACTAACGATACCATGGTGTCGTTCATGGATGAGGTTGAGTTCGAACAGCCAATCTTAGTGATGTGTTATCACGGTATTAGTAGCCAAGGTGCGGCACAATATTTAGTGAACCAAGGCTTTGAAGAGGTATATAGTGTTGATGGTGGATTTGAAGCTTGGCATCGTGCTGAACTTCCAGTGATCGCGGGTTAATAGCCTTTATCACTTGAACCGCTTCAAGCATCTCTCATAGCATGAATAGGAAGTAACAATGATTAGATTGATGGTGTTAGACAATCCACGTCTTGCTCAAGCGTTTATTGATTATATGGCCTCTCGTCAGATCCCTATTCAGATGTCACCTGAGGGAGAAGGGCGTTTTGCTCTTTGGCTTCTTGAGGGTCAATATCAGGTTGAAACCGAGGCCGAGCTCAATCGTTTCCTGTCGGAACCCAATCATAAGCGCTATCAAGCAGCATCTTGGGACATGGCAGAGACCAGAAAGAGCAACTTTCATTATCACACGCCAAGCTTCATGGGCATGATAAAAGCCAAAGCGGGCCCCGTGACACTCAGCCTGATGTTGGTGTGTGTGGTGATTTTTGCACTGCAGCAAGTCGGTTTTGGTCAAGCTATTTTCAACGCCCTACATTTCCCTGCGGTTGACGGACAACAATGGCAATTGTGGCGTTGGTTAAGTCATGCTGTTCTGCACTTCTCTGTTATGCATATCGCATTTAATATTTTGTGGTGGTGGCAGTTAGGTGGGGATATTGAGAAAAAACTAGGTAGCCTCAAGCTACTTCAGATCTTTGCTGTCTCTTCTGCGCTTTCAGGTGCTGGGCAGTACTGGGTTGAAGGGGCGAATTTCGGTGGTTTGTCTGGTGTTGTGTATGCCTTGGTTGGTTATCTATGGGTGGTGGGTGCAAAAGCCCCTCAGCTTGGTTTAGGCATTCCAAGACAGATCGTCGGCTTTATGTTGGTGTGGCTAGTGCTTGGGTACATGCAACCATTCATGGCCATTGCAAACACCGCTCATTTGGCTGGCCTAGCCGCTGGTGTCATTATTGGTTGGATTGATGCTATGAAAGCACCGAGTTCAGCACGAAGCGAGTAGATGCTTTTTGGCAGTAGTTAAATAATAGAGACAAAAAAAAGCGGCCAGATGAGCCGCTTTTTTATTTGGATTCGTTTTTACACCATTATTACTGATAAAGGTATTTGGTAAACAGTAGGTCAGCAATGAGGGTTTTGCCTGTTTCAGGAAGCAATACCTTGTTGAGATGTTCAACTAAGGTTTTTCTTAAATCTTCACGACCAGATAGAGACTTAATGGTTTCTTCGTTTTGTTTACCGAGCAATTCAATCACAGCATCACGAATCAGTGGTTGGTGGTGCTCAATGGCTGCCAAGTCGTTACTATTCGCAACCATAATATCGAGACGAACCTGAATGTAGCCCAGTTTTTTACCTTTAGTGTAAAAATTGGTGGTCAGGTCAGGCTCTAGCGTGAAGTAGGCTAGTTTGGGTGCTGATTCCTCTTCAGCGAAACTTGATGCTGAAAAGAGTAGGGTAATCGCAAGAAATATTTGGGCTACATAACGTTTGTGCATATTTGTGACTTTTCTTTAGTTTATTCGCGATATTCGAAACGCATTAGTCTTGTTACAATGAGCGGTCTAAATCTAAATACGTTTACAATTCGAAGAACGCTTTAATTTTGTTCGAAAGTTGAAGCTTTATTGTACGTGTAAAGTCACCTATTGAATACTAGTATGAATCAGCCAATATCGCTGTATCTTAATTCGTTAATGAATGTAGATTGGCAAAGCACAGAAACATTTGATTTTCCTAATAAAATCACCAGAGAGTGGCTTTTGGAGCAAGGTTCTCTTTCCCGCAAGTTGGGCAAGAGCTGTCAGCACCTGTCTGTTGAGTTGCTTCATAATCAAGTTGTAGAACGCTCAATGCTACAACAGGACGAGGAACTTCTTTTATCATCGTTTGATTGCTTACTGCGTAAAGTGATTTTGAAGGGTGATGATGAGCCGTGGGTGTTAGGGCGAACCTTGATTCCTAGAGTCACATTAGAAGATCATCAGCACTCTGACCTTTCTCAACAAGGTAATGTCCCACTTGGTTTAACCGTGTTCAGCGCTGAGAACGTGGAGCGAGATGCGCTGCAAGTCGGTTGGGTTATCGCTGGCGATGAGCGACTGCTCGCGCGTCGTTCTCGATTATGGATGAACCATAAACCGATGCTTGTGGCAGAACTGTTTTTGCCAACATCACCCATTTACTCTAAGGAGAGTGTGTAAATGTTTGCCACCAAAGCGAAGGCGTATTGGCAATTAACGCGAATGAATCGCCCGATTGGTACCTTATTACTCCTTTGGCCGACCTTATGGTCTCTGATTATTGCTGCGCAAGGCATGCCTGATTTTGATGTCTTGGTTGTTTTCGTACTCGGCGTGGTATTGATGCGTTCAGCTGGCTGTGTGATTAATGATTTTGCTGACCGTAAAGTGGATGGTCATGTAAAACGAACTAAGCAGCGCCCATTACCTTCCGGTTTGGTTTCCAGTAAGGAAGCTATTCTGCTCTTTTTAGTGCTAGCCATGGTTTCATTCTTACTGGTGTTAACCATGAATCCGCTGACGATTAAGCTTTCTGTTATCGGTGTTGGCTTAGCCTTCATTTATCCTTTTATGAAGCGTTTTACGCACCTTCCACAGTTGTTCCTCGGCTTAGCGTTTAGTTGGGCTATCCCAATGGCTTGGGCGGCGCAAACTAATGAGCTACCTAGTGTGGTCTGGTTTATTTTCATTATCAATGCGTTGTGGACGATTGCCTACGACACACAATATGCAATGGTTGACCGAGATGACGACTTAAAAATTGGCATCAAATCGACGGCTATTCTATTTGGTCGTTTCGACAAGCTTATTGTTGGCTTCTTACAGCTAGTAACACTGGCGATGCTAATAGCGTTAGGCATGCATTACCAATTAGGAGATACCTTTTATTGGGCACTGCTGGTTGTGGGGGGCTTGTTTGTGTATCAACAACATCTGATGCGCCACCGTGATCGAGATTTATGTTTCCAAGCTTTCCTAAACAACAATTATGTTGGAATGGTAGTGACAGCAGGCTTATTTATTACCTTCTGGTAAGCATGAGTTTTGCTAAACGAACGCTCAATAAAAAGGCACCCAATGGGTGCCTTTTTTGATCGTGTTCAGTCTAGCGATTAACGTAATTGCTAACCAAGCGGTTACTCTGCTTGGTGAATACTCTCTTGAATCGTCAGACGGACCTCTGGGTAAAGCATTGAGTAAAGAAGCTTAGCGAATTGCTGAGTCTTTTCTAAATCGCAGTTACCATCGTTATCCAAATATTGCTGCTGTTTCAAAGTTGCGAACATCGACGCAAACACACCTTTATCGAAGAACTCTGGTGCATTAATGCCTTGTAGACGTCCCAGTCGTTGTGCGATGTCTTGGCTCTTCTGCTCAAGATCAGATTTATCCAGATCAGGGTTTTCTGCCAATAGGTTCAAAGCAATAGAGTAGCGCTGTAGCGTTTCTGAAATCGTACGGCCTAACAGCATCAGTGCTTGGCTGTTTGACTGGTTGATGGTGACTTGGTTGTCCGACACTACAAGCATACCTTGGCCAACAAGCTCTTCAATGATGTTCGCCACCACGCTTTCAAGCTGATCTTCGTCGTAGCTTAAGAACAACTCTTTCTTCAAGAACGGGTAGATAGCAGCAACGTTCTCTTGAATCGTGTCAATGGTTAGGCCGTGCTGACGAATGGTCATCTGAGCAATTAATGATGGTAGAGCAAACAAATGAATGATGTTATTACGGTAGTAGGTCATCAGAATTGACTGGTGACGGTCTAGCGAAATGATGTCGCCCATTGAGTCTGATTCAATTAGGAACTTGTTCAGCGATTCAGCGTGTTTTACCAGATCATCAGCGCTGTCTTTTGGTACCGTAAATGTATCAGAGTAAGGTACGTTCTTAAGCAGAGACAGGTAACAGTTGATCTGAGAAACCAAAGAATCACGAGACAATGCACGCTGTCTTGAAGCCAGTAACGCCGTTGCACAAAGTGTTAGTGCGTTGGTCGCTGCCGCATCGTTAATGTGTGTCATCATTTTGGTTGCCAGGTCATTGACCACTGGATTCATCCATTGTGGCTTGCTGGTTCCCATTGGATCGATATCTTTAGTCCACTCTGGAGCGTGCTCGTTCAGATATTGGTTAAGCTGAATCGGCTCACCAAAGTTCACGTAGCCTTTACCAAAATTGCGCAGTTTACGGAGCGTACGAATCACTAGGCTTGCATTTTCTTTTTCTTTGCGCTTACCACGAAGTTCTTTTGCGTAGGTCGCCACTTCCATTACGTGCTCATAGCCGATGTACACAGGTACTAACGTCACTGGACGGTTCATGCCGCGCAGCATAGCCTGAATAGTCATCGCCAACATGCCGGTTTTAGCTTGTAGCAGGCGACCTGTACGAGAGCGACCACCTTCACTGAAATACTCGACCGAGTAACCTTTGGCGAACAATTCCGCCAGATATTCACGGAAAATAGTCGAGTACAGCTTGTTGCCTTTGAAGCTACGACGAATAAAGAACGCACCACCATGACGGAAAATAGGACCGGCAGGGAAGAAGTTCAGATTGATACCCGCAGCGATATGCGGCGGCACCATGCCTTCGTGGTAAAGCACGTAAGAAAGTAGTAAGTAATCCATGTGACTACGATGACAAGGCACATAAACGATCTCGTGACCATCTTGAGCCAGCTTACGAACGGTTGAAGCGTTGCTGATATGCAGGCCTTGGTACAACTTATTCCACAACCAACCAAGAATCTTCTCACCGCGTTTGATTAGCGAATAAGAGAAGTTCGCAGCAATCTCGTCCATGATGTCTTGAGCTTCTTTACTCGCTTTCTCGATCGAGATGTTCTTTGCTTGTGCTTCATCTTCAATCGCTTTCTTGATCGCTTCAGATTTTAGTAGGCGGTCAAACAGAGCTTGGCGACTTGGCAGGTTAGGACCTGATGCTGCCAGTTTTTGGCGAGAAAAGTGAATACGTGCCACGCGCGCCAGTTTGTGTGCGATGGTGTTGTCGGTGCCGTGTGAGTTAGCCATGTAACGCAGAGAAACCACAGGACTAAAGCGAACCAAGCAGTCACGACCTGCCAGTAATACCGCTTTTGATTTCTCTAAGCCGTTCATTGCTTGTAGGTAAGGTTTCTGGTTATTCTCTTTACCAGGCTTACGACCCCACAATACAGTAGCAGGGATAACTTGAACGTCGAGATCAGAGTCTTCAGCATGCAGTGAAAGCAGCTCAGAGAAGACTTCAATTGATGAGCTTGGTACATAATCATCGTCTTGCAGTAGAGTTTTGCGAGAAGAGATAAAAACGTAGCGTTGCAGTGATTTGCCATTGATTTCAAGCTTGCTCAACGGATCAGGTAACCCTAATTCAAGTGCATGTTTTTGCAATGTAAGAATGTCTACACTTGAGCGAAACGGTAAGGCGTATACAATCGGTTTGCTCAAATCAATGTTCAAATCCTCAACAGGGTTTGAAGGAATTGATGTGCCCTTTACCAATACGGATAAAGGTAGCTTCATTAATGAACGTGAAAAAGATTGTCCAGAAGACATATAGGTTCACTGCCTCAATAGTTATTTCAATGTGCTCAAGCGTATCTCTATTTCTATGATGAAAAGGATAAATCCTGTGAGTGAAATAGGGATAAGCCTAGGCGTAAATTTAATCGATGCAAGAATACCAGAAACTGGTCTAACCTTTTAATGGAAATAGTCATATTGCCGTTAAGTTTGTGGAAAATCATTCATCGACTGATTGAGTATAGGGTTAAAAATGACCAAAAAATCAAACACCGGATTCAAACGTATCGTGAAAGCGGCGGGCTTTTCATGGCAAGGCATCACGAGCTCGTTTAAAAACGAGGCGGCATTTCGACAAGAAGTATTCATGGCCGCAGTGCTTATTCCGTTGGCGTTTTACTTAGATGTAAGCCAAGTTGAGAGAATCTTGATGATTTCAGCCGTCGTGTTGGTGATGGTTGTCGAGTTGATCAATACCGCGATTGAAGCGGTCGTTGACCGAATCGGTAGTGAACATCATGAGCTTTCTGGGATGGCGAAAGATGTTGGCTCAGCTGCAGTTTTTATCTGTTTAGTATTAGCGGGTTACGTGTGGCTAGAGATCTTGTTTTTGTAATTCGCTAAAAATGAACTAAAAACAACCAATTGCTTTGCTTTTGTTCAGTTACTGGATATACTCACAGTCAACTGTATAAAAAGACAGGTGAATCATGAAGCCGTTAACGCCCCGCCAGCAACAAGTTTTTGACCTTATCAAAAGTAAGATCGAAGATTTCGGTATGCCACCGACACGTGCAGAAATCGCGCGCGAACTTGGCTTCCGTTCTGCTAATGCTGCAGAAGAACATTTAAAAGCTCTTGCTCGTAAAGAAGCGATTGAGATTATCCCGGGTGCGTCTCGTGGTATTCGTATTTTGCTTGAAGATGCAGCGAATGAAGAGCAAGGTTTACCACTAATCGGTCAGGTTGCCGCTGGTGAGCCTATTTTGGCTCAAGAGCATGTAGAAATGCATTATCAAGTTGATCCAGGCATGTTTAAACCACAAGCTGACTTCTTACTTCGTGTAAATGGCGAAAGTATGAAAGACATCGGTATTATGGACGGTGATCTATTAGCTGTTCATAAAACACAAGATGTCCGCGATGGTCAGGTTGTCGTGGCTCGTGTCGATGATGATGTAACGGTAAAACGCCTAGAACGTAAAGGTTCAACGGTGCTGTTACACGCTGAAAATGAAGAGTTTTCTCCAATCCATGTCGATCTAGAATCTCAACACTTGTCTATTGAAGGGCTGGCTGTTGGTATTATCCGCAACACGGACTGGATGTAATCAGTACAAACAGCTTATTGATATTTATTCTCAATAACTTGTTATTGTAATTGATATTCATTATCATCTTCTTTGTCGAGATACAAGGAAGATGATGATGCCAAATCCAACCAAACCTCAAATAAAGCCGCTTATTCCTAAGCCGCGCTCTTCTGTTCAAAAGGCTCCTTTTGATCAAGGGTCTGCACATCAGGAATTCCAAGTTCCGACGGATCTCGTTCAACATCTTTGGTTTCGCAGCCGCGAAAGCCTTGCCGATGACGGCCTAGTCTATGACCCTATCGCAGCTCAAGCCTGCAAGCGCTGCCAATTAGCACCAGAATGTCTTACTGGTGAACTCGACCAACAACAACTTCTCTACGCAACATTGACTCAGCTTTGTGACTCTCAAGTTCAACAATTTCTATCTCATAACCCAGATGCTTGGATTATCAATGTTGGGGCAGGCCTCGATACTCGTTTCTACCGTTTAGATAATGGCCGCTGTCATTGGGTTGAATTGGATGTAACTGAAAATCTAGTTTGGCGCCAACGCCTGTTTCACAAGAATGAGCGCTACCGTTTGGAGTGTGGTTCGGTTGACGATCTGACTTGGTTAGATGAGCTCAACATCCCAGAACAAGCCTCAGTGATGGTGGTGTGCGAGCATGCTTTGCTTGATTGCAATGAACAACAAACTGCATATTTTATTCAGTCATTGAGTCGTTACTTTACTCATGCACACGCGTGTTTAGTGTTAGCTGGAGACAAAAGCTCTAGTGCTCTGGGGCAAAAGCTTGGTTCAGGAAAATATGCACATGGCTTATCTTCTCCAGTAGACAGTGTTCTTAATTGGTTGCCATGGGCGCAATGGGTAAAAGCGTTTTCTCCACTTGATCAACAATGCAATCGTTGGAAATTGTGGCAGCGATTACTGTGTAAGATTTCTCAGGTCAAAAAGCGCTTAACGCCACAGTTAGTGCTTGTTAAGTGGTAGTGCTAGCGACTTTGTTTGCAGGTAGCTGAATAGACGTATCAAGATAAGTAAAACCCCACAACATAGTGAAAGCCCACCCACTAGGTTAAACTATCGCCTCTAATCAAAGAGGTGATCGTGAAGCTATTTAATCCCCAAACTATTTTTCAAACGCTATCCAATCAGGCGATGCACAAAAAAGTGCTATTGCTCGCGATCCCGATGGTTCTCTCTAATATTACGGTTCCACTGCTGGGCTTAGTTGATGCTGCAGTTATCGGTCACCTAGAGCATTCTTGGTATTTAGGTGGTGTGGCCTTAGGCGGCACCATGATCAGTGTGACCTTCTGGTTGCTTGGTTTCCTGCGTATGTCGACGACTGGATTGGCCGCGCAATCTTATGGTGCGAATGATGGTAAGCAGCTTGGTTTAGTCTTTGTGCAAGGCGTGACTATGGCCTTAGGGTTTGCTGGTGTCTTTTTGCTTTTACACAGCTTTGTTGCGGATGCGGTTTTCTCATTGAGCAGTGCCAGCGAGCAAGTCAAACATTATGGCCTGCAGTACTTCTCTATCCGTGCCTGGAGTGCACCTGCTGCGCTAACTAACTTTGTGCTGTTAGGTTGGTTGCTCGGAACCCAAAATGCCAAAGCGCCAATGTGGATGGTGATTATCACTAATATCACCAACATTGTTTTAGATATCGTATTTGTGATTGGCCTCGGCTGGCAAGTTGAAGGTGCGGCATTGGCATCGGTGATAGCGGACTATGCGGGTCTAACGTTTGGCTTAATTTGTGTTTATCGAATCTGGATGAAGAGGCAACTGCCATCTCCATGGGAGTTGCTTAAGAAAACCAGCCAAGGTTTGAGTCGTTTCGTAAAACTGAATCGCGATATCTTTCTGCGTTCGCTGTGTCTGCAAGCGACTTTCACTTTTATGACCTTCCAAGGCGCAAGCTTTGGTGATGATGTGGTGGCGGCCAATGCGGTATTGATGAGCTTCTTGATGATCATCTCTTATGGGATGGATGGTTTTGCTTATGCAATGGAAGCTATGGTCGGAAAGGCGATTGGCGCGAAAGATAAAGAAGAGTTAAATCAGTCTTTGATTGGCACTTTCTTCTGGAGCTTCAATATTTGTTTGATACTGACCATAGCGTTCGCGATTGCTGGGTCTAGTTTGATTAATATGATTACTACAATTCCAGAGGTTAAGAGTCAGGCTGAGGTGTATCTGCCATGGCTGATTGCGATGCCGCTCATTTCTATGTGGTGCTTCTTGCTAGACGGGATTTTCGTGGGCGCTACCAAAGGCAAAGATATGCGTAACAGTATGTTTGTGGCCACCTGCAGTTTCTTTGCGATTTTCTACTTAGCATCAGGTTTAGAGAACCATGCGCTGTGGCTAGCAATGTTGAGCTTTATGGCAATGCGCGGCATTGGTCTTGGTGTTCTATTTATCTCTCAGTGGAAGAAAGGGGAGTTTCTCGCTTAGCTTAGATAGATTAGATAGATTAGATAGATTAGATAGATTAGTTCAGGGAGCGAAAAAGAGAAGCTGTGCAGGTAAAGTGGCATTTGGAACACCATGATCTAATTGCTAGCATGATTATATAATTCAGTAGTTTAAATAAAAACAGCAAGCTCATGGCTTGCTGTTTATGTATTTGGCCTACAGGTAGTCAAATAGTCCTATTGGTTCTTTGTTTAGAACAAACGGTTAAGTCCGTTCAGCGCTGCGACGCGATAAGCTTCGGCCATTGTTGGATAGTTGAAGGTCGTATTCACAAAGTACTCGATGGTGTTGGCTTCGCCTTTCTGTTCCATGATTGCCTGACCGATGTGGATGATCTCAGCAGCACGCTCACCAAAAACGTGGATACCTAAAATCTCTTTAGTTTCACGATGGAAAAGTATCTTCAAGCTACCAATATCTTTACCTGCGATTTGAGCACGAGCTAAGTGTTTGAATGAAGATCGTCCCACTTCATAAGGTACTTTAGCCGCAGTAAGCTCTTGTTCTGTTTTACCGACAGAGCTGATCTCAGGAATGGTATAGATACCTGTTGGGATGTCTTCGATAAGGTGTCGTTCTGCTTCACCTTTCACCACGGCTTGAGCCACGAATCGACCTTGGTCATAAGCAGCACTTGCTAGGCTAGGATAACCAATCACATCACCAACAGCGTAAACATGTTCAACACTGGTTTGGTAGTTGCTGTTGACTGATACTTGTCCTCGAGAGTCCGCTTCTAAGCCAACGGCACCAAGATTCAACTTGTCAGTATTACCCGTTCGGCCATTGGCATACAGTAGACAGTCGGCACGCATTTTCTTACCAGACTCTAAGTGAATGATCACGCCATCGTCAGTACCTTCAATTTTCTCAAAGGTTTCATCGTTACGAATAACAACGCCGCTGTTCCAGAAGTGATAAGACAGAGCATCCGAGGTTTCATTGTCTAAGAATGACAACAGGCGATCGCGAGTATTAATAAGATCGGTTTTAACGCCTAAACCACGGAAGATTGAAGCGTATTCACAACCAATAACGCCAGCACCATAGATGATGATGTGTTGAGGGTCGTGTTTAAGAGAAAGAATCGAGTCGCTGTCGTAGATACGTTCATGCAGAAAGTCGACGTTGTCTGGCTGATAAGGGCGAGAACCTGTTGCGATAACAAATTTGTCTGCGCTGTAATGTTCTTCAGTACCATCGCTCTGCATTACAGAGATAGTGTTAGTATCGATAAAACGCGCAGTACCAAACACTAATGTGCACTGGTTACGGTCGTAGAAGCCTTGACGCAATCGAGTCTGTTTGTCGATGACTGACTTAGCATGCCCCAGAATGTTGGAGAACGTTGAGTGAATGCTTTTATTATTCTGACAAAACAGCGGGTTGCTATTGAATTCAATGATGCGGCTTACTGCATGACGTAGCGCTTTTGAAGGAATCGTTCCCCAGTGGGTGCAACCACCACCAACGCTGCTCTCTTTTTCAATGATTGCAACGTTCAACCCGGCTTTGGTTAATCCCATCGCTGCCCCTTCTCCTCCGGGGCCACTACCAATTACGATTACATCAAAGTGGTTGGAGTGCGGCATAGATATCTTCCTTGTTATATTTGATTAACATTGCTTTAGCGAGATTTTAACTGATTCTGTTCTTGGGTACATGAAAAGGGCATCAGAGAGTCGGTGGGATCACGCAGTGTTATCGAAAAAATAATATTTGGTATGTCGTATGTCTCCAAATGACAGTGTGGATATTGAAATTTTTTCTTCGAACGTATTTACTTCGGTACGTGAACAAAGAGGTGTGTTTAGTGTCTTATATAACCAGAGTGCCTTATATAAATATGTGATTCGCGTTATATTGAACAGAGTATTAGGCATGCCTGTTTAGGCTGTAAAAGAAGAGTTTGATAAAGTATGAAACCAATGGGCATTCGCGCGCAGCAAAAAGAAAAAACTCGTCGCAGCTTAATCGACGCAGCATTTAGCCAGCTCAGTGCCGATCGTAGCTTTTCCAACCTAAGCTTGAGAGAAGTTGCTCGTGAGGCTGGAATAGCGCCGACTTCCTTTTATCGTCATTTCAAAGACATGGATGAGCTTGGCTTAACCATGGTTGATGAAGGTGGCTTACTGTTGCGTCAGCTAATGCGTCAAGCTAGGCAACGCATAGTAAAAGAAGGCAGTGTGATTCGTACCTCGGTTGAAACCTTTATGGAGTTCATTGAAAGCAGCCCAAACGTATTCAGACTGTTATTGCGAGAGCGCTCAGGAACCTCTTTTGAGTTTCGTGCTGCGGTAGCTCGTGAGATACAGCACTTCTCTGCTGAGTTAACCGAATATTTGATAACGACTGGCATGACACGAGATGAAGCTTTTACTCAAGCTGAAGCCTCCGTCATTTTGGTCTTCAACTCAGGGGCAGAAGCATTAGATTTAGATCGACGTCAGCGAGATGAATTGGCTGATCGCTTGATCATGCAATTGCGAATGATGGCCAAAGGTGCTTTTTGGTATCGTAAAGAACGTGAACGTAACCGATTAAAAGGCGGGATTGAATAATGTCGAATGAAAATAATACTGTAAACCGTGGTTCTGAAAGAAAGACACTCGTACTTGCTGTTGTTGCAGGTGTGTGTGGTGATGCACTGTTATCTTGGGTAACAATGAGCGAAGTGGGCTTCTCTATTTTCCCATTGATTGCTTTAGTTTTGGCTGTACAAGCGCTTTACCAAGAATACCTAACTAATCCAGTATCTGAAGATATTCCATTAGTGGGTTTAGCTTGTTTCTTTGTAGGTGCATTTGGCCATTCGGCTTTTGTGAAAGCACAACACCCTGATGCAGGATCAAACTTCTTCGCGATTATCGTCGCGATGCTACTGCTCGCTTGGGTAGGTAAGAAACTAGGCTTTATCGGTAAAACCGCTTAAACCAACGTATAAATAAAAAAACGAGCCAATTGGCTCGTTTTTTTGTATCTGCTGTTTAGCTTCGACTTCGACCTAGATAGCGAGACTTACGCTTTACGCTCTAGGAATACACCGGCTTCCATGTGGTGCGTATAAGGGAACTGGTCAAATAGAGCAAAACGAGTGATGTCGTGTGTTTCGCTTAGAATGTCTAGGTTCTCTTTCAATGTCTCAGGGTTACAAGAGATGTACATGATACGCTCGTAGCCTTGAACCATTTTACAAGTATCAACGTCCATACCTGAACGCGGTGGATCAACAAAGATAGTGTTGCAGTTGTAGCTCTTTAGATCGATGTTTGCTTGTTGTAGGCGGCGGAATTCACGCTTACCTTCCATTGCTACGGTAAAATCTTCCGCAGACATACGAATGATCTGAACATTATCAATCTTGTTCGCCGCAATGTTGTATTGAGCAGACTCAACAGATGGCTTCGCTAGCTCAGTTGCAAGTACACGCTCAAAGTTTTGTGCCAGAGCTAATGAGAAGTTACCGTTGCCACAGTAAAGCTCTAATAAGTCACCTTTGCTGTCTTGAGTACAGTCGACAGCCCATTCAAGCATTTTCTCTGCTACTTTACCGTTTGGTTGAGTAAAGCTGTTCTCTACTTGTTGGTAAATGTAGCTGTCACCATTCACGTCTAGCTTTTCAATTACGTAGTCGCGATCAAGGACGATTTTCATCTTACGCGCACGGCCAATCAGGTTTAGGTTAAAACCTTCATCATTCAATTGCTGCTTCAGTGCTTTAGCATCTTGAATCCATTGCTCACCCAATTGACGGTGGTAAAGCAGTGATACCAAAATCTCACCACTCAACGTAGAAAGAAAATCTACTTGGAATAGCTTGTGGCGTAGAGAGTGGTTGTCTTTCATTGCATCTGTTAGTAGAGGCATTAAATCGTTGATAAGACGGCTAGCTGCTGGGAACTGGTCTACACGGTATTTTTCTTTGGTCTCTTGATTGAACATGACGTAATACATATCGTCACCTTCATGCCACACGCGAAATTCAGCACGCATGCGGTAGTGTTGTTCTGGAGATTTATACACTTCCAACTCAGGCACATCGTATTGTGAGAACATTTCAGTAAGACGTTCAGTCTTTTCTGCTAGTTGTTCTTGGTAGCGTTGCGGGTTTACATCTAAATTCGCCATTGTTATGCCTTTTTGCTGTCGTGCTTTTAAATCAAGAGCGCAGATTTTATTCAATCACAGGCGCTTGTCCAGTGTTGAGAGCTATTCAATGTAAATCGAGCATGAAAACTATAGCTTATAACTATCTTAGACTAGACAAATGATTCATAGGTTAATACTATCTCCCGCAAGCTGGTGCCATTTGGATGTATAGATGGCTGAAGAGGGAATCTGGTGTAAATCCAGAACTGACGCGCAGCGGTAAGAGAGAACGAGTATTCAAAGACACTGCAAATAGCTTTTTGTGGGAAGTCGAATATGAGGTAAACCATAAGGTTGTGCTCTTGAGTCCGAATACCTGCCAGCGGCTAAGCCATACAATGTGGCTTGGTAGGACTTTACGCGATTTAGGATCACAACATGAACAAATCCCTTTTAGCGGTTGCTGTAGCATCGCTACTTTCACCTATCTCCAATTTACACGCCCAAGAAGCATCTGCCGATGAAACTATGGTGGTTACGGCTAACCGTTTTGAGCAAAGCACCGAAAGTGTTGTTGCTCAAGTTGAGGTTGTGACACGTCAAGATATAGCTCGTATTCAAGCTAAGTCATTAACTGATGTCTTCAAACGATTAACGGGTATTCAAGTTACACAGAATGGCGGTAGAGGCCAACAAGCTTCGATCTTTGTTCGAGGAGCTAACTCTGATCAGGTTCTCGTATTAATTGACGGTATTCGTTTTGCTCGAGCAGCAAAGGGTGGTGTCGATTTTAGTCAGTTACCAATCACATTTGTTGACCGAGTGGAATATGTTCGTGGAGCTCGTGCATCAATGTATGGTTCTGAGGCGATCGGTGGTGTTATTAATATCATTACAGTTGCGAGTTCTGACAATGAAGAAACAGCAGTAAGTGCGGGGCTGGGAAGTTTAGATTATCAAGAGCTTAGCTTTGTTAGTGGTAATAAGGTTGGTGAAAACGGTCACTTGAACGTATCCGTTGGCTACGACTCTGATGAGGGTTACAACGTTCACCCATTACCAGGTGTAAACGATGGAGACCGTCATGGATTTGAATCACGCAACGCGCTAATTGGCTACGTACATAATTTTGATCAGCAATGGAGTGGTTTCGCGAACTTCAGAATGTTTGAAACGATCTCTCAGTACGATGGTTCATTCGGTACTGCTCATTCATATAAAGAAGCTGAAGTTCAAAACTCTACGGTTGCCGCTGGCGTTAAATTTAGCGGTAGTGAACTCAAGTCAGATTTCCTTATTAACTATCAGAACCAAGACAACTGGAACTACGAGCAATCTCTAGGTAAAAACTCAGCATCGGCAACATCTGATGAACTTGAGCAGTTAAACCTACAGTGGGTAAACTCATACAAAGTGGCTTCAGCACTAACTCTAAGTGGTGGTGTTGATTGGCGAGATGAAGCTTACATTGTAAAACCATCAAATACTGAATATGACAGAACTAACGTTGCATACTTCGCAGCACTAAACGCAGATGCGGATAAAGTGTTTGGTGAGCTGAGCCTTCGTGTTGATGATAATGAGCAATTTGGTACCGAAACTACTTATAACACAGGGTTAGGCTATCGTTATGCGGAGTGGCTTGTTGTTAAAGCAGCTTATGGTACATCCTTCAAGGCGCCTAACTTGTATCAATTATATAGCTACTACGGTAATGAGCAGCTAGAAGCGGAAAAAGCTGATTCGGTAGAGCTGACTTTTAGTGGCCTAATTAAAGGCGTTGATTGGTCGATTACTGGATATGATACTAATGTCGAAGACTTGATTGATTATAACTATGCGACGAGTAAGTACTACAACACTGATGGTGAAAGCCAATTGCGTGGTGTGGAAATTGTCGTAGGTTTTGATACATACTTTATTAACCATCAAGTAAGCGCTAATTTTCAAGATCCTGAAGACCAATCAGGTGAGCAGCTAGTCCGCCGCGCCAAAGAGAGCTACAAGTATAATGCGATAGCTAGTTTTGATGAGGTTGATGTTTCATTAGGTTACCAATACGTAGGTGAGCGACCTGACTTATCTGAAGATCTTGCAGCATATAGTTTATTTGATGTGTCAGTTAACTACTATGCGAATGAAAACCTTACTTTAAATGGTCGAGTAGATAACTTGACTGATGAAGAGTATGAGACAGCTGGTGGATACCCATCTCCAGAGCGTACATATTACGTAAATGCTATTTACCAATTCTAATTTACACCTAAACCGCCTCCGGGCGGTTTTTTCTTATTGGGTATATCAATGAAAAAGAAAGTCGTCATAAGTTGGTCGTCAGGTAAAGACTCGACATTAACGCTGGAGCGTCTACTTGAAAGCTCCGAATATGAAGTTGTCGCTCTCTATACGACATATGTTGGAGATGAGGTTCCTTTCCAAGTGACTCCGATTGATGTTGTTGCAATGCAGGCGCAATTAGTCGGTTTACCATTAATCACGATTGAGCTTCCAGAAGTGTTCCCTAGTAATGAGATTTATCAAAGTACTATTGTCTCCGCACTTAAAGGTTCTGGCTTATCAATTGATGCGGTCGCGTTTGGAGACATGTTCTGTAATGGCATTGCTGATTATCGAAGAAGCTATATAGAACCAGCAGGTTGGGAGTGTGTATTTCCTCTAATGGGAGAGAGCAGTCAGGTACTTGCGAGTGAAATAATAGACAGAGGAATCGAAACCTTTCTTGTCACAGTCGATAGCGATGCATTAGACATGAGCTATTGCGGGAAAGAATACACGTTTGACCTAATAGACAGCTTACCGAGTCATGTCGATCCATGTGGCGAAGATGGTGAGTTCCATACCTTAGTGACGTCAGCGCCATGCTTTAGAGGTAAGCTCAAGATAGACCTAGAAAATGTAGAGCAAGGTGAGCGCTTTGTTCATCAACGTTATCAAGCTTGCATTATATAGAGTGAGGATTGGCGAAAACTAAGCGAAGGGGTATCATTGCAGCGAAACTTATTACAGGTAATCGTTGTGTCGGATAGTCTACAAAAAAACATATTGGTCTTTGATTCTGGGGTGGGTGGTCTATCCGTATATAAAGAGATAAGCCAGTTACTACCGAATCATAACTATACTTATGTATTCGATAACGAGGCTTACCCATACGGTGAGCTCGACCAGCAAGTCCTTATCCACAGAGTTCAAAGCATCGTCACCAGTTTTGTGGCTAGCCACGCTATTGATATTGTGGTGATAGCCTGCAATACAGCAAGTACGATTGTCTTACCTACACTTCGGGCTAATAACTCAATCCCAATTGTCGGGGTTGTTCCGGCAATCAAGCCTGCATCCCTACTTGCCAATAAAGCCGTTGGTCTGATTGCAACACCTGCAACGATTACTCGTGAATACACACACGAGCTCATCAAAAACTTCTCTAGTAATAAAAAAGTCGAGCTTTTAGGTTCTACTCGGCTGGTGGATATGGCCGAAGATAAACTCAGAGGTGAGGCGATTGACCTTGAAGAGTTGCAGCAAATCCTTCAACCGATGATCAATACAATCGATGTGGCCGTTTTAGGATGCACACATTTCCCGCTGATAAAATCTGAGATTCAACAAGTCTTAGGTAAGAGTGTTTTATTGGTTGATTCCGGTAAAGCGATTGCGAAGCGAGTTCAAGATTTATTGGATTTGGAAAGTGGTAATAAAGAAGGGGGAGTGCGCGAGGTTTTTTGTAGTGCACTTCCTAAGAAAGAAAGTGCACTAAATAGCATGTTAAAGCAGTTAGGATTTAGCTCAGTTCAGCTTCGTCCGTTTCTGGATGTTTAGGATCATTTGCAACTCGCACTTTTAAAGTTCGTTGCATGTAATCTTTATCGTTAAGTTCTGAAATAGCATGATTCACATCATTGCTAGCCATTACGACAAATCCAAAGCCTCTTCTTTTACCAGTACGTTTGTCTTTCATTAAGCGTACTGCAAATACTTCACCATACTCTGAGAATAATTCACGTACGTGTGATTCATTCGCTTTGTATGGAAGGTTACCTACATAAAGTGTTTTTGTTGATGCCTTAGGTTCTGAATCTGATTTTGAGTCGGTGCTTGAAAAGTTAACAACAAAAGCGGAAGCCAAGACACCAAGGATAAAGGTAATTGCAGGCGATATATCTACCTGAGAGAAAACAATGCCACCTAGAACAGCTAGTGCGACAATTAACAACATCGATTTTTTTGAGTTCATATCGGAATACTACATATTAATAAACGAAATAGACGCATCTACTCTTAACAAAATAGATACATGAATCTTACGTTCATGGTTTCCATTTTGCCAATGTATTGCTGTGATACGTCTCAAATGTTTAGTTTTTATTCGAAAAATGCGGATCTGGTGGCTTTTTAGGCGAACAAAACTTTTATTCAAAAAAGCCCTTGTGCTCTATGTCGATCTCTCTATAATGCCGCCTCACCGACACGGAGTGAGACGAAAGTCACACAGCGAAATCGGTAGAGAAAAAGGAGTTGAAAATAACCCTTGACTCTCTAAGTGGTGCAGGTATAGTACGCACCCCTAGTGGCTGAGATGTAAATCACAAAACGCTAGCGCTCTTTAACAATTTAAACCTATCAATCTGTGTGGGCACTCGTTGATGAATATCAAAACGTTATTGGTTCTTTTTCGAAAGAGCGTAATAACAGTTACTTCGGTAACAAACTTGATTTCAATGAACTGAGTGACCAATACGAATAACTTCGGTTATTTGGCACAGTCAATTCATTACCATTCTGTTGGAATGGTAATAGCTTTAGAATTACATGTTCATGTTTACATGAATATTAGTTTTGAAGTCAGTATTCGTTGAGTCACAAAATCTTAAATTGAAGAGTTTGATCATGGCTCAGATTGAACGCTGGCGGCAGGCCTAACACATGCAAGTCGAGCGGAAACGACACTAACAATCCTTCGGGTGCGTTAATGGGCGTCGAGCGGCGGACGGGTGAGTAATGCCTAGGAAATTGCCTTGATGTGGGGGATAACCATTGGAAACGATGGCTAATACCGCATAATGCCTACGGGCCAAAGAGGGGGATCTTCGGACCTCTCGCGTCAAGATATGCCTAGGTGGGATTAGCTAGTTGGTGAGGTAATGGCTCACCAAGGCGACGATCCCTAGCTGGTCTGAGAGGATGATCAGCCACACTGGAACTGAGACACGGTCCAGACTCCTACGGGAGGCAGCAGTGGGGAATATTGCACAATGGGCGAAAGCCTGATGCAGCCATGCCGCGTGTATGAAGAAGGCCTTCGGGTTGTAAAGTACTTTCAGTTGTGAGGAAGGGGGTAACGTTAATAGCGTTATCTCTTGACGTTAGCAACAGAAGAAGCACCGGCTAACTCCGTGCCAGCAGCCGCGGTAATACGGAGGGTGCGAGCGTTAATCGGAATTACTGGGCGTAAAGCGCATGCAGGTGGTTCATTAAGTCAGATGTGAAAGCCCGGGGCTCAACCTCGGAACTGCATTTGAAACTGGTGAACTAGAGTGCTGTAGAGGGGGGTAGAATTTCAGGTGTAGCGGTGAAATGCGTAGAGATCTGAAGGAATACCAGTGGCGAAGGCGGCCCCCTGGACAGACACTGACACTCAGATGCGAAAGCGTGGGGAGCAAACAGGATTAGATACCCTGGTAGTCCACGCCGTAAACGATGTCTACTTGGAGGTTGTGGCCTTGAGCCGTGGCTTTCGGAGCTAACGCGTTAAGTAGACCGCCTGGGGAGTACGGTCGCAAGATTAAAACTCAAATGAATTGACGGGGGCCCGCACAAGCGGTGGAGCATGTGGTTTAATTCGATGCAACGCGAAGAACCTTACCTACTCTTGACATCCAGAGAAGCCAGCGGAGACGCAGGTGTGCCTTCGGGAACTCTGAGACAGGTGCTGCATGGCTGTCGTCAGCTCGTGTTGTGAAATGTTGGGTTAAGTCCCGCAACGAGCGCAACCCTTATCCTTGTTTGCCAGCGAGTAATGTCGGGAACTCCAGGGAGACTGCCGGTGATAAACCGGAGGAAGGTGGGGACGACGTCAAGTCATCATGGCCCTTACGAGTAGGGCTACACACGTGCTACAATGGCGCATACAGAGGGCAGCAAGCTAGCGATAGTGAGCGAATCCCAAAAAGTGCGTCGTAGTCCGGATTGGAGTCTGCAACTCGACTCCATGAAGTCGGAATCGCTAGTAATCGTGAATCAGAATGTCACGGTGAATACGTTCCCGGGCCTTGTACACACCGCCCGTCACACCATGGGAGTGGGCTGCAAAAGAAGTGGGTAGTTTAACCTTTCGGGGAGGACGCTCACCACTTTGTGGTTCATGACTGGGGTGAAGTCGTAACAAGGTAGCCCTAGGGGAACCTGGGGCTGGATCACCTCCTTATACGAAGATAGTCACGATGAGTGTCCACACAGATTGATGGTTTAGATTTAGTTAAAGCCAGAGCTTTAATTAATAACGTAAGTTATTGATTAAAGCTTTTTGCTTTATGCTCTTTAACAATTTGGAAAGCTGACTGATTGATTACTTACGAGTAATTCAATCAAATTTAAAAGTTCTCAATGTTTATCTTTCATTAGATAAACACAACAAACACATTCAAGTGTCTTGTATTCGAATCAATGTTTACATTGATTCACAATTGAGTCCGGCAAACAGTCATCAAGAATTAACCCTTCTTGATGACAACCAAAAACCTTGGTTAGTTGCCATACGCTTGTTTGTCTTCACTTTTTAAAGTGAAAGCAAATAGAAACCCTTTCGGGTTGTATGGTTAAGTGACTAAGCGTACACGGTGGATGCCTTGGCAGTCAGAGGCGATGAAAGGCGTAATAACTTGCGATAAGCCCAGATTAGGTAGTAATAACCTTTTGAGTCTGGGATTCCTGAATGGGGAAACCCACTTACATAAGTAAGTATCCTGTTGTGAATACATAGCAACAGGAGGCAAACCGGGGGAACTGAAACATCTAAGTACCCCGAGGAAGAGAAATCAACCGAGATTCCGAAAGTAGCGGCGAGCGAAATTGGATTAGCCCTTAAGCTTTTAATGATGCAGGTGAAGAGTCTGGAAAGTCTCGCAATAAAGGGTGATAGCCCCGTAACCGACACATCATAATCAGTGAAAACGAGTAGGGCGGGACACGTGATATCCTGTCTGAATATGGGGGGACCATCCTCCAAGGCTAAATACTACTGACTGACCGATAGTGAACCAGTACCGTGAGGGAAAGGCGAAAAGAACCCCTGTGAGGGGAGTGAAATAGAACCTGAAACCGTGTACGTACAAGCAGTAGGAGCACCTTCGTGGTGTGACTGCGTACCTTTTGTATAATGGGTCAGCGACTTAATTTTAGTAGCAAGGTTAACCGTTTAGGGGAGCCGTAGGGAAACCGAGTCTTAACTGGGCGTACAGTTGCTAGGATTAGACCCGAAACCAGGTGATCTAGCCATGGGCAGGTTGAAGGTTGAGTAACATCAACTGGAGGACCGAACCGACTAATGTTGAAAAATTAGCGGATGACTTGTGGCTAGGGGTGAAAGGCCAATCAAACCTGGAGATAGCTGGTTCTCCCCGAAAGCTATTTAGGTAGCGCCTCGGACGAATACTACTGGGGGTAGAGCACTGTTAAGGCTAGGGGGTCATCCCGACTTACCAACCCTTTGCAAACTCCGAATACCAGTAAGTACTATCCGGGAGACACACGGCGGGTGCTAACGTCCGTCGTGGAGAGGGAAACAACCCAGACCGCCAGCTAAGGTCCCAAAGTATAGCTAAGTGGGAAACGATGTGGGAAGGCTCAGACAGCCAGGATGTTGGCTTAGAAGCAGCCATCATTTAAAGAAAGCGTAATAGCTCACTGGTCGAGTCGGCCTGCGCGGAAGATGTAACGGGGCTAAGCTATACACCGAAGCTGCGGCTACGTACCTTAGGGTATGTGGGGTAGGGGAGCGTTCTGTAAGCCGTTGAAGGTGGTCTGTAAGGGCTGCTGGAGGTATCAGAAGTGCGAATGCTGACATGAGTAACGATAAAGGGAGTGAAAAACTCCCTCGCCGGAAGACCAAGGGTTCCTGTCCAACGTTAATCGGGGCAGGGTAAGTCGACTCCTAAGGCGAGGCCGAAAGGCGTAGTCGATGGGAAACGGGTTAATATTCCCGTACTTCTTACAATTGCGATGGGGGGACGGAGAAGGCTAGGTGGGCCTGGCGACGGTTGTCCAGGTTCAAGTATGTAGGCGGAAAGTTTAGGTAAATCCGGACTTTCATTAACGCTGAGATACGATGTCGAGCTACTACGGTAGTGAAGTCATTGATGCCATGCTTCCAGGAAAAGCCTCTAAGCTTCAGATTGTAAGGAATCGTACCCCAAACCGACACAGGTGGTCGGGTAGAGAATACCAAGGCGCTTGAGAGAACTCGGGTGAAGGAACTAGGCAAAATGGTACCGTAACTTCGGGAGAAGGTACGCTCTTATCAGTGAAGTCCCTTGCGGATGGAGCAGACGAGAGTCGCAGATACCAGGTGGCTGCAACTGTTTATTAAAAACACAGCACTGTGCAAAATCGTAAGATGACGTATACGGTGTGACGCCTGCCCGGTGCCGGAAGGTTAATTGATGGGGTTAGACTTCGGTCGAAGCTCTTGATCGAAGCCCCGGTAAACGGCGGCCGTAACTATAACGGTCCTAAGGTAGCGAAATTCCTTGTCGGGTAAGTTCCGACCTGCACGAATGGCGTAATGATGGCCACGCTGTCTCCACCCGAGACTCAGTGAAATTGAAATCGCTGTGAAGATGCAGTGTACCCGCGGCTAGACGGAAAGACCCCGTGAACCTTTACTACAGCTTGGCACTGAACATTGAACCTACATGTGTAGGATAGGTGGGAGACTATGAAATTGCGTCGCTAGATGTGATGGAGTCGTCCTTGAAATACCACCCTTGTAGTTTTGATGTTCTAACGTTGGTCCCTGAATCGGGATTACGGACAGTGCCTGGTGGGTAGTTTGACTGGGGCGGTCTCCTCCCAAAGAGTAACGGAGGAGCACGAAGGTGGGCTAAACACGGTTGGACATCGTGTGGTTAGTGCAATGGCATAAGCCCGCTTGACTGCGAGAATGACAATTCGAGCAGGTGCGAAAGCAGGTCATAGTGATCCGGTGGTTCTGAATGGAAGGGCCATCGCTCAACGGATAAAAGGTACTCCGGGGATAACAGGCTGATACCGCCCAAGAGTTCATATCGACGGCGGTGTTTGGCACCTCGATGTCGGCTCATCACATCCTGGGGCTGAAGTCGGTCCCAAGGGTATGGCTGTTCGCCATTTAAAGTGGTACGCGAGCTGGGTTTAGAACGTCGTGAGACAGTTCGGTCCCTATCTGCCGTGGGCGTTGGAAAATTGAAAGGGGCTGCTCCTAGTACGAGAGGACCGGAGTGGACGAACCTCTGGTGTTCGGGTTGTCATGCCAATGGCATTGCCCGGTAGCTAAGTTCGGAATCGATAACCGCTGAAAGCATCTAAGCGGGAAGCGAGCCTTGAGATGAGTTTTCCCTGGCACTATAAGTGTCCTAAAGGGTTGTCGTAGACTACGACGTTGATAGGCAGGGTGTGTAAGTGCTGCGAGGCATTGAGCTAACCTGTACTAATTGCCCGTGAGGCTTAACCATACAACACCCAAGGGGTTTTGTGGACTCAGATATACCAGACCTTGAATGCGTTTGAAGAGAAATAACTTTTAGATAAGCTTTCCGAATTTTAAAATTTGCTTGGCGACCATAGCATTGTGGACCCACCTGATTCCATGCCGAACTCAGAAGTGAAACACAATAGCGCCGATGGTAGTGTGGGGTTTCCCCATGTGAGAGTAGGACATCGCCAGGCTTTAATTTCGACTTTGTCTATTTAATAGACAAGTCACCATAGAGTTCTAAGTTTTCTTAGAGTTTTATGTTGACTTTCAAAGTGGAAAGCGTATTATACGCGTCCTGCTTAAGTGCTAAGGCACTGAAAGCGTTCTCTTTTTAGAGAACACGCTCTTTAACAATTTAAACCTATCAATCTGTGTGGGCACTCGTTGATGAATATCAAAACGTTTTATCCTTTGGATAAAACAGTTACTTCGGTAACAAACTTGATTTCAATGAACTGAGTGACCAATACGAATAACTTCGGTTATTTGGCACAGTCAATTCATTACCATTCTGTTGGAATGGTAATAGCTTTAGAATTACATGTTCATTTTCGAATGAATATTAGTTTTGAAGTCAGTATTCGTTGAGTCACAAAATCTTAAATTGAAGAGTTTGATCATGGCTCAGATTGAACGCTGGCGGCAGGCCTAACACATGCAAGTCGAGCGGAAACGACACTAACAATCCTTCGGGTGCGTTAATGGGCGTCGAGCGGCGGACGGGTGAGTAATGCCTAGGAAATTGCCTTGATGTGGGGGATAACCATTGGAAACGATGGCTAATACCGCATAATGCCTACGGGCCAAAGAGGGGGATCTTCGGACCTCTCGCGTCAAGATATGCCTAGGTGGGATTAGCTAGTTGGTGAGGTAATGGCTCACCAAGGCGACGATCCCTAGCTGGTCTGAGAGGATGATCAGCCACACTGGAACTGAGACACGGTCCAGACTCCTACGGGAGGCAGCAGTGGGGAATATTGCACAATGGGCGAAAGCCTGATGCAGCCATGCCGCGTGTATGAAGAAGGCCTTCGGGTTGTAAAGTACTTTCAGTTGTGAGGAAGGGGGTAACGTTAATAGCGTTATCTCTTGACGTTAGCAACAGAAGAAGCACCGGCTAACTCCGTGCCAGCAGCCGCGGTAATACGGAGGGTGCGAGCGTTAATCGGAATTACTGGGCGTAAAGCGCATGCAGGTGGTTCATTAAGTCAGATGTGAAAGCCCGGGGCTCAACCTCGGAACTGCATTTGAAACTGGTGAACTAGAGTGCTGTAGAGGGGGGTAGAATTTCAGGTGTAGCGGTGAAATGCGTAGAGATCTGAAGGAATACCAGTGGCGAAGGCGGCCCCCTGGACAGACACTGACACTCAGATGCGAAAGCGTGGGGAGCAAACAGGATTAGATACCCTGGTAGTCCACGCCGTAAACGATGTCTACTTGGAGGTTGTGGCCTTGAGCCGTGGCTTTCGGAGCTAACGCGTTAAGTAGACCGCCTGGGGAGTACGGTCGCAAGATTAAAACTCAAATGAATTGACGGGGGCCCGCACAAGCGGTGGAGCATGTGGTTTAATTCGATGCAACGCGAAGAACCTTACCTACTCTTGACATCCAGAGAAGCCAGCGGAGACGCAGGTGTGCCTTCGGGAACTCTGAGACAGGTGCTGCATGGCTGTCGTCAGCTCGTGTTGTGAAATGTTGGGTTAAGTCCCGCAACGAGCGCAACCCTTATCCTTGTTTGCCAGCGAGTAATGTCGGGAACTCCAGGGAGACTGCCGGTGATAAACCGGAGGAAGGTGGGGACGACGTCAAGTCATCATGGCCCTTACGAGTAGGGCTACACACGTGCTACAATGGCGCATACAGAGGGCAGCAAGCTAGCGATAGTGAGCGAATCCCAAAAAGTGCGTCGTAGTCCGGATTGGAGTCTGCAACTCGACTCCATGAAGTCGGAATCGCTAGTAATCGTGAATCAGAATGTCACGGTGAATACGTTCCCGGGCCTTGTACACACCGCCCGTCACACCATGGGAGTGGGCTGCAAAAGAAGTGGGTAGTTTAACCTTTCGGGGAGGACGCTCACCACTTTGTGGTTCATGACTGGGGTGAAGTCGTAACAAGGTAGCCCTAGGGGAACCTGGGGCTGGATCACCTCCTTATACGAAGATAGTCACGATGAGTGTCCACACAGATTGATTAGGTTTAGAAAGTAAAAGAGACGATATTGGGTCTGTAGCTCAGCTGGTTAGAGCGCTCGCCTGATAAGCGGGAGGTCGGTGGTTCGAGTCCACTCAGACCCACCAATATCGACTGGATACAAAGATGGGGCTATAGCTCAGCTGGGAGAGCGCCTGCCTTGCACGCAGGAGGTCTGCGGTTCGATCCCGCATAGCTCCACCATCTTTAAGTGTTTTTATCTGAAAATATTTAAAAATGGTTTCGAAAGAAATCTAGCTCTTTAACAATTTGGAAAGCTGACTGATTGATTTACTTACGAGTAATTCAATCAAATTTAAAAGTTCTCAATGTTTATCTTTCATTAGATAAACACAACAAACACATTCAAGTGTCTTGTATTCGAATCAAACTTTAGTTTGATTCACAATTGAGTCCGGCAAACAGTTATCAGGAATTAACCCTTCTTGATGACAACCAAAAACCTTGGTTAGTTGCCATACTAGTTTGTTTTCACTTTTCAAAAGTGAAAGTAAAACAGAGACCCTTTCGGGTTGTATGGTTAAGTGACTAAGCGTACACGGTGGATGCCTTGGCAGTCAGAGGCGATGAAAGGCGTAATAACTTGCGATAAGCCCAGATTAGGTAGTAATAACCTTTTGAGTCTGGGATTCCTGAATGGGGAAACCCACTTGCATAAGCAAGTATCCTGTTGTGAATACATAGCAACAGGAGGCAAACCGGGGGAACTGAAACATCTAAGTACCCCGAGGAAGAGAAATCAACCGAGATTCCGAAAGTAGCGGCGAGCGAAATTGGATTAGCCCTTAAGCTTTTAATGATGCAGGTGAAGAGTCTGGAAAGTCTCGCAATAAAGGGTGATAGCCCCGTAACCGACACATCATAATCAGTGAAAACGAGTAGGGCGGGACACGTGATATCCTGTCTGAATATGGGGGGACCATCCTCCAAGGCTAAATACTACTGACTGACCGATAGTGAACCAGTACCGTGAGGGAAAGGCGAAAAGAACCCCTGTGAGGGGAGTGAAATAGAACCTGAAACCGTGTACGTACAAGCAGTAGGAGCACCTTCGTGGTGTGACTGCGTACCTTTTGTATAATGGGTCAGCGACTTAATTTTAGTAGCAAGGTTAACCGTTTAGGGGAGCCGTAGGGAAACCGAGTCTTAACTGGGCGTACAGTTGCTAGGATTAGACCCGAAACCAGGTGATCTAGCCATGGGCAGGTTGAAGGTTGAGTAACATCAACTGGAGGACCGAACCGACTAATGTTGAAAAATTAGCGGATGACTTGTGGCTAGGGGTGAAAGGCCAATCAAACCTGGAGATAGCTGGTTCTCCCCGAAAGCTATTTAGGTAGCGCCTCGGACGAATACTACTGGGGGTAGAGCACTGTTAAGGCTAGGGGGTCATCCCGACTTACCAACCCTTTGCAAACTCCGAATACCAGTAAGTACTATCCGGGAGACACACGGCGGGTGCTAACGTCCGTCGTGGAGAGGGAAACAACCCAGACCGCCAGCTAAGGTCCCAAAGTATAGCTAAGTGGGAAACGATGTGGGAAGGCTCAGACAGCCAGGATGTTGGCTTAGAAGCAGCCATCATTTAAAGAAAGCGTAATAGCTCACTGGTCGAGTCGGCCTGCGCGGAAGATGTAACGGGGCTAAGCTATACACCGAAGCTGCGGCTACGTACCTTAGGGTATGTGGGGTAGGGGAGCGTTCTGTAAGCCGTTGAAGGTGGTCTGTAAGGGCTGCTGGAGGTATCAGAAGTGCGAATGCTGACATGAGTAACGATAAAGGGAGTGAAAAACTCCCTCGCCGGAAGACCAAGGGTTCCTGTCCAACGTTAATCGGGGCAGGGTAAGTCGACTCCTAAGGCGAGGCCGAAAGGCGTAGTCGATGGGAAACGGGTTAATATTCCCGTACTTCTTACAATTGCGATGGGGGGACGGAGAAGGCTAGGTGGGCCTGGCGACGGTTGTCCAGGTTCAAGTATGTAGGCGGAAAGTTTAGGTAAATCCGGACTTTCATTAACGCTGAGATACGATGTCGAGCTACTACGGTAGTGAAGTCATTGATGCCATGCTTCCAGGAAAAGCCTCTAAGCTTCAGATTGTAAGGAATCGTACCCCAAACCGACACAGGTGGTCGGGTAGAGAATACCAAGGCGCTTGAGAGAACTCGGGTGAAGGAACTAGGCAAAATGGTACCGTAACTTCGGGAGAAGGTACGCTCTTATCAGTGAAGTCCCTTGCGGATGGAGCAGACGAGAGTCGCAGATACCAGGTGGCTGCAACTGTTTATTAAAAACACAGCACTGTGCAAAATCGTAAGATGACGTATACGGTGTGACGCCTGCCCGGTGCCGGAAGGTTAATTGATGGGGTTAGACTTCGGTCGAAGCTCTTGATCGAAGCCCCGGTAAACGGCGGCCGTAACTATAACGGTCCTAAGGTAGCGAAATTCCTTGTCGGGTAAGTTCCGACCTGCACGAATGGCGTAATGATGGCCACGCTGTCTCCACCCGAGACTCAGTGAAATTGAAATCGCTGTGAAGATGCAGTGTACCCGCGGCTAGACGGAAAGACCCCGTGAACCTTTACTACAGCTTGGCACTGAACATTGAACCTACATGTGTAGGATAGGTGGGAGACTATGAAATTGCGTCGCTAGATGTGATGGAGTCGTCCTTGAAATACCACCCTTGTAGTTTTGATGTTCTAACGTTGGTCCCTGAATCGGGATTACGGACAGTGCCTGGTGGGTAGTTTGACTGGGGCGGTCTCCTCCCAAAGAGTAACGGAGGAGCACGAAGGTGGGCTAAACACGGTTGGACATCGTGTGGTTAGTGCAATGGCATAAGCCCGCTTGACTGCGAGAATGACAATTCGAGCAGGTGCGAAAGCAGGTCATAGTGATCCGGTGGTTCTGAATGGAAGGGCCATCGCTCAACGGATAAAAGGTACTCCGGGGATAACAGGCTGATACCGCCCAAGAGTTCATATCGACGGCGGTGTTTGGCACCTCGATGTCGGCTCATCACATCCTGGGGCTGAAGTCGGTCCCAAGGGTATGGCTGTTCGCCATTTAAAGTGGTACGCGAGCTGGGTTTAGAACGTCGTGAGACAGTTCGGTCCCTATCTGCCGTGGGCGTTGGAAAATTGAAAGGGGCTGCTCCTAGTACGAGAGGACCGGAGTGGACGAACCTCTGGTGTTCGGGTTGTCATGCCAATGGCATTGCCCGGTAGCTAAGTTCGGAATCGATAACCGCTGAAAGCATCTAAGCGGGAAGCGAGCCTTGAGATGAGTTTTCCCTGGCACTATAAGTGTCCTAAAGGGTTGTCGTAGACTACGACGTTGATAGGCAGGGTGTGTAAGTGCTGCGAGGCATTGAGCTAACCTGTACTAATTGCCCGTGAGGCTTAACCATACAACACCCAAGGGGTTTTGTGGACTCAGATATACCAGACCTTGAATGCGTTTGAAGAGAAATAACTTTTAGATAAGCTTTCCGAATTTTAAAATTTGCTTGGCGACCATAGCATTGTGGACCCACCTGATTCCATGCCGAACTCAGAAGTGAAACACAATAGCGCCGATGGTAGTGTGGGGTTTCCCCATGTGAGAGTAGGACATCGCCAGGCTTTAATTTCGACTTTGTCTATTTAATAGACAAGTCACCATAGAGTTCTAAGTTTTCTTAGAGTTTTATGTTGACTTTCAAAGTGGAAAGCGTATTATACGCGTCCTGCTTAAGTGCTAAGGCACTGAAAGCGTTCTCTTTTTAGAGAACACGCTCTTTAACAATTTAAACCTATCAATCTGTGTGGGCACTCGTTGATGAATATCAAAACGTTATTGGTTCTTTTTCGAAAGAGCGTAATAACAGTTACTTCGGTAACAAACTTGATTTCAATGAACTGAGTGACCAATACAAAATTAAGTTTACTTAATTTTGGCACAGTCAATTCATTACCATTCTGTTGGAATGGTAATAGCTTTAGAATTACATGTTCATGTTTACATGAATATTAGTTTTGAAGTCAGTATTCGTTGAGTCACAAAATCTTAAATTGAAGAGTTTGATCATGGCTCAGATTGAACGCTGGCGGCAGGCCTAACACATGCAAGTCGAGCGGAAACGACAACATTGAATCTTCGGAGGATTTGTTGGGCGTCGAGCGGCGGACGGGTGAGTAATGCCTAGGAAATTGCCTTGATGTGGGGGATAACCATTGGAAACGATGGCTAATACCGCATAATGCCTACGGGCCAAAGAGGGGGACCTTCGGGCCTCTCGCGTCAAGATATGCCTAGGTGGGATTAGCTAGTTGGTGAGGTAATGGCTCACCAAGGCGACGATCCCTAGCTGGTCTGAGAGGATGATCAGCCACACTGGAACTGAGACACGGTCCAGACTCCTACGGGAGGCAGCAGTGGGGAATATTGCACAATGGGCGAAAGCCTGATGCAGCCATGCCGCGTGTATGAAGAAGGCCTTCGGGTTGTAAAGTACTTTCAGTTGTGAGGAAGGGGGTAACGTTAATAGCGTTATCTCTTGACGTTAGCAACAGAAGAAGCACCGGCTAACTCCGTGCCAGCAGCCGCGGTAATACGGAGGGTGCGAGCGTTAATCGGAATTACTGGGCGTAAAGCGCATGCAGGTGGTTCATTAAGTCAGATGTGAAAGCCCGGGGCTCAACCTCGGAACTGCATTTGAAACTGGTGAACTAGAGTGCTGTAGAGGGGGGTAGAATTTCAGGTGTAGCGGTGAAATGCGTAGAGATCTGAAGGAATACCAGTGGCGAAGGCGGCCCCCTGGACAGACACTGACACTCAGATGCGAAAGCGTGGGGAGCAAACAGGATTAGATACCCTGGTAGTCCACGCCGTAAACGATGTCTACTTGGAGGTTGTGGCCTTGAGCCGTGGCTTTCGGAGCTAACGCGTTAAGTAGACCGCCTGGGGAGTACGGTCGCAAGATTAAAACTCAAATGAATTGACGGGGGCCCGCACAAGCGGTGGAGCATGTGGTTTAATTCGATGCAACGCGAAGAACCTTACCTACTCTTGACATCCAGAGAAGCCAGCGGAGACGCAGGTGTGCCTTCGGGAACTCTGAGACAGGTGCTGCATGGCTGTCGTCAGCTCGTGTTGTGAAATGTTGGGTTAAGTCCCGCAACGAGCGCAACCCTTATCCTTGTTTGCCAGCGAGTAATGTCGGGAACTCCAGGGAGACTGCCGGTGATAAACCGGAGGAAGGTGGGGACGACGTCAAGTCATCATGGCCCTTACGAGTAGGGCTACACACGTGCTACAATGGCGCATACAGAGGGCAGCAAGCTAGCGATAGTGAGCGAATCCCAAAAAGTGCGTCGTAGTCCGGATTGGAGTCTGCAACTCGACTCCATGAAGTCGGAATCGCTAGTAATCGTGAATCAGAATGTCACGGTGAATACGTTCCCGGGCCTTGTACACACCGCCCGTCACACCATGGGAGTGGGCTGCAAAAGAAGTGGGTAGTTTAACCTTTCGGGGAGGACGCTCACCACTTTGTGGTTCATGACTGGGGTGAAGTCGTAACAAGGTAGCCCTAGGGGAACCTGGGGCTGGATCACCTCCTTATACGAAGATAGTCACGATGAGTGTCCACACAGATTGATGGTTTAGATTTAGTTAAAGCCAGAGCTTTAATTAATAACGTAAGTTATTGATTAAAGCTTTTTGCTTTATGCTCTTTAACAATTTGGAAAGCTGACTGATTGATTTACTTACGAGTAATTCAATCAAATTTAAAAGTTCTCAATGTTTATCTTTCATTAGATAGACACAACAAACACATTCAAGTGTCTTGTATTCGAATCAATGTTTACATTGATTCACAATTGAGTCCAGCAAACAGTTATCAAGAATTAACCCTTCTTGATGACAACCAAAAACCTTGGTTAGTTGCCATACGCTAAGACCCTTTCGGGTTGTATGGTTAAGTGACTAAGCGTACACGGTGGATGCCTTGGCAGTCAGAGGCGATGAAAGGCGTAATAACTTGCGATAAGCCCAGATTAGGTAGTAATAACCTTTTGAGTCTGGGATTCCTGAATGGGGAAACCCACTTGCATAAGCAAGTATCCTGTTGTGAATACATAGCAACAGGAGGCAAACCGGGGGAACTGAAACATCTAAGTACCCCGAGGAAGAGAAATCAACCGAGATTCCGAAAGTAGCGGCGAGCGAAATTGGATTAGCCCTTAAGCTTTTAATGATGCAGGTGAAGAGTCTGGAAAGTCTCGCAACAAAGGGTGATAGCCCCGTAACCGACACATCATAATCAGTGAAAACGAGTAGGGCGGGACACGTGATATCCTGTCTGAATATGGGGGGACCATCCTCCAAGGCTAAATACTACTGACTGACCGATAGTGAACCAGTACCGTGAGGGAAAGGCGAAAAGAACCCCTGTGAGGGGAGTGAAATAGAACCTGAAACCGTGTACGTACAAGCAGTAGGAGCACCTTCGTGGTGTGACTGCGTACCTTTTGTATAATGGGTCAGCGACTTAATTTTAGTAGCAAGGTTAACCGTTTAGGGGAGCCGTAGGGAAACCGAGTCTTAACTGGGCGTACAGTTGCTAGGATTAGACCCGAAACCAGGTGATCTAGCCATGGGCAGGTTGAAGGTTGAGTAACATCAACTGGAGGACCGAACCGACTAATGTTGAAAAATTAGCGGATGACTTGTGGCTAGGGGTGAAAGGCCAATCAAACCTGGAGATAGCTGGTTCTCCCCGAAAGCTATTTAGGTAGCGCCTCGGACGAATACTACTGGGGGTAGAGCACTGTTAAGGCTAGGGGGTCATCCCGACTTACCAACCCTTTGCAAACTCCGAATACCAGTAAGTACTATCCGGGAGACACACGGCGGGTGCTAACGTCCGTCGTGGAGAGGGAAACAACCCAGACCGCCAGCTAAGGTCCCAAAGTATAGCTAAGTGGGAAACGATGTGGGAAGGCTCAGACAGCCAGGATGTTGGCTTAGAAGCAGCCATCATTTAAAGAAAGCGTAATAGCTCACTGGTCGAGTCGGCCTGCGCGGAAGATGTAACGGGGCTAAGCTATACACCGAAGCTGCGGCTACGTACCTTAGGGTATGTGGGGTAGGGGAGCGTTCTGTAAGCCGTTGAAGGTGGTCTGTAAGGGCTGCTGGAGGTATCAGAAGTGCGAATGCTGACATGAGTAACGATAAAGGGAGTGAAAAACTCCCTCGCCGGAAGACCAAGGGTTCCTGTCCAACGTTAATCGGGGCAGGGTAAGTCGACTCCTAAGGCGAGGCCGAAAGGCGTAGTCGATGGGAAACGGGTTAATATTCCCGTACTTCTTACAATTGCGATGGGGGGACGGAGAAGGCTAGGTGGGCCTGGCGACGGTTGTCCAGGTTCAAGTATGTAGGCGGAAAGTTTAGGTAAATCCGGACTTTCATTAACGCTGAGATACGATGTCGAGCTACTACGGTAGTGAAGTCATTGATGCCATGCTTCCAGGAAAAGCCTCTAAGCTTCAGATTGTAAGGAATCGTACCCCAAACCGACACAGGTGGTCGGGTAGAGAATACCAAGGCGCTTGAGAGAACTCGGGTGAAGGAACTAGGCAAAATGGTACCGTAACTTCGGGAGAAGGTACGCTCTTATCAGTGAAGTCCCTTGCGGATGGAGCAGACGAGAGTCGCAGATACCAGGTGGCTGCAACTGTTTATTAAAAACACAGCACTGTGCAAAATCGTAAGATGACGTATACGGTGTGACGCCTGCCCGGTGCCGGAAGGTTAATTGATGGGGTTAGACTTCGGTCGAAGCTCTTGATCGAAGCCCCGGTAAACGGCGGCCGTAACTATAACGGTCCTAAGGTAGCGAAATTCCTTGTCGGGTAAGTTCCGACCTGCACGAATGGCGTAATGATGGCCACGCTGTCTCCACCCGAGACTCAGTGAAATTGAAATCGCTGTGAAGATGCAGTGTACCCGCGGCTAGACGGAAAGACCCCGTGAACCTTTACTACAGCTTGGCACTGAACATTGAACCTACATGTGTAGGATAGGTGGGAGACTATGAAATTGCGTCGCTAGATGTGATGGAGTCGTCCTTGAAATACCACCCTTGTAGTTTTGATGTTCTAACGTTGGTCCCTGAATCGGGATTACGGACAGTGCCTGGTGGGTAGTTTGACTGGGGCGGTCTCCTCCCAAAGAGTAACGGAGGAGCACGAAGGTGGGCTAAACACGGTTGGACATCGTGTGGTTAGTGCAATGGCATAAGCCCGCTTGACTGCGAGAATGACAATTCGAGCAGGTGCGAAAGCAGGTCATAGTGATCCGGTGGTTCTGAATGGAAGGGCCATCGCTCAACGGATAAAAGGTACTCCGGGGATAACAGGCTGATACCGCCCAAGAGTTCATATCGACGGCGGTGTTTGGCACCTCGATGTCGGCTCATCACATCCTGGGGCTGAAGTCGGTCCCAAGGGTATGGCTGTTCGCCATTTAAAGTGGTACGCGAGCTGGGTTTAGAACGTCGTGAGACAGTTCGGTCCCTATCTGCCGTGGGCGTTGGAAAATTGAAAGGGGCTGCTCCTAGTACGAGAGGACCGGAGTGGACGAACCTCTGGTGTTCGGGTTGTCATGCCAATGGCATTGCCCGGTAGCTAAGTTCGGAATCGATAACCGCTGAAAGCATCTAAGCGGGAAGCGAGCCTTGAGATGAGTTTTCCCTGGCACTATAAGTGTCCTAAAGGGTTGTCGTAGACTACGACGTTGATAGGCAGGGTGTGTAAGTGCTGCGAGGCATTGAGCTAACCTGTACTAATTGCCCGTGAGGCTTAACCATACAACACCCAAGGGGTTTTGTGGACTCAGATGTACAGACCTTGAATGCGTTTGAAGAGAAATACTTTTATAGCTCTATTAAATAGAGAAGCAGCTTTCCGAATTTTAAAATTTGCTTGGCGACCATAGCATTGTGGACCCACCTGATTCCATGCCGAACTCAGAAGTGAAACACAATAGCGCCGATGGTAGTGTGGGGTTTCCCCATGTGAGAGTAGGACATCGCCAGGCTTTAATTTCGACTTTGTCTATTTAATAGACAAGTCACCATAGAGTTCTAAGTTTCTTAGAGTTTTATGTTGACTTTCAAAGTGGAAAGCGTATTATACGCGTCCTGCTTAAGTGCTAAGGCACTGAAAGCGTTCTCTTTTTAGAGAACACGCTCTTTAACAATTTAAACCTATCAATCTGTGTGGGCACTCGTTGATGAATATCAAAACGTCATTCTTAGGAATGGCAGTTACTTCGGTAACAAAATTGATTTCAATGAACTGAGTGACCAATACAAAATTAAGTTTACTTAATTTTGGCACAGTCAATTCATTACCATTCTGTTGGAATGGTAATAGCTTTAGAATTACATGTTTCTGTTCTTTTTCGAAAGAGCGGTAAATATTAGTTTTGAAGTCAGTATTCGTTGAGTCACAAAATCTTAAATTGAAGAGTTTGATCATGGCTCAGATTGAACGCTGGCGGCAGGCCTAACACATGCAAGTCGAGCGGAAACGACACTAACAATCCTTCGGGTGCGTTAATGGGCGTCGAGCGGCGGACGGGTGAGTAATGCCTAGGAAATTGCCTTGATGTGGGGGATAACCATTGGAAACGATGGCTAATACCGCATAATGCCTACGGGCCAAAGAGGGGGATCTTCGGACCTCTCGCGTCAAGATATGCCTAGGTGGGATTAGCTAGTTGGTGAGGTAATGGCTCACCAAGGCGACGATCCCTAGCTGGTCTGAGAGGATGATCAGCCACACTGGAACTGAGACACGGTCCAGACTCCTACGGGAGGCAGCAGTGGGGAATATTGCACAATGGGCGAAAGCCTGATGCAGCCATGCCGCGTGTATGAAGAAGGCCTTCGGGTTGTAAAGTACTTTCAGTTGTGAGGAAGGGGGTAACGTTAATAGCGTTATCTCTTGACGTTAGCAACAGAAGAAGCACCGGCTAACTCCGTGCCAGCAGCCGCGGTAATACGGAGGGTGCGAGCGTTAATCGGAATTACTGGGCGTAAAGCGCATGCAGGTGGTTCATTAAGTCAGATGTGAAAGCCCGGGGCTCAACCTCGGAACTGCATTTGAAACTGGTGAACTAGAGTGCTGTAGAGGGGGGTAGAATTTCAGGTGTAGCGGTGAAATGCGTAGAGATCTGAAGGAATACCAGTGGCGAAGGCGGCCCCCTGGACAGACACTGACACTCAGATGCGAAAGCGTGGGGAGCAAACAGGATTAGATACCCTGGTAGTCCACGCCGTAAACGATGTCTACTTGGAGGTTGTGGCCTTGAGCCGTGGCTTTCGGAGCTAACGCGTTAAGTAGACCGCCTGGGGAGTACGGTCGCAAGATTAAAACTCAAATGAATTGACGGGGGCCCGCACAAGCGGTGGAGCATGTGGTTTAATTCGATGCAACGCGAAGAACCTTACCTACTCTTGACATCCAGAGAAGCCAGCGGAGACGCAGGTGTGCCTTCGGGAACTCTGAGACAGGTGCTGCATGGCTGTCGTCAGCTCGTGTTGTGAAATGTTGGGTTAAGTCCCGCAACGAGCGCAACCCTTATCCTTGTTTGCCAGCGAGTAATGTCGGGAACTCCAGGGAGACTGCCGGTGATAAACCGGAGGAAGGTGGGGACGACGTCAAGTCATCATGGCCCTTACGAGTAGGGCTACACACGTGCTACAATGGCGCATACAGAGGGCAGCAAGCTAGCGATAGTGAGCGAATCCCAAAAAGTGCGTCGTAGTCCGGATTGGAGTCTGCAACTCGACTCCATGAAGTCGGAATCGCTAGTAATCGTGAATCAGAATGTCACGGTGAATACGTTCCCGGGCCTTGTACACACCGCCCGTCACACCATGGGAGTGGGCTGCAAAAGAAGTGGGTAGTTTAACCTTTCGGGGAGGACGCTCACCACTTTGTGGTTCATGACTGGGGTGAAGTCGTAACAAGGTAGCCCTAGGGGAACCTGGGGCTGGATCACCTCCTTATACGAAGATAGTCACGATGAGTGTCCACACAGATTGATTAGGTTTAGAAAAGCAAAGAGATGAAGAACTCCCAAGTTCTTCGAAGTTTGTTTCTACTTTTTAAAGTAGAGATAAATTGCAGTGTCCCGTTCGTCTAGAGGCCTAGGACACCGCCCTTTCACGGCGGTAACAGGGGTTCGACTCCCCTACGGGATACCATTGGGTCGTTAGCTCAGTTGGTAGAGCAGTTGACTTTTAATCAATTGGTCGCAGGTTCGAATCCTGCACGACCCACCATTCTTTCTCCGCGAAGGAATTAAAACTATCGTGGGCGATTAGCTCAGTTGGGAGAGCACCTGCCTTACAAGCAGGGGGTCACTGGTTCGAGCCCGGTATCGCCCACCATTCTCTAAAAATTCTTGGTTATATTCATATCCAAACCACTTCTTTTGTCGTTGGTTGGTATGTTTGACCCTGAGAGTCTTTAGAAAATGTGAATTTTAGAACACTGGTTCTTAAAGTCTCATGCTCTTTAACAATTTGGAAAGCTGACTGATTGATTTACTTACGAGTAATTCAATCAAATTTAAAAGTTCTCAATGTTTATCTGCTCTTATTTAATAAGAACGGTATAAACACAACAAACACATTCAAGTGTCTTGTATTCGAATCAATGTTTACATTGATTCACAATTGAGTCCGGCAAACAGTCATCAGGAATTAACCCTTCTTGATGACAACCAAAAACCTTGGTTAGTTGCCATACGCTAAGACCCTTTCGGGTTGTATGGTTAAGTGACTAAGCGTACACGGTGGATGCCTTGGCAGTCAGAGGCGATGAAAGGCGTAATAACTTGCGATAAGCCCAGATTAGGTAGTAATAACCTTTTGAGTCTGGGATTCCTGAATGGGGAAACCCACTTACATAAGTAAGTATCCTGTTGTGAATACATAGCAACAGGAGGCAAACCGGGGGAACTGAAACATCTAAGTACCCCGAGGAAGAGAAATCAACCGAGATTCCGAAAGTAGCGGCGAGCGAAATTGGATTAGCCCTTAAGCTTTTAATGATGCAGGTGAAGAGTCTGGAAAGTCTCGCAATAAAGGGTGATAGCCCCGTAACCGACACATCATAATCAGTGAAAACGAGTAGGGCGGGACACGTGATATCCTGTCTGAATATGGGGGGACCATCCTCCAAGGCTAAATACTACTGACTGACCGATAGTGAACCAGTACCGTGAGGGAAAGGCGAAAAGAACCCCTGTGAGGGGAGTGAAATAGAACCTGAAACCGTGTACGTACAAGCAGTAGGAGCACCTTCGTGGTGTGACTGCGTACCTTTTGTATAATGGGTCAGCGACTTAATTTTAGTAGCAAGGTTAACCGTTTAGGGGAGCCGTAGGGAAACCGAGTCTTAACTGGGCGTACAGTTGCTAGGATTAGACCCGAAACCAGGTGATCTAGCCATGGGCAGGTTGAAGGTTGAGTAACATCAACTGGAGGACCGAACCGACTAATGTTGAAAAATTAGCGGATGACTTGTGGCTAGGGGTGAAAGGCCAATCAAACCTGGAGATAGCTGGTTCTCCCCGAAAGCTATTTAGGTAGCGCCTCGGACGAATACTACTGGGGGTAGAGCACTGTTAAGGCTAGGGGGTCATCCCGACTTACCAACCCTTTGCAAACTCCGAATACCAGTAAGTACTATCCGGGAGACACACGGCGGGTGCTAACGTCCGTCGTGGAGAGGGAAACAACCCAGACCGCCAGCTAAGGTCCCAAAGTATAGCTAAGTGGGAAACGATGTGGGAAGGCTCAGACAGCCAGGATGTTGGCTTAGAAGCAGCCATCATTTAAAGAAAGCGTAATAGCTCACTGGTCGAGTCGGCCTGCGCGGAAGATGTAACGGGGCTAAGCTATACACCGAAGCTGCGGCTACGTACCTTAGGGTATGTGGGGTAGGGGAGCGTTCTGTAAGCCGTTGAAGGTGGTCTGTAAGGGCTGCTGGAGGTATCAGAAGTGCGAATGCTGACATGAGTAACGATAAAGGGAGTGAAAAACTCCCTCGCCGGAAGACCAAGGGTTCCTGTCCAACGTTAATCGGGGCAGGGTAAGTCGACTCCTAAGGCGAGGCCGAAAGGCGTAGTCGATGGGAAACGGGTTAATATTCCCGTACTTCTTACAATTGCGATGGGGGGACGGAGAAGGCTAGGTGGGCCTGGCGACGGTTGTCCAGGTTCAAGTATGTAGGCGGAAAGTTTAGGTAAATCCGGACTTTCATTAACGCTGAGATACGATGTCGAGCTACTACGGTAGTGAAGTCATTGATGCCATGCTTCCAGGAAAAGCCTCTAAGCTTCAGATTGTAAGGAATCGTACCCCAAACCGACACAGGTGGTCGGGTAGAGAATACCAAGGCGCTTGAGAGAACTCGGGTGAAGGAACTAGGCAAAATGGTACCGTAACTTCGGGAGAAGGTACGCTCTTATCAGTGAAGTCCCTTGCGGATGGAGCAGACGAGAGTCGCAGATACCAGGTGGCTGCAACTGTTTATTAAAAACACAGCACTGTGCAAAATCGTAAGATGACGTATACGGTGTGACGCCTGCCCGGTGCCGGAAGGTTAATTGATGGGGTTAGACTTCGGTCGAAGCTCTTGATCGAAGCCCCGGTAAACGGCGGCCGTAACTATAACGGTCCTAAGGTAGCGAAATTCCTTGTCGGGTAAGTTCCGACCTGCACGAATGGCGTAATGATGGCCACGCTGTCTCCACCCGAGACTCAGTGAAATTGAAATCGCTGTGAAGATGCAGTGTACCCGCGGCTAGACGGAAAGACCCCGTGAACCTTTACTACAGCTTGGCACTGAACATTGAACCTACATGTGTAGGATAGGTGGGAGACTATGAAATTGCGTCGCTAGATGTGATGGAGTCGTCCTTGAAATACCACCCTTGTAGTTTTGATGTTCTAACGTTGGTCCCTGAATCGGGATTACGGACAGTGCCTGGTGGGTAGTTTGACTGGGGCGGTCTCCTCCCAAAGAGTAACGGAGGAGCACGAAGGTGGGCTAAACACGGTTGGACATCGTGTGGTTAGTGCAATGGCATAAGCCCGCTTGACTGCGAGAATGACAATTCGAGCAGGTGCGAAAGCAGGTCATAGTGATCCGGTGGTTCTGAATGGAAGGGCCATCGCTCAACGGATAAAAGGTACTCCGGGGATAACAGGCTGATACCGCCCAAGAGTTCATATCGACGGCGGTGTTTGGCACCTCGATGTCGGCTCATCACATCCTGGGGCTGAAGTCGGTCCCAAGGGTATGGCTGTTCGCCATTTAAAGTGGTACGCGAGCTGGGTTTAGAACGTCGTGAGACAGTTCGGTCCCTATCTGCCGTGGGCGTTGGAAAATTGAAAGGGGCTGCTCCTAGTACGAGAGGACCGGAGTGGACGAACCTCTGGTGTTCGGGTTGTCATGCCAATGGCATTGCCCGGTAGCTAAGTTCGGAATCGATAACCGCTGAAAGCATCTAAGCGGGAAGCGAGCCTTGAGATGAGTTTTCCCTGACGCTATAAGCGTCCTAAAGGGTTGTCGTAGACTACGACGTTGATAGGCAGGGTGTGTAAGTGCTGCGAGGCATTGAGCTAACCTGTACTAATTGCCCGTGAGGCTTAACCATACAACACCCAAGGGGTTTTGTGGACTCAGATGTACCAGACCTTGAATGCGTTTGAAGAGAAATACTTTTATAGCTCTATTAAATAGAGAAGCAGCTTTCCGAATTTTAAAATTTGCTTGGCGACCATAGCATTGTGGACCCACCTGATTCCATGCCGAACTCAGAAGTGAAACACAATAGCGCCGATGGTAGTGTGGGGTTTCCCCATGTGAGAGTAGGACATCGCCAGGCTTTAAATTAAATCTTTAGGTTGACCGACCTGGGGATATGGACGCTCACTTAGTGAGTTGACCACTGCGGAGTGGTAGTTCAGTTGGTTAGAATACCGGCCTGTCACGCCGGGGGTCGCGGGTTCGAGTCCCGTCCACTCCGCCACTTATTAGAAAAGCCCTGCTAGAAATAGCAGGGCTTTTTTACATCTCAATAAAAGTGTTTTGCCCTTCGGCCGAATGAGTCCCACAAAGGGTTTGCCTGAAGTCCGCAACCCCGTCCATTCCACTACTTATTAGAAAGCCTAGTCTGACGACTAGGCTTTCGTCGTTTCTGACGTACTAGCTTTTGGACTTTGGTTACAGACCTTATCGCTACATATTGAGGTGTCTCTCTAGATAGTGGGAGGCTCGTGCTGTTTTACATTTAAACCTGACGAATTGAGATGGTTACTTCTAACTCTTTTTGCTACAGCCTCTAAAGATAACTGAGTCTCAAATTAGACTAATCTAAGCACAACTGAGCTTAAGGGGGGATCTATCACGCAGTTCCTCGCTGTAGTGAGTGGCGTAGGATATAGAAAGTAATTGTCGATTGAGTTGGTATCTTACTTGGTTGTTATTTGTATCTGATAGCTGAATCTTAATTATTAGGCTGACTAAGAAAGGTAGATACTTGGAGATTTAAGCGTTGGCACTAGTCTTGAGTAAATAGAGAAATTACATCAAACAAACTTATCTCGCAGATACAAAAACGCCTAGCGTTTACTAGGCGTTGATAAATAATGTTTCTAATACATCGACTACAATATTTGTTTAAGGACTCTATCGGCTTTGACACGAGTGATCTTACGAATCAACTTCTGAACCTCCATCGGATAGCTCTCAACCTTGTCCAATTGCTTATAAGTGCAGATTAGCTGAGTGTGTTGAAGAATATTATCTACTTCAGCCTGGAACTTGTCTGTTAGATGATGGTAGTTATCTTGGATAAAGATACCGTTTTCTAGATCCAGTTTCCATGCTCGAGGATTTAGGTTATTACCTGTTAGAAGCATGTAGCGCTTATCGACCCAAATACCCTTTAGATGGAAGCTATTTGAATCGTGTTGCCAAAGTCGAATCGAAAGGTTACGACTAGCAATATGAGCTTCGTTGGCTTTAGCAAAACGACGCAGGTTCAACTCGTAAAGGTATGGTAAACCACCAATCGTTTTAAACTCTTCCTCTGGGGAGATAAAGAAGTCATTGGCTGTCTTATCACCAACAACAATACTGACCTTTACGCCACGTTTAAGCGCTCTCTTTACTTCTTTTGCTAGACTCGGTGGGAAATTGAAGTAAGGCGTACAAATGAAGATCTCGTCTTTAGCCTGAGCGACAAGTTGATTGATTCCCTGATTCAGACGGTTACGTCTCTTGCCGATACCTACCAATGGTGTCACAGCGACTTGTTCGGGAGAAACATCTTGACCATCGAATTGATATTGAGATCTTGCTAACGATGCTCGGAACTGACGAATTGCAGGTTTCAGTTCTTTGGTAGCTGGTTTGTTCTTATCAGCCAAATCATAAACAGCAATGTCTGAGACCATCTGTTCGTGTACGTATGTAAACATTGTATCAGCAAGCGTTGCGTTGTTTAAAACGTGGTAACGATCAAAGCGATAGCGGTCATGGTAGTTCAGGTAGATATTGTTAAGGCTTGCACCGCTGTATATCACGCTGTCATCGACGATAAAGCCTTTTAAGTGCAATACGCCAAAGACTTCTTTGCCGCGAACTGGAATGCCATAGACGGGTACAGAGTGCTGATATTTTTCCGCAAACTCTTTATACATGGCTGCATTGCCTTCAGAAGACTCCGCGCCAATCAATCCACGTTGAGCTCTGTGCCAATCGACACACACACTCACATCTAATTCTGGATTCTTTTGCTTTGCTTCATATAAGGCAGTTAGGATCTCACGGCCAGCCTCATCATCTTCAAGATATAAAGCGACTAAACTAATACGAGTTGTTGCGCGAGATATCTCATCAAGTAAGCGAGCTCTAAACTCTTGCGCTGATAGTAGTACTTCAAACTTGTCAGGATTCTGCGCTATGGTTGGCAACTGTATGAATGGATTCCTACTGGCAATCATATTGACTGTTTTACCTTAAAAATATGCAAAATTGCGAACCTTCAATTTTACCAAAGGGATAGCATGAAATACTAGATAATCGAGGCATTCTCTAACAATTTTGCTGATAATGCATAGGAATGAGATCTTTTCCGCTATTCGAATAGCGCTCGTACAAAACTCTTAGGCCATTAGGAAGATCTGTTGGGTCTACTTGCATGAACTTGTGTCGAGAGTAAAAGTTGGTGAGATGAGCATAAGCAAAGCAATAATCGCTTTCTGTTAGCGTATGTTTCGCACAATAGTCCATAAGCAGAGAGCCTAATTGCTTACCACGATGTTGTTTTGATATCGCCATACCAGTAAGTAAGCGATTATCTTCAATGGTGCGAAAACGCACGACACCACAAAGCTCGTTATCTAGTAATAACGAATAGATCAGTTCACTCTTGTTCGCTTTTCCCGTTGGATAATGTTCCTTATAGAAACGTTTAACTAGGGGAACCTTTACTGGGTCTAATTGAGTAATGATGACATTGTTCATTCAGTCACTGCGCCATTGGTTTATCTGCTGTAGAATGATGGCAGTGTAAGTTAATTGAATATCGCCATGCAATTCCATCTCAATGCTAGTTTAAAAAATGTTCATACTTTTTCTATCGATCAGACCTGTGATGCGTTGGTTGAAGTAACCACGATCGACGAACTGATTTCGGTTTATAGGAATCCTAAATGGTCAACTTCACCTAAGTTAATTCTGGGTAAGGGCAGCAATATGCTTTTTACCAAGCATTTCGCTGGTTTGATCATTGTGAATAAATTAGCTGGGATTGAGCTGACCGAGACGGACCGTCATCACCTTTTGCATGTGAGTGGTGGTGAGGATTGGCCAAGCTTGGTTGAGTGGAGTGTTGATAAAGGTCTGGGTGGTCTAGAAAACCTCGCAATGATACCAGGTTGTTCAGGTTCTGCTCCGATTCAGAATATTGGTGCGTATGGTGTTGAACTGCAAGACGTATGCGAATATGTTGATATTCTTTATCTGGATACTTATACAGTTAAGCGGTTAAGCAAAGAGGAATGTCTCTTTGGCTACCGAGATTCTATTTTTAAACATGCTCTCTATGGCAAAGCGATTGTTGTTGCGATTGGTTTGACCCTACCTAAAGAGTGGAATCCATGTAATCACTATGGTCCGTTAAAAAGCCTACCAGCTGAGACTCTCTCTCCTCGTACTATATTTGATGAAGTATGCGCTATCCGTTCAAGTAAGTTGCCAGATCCTAGAGTCCAAGGCAATGCGGGTAGCTTCTTCAAAAACCCTGTGATCACCAAAGATCATTTTGATCGCTTGTTAGCTCTATATCCCAACATTGTCGGCTATGAGAGTAATGGCATGATCAAAGTAGCTGCAGGTTGGCTGATTGATCAATGCCAGTTCAAAGGCGTGACAGAAGGTGGGGCTCAAGTTCACCCAAACCAAGCATTAGTTATCATCAATTATGATGAGGCTTCTGCTGTGGATATCCTTAAGCTTGCAGAGCGAGTGCGTCAATCAGTCTTGAATAAATTCGATATTCGATTGGAACATGAAGTGCGTTTTATGGGACGAGACTGTGAGACAAACCTAGATAAAGCTTTGGAGTCATTGGCATGAGAGAGCACAGTACCAAGCTTGCACTATTGAGATGTCTTGCCGATGGTGAGTTTCATTCTGGTGAAGACTTAGGTGAAATGATCGGTGTATCACGAGCGGCTATCAGTAAGCACATTAAAGGTATCCAAGAGTGGGGGTTAGATATCTATCGAGTACAAGGCAAAGGTTATAAGCTAGCCAGTCGTTTAGATATGCTTGACCAAGAAAAATTGTCTGCTGTGAGTCGTGATGCTTCTCTTGAACTCATTCCAATCATAGGTTCAACAAACCAACACCTGTTAGAGCGTACTAATACCCTCGAATCGGGGTCGGTCTGTATTGCTGAATATCAAGCTGCAGGTCGTGGACGTCGTGGAAGAGAGTGGGTATCGCCATTTGGTGCAAATCTTTACCTTTCAATGTATTGGAGGCTTGATGCAGGCATGGCTGCCGCTATGGGGTTAAGCCTTGTCGTTGGCGTTGCTGTTGTTGAAGCCTTGGAAGAGATGGGTGTTGAAGGCGTTAAACTGAAATGGCCGAATGATCTTTACCATAATGACAAGAAACTCGCGGGTATTTTAGTCGAGTTGTCAGGACAGTCTGGTGGCGCTGCTCATATTGTTATTGGTTTGGGACTAAACCTGTCCATGGACCCGACAACATCAGGTATTGGTCAGCCGTGGACGTCTCTCAAAGAGGTCTGTGATGGAAAAGTGCCCGACCGTAACCAGTTAGCACAGGCTCTGATCAATGCTTGGGACAAGTCACTTGCCGACTATGAGTTGAAAGGGATGTCGAATTTTGTCGAACGCTGGAATCGTTTAGATAACTTCTTAGGTCGCAACGTTAGACTGATCATTGGACCTAGAGAAATAGAAGGTGTTGTACAGGGTATCGATGAACAAGGTGCCGTGCTGATCAAAACTGAGAACGGTGTTGAGAGCTATATCGGTGGAGAGATATCCCTAAGAAAAGGGGACTAAGAGGTTATTATTTTCTTAGTAACACTTCCTCAACCATATGATCTGCGCCTTTGCGTAAAATCAGGTGAGCCCTTTCTCTGGTCGGAAGGATATTCTGCTCTAGGTTTAAACCATTGATTGATTGCCAAATACCTTCTGCTTTTTCCTTAGCGGCAAGATCTGATAATTTAGTGTAGTGCCCGAAATATGAACCAGGTTTAGCGAAGGCACCTTCACGAAACTTCATAAAACGATTTACATACCATTGTTGAATTTGAGCGCTTTCAGCATCGACATACAATGAGAAGTCGAGGAAGTCTGAAATGAAGACTCTATGAGGCTCATGTGGGTAATTCATACCGCTTTGTAAAACGTTGAGCCCTTCAATAATGAGCACATCGGGTAAGTCGACCTCTTTTACTTCCTTGGTAATGTTGTAGGTGAGATGAGAGTACACAGGTGCAGTCACATTACGCTTACATGCCTTTACGTCTGAAACAAAATTGACTAGCGCTTTGATATCATAGGACTCAGGGAACCCTTTCTTACTCATTAATCCTTTTTCTTCCAATATTTCATTTGGATATAAGAAGCCATCTGTCGTAACTAGCTCAACTTTAGGGTGGTTTTCCCAACGAGATAGCAAAGCTTTCAATAGACGAGCTGTTGTACTTTTCCCTACTGCTACACTGCCAGCAATGCCAATGATGAATGGTGGCGCAGTTTCTTTCTTATCCAGAAATTGATGAAGCACTGAGTTTCTATTTTGTCGAGCGGCCACATAGAGGTTTAACAGGCGCGATAACGGTAGATAAATCTCTACTGCTTCTTCCATTGTCAGCTTTTCATTGATGCCTTGAAGCTCTTTCAAATCGCTCTCAGAAAGTGTCATTGGAACTAAATTCCTTAGTTCAGACCACTGCGCGCGGTCAAATGACATAAATGGGCTCATACAAAACTCTATAGTGGATAACAAAACAAGTGCATGGAAAATACATCAAGCGATAGATAAATTAAATATCTTCCTTTACTAGATGTGGATTAAAGGCAGAAACCTTGAGCTAAATAACCGTATATAGGAATTTGATAAGAGAATTTTGCACTTTTTTGCAATTTACTATTGCAAGGTGGAAAATCATTCAATAAAATGCGCCCCACTTGTGCCGACTTAGCTCAGTAGGTAGAGCAACTGACTTGTAATCAGTAGGTCACCAGTTCGACTCCGGTAGTCGGCACCACTTTCTCCCTTCTATTTATAGAGAGCGAGAGAAAGATCAAAATTTGGAGGGGTTCCCGAGTGGCCAAAGGGAGCAGACTGTAAATCTGCCGGCACTGCCTTCGATGGTTCGAATCCGTCTCCCTCCACCATATTCTAAAGGTTAAATAGCTCAAAAGAGTTACGTGTTGCGTGCATCGTATAATGGCTATTACCTCAGCCTTCCAAGCTGATGATGCGGGTTCGATTCCCGCTGCACGCTCCAACTCATTTTTGTGTGCTGATATAGCTCAGTCGGTAGAGCGCACCCTTGGTAAGGGTGAGGCCCCCAGTTCGACTCTGGGTATTAGCACCAGTCTAAAGCTTCTTCTCCTTTAATAAAGAAAACCATTTTTTTTGGTTGCGTGGTCTTATTTTAAGCCACCTAATCCGTACCTAGAGGGACACCCCATGTCTAAAGAAAAATTTGAACGTACGAAACCGCACGTAAACGTTGGTACTATCGGCCACGTTGACCACGGTAAAACAACTCTAACTGCTGCTATCTGTACTACACTTGCAAAAGTGTACGGCGGTGTTGCTAAAGATTTCGCATCTATCGATAACGCTCCAGAAGAGCGCGAGCGCGGTATCACAATCGCAACTTCTCACGTTGAGTACGATACTCCTGAACGTCACTACGCACACGTAGACTGTCCTGGACACGCCGATTATGTTAAAAACATGATCACTGGTGCTGCTCAAATGGACGGCGGTATCCTAGTTGTTGCTGCTACAGATGGCCCTATGCCACAAACACGTGAGCACATCCTACTTGGTCGTCAAGTTGGTATCCCTTACATCATCGTATTCATGAACAAATGTGACATGGTTGATGACGAAGAGCTACTTGAGCTAGTAGAAATGGAAGTACGTGAACTTCTTTCTGAGTACGAGTACCCAGGAGACGACCTTCCAGTAATTCAAGGTTCTGCACTTGGCGCTCTAAACGGCGAAAAGCAGTGGGAAGACAAGATCGTTGAGCTTGCAGAAGCACTAGATTCTTACATTCCACTTCCAGAGCGTGCTGTTGATCTACCGTTCCTACTTCCTATTGAAGATGTATTCTCAATCCAAGGTCGTGGTACAGTAGTTACTGGTCGTATCGAGCGCGGTATCCTACGTGTAGGTGACGAAGTAGAAATCGTTGGTATCAAAGAAACTACTCTTACTACTTGTACTGGTGTTGAAATGTTCCGTAAACTGCTTGACGAAGGTCGTGCAGGTGAGAACGTTGGTGCACTTCTACGTGGTACTAAGCGTGATGACGTTGAACGTGGCCAAGTACTTTCTGCTAAAGGTTCAATCAACCCACACACTAAGTTTGAGTCTGAAGTATACGTACTTTCTAAAGACGAAGGCGGCCGTCACACTCCTTTCTTCAAGGGTTACCGTCCACAGTTCTACTTCCGTACAACTGACGTAACAGGCGATATCACTCTACCAGAAGGCGTAGAAATGGTAATGCCAGGTGACAACGTTCAAATGACTGTTGAGCTAATCGCTCCAATCGCAATGGACGAAGGTCTACGTTTCGCAATCCGCGAAGGTGGCCGTACAGTTGGTGCTGGTGTTGTAGCTAAAATCTTTGCATAAGATTTGACGAACCACTAGTAAAAAGGGCATCATTTGATGCCCTTTTTCTTCGCTGAAAAAAGAGTTGGATGTTTTGGCATCAATTTTAGCTCTTAGCAAAGAATTAAACGGTCTTTTTGACTAAAATGACTGTTAGATGTGTTGTTTTGCAACGCAAAGGAATGTGCCCTGCAACAGCGGGGTTATTGTCGTCTATATTTAAGACTTATCACAGGTTGGTTTTATGAAAGCAAACGCTGAAACTCCTGATAGCTCAGGTGCAGCAGATACAATGAAGTGGGTAGTCGCTTTTGTACTGTTGGCTGCTGCTGTTGTGGGTAATTACCTGTATGGTGAATTGTCTGTTGTAATTCGCGCTGCAGGTGTAGTTGTGCTGATTGCTGCCGCACTAGGCGTTGCAGCAACAACAGTTAAAGGTAAAGCTGCGATCGATTTTGCAAAAGAATCTCGTATGGAGATTCGTAAAGTTGTTTGGCCTACTCGCCAAGAAACTATGCAAACTACATTGATCGTTTTAGCTGTATGTATTGTTATGTCTCTAGTGCTTTGGGGAATTGACGGCATTATGGTCCGTTTAGTTTCTCTAGCGACTGGGGTGTAGAGGGTTCTGATTCATGAGTGAAGCTCCAAAAAAACGTTGGTATGTAGTTCAAGCCTTTTCTGGCTATGAAGGTCGTGTATCTCAATCGCTACGCGAACATATTAAAATGCACGACATGGAAGAGTTCTTTGGTGACGTTTTAGTACCTACTGAAGAAGTAGTGGAAATGCGTGCAGGTCAACGCCGTAAAAGCGAACGTAAGTTCTTCCCTGGCTACGTATTAGTGCAAATGATCATGAATGATGAATCATGGCACTTAGTGCGCAGTATCCCTCGTGTTATGGGCTTCATTGGTGGTACCTCTGATCGTCCTGCACCAATCACTGACAAAGAAGCTGATGCTATCTTGAACCGTCTAGAGAAAGCGAGCGAGTCTCCACGTCCTAAGACAATGTTCGAAGCGGGTGAAGTGGTTCGTGTGAACGATGGTCCGTTTGCTGATTTCAACGGTACAGTTGAAGAAGTAGATTACGAGAAAAGCCGCATTAAGGTATCTGTATCGATCTTTGGTCGTGCAACACCGGTTGAGCTTGAATTTGGTCAAGTTGAGAAGCTAGACTAAAACTCTAATTTTTGAACAAGCTGTGGATAAATGCTTCATAAGTTGTTCAAAATAAAAGAGTATAAAAAACCACCTTTTTAGGGTTGTTAAAGGCGCGAATTATGATTATAATTTCGCGCCTTTTTGCTTCTATCGAAGTAAGAAAGAGTTAATTGAAATTAAGGGGAGCTTGCCTTAGGGCTAGCGCATGTACCCAAAAATTAGGAAATATCATGGCTAAGAAAGTTGAAGCTTATATCAAACTGCAAGTTGCAGCTGGTATGGCAAACCCAAGTCCACCGGTTGGTCCTGCTCTAGGTCAACACGGCGTGAACATCATGGAATTCTGTAAAGCGTTCAACGCAAAAACAGAATCTGTTGAGAAAGGTCTACCTACTCCAGTAGTAATTACTGTTTACAACGACCGTTCTTTCACGTTCGTAACTAAGACTCCACCTGCTGCTGTTCTTCTTAAGAAAGCTGCTGGCGTTAAGTCTGGTTCAGGTCGTCCAAACACTGAGAAAGTTGGTACTGTAACTGACGCTCAAGTTCAGGAAATCGCAGAAACTAAAGCTGCTGATATGACTGGTGCTGACATCGAAGCAATGAAGCGTTCTATTGCTGGTACTGCTCGTTCAATGGGCCTAGTGGTAGAGGGATAAGATCATGGCAAAACTTACTAAGCGTATGCGCGTAATCCGCGACAAAGTTGAAGTAACTAAAGAATACGAAATCAACGAAGCTGTTGCTCTTCTTAAAGAACTAGCGACTGCTAAATTCGTTGAGTCTGTAGATGTTGCTGTTAACCTAGGCATCGATGCTCGTAAATCTGACCAAAACGTACGTGGCGCAACTGTGCTACCTCACGGTACTGGCCGTGAAATCCGCGTTGCTGTGTTCACTCAAGGTGCAAACGCAGAAGCAGCTAAAGCAGCTGGCGCAGATATCGTTGGTATGGAAGATCTTGCTGAGCAAGTGAAAAAAGGCGTAATGGACTTTGACGTTGTTGTTGCTTCTCCTGATGCAATGCGCGTTGTTGGTCAACTAGGTACAATCCTAGGTCCACGCGGTCTAATGCCAAACCCTAAAGTTGGTACTGTAACTCCTAACGTTGCTGAAGCGGTTAAGAACGCTAAAGCTGGTCAGGTTCGTTACCGTAACGACAAGAACGGTATCATCCACACTACTATCGGCAAAGCATCTTTCGAAGCTAACCAGCTTCAAGAGAACCTAGAAGCACTTCTAGTTGCTCTTAAGAAAGCTAAGCCTTCTTCAGCGAAAGGTACTTTCCTGAAGAAAGTAAGCATCTCTACTACGATGGGTGCTGGTGTTACTGTTGATCAGGCTAGTCTTGACACTCAAGCAAACTAATTTGCTTTGGCGCAGATTTAGTATATACTTCTGCGCCTAATATTTGTGGTTGGGTGGTTTTTGAAGCAATTCATAACTGTCTATCCCAAGACCGTAGGCGCTGAACCTTTTTAAGGTGAAGCTTAATAAAACCTACGTAGGCGATGTTGTCGTTTGAAATGAATTTATTCATTTTTGAATAACATCGTAAACGCTCAATGTATTTTATATTGAGTGCTGTAATCACAACCAGAGGTTAATCCAAATGGCTTTAAATCTTCAAGACAAAAAAGCAATTGTTGCTGAAGTCAACGAAGCAGCCAGTGGTGCACTTTCTGCAGTTGTAGCTGACTCTCGTGGCGTTACTGTTGGCGCGATGACTTCTCTACGTAAACAAGCTCGCGAAGCGGGTGTTTACATGAGAGTTGTTCGTAACACACTAGCACGCCGTGCAGTAGAAGGTACTGAGTATGAGTGTCTACAAGACACATTTACTGGTCCTAGCCTACTTGCGTTCTCTAACGAGCACCCTGGTGCTGCAGCGCGTCTTTTCAAAGACTTCGCTAAAGAGAACAAAACATTCGAGATCAAAGCTGCTGCATTTGAAGGCGCAGTTACTGATGCTGATGTACTAGCGACACTACCAACTTACGACGAAGCTATCGCACGCCTAATGATGTGCATGAAAGAAGCTTCTGCTGGCAAGCTGGTTCGTACTATCGCTGCTGTTCGCGACCAAAAAGAAGAAGCTGCGGCATAAGCCTTGCTTTTCACTGGTTGCTATTTAAACTTATTGTTGACTTAAAAGAGAATTGTTATGTCTATTACTAACGAGCAAATCCTAGACGCAGTTGCAGAAATGTCTGTAATGCAAGTTGTTGAGCTTATCGAAGCTATGGAAGAAAAATTCGGTGTTACTGCTGCTGCTGCAGTTGTAGCTGGTGGTGCTTCTGCTGAAGCTGCTGCTGAGCAAACTGAATTCGACGTTATCCTTACTGGCGCTGGCGCAAACAAAGTACAAGTTATCAAAGCTGTACGTGGCGCAACTGGCCTAGGTCTTAAAGAAGCTAAGGGTCTTGTAGACTCAGCTCCTGCAGCGCTTAAAGAAGGCGTTGACAAAGCTGAAGCTGAAGCTCTTAAAGCACAGCTAGAAGAAGTTGGCGCTTCTGTTGAAATCAAGTAATTATTACTTAATTTCCTAGCCGCAAGGCTATTGGCTGGTGGTTTATTAACCACCGGCCTTTTTGCGCTGTAGGGCTATGACGAATTTCCCGCTGTTTAACCGTCATAATCCGAGCAAAAAAACAGTCATTTTTTCGAAATGATTGTTCAACTACAGTAAACAGCTGTTTGTCACCGCCCCCTCTGAAGAGTGTTTTGGGTGGTTTGGGTCACTTATCAGCGAGCTGAGGAACCCCATGGTTTACTCTTATACCGAGAAAAAGCGCATCCGTAAGGATTTTGGTACTCGTCCACAAGTTTTGGACATTCCATACCTGTTATCGATCCAGCTTGATTCTTTCGATAAATTCATCGAACAGGATCCAGAAGGTCAATACGGTCTTGAAGCTGCTTTCCGTTCTGTATTTCCAATTCAGAGCTACAACGGCAATTCTGAGCTGCAATACGTTAGCTACCGTCTTGGTGAGCCAGTTTTTGACGTTAAAGAATGTCAAATCCGCGGTGTAACTTACTCAAAGCCACTACGCGTAAAACTACGTCTAGTTATCTTTGATCGAGACGCACCAGCAGGCACTGTAAAAGACATTAAAGAACAAGAAGTCTACATGGGCGAAATTCCGCTTATGACAGACAATGGTACTTTCGTAATTAATGGTACCGAGAGGGTTATCGTATCCCAGCTGCACCGAAGCCCAGGCGTGTTCTTCGACAGTGATAAGGGTAAGACCCACTCATCAGGTAAAGTTCTTTATAACGCACGTGTAATTCCTTACCGTGGCTCATGGTTAGACTTTGAGTTCGATCCTAAGGATAACTTATTCGTACGTATCGACCGTCGTCGTAAGCTACCAGCATCGATTATTCTTCGTGCACTTGGTAAATCGACTGAAGAGATCCTAGATCTGTTCTTCGACAAGGTGAACTTCGAAGTTAAAGACCAAACTCTACTTATGGAGTTGGTTCCTGATCGTCTACGTGGTGAAACTGCGTCATTCGACATCGAATCAAACGGTAAAACTTACGTTGAGACTGGTCGTCGTGTTACTGCTCGCCATATCCGTCAACTTGAAAAAGATGGCGTTGAGCACATCGAAGTACCAGTAGAGTACATCGTTGAAAAGATTGCTGCGAAAGATTACATCAACGAAGCAACTGGCGAGATCATCGTTGGCGCAAACCAAGAGATTAGCCTAGAAGCACTTGCTAACCTGTCTCAAGCAGGTCACAAGACTCTAGAAGTGCTGTTCACGAATGACCTAGACCATGGTCCATTCATGTCAGACACTCTACGTGCGGATAGCACAGTAGATCGCATCTCTGCATTGGTAGAAATCTACCGCATGATGCGCCCTGGCGAGCCACCAACGAAAGAAGCTGCAGAATCATTGTTCGAAAGCCTATTCTTCTCTGAAGATCGTTACGACCTATCAACTGTAGGCCGTATGAAATTCAACAGCTCTATCGAGCGTGAAGAAGAAGAAGAGCGCGGTACTCTGGATGAATCAGACATCATCGAAGTGATGAAGAAACTGATCGGCATCCGTAACGGTATTGGTGAGGTGGACGATATCGACCACCTTGGCAACCGTCGTATCCGTTCTGTAGGTGAAATGGCAGAAAACCAATTCCGTGTTGGTCTAGTTCGTGTAGAACGTGCCGTTAAAGAGCGCCTAAGCCTTGGTGACCTTGATGCAATCATGCCTCAAGATCTTATCAACGCTAAGCCGATCTCTGCTGCAGTTAAAGAATTCTTTGGCTCTTCACAGCTTTCACAGTTTATGGACCAAAACAACCCATTGTCAGAAGTTACGCACAAACGTCGTATCTCTGCTTTAGGTCCTGGTGGTCTTACTCGTGAGCGCGCAGGCTTCGAAGTACGTGACGTTCACGTAACTCACTACGGTCGTCTATGTCCGATCGAAACGCCTGAAGGTCCAAACATCGGTCTAATTAACTCGCTATCTGCGTTTGCACGTTGTAACGATTACGGTTTCCTAGAAACTCCGTACCGTCGTGTAGTAGATGGTGTAGTAACAGAAGAAGTTGATTACCTGTCTGCAATCCAGGAAGGTCAATTCGTAATCGCGCAAGCAAACACTATTCTTACAGAAGAAGGTACGTTTGCAGATGAGCTAATCACAGCTCGTCAAAAAGGTGAATCTGGTCTTCACCCACGCGAGCACGTTGACTACATGGACGTTGCGACAAACCAAGTAGTATCTATCGCTGCTTCGCTTATCCCGTTCCTAGAACACGATGATGCGAACCGTGCATTGATGGGTGCCAACATGCAACGTCAAGCGGTACCAACACTTAGAGCTGATAAGCCTCTAGTAGGTACTGGTATTGAACGTAACATCGCAGTTGACTCTGGTGTTACAGCGGTTGCTAAACGTGGTGGTCAAGTTCAGTCTGTAGACGCTTCTCGTATCGTAGTTAAGGTTAACGAAGATGAATTGGTACCTGGCGAAGCTGGTATCGATATCTACAACCTAACTAAGTACACGCGTTCGAACCAAAACACATGTATTAACCAACGTCCAACTGTACTTCCTGGTGAACCAGTTGCACGCGGTGATGTTCTTGCTGATGGTCCTTCAACTGACCTTGGTGAACTTGCTCTTGGCCAAAACATGCGTATCGCATTCATGCCTTGGAACGGTTACAACTTCGAAGACTCGATCTTAGTATCTGAGCGCGTAGTTCAAGAAGACCGTTTCACGACAATCCACATTCAAGAACTATCTTGTGTGGCTCGTGATACTAAGCTGGGTTCTGAAGAGATCACAGCTGATATTCCAAACGTAGGTGAGTCTGCTCTGTCTAAACTAGACGAGTCAGGTATCGTTTACATTGGTGCTGAAGTTAAGGGTGGCGACATCCTAGTTGGTAAAGTAACCCCTAAAGGTGAAACTCAACTGACTCCTGAAGAGAAGCTACTACGTGCTATCTTCGGTGAGAAAGCATCTGATGTTAAAGATACTTCTCTACGTGTACCAAACTCTGTTTCGGGTACTATCATCGATGTACAAGTCTTCACTCGCGATGGCGTAGAGAAAGACAAACGTGCACTTGAAATCGAACAGATGCAGCTTAAAGAAGCTAAGAAAGATCTAACTGAAGAGTTCCAAATTCTTGAGGGTGGCCTTCTTAACCGTGTTAAAGCTGTACTTCTGTCTGGTGGTTACTCTGAAGCTAAGCTTGATACTATCGGTCGTAAGCAATGGCTAGAGCAAGTTCTAGAAGACGATGCGCTACAAACACAGCTTGAGCAACTTGCTGAGCAGTGGGATGAGCTAAAAGCAGACTTCGATAAGAAGTTTGAAACTAAGCGTCGTAAAATCACTCAAGGTGATGATCTAGCGCCTGGCGTTCTTAAGATTGTTAAAGTTTACCTAGCGGTTAAACGTCGTATCCAGCCTGGTGATAAGATGGCCGGTCGTCACGGTAACAAAGGTGTAATCTCTAAGATTAACCCTGTTGAAGACATGCCATACGATGAGAAAGGTCAGCCTGTAGACATCGTACTTAACCCGCTGGGTGTACCATCGCGTATGAACATCGGTCAGATCCTAGAAGTTCACTTAGGTTTGGCTGCGAAAGGTATCGGTGACAAGATCAACCAAATGGTTAAGGAACAACAAGAACTGCATAAGTTCCGTGAGTTCCTACAGAAGGTTTATGATCTTGGTGATACTCGTCAGAAAGTTGATATTGCTGAACTGTCTGATGATCAAGTTCGTACACTGATTAAGAACCTACGTGGCGGTCTACCGATTGCTACTCCTGTGTTCGACGGTGCTTCTGAGTCTCTAATCAAAGAACTACTTAAACTGGGTGATCTGCCAGAATCTGGTCAGCTTAAACTGTTTGATGGTCGTACTGGTGATTCGTTTGAGCGTCCTGTAACTGTTGGTTACATGTACATGCTGAAACTGAACCACTTGGTTGATGACAAGATGCATGCTCGTTCAACTGGTTCTTACAGCCTAGTAACTCAGCAACCACTTGGTGGTAAAGCTCAGTTCGGTGGTCAGCGTTTCGGTGAGATGGAAGTATGGGCACTAGAAGCATACGGTGCTGCATATACTCTACAAGAAATGCTAACAGTTAAGTCGGATGACGTTAACGGCCGTACTAAGATGTATAAGAACATCGTAGATGGCAACCATAGCATGGAACCTGGCATGCCAGAGTCGTTCAACGTACTGTTGAAAGAGATTCGCTCGCTAGGTATCAACATCGAGCTAGAAGACGAAGAGTAATCCCTCTTTTTTATAAAGAAGATTGGATTACTTGGTAAAGGGGGCTCACTTTAGTCGGTGAGCTCCTTTAACTCCTTACAGGAGCTGAACGTGAAAGACTTATTAAACTTTCTAAAAGCACAGCATAAGACCGAAGAATTTGATGCAATCAAAATCGGTCTATCTTCACCAGACACGATCCGTTCGTGGTCTTTTGGTGAAGTTAAAAAGCCAGAAACAATTAACTATCGTACGTTCAAACCTGAACGTGATGGTCTGTTCTGTGCACGTATTTTTGGTCCAGTTAAAGACTACGAATGTCTTTGTGGCAAATACAAGCGCCTGAAGCACCGTGGTGTTATCTGTGAGAAGTGTGGCGTTGAAGTTACACAAACTAAAGTTCGTCGTGACCGTATGGGCCACATCGAGCTTGCTTCACCAGTTGCTCACATCTGGTTCCTAAAATCACTGCCGTCTCGTATCGGTCTACTAATGGATATCCCTCTGCGTGATATCGAACGTGTTCTTTACTTCGAAATGTACGTAGTAACTGAACCGGGTATGACTGATCTAGAAAAATCTCAGATGCTTACTGAAGAAGAGTATCTGGATCGTCTAGAAGAGTGGGGTGACGAATTCACTGCTAAGATGGGTGCTGAAGCGATCAAAGATCTGCTTTCAACAATGGACCTTCATCAAGAAGTGGAAGAAATGCGCGAAGAGTTGGAAACAACTAACTCTGAAACTAAGCGTAAGAAAGTTACTAAGCGTTTGAAGCTAGTTGAAGCGTTCATCTCTTCAGGCAACAAGCCTGAGTGGATGATCCTAACTGTACTTCCAGTGCTACCGCCAGATCTTCGTCCTCTAGTACCTCTAGATGGCGGTCGTTTTGCGACTTCAGATCTGAACGACCTTTACCGTCGTGTGATCAACCGTAACAACCGTTTGAAGCGTCTTCTAGAGCTAGCGGCTCCAGACATCATCGTACGTAACGAAAAGCGTATGTTGCAAGAGTCTGTTGATGCCCTTCTAGATAACGGTCGTCGCGGTCGTGCGATCACGGGTTCTAACAAGCGTCCTCTGAAATCTCTTGCTGATATGATCAAGGGTAAACAAGGTCGTTTCCGTCAGAACCTTCTAGGTAAACGTGTAGACTACTCTGGCCGTTCTGTAATCACAGTAGGTCCATACCTTCGTCTACATCAGTGTGGTCTTCCTAAGAAGATGGCACTTGAGCTATTTAAGCCGTTCATCTACAGCAAGCTAGAGACTCGTGGCATGGCTACGACAATCAAAGCTGCTAAGAAAATGGTAGAGCGCGAAGAAGCGATCGTTTGGGATATCCTAGACGAAGTTATCCGTGAACACCCAGTACTGCTTAACCGTGCTCCTACACTTCACCGTCTAGGTATCCAAGCGTTTGAACCAGTACTAATCGAAGGTAAAGCGATTCAGCTTCACCCACTAGTGTGTGCGGCATACAACGCCGACTTCGATGGTGACCAAATGGCTGTACACGTGCCTCTAACTCTAGAAGCACAGCTTGAAGCTCGTACCCTAATGATGTCGACGAATAACATTCTGTCGCCAGCATCAGGTGATCCGATCATCGTACCTTCTCAGGACGTTGTATTGGGTCTTTACTACATGACACGTGACAAGATCAACGTGAAAGGTGAAGGTATGTACCTTGCTGGCCCTGCTGAGGCTGAAAAGGCATACCGTACTAAGACTGCTGAGCTACATGCTCGCGTTAAAGTACGTATCACTGAAACAGTAGTAGACGAAGACGGCAATAGCACAACGAATACTGGCCTAGTAGATACGACTGTAGGTCGTGCAATGCTATGGCAGATCGTTCCTAAAGGCCTTCCGTACAGCATCGTTAACCAAAAGTTAGGTAAGAAGCAGATCTCTACTCTTCTTAACGAGTGTTACCGTAAGCTTGGTCTAAAAGATACAGTAGTATTTGCTGACCAAATCATGTACGCAGGTTTCGCATACGCGGCTCTTTCTGGTGTTTCTGTAGGTATCAACGATATGGTTGTTCCTCAAGCGAAATACGACGAGATTGAATCTGCTGAAGAAGAAGTTCGTGAAATCCAAGAGCAATTCCAATCTGGTCTTGTTACTGCGGGTGAGCGTTACAACAAAGTTATCGATATCTGGGCATCTACGAATGACCGCGTTGCGAAAGCAATGATGGATAACCTATCTTCTGAAACAGTTATTAACCGTGACGGCGAAGAAGAACAGCAAGAATCGTTCAACAGCATCTACATGATGGCCGACTCGGGCGCACGTGGTTCTGCAGCTCAGATTCGTCAGCTAGCAGGTATGCGTGGTCTGATGGCGCGTCCAGATGGTTCAATCATCGAAACGCCGATCACTGCGAACTTTAAAGAAGGTCTAAACGTCCTTCAGTACTTTATCTCAACGCACGGTGCTCGTAAGGGTCTTGCGGATACAGCACTGAAAACAGCAAACTCGGGTTACCTAACTCGTCGTCTAGTAGACGTTGCTCAAGACGTTGTAGTACACGAACATGACTGTGGCACGCATGAAGGTATCGACATGATGCCTCACATCGAAGGTGGTGACGTTAAAGTTGCACTTTCTGAGCTTGCTCTTGGTCGTGTTGTTGCTGAAGATGTTCTTAAGCCTGGTACTGAAGATGTACTGATTCCACGTAATACTCTGATTGATGAGAAGTGGTGTCAAATCATGGAAGACAACTCAGTAGATAGCATGAAAGTGCGCTCTGTTGTTACCTGTGATGCAGACTTCGGTTGTTGTGCACAGTGTTACGGTCGTGACCTAGCACGTGGTCACCTAGTGAACCAAGGTGAAGCAGTTGGTGTTATCGCTGCACAATCTATCGGTGAACCAGGTACACAGCTAACGATGCGTACGTTCCACATCGGTGGTGCGGCATCTACTGCAGCAGCAGAGAACAGCATCCAAGCTAAGACAACTGGTACTGTGAAGCTTCACAATGCTAAGTTCGTAACTAACAAAGATAAGAAACTGGTTATCACTTCTCGTGCATCTGAGATGACGATTATTGATGAGTTCGGCCGTACTAAAGAGAAGCACAAACTTCCTTACGGTTCGATGCTAACCAAAGGCGACAACGCAGCAGTTACTGCTGGTGAAGTTGTAGCTAACTGGGAAGCGCATACCATGCCAATCATCACTGAAGTGGCAGGTCGTATCCAATTCGTAGATATGATCGATGGTATTACAGTTTCTCGTAACACTGACGATCTAACGGGTCTTTCTTCAAGTGAAGTTACAGACGCAGCAGCTCGCCCAGCAGCAGGTAAAGATATGCGTCCAGCTATCAAACTTGTTGATGAGCAAGGTAACGACGTAATGATCCCTGGTACTGATATGCCAGCTCACTACTTCCTACCTGGCAAAGCGATTGTAAACATCGAAGATGGCGCTGAAGTTGGCATTGGTGACACACTATCTCGTATCCCTCAAAAATCGAGCGGAAACAAAGATATCACCGGTGGTCTACCACGCGTAGCTGACCTATTCGAAGCTCGTAAGCCTAAAGAGCCTGCGATCCTTGCTGAGCACACAGGTACTGTGTCTTTCGGTAAAGAAACGAAAGGTAAGCGTCGTCTAGTAATCACTCGTGAAGGCGGTGACGCTTACGAAGAGATGATTCCTAAGCATCGTCAATTGAACGTGTTCGAAGGTGAGAAGATTGAACGTGGTGATGTAATCGCCGACGGTCCTGAAACTCCACACGATATCCTGCGTCTACGTGGTATCCACGCAGTAACTCAGTACATCGCGAACGAAGTTCAAGAAGTTTACCGCTTACAAGGCGTAAAGATTAACGATAAGCACATTGAGACTATCGTTCGTCAAATGCTACGTAAGTGTACAATCACTCATTCTGGTGACTCTCCGTTCCTACCTGGCGAACAAGTTGAGTACCACAATGTTAAGATTGCTAACCGTAAACTAGAAGCTGAAGGTAAAGAACTAGTACGTTTCGAACGTGATCTACTAGGTATTACTAAAGCATCTCTTGCAACTGAGTCATTCATCTCAGCTGCATCGTTCCAAGAAACGACTCGCGTACTAACAGAAGCTGCGGTTTCTGGTAAGCGTGATGACCTTCGCGGTCTGAAAGAGAACGTAATTGTTGGTCGTCTGATCCCAGCTGGTACTGGTTTCGCATACCACCAAGAGCGTCAAAAGCAACGTGAAGAAGAGCAAGAAGGTCCTTCAGCTGAACAAGCTACTGACAATCTAGCAGCACTTCTAAACGCTGGTTTCTCTTCAGAAGAGTAAGCTCTACGAGTAGTCTCTAAGAGATAAGAAAAGGCACCTTCGGGTGCCTTTTTTGTATCTGGCGTATAGGTGTTTAATGAGAGGTTTATAGATTAGAAGTTGATAGGTATGCTTGTTTACAGATTGCTTGGCTGGTGGACTTAGTCGATAGTACTTTCTCGAAGGCAGCTTGCGCGTTAATAGGGAGGCAGAGGGAGGCGCTGAGGATGAAACCAGTGAGAAGTGTTACGTCGGGTTATCGCAAAACATCAGGGTAGGGACGAACCAATAGGCTCTGGTAGAAGAATTGGGTGTGTTAGGTAACGCTACAGACAAAACAAAAAGCTTGCACAGAGGCAAGCTTAGAAGATGTTAAGCCATTAAGCTCCTGGTGGAACCGCTAGGCTGTCGGCAATTTGTTGGATCAGCTGGTCTTCAACCGCAAACCTAGCCTCAAGAATCTCACCTACGAGTGACAGTTCACTATCAAAGCTTTCTAATGTATCACTAGCTTCAATGGCGGCATACTTGTCGGTGAAGTTGAGCAGAGGGTCCGTGGTAAGGACGATATGACCATAAGACTGGTTGATTTCGTCTGTTGCTTTGAAGCCAGTAGACTGCCATTTGTCCATCACCATGTCATAGATTTTGAAATGACCTTCGGAGATGTAATCAACAAGATGTTGGCTGAATTTTTGGAGTTCTTCTGGAGAAGGCAGTTCGGTGATTGCAGTTGCTTTCGACGATGAAGGCTGTAGAGCGGCAAGCTTACAATACTCAACGATTAGAGACTGTCGAGTTTCGAGCCAATGATCGATGACCTCATTAGAGCCACCCCATTGTTCTTGTATTTGTTTGAATTTATTTAGCATGACCATGTCCTCATGATCTGATCACAACCTTGTGATCAAGTAATTGCCTAAGTAAGGTCCATTTATTGGTATCTACTAAAAGTAATAGTTTGAATTATTCTCTGCTACAACTCTAGTATGAAATTAGATTGCCAGTAAAATGAACGAACTGCAAGCAATGAGGCATAGGGATGTTAAAAAAAAGTGATAACAAAATGACAGAGCAAGCTTATTGGTGCGTCGTTTCAGGTAGTGATATTTGGGTTAATAATGATCAGTTTCCTTATGGCTCAGCTGAAGAGCTAGGGCTGAGCGTCGAGCATGCAATCTGTATTGGTCAGCATCAAGGTCGTAAGGTGTATTGGCTCAACGACTGTGATGTTGAGAGTGAGCTGACCATGATGAACCTACGTGAGTTATTGCACTGGCCTGAATCGAGTTTTCTGACAGCAAGCAAAGCCATCCAGTATGGGCACATGACGCAAAGTATGCGTTTTTGTCCTCAGTGTGGCGGTCGTAATCACCTCAACCATAATCAGGTGGCGATGCAATGCGGAGACTGTCGAACACTTCATTATCCTCGCATCTTCCCGTGCATCATTGTCGCTGTACGAAACGACAACAAGATATTGCTTGCACAGCATCCAAGACATAAAACAGGTATGTATACCGTGATAGCGGGCTTCCTAGAGGTTGGAGAGACCTTAGAGCAGTGCGTGGCAAGAGAAGTCAAAGAAGAGACAGGCATCGATGTCAGTAATATTCGTTACTTTGGCAGCCAGCCATGGGCGTTTCCGTCGAGTATGATGGTGGCCTTTCTGGCTGACTATGCTGGTGGAACGCTTAAACCAGATTACAGTGAACTGTCGGATGCCCAATGGTTTGATGTAACAAGCCTGCCTGATGTTGCTCCTGTTGGAACGATTGCGAGACAATTGATTGATAAAACTGTGGGTGACGTGATGAATGATGGTGTGACGGAGCAGACGATAGAGTACTAATTTACCTATGATAGTATTTGGCCTATAGGTGGTCAAAAGCTAAAAAAAACCCTCCACAAGTGGAGGGGGTAAGTAAGATGTCGTTATGAGATGCTGAGTAGTGACTACTCAGATGTTATAATTGTAATTTTCGCTAGCGAACAAATTTTTAACATGCTCCCGTAATTGGGTGCAAACTAAGCATTGATTTAAAAGTTAATAACTTGATCTAGGTTGCAAAGCACACAGCTTTTACCCTTCAATCAGTGTTAGAATACTTGCCATCAAAACTAGACAAGATTGAATTGGAATTTAACGGAATGACCGAATTAAAAAACGATCGCTATTTACGCGCACTTTTAAAACAGCCTGTTGATTACACACCAGTATGGATGATGCGCCAAGCTGGCCGCTATCTTCCAGAGTACAAAGCAACGCGCGCTGAAGCGGGCGATTTCATGTCTTTGTGCAAAAACGCTGAACTGGCATCAGAAGTAACACTTCAACCTTTACGTCGTTTCCCGCTTGATGCGGCAATCTTGTTCTCTGACATCCTAACTATCCCTGATGCAATGGGCTTAGGCTTGTACTTTGAAACTGGTGAAGGTCCTAAGTTTGAACGTCCTATCACATGTAAAGCTGACGTAGAGAAGATTGGCCTACCTGATCCAGAAGGCGAGCTTCAATACGTAATGAATGCTGTTCGTCAGATCCGTAAAGATCTGAAAGGCGAAGTGCCATTGATTGGTTTCTCTGGTAGCCCTTGGACACTGGCAACTTATATGGTTGAAGGCAGCAGCTCGAAGGCGTTTACTAAGATCAAGAAGATGATGTACGCAGAGCCACAAACACTGCATTTACTTCTAGATAAGCTGGCTGACACCGTTATTGAATACCTGAACGCGCAAATTAAAGCGGGTGCACAATCGGTAATGGTATTCGACACATGGGGTGGTGTACTTACTCCGCGTGACTACAACCTGTTCTCACTACAGTACATGCACAAAATTGTAGATGGCCTAATCCGTGAAAACGAAGGTCGCCGTGTACCGGTTACTCTGTTCACTAAGAACGGTGGCATGTGGCTAGAATCTATCGCAGCGACTGGCTGTGATGCGGTGGGCCTAGACTGGGCAATCAATATTGCGGATGCAAAAGCGCGTATTGGCGATAAAGTGGCTCTACAAGGCAACATGGACCCATCAGTGCTTTACGCACAACCTGAGCGTATTCGTGAAGAAGTCGGCACTATCCTTGAAGGTTTTGGTGACGGCGGTACTGGTCACGTATTTAACCTTGGCCATGGTATTCACCTAGATGTGCCACCAGAGAATGCTGGTGTATTTGTGGACGCAGTTCATGACCTATCTAAGCCATACCATAAGTAATTAAGTATGTGTTTTTAGAAAAAGCGCTGTCGAGAAATCGGCAGCGCTTTTTTATTACCTTTTTATCCGCATCCAACATCGGCTTCATCATCGTGGATGTGCAGCTAATTAGGTATTTGGATCATGGTAGGCCAAATGCTCCGAGATGTGCTTTTGGATGTAAGGAATAACGTCACTTTCAAACCAAGGGTTCTTCTTGAGCCAGATATTATTGCGTGGCGAAGGGTGAGGTAGCGGCAAAAACTCAGGCGCCCATCTTTGCCAATTACGCACGGTTTCGGTTAGTGTGCTGGTGGTTTTATGTGTTAGGTAATAGTTTTGCGCGTATTGGCCAATCAGCAGTGTCATTTGAATGTTTGGTAGCGATTGCAGCACTTTGTTATGCCAAAGCTCCGCACACTTTTTACGTGGTGGGAGATCGCCACTCTTTCCCTTTCCCGGATAACAAAACCCCATAGGAACAATCGCGACTTTTTGTTCGTCATAAAACGTATCGCTATCTATCCCTAACCATTCTCTTAATCGTTCGCCACTGGCGTCGTTCCAAGGGATCGATGACTCATGAACCTTGATGCCGGGTGCCTGCCCAATAATAAGCAAGCGCGCGTTTGGGTGCGCTTGAATCACCGGGTTAGCACCGTGTGATAGGTGAGGCTCACAAGCTCGGCATTGTCGAATCTCTTTGAGTAACGATGAGGACATCAGTAGCCTTTATCAAAATCGATGACATGGTTCAGTTTAAAGCCATCTCGCCATTGTTGGTAATTCTCGGCGAAGATCTCTACCACCTGCCTTGGTTCACTTAGCGCTGCAATGTGCGGGGTGATGGTCACTTGCGGCAGTGTCCAGAAAGGGTGCTCCTGCGAGAGGGGCTCACTTTCAAACACATCCAAGAAAGCATGCTCAACCCACTTATTCTTAATCGCAAGCAGCAAGGCTTTTTTATCTAAGCTCTCTCCTCTGCCAACATTAAACAGCAGTACATTCGAGCAGTAACTTAAGGTCGTTTGATTGAGTAATTGATAGGTTTCAGCTGTTGATGGCAAGGTGTTGACCACAATATCCGCTTGCTTAAGGGCAGCCTCTATCTCATTGATGTGGAAAGTGTCTTTAAAGGTCTCTTGCTTTGATGGGATTCCGGTACGGTTGACTCCAATGGTATGAATACCAAAGGCCGCTGCGGTTTTCGCTAAATGACTTCCGATTGAACCTGTTCCTAAAATCACCATGGTTTTGTCAGTTAGGCTAGTATATAGCTGTGGCTGCCAGCTTCGTTGTGCTTGTTGCTGGTGGTAGTGAGGGAAGTGTCTACTGTGGCTGATCGTGTAACCTAACACGTATTCAGCAATCGCAGGGCCGAAGATGCCTTTGACGTTGGTCAGCGTATAATCTTGACGAAGATCCGGCTGAGTGAGTTTATTGATTCCTGCGTAGGTACTTTGCACCCAGTCTAGATGTTTAAACTCATTAAGTCGCTCCGCGATTAAAGGAGGAGAAGCCAGCACGATCTCAGCTAATTCGGGGTTTTGAGTGATTTCGAGGTCAGGTAACCCTTGGTTTAGAATCAGTTGCGTATAAGTATCGTCATGCTCAGTAAGAATATAGAGCTTATTCGTAAAATTGTTCATCGGCCTACCTTTTCCATCCTAGGTTTATCAAGTACACTTTCGCTGTCTTTTTCTGCAATTATTGAGTGACTATGCTTCAGAATCCACTGCAGGTTCGTCTAGAAAAGTTAGAACCTTGGCAACAAATTACCTTTATGGCGTGTCTATGTGAGCGTATGTACCCTAACTATGCCATGTTTTGTGAGAATACAGAATTTGCGGAAGCTCGAATCTATCGTGATGTTTTGGATAGCATTTGGGAAATCTTAACCGTTAAAACGGCAAAGGTGAATTTTGAGCGTCAGCTTGAGAAAGTCGAAGAGCTATTCCCAAGTGGAGATGATTTTGATTTCTACGGTGTTTACCCTGCGATGGACGCGTGCCAAGGCTTAGCAACGTTAATCCATGGCTTACTTGACCGTGAGCATCTGCTTGAAACTGTCATTAAAGTGAGTCAACAATCGGTGAAGACGGTTGCTGAGCTTGAGTTTGCTCAAGGCGCAGAAGAAGTGACAAACGAAAACCAGAAAGAAAACGAAGCGGTGTGTGAAGAGTGGGACGTTCAGTGGGCGATCTTCCGACCTCTACGTGAAACGACTGAGCGTGACCTAGAGCTGATCAAAGATCTACGCCACGAACTGCGTGAAGACCCAGTAAGTAACATTGGTGTAGCGTTATAATTCGCTATCGCATCAAAGTACGAATAAAAACAAAGGCTCCCTAGGGAGCCTTTGTTGTATCTGGCGGTATCAAATTGAGATTAAGCGTCTTTTTTGTCTTCTTTTTGAACCTTGTCTTCATCCACTGACTTTGAGTCTGAGGTGTCGTTGTCTGTTAGAGTTTTTTCCTCTAGCTCGTCCTCTTCATCGCGGTTTTCGATAACACCGTGTGTTTCTTTCCACTGTTCCCAACGCTGAAATGCCAGTTCTTGCATGTCAGTCGTCTTATCTGCCTCGTCGACAATCTCTTCGCCCACTAGGTGCTCAAAGATATCTTCTAGGGTGATGATGCCTTGAATCGTACCGTACTCGTCAACTACTAAGGAAAGCTGCAGGCGGTTTGCCATCATTTGGTCAAAGGCTTTAGCCAAGCCCATGTTGTTCAGCAACACGTGGATAGGGCGCATTACTTCACCCAGAGCTTTCTCGCCACAACCCGCTTGTTGCAATCTAAACAGCTCCAGACGGTGTACAAAACCAATGATGTTGTCAGTTTGCTCGCTGTAAACTAATGGGCGCGAGAATGGTGTGTCTTTGTGCTGCTCTAGGAACGTATTCACGCTCATTTCGGCATCGACGCGGAATACAACAGGGCGCGGTGTCATTACCTGCGTCACGGGCACATCTTGAATGCCTAATAGGTTGCTCAGAATTTTTGATTCGCCTTCAGCAAACTCACCACTCTCTTTTGCCAAAATAGCCATTGCAGACAGCTCATCACGCATTTTTGGTGCTTGGTGGCCACGAGCAAGACGTTTGGTGATCTGTTCTGAGAACCAGACAAACGGTGTTAGAAAGAAAACCATCCAGCGAAGTACGTTTGATGATGCTGGAGCCAGTTGACGCCAGTAGGTTGCACCAATGGTTTTTGGAACAATCTCAGACAAAACCAAAATACCCAAAGTCAGTACGGCAGAGAATACACCTAACCATTGGCTACCAAAAACCACAGCCGCTTGTGCACCTGCCGTCGCAGCACCGATTGTGTGCGCGATGGTGTTGAGCGTTAAAATTGACGCGAGCGGGCGGTCAATGTCTGTTTTCAGTTTGTCTAAAGACTCTGCTGCAGGGTGCCCATTTTGTTTTAGTTGAGCGATGTAGCTCGGACTAATACTCAAAAGTACAGCTTCTAAAACAGAACAAATGAAAGAAACTCCAATAGCAATGGAGACGTAAATAGTTAGCAGCAGCATGTTTGCCCTTAAATTAAATTGTACGCTTTAGCAGCGATTCAGCGTGGATTATAGAGATAAAGTAGTGGCTAGGTCATCATTAATTTGCCTCTCAGCCCCTTTTAAACAAGGGCTTGCTCAATAAAATCAGTAACAAATTGTGAGTTATTACTCATATTATGGCTAAAACTACGGCATTAGAGCTAAAGATCGACGACAAACCTTTGCCAGATGGGGCATTTATGTTTTAGAGTAAATTGAATTCAAAAATACAAAGAAGGGAAACCTAAAATGAACAAGACTCAATTAATCGACTTTATTGCTGAAAAAGCGGACCTTTCTAAAGCACAAGCTAAAGCTGCTCTAGAAGCGACTCTTGGTGGTGTTACAGATGCTCTTAAAGATGGCGATCAAGTTCAGCTAATTGGTTTTGGTACTTTTAAAGTAAACCACCGTGCAGCTCGCACTGGTCGTAACCCAAAAACTGGTGATGAGATCCAAATCGCTGCTGCAAATGTTCCAGCATTTGTTGCAGGTAAAGCGCTGAAAGATTCAGTGAAATAATCTAAACTGTACCGAGGTAGTCGTATTTCACCTCGGTACAGGTTTTTATGAAAAAAGCATTTCTTCTCGTTTCACTATTATCTACATTCCTCATTGGCTGTTCATCGACCAGCCCCAGCAAAAACCTAGAGCAATTTGAAACTCACACCGGCGGCCAAGTCATGGGCGACGCGACAAGTTTTTACTGGGTTACTAATAAACTAACACAACCTCATTCTTCAGCTGACTATGTCACTGTCGGCGATTACGGCTGGTACCAAACTGACTATGCTTGGTCGGAAGGTATACTTCGTGAATTCGTTCGTGAAGGCGAACAGCGTAATTCATCGAATAAGTTGGTGCCTTATCGTGTTCATGTGCGTTTCAACAAGTCAGGCGAGGCTGTGTATCAGCAGTATCGTATTGACAGCAAAATCTTACCTATCCAAGCCAAGCAGCTTGAAAACTATCAGAAAGAAGCGACGTCGGTTATAGAGACCACAACAAAGCAGCATGATGAAGGGCTTAGGCTGATTCAGGGTTACTGGAATGGCAGCTCTTTTAAAACGTGCGCTGGTGGTGAGTTTGATCGCATTGAATTTAACCAGACCTTACCAGGCTTCGTGATTGACCGATTGGCGTCTGTGGAAAGCTATGCGGCGTTTCTTGGCAGTGACTTACTCGGTAAGATGAGCGTAGAAGAGTTACTGATGCTGGCTGAAGACAGTCATGATTGTGTCGTAAGGCCATCGTTGCTGAAAGAATAGAAAGCAATTAAAGAATTAAGAGTATTTGGCCTACTGTAGGCTAAGTGCTTATTTGCCTGTAAAAATACAGTTTCTTGTATAGATGAGATAATAAAAAGGCGCCTATTGAGGCGCCTTTTTCTGTTATTCACTTGCTGTCATTTGCTTACTGTTATTGGAAAGTAAGCGAGCAACAAGATTGTTTACTGCTCTTGTTCGCGCGCAATCGCACGGTAACCAATGTCATTGCGGTGGAACATACCATTCCAGCTAACTTGCTTCGTCAACGCGTAAGCGCGCTCTTGAGCCTCAGAAACTGTATTGCCCAGTGCTGTTGCACAAAGTACACGACCGCCGTTTGTCACAACGTCGCCAGCTTTATTATTTGTCGTACCCGCGTGGAAAACCTTTTGGCCTTCAACTTCGCTTGTTGGTAGTGAAATAACGTCACCTTTTGTGTAGTCAGCAGGGTAACCGCCAGCCGCAAGAACAACACCGATTGAAGCGCGTGGATCCCACTTCGATTCTGCTTCGTCGAGCTTCTCGTCGATAGCCATTAGGCAAAGTTCAACAAGGTCTGACTCCATACGCATCATGATAGGTTGCGTTTCAGGGTCGCCAAAGCGGCAGTTGTATTCGATAACTTTAGGTGTGCCGTCAGCATCGATCATTAGGCCAGCGTAAAGGAAACCTGTGTAAGGTGCGCCTTCCGCGTCCATGCCACGTACCGTTGGGTAGATAACTTCTTCAAGGATACGGTTGTGGATTTCTGGAGTTACAACCGGCGCAGGAGAGTAAGCACCCATGCCGCCCGTGTTCGGCCCAGTGTCTTTGTCGCCCACACGTTTGTGATCTTGGCTGGTGGCCATAGGAAGCACGCTTGAACCATCAACCATTACGATGAAGCTTGCTTCTTCGCCTTCAAGGAATTCTTCAATCACCACGCGGCTGCCTGCTTCGCCAAATGCGTTGCCTGCTAGCATGTCTTTGATTGCGTCTTCTGCTTCTTCAAGGGTCATCGCAACGATAACGCCTTTACCCGCGGCAAGACCGTCAGCTTTCACTACGATTGGAGCACCTTGCTCGCGAACGTAAGCGATAGCTGGCTCAATCTCAGTGAAGTTTGAGTAGTAACCTGTTGGGATATCATGACGAGCTAGGAAGTCTTTAGTGAATGCTTTAGAGCCTTCAAGCTGTGCTGCCGCTTGAGTTGGGCCAAAGATTGGTAGGCCAACTTCGCGGAATGCATCAACCACACCGATAACCAATGGTGCTTCAGGGCCCACGATAGTCAGTTCGATTTTTTTATCTTGAGCAAACGCGACTAAACCAGCGATGTCTTCAACGCCGATGTTTACGTTCTCTAGTTTCGGCTCAAGTGCAGTACCTGCGTTGCCTGGAGCAATGAATACTGTTTCAACGTTTGGGTTTTGTGCCGCTTTCCAACCAAGTGCATGCTCACGACCGCCAGCACCGATAATCAATACATTCATGTTTTAAAATCCTTATAGCTGCTTCAGAGCCTTTATTTCTGTGTCAAACATGCTCACTTATGGTCATAAGCTCCGCGTGTTTTCCTTGAACTAAAGTCACTGACTTGCTCTACGTATTTCAAATATCGGAATATTTAAAAAACAAAATTATAAGTTTTGCTCAAAGTAGTTGGTGATGTGGCTAGGCAGCAATTGAGCCCATCCCCGGGAGCATAGTCCGCTATGTGACCGGGGTGGGCGAAAGCAGCTAACGATGCCACAGTGCCAAATACGAAGAGGAAATTAGTGGCGGAAGTGACGCATGCCCGTAAAGATCATCGCCATGCCGTGTTCGTCTGCTGCAGCGATAACTTCGTCATCACGCATAGAGCCACCCGGTTGGATAACACACTTGATGCCAGCTTCTGCTGCCGCGTCGATACCGTCACGGAATGGGAAGAATGCATCTGATGCCATCACACAACCTTCAACCTGTAGACCTTCGTCTGCCGCTTTGATGCCTGCGATCTTCGCTGAGTAAACGCGGCTCATTTGGCCTGCGCCAACACCAACCGTCATGTCACCTTTCGAGTAAACGATAGCGTTAGATTTAACGTACTTCGCTACTTTCCAGCAGAATAGAGCATCTTTTAGCTCTTCAGCCGTTGGTTGACGCTTAGAAACTACTTTTAGATCGTCTTCAGAAACCATGCCTTGGTCGCGGTCTTGAACTAGCAGGCCGCCGTTAACGCGTTTCACGTCAAAACCAGTTGTCTTCGTTGTCCACTCGCCACACTCAAGTAGGCGAAGGTTTTTCTTAGCTGCTACGATTGCTACTGCTTCAGCAGAAACTGATGGTGCAATGATAACTTCAACGAATTGACGCTCAGTGATAGCCGTTGCTGTTGCAGCGTCTAGCTCACGGTTGAAAGCGATGATGCCGCCAAATGCAGACGTTGGGTCTGTTTTGAATGCACGGTCGTAAGCTTCTAGGATGTCTTCACCTAGTGCTACACCACATGGGTTAGCGTGCTTAACGATCACACATGCTGGCTGGTTGAACTCTTTCACACACTCAAGTGCTGCGTCAGTGTCAGCGATGTTGTTGTAAGAAAGGGCTTTACCTTGAATTTGGCGAGCAGTAGATACAGATGCTTCTTCAGGGTTCGCTTCAACGTAGAATGCTGCTGCTTGGTGGCTGTTCTCACCGTAGCGCATGTCTTGCTTCTTCTCGAACTGTTGGTTGAACGTGCGAGGGAATTTAGACTCTTCGTCAGCCTTCTTTCCTTCTTCATCAAGTAGAGAGGCACCGTATGATGGAACCATAGTGCCGAAGTAGTTTGCGATCATACCGTCGTAAGAAGCCGTGTGTTCGAATGCTGCGATAGCTAGGTCGAAGCGAGTCTCTAGGGTTAGAGATTTCTCGTTCGCGTCCATTTCAGCCACAACACGCTCGTAGTCGTGTGCGTTTACAACGATCGTTACGTCTTTGTGGTTTTTAGCCGCAGAGCGAACCATTGTAGGGCCACCGATGTCGATGTTCTCAACAGCGTCAGCAAGGGTACAACCTTCTTTAGCAACGGTTTCTGCGAATGGGTATAGGTTTACAACAACCATATCGATAGGGTTGATACCGTGAGTTTCCATCACGTCATCATCTTGGCCACGACGGCCTAGAACACCACCATGAACTTTTGGGTGCAGAGTCTTAACACGGCCATCCATCATTTCTGGGAAACCAGTGTAGTCAGATACTTCTGTAACAGAGATGCCTTTTTCAGCAAGCAGGCGAGCAGTGCCACCGGTAGATAGGATATCTACACCACGGTTAGCAAGAGCTTGTGCAAATTCAACGATACCAGTTTTGTCTGATACGCTGATGAGAGCGCGGCGAATTGGACGAGCGTTATTCATGCTTCCATCTTCCTCAAATTCATGGGGTTAAAATAAAGATATTTGCCAAAAAAGAACTTGTTTCTATCTTCTTAGCGTGGATTATCTTAGATACCAGTAAGAGATAAAATATTGGCCAGTTTTGGTAAAGACCTTTTGGGTTAGTCTTATGATTAAGCTATAAGATAACCAACTCCAAATTTGATGGCGCAGATTCTAACTAATTTATTACAAAAAAGCTCGCGCAATCGTTTGGCATCTCAAAATTAATTATGAAAAGTGCCATTTCAGCCTGAAAAGTAACGATAAGGTTAATTGTGGAATGGACGGAACAGTAGGAAAAAACATGTTTCAGATCGGTGAATTAGCGAAACGATGCGGTGTGACAGCCGATACCTTACGATTTTATGAGAAGAATAACCTGATCGCGCCAGCCAGTCGCAGTGAGTCGGGTTATCGCCTATATGATGAAAATAACCAGAAACAGGTAACGTTTATTCTCAAATCTAAAGCGTTGGGACTGAGTCTGGACGAGATTAAAGAATTGCTTGAGATTCGTCTCGAAGCCACACAGCACAGTTGCGCTGAAGTGAAATCAATTACCTCAGCAAAACTAGAGATGATCGATGAGAAGATTACCGAGTTAACCAAGATTCGCACTGCACTTAAAAAGATCAATGATGCGTGTTGTGGCCACGTAGACGACGATGCAAGCCATTGTTCTATTCTGGCAGCCTTGGATTCAGCAAACGTTGATAAAGAGCGCTGCTGTCGCACTGGAGAGTAATTAGCCGCCTGTCACGGATCGACAAGCCAAAAAAAAGCCAAACTCAAAAAATGAGCTTGGCTTTCCATTCAATAAATTACGAAAGAACGATTAGTTCATGCCGTATTTTTTAAGTTTCTTGCGAAGAGTACCGCGGTTAATACCCATCATGGTTGCTGCGCGAGTTTGGTTACCGCGAGTGTACTGCATGATAGTGTCTAGTAGTGGCTGTTCAACTTCAGCTAATACTAATTCGTATAACTCGCTGACTTCTTGACCGTTTAATTGAGCAAGGTAATTTTTCAATGATGCTTTAACTGAGTCACGTAGTGGTTTCTGCGTGATTTGGTCTTGTGATGTAACTGTAGTTACTGTCAATGCTTCTGAAGTCAGATTTTGTTCGAACATATTCGGTCTAGCTCTTCTCGTAATTATGGTGCAACGTTATCAAAAAAACCTTCTAGCGCTTCAAGCTGCAGATCACCTGCTTCGAATGCGTTGAAGGTACGGCGAAACTCACTCGCTTGTTCATGTTCTTTTAGGTACCAACCCACATGCTTACGAGCAATTCGGGGGCCTAAAAACTCGCCATAAAACTCATGTAGAGCGTTCACATGACCAAGCATGATGTCTTTCACTTCCGAAATAGGGAGCGGGTCCATCGTGGTGCCGTTTTCCAAATAGTGTAGGATTTCGTTAAAAATCCAAGGACGTCCTTGGGCAGGTCGACCTATCATTAAAGCATCAGCACCGGTGTACTCCAGCACAAACTTCGCTTTTTCCGGGCTATCGATATCACCGTTAGCGATAACCGGAATAGATACTGCTTGTTTCGCTGCTTTAATGTGTTTGTATTCTGCCTCACCTTTGTACATACAAGCGCGAGTTCTCCCATGAAGGGCAAGAGCTTGTATGCCGCAGTCTTCGGCTATTTTCGCGATTTGAACACAGTTTCTGTTGTCTGTGTCCCAGCCTGTGCGCGTTTTCAACGTTACTGGAACGTCGACAGCATTTACCACCGCTTTCAGAATATCTTCAATGAGTTCTGGATGCTGCAGTAGGGCTGAGCCCGCAAGCTTCTTATTCACTTTTTTGGCTGGACACCCCATGTTGATATCGATGATTTGCGCACCGTTATCGACATTAAATTGAGCAGCCTCGGCCATAAGCTGTGGATCTGCACCAGCGATTTGTACTGAACGAATGCCCGATTCGCCTTCATGTACCATACGCTGCTGAGACTTTGACGTTTTCCAAACTTTAGGATTGGAGGACATCATTTCACTGACTGCCATCCCCGCACCGTAACGAAGACACAACTCACGGAATGGTCTATCCGTTACGCCAGCCATAGGAGCGACGATTAGATTGTTCTTAAGTTGATAATTTCCGATTTTCAAAAAATGTCATCACAGTTCTGTACCAGCAAGGGCGCGCATTTTACGCATTTTTTCGCTGCGTGAAAAGACTAATATTTGAGCATTTACAATTTGTTTTTGTAATTTGTTTAAATTTCAATCAATTAGCGCTCAAAGTCTTACCTAGCCTTGCTTCTGACCTGAGATTCGACACCATTCTTGTTGTTCAATGATCGGATCAATGTGAAGCTCATCACGATAATAAGTCGCAACATCTTCCGCTTGTGTATCTAAAACACCCGACATCGCAAGTACACCATTTGGCTTAACTAGGCCTTTAATGATGCCAGAAAGGTCGCGTAATGGGCCTGCAAGGATGTTGGCAACAACAACGTCAGCAAGTAAACCTTCCGGTTGATCTTGTGGTAAGAAGACTTCTAGTTGCTCTGCCACGCCATTGCGTTGTGCGTTGTCTTTTGATGCAAGCAGGGCTTGAGGATCAATGTCGATCCCGATAACTTTTGCCGCGCCAAGTTTGATCGCAGCGATCGCTAGGATGCCTGAACCACAACCGAAATCGATCACGGTTTTGCCTGTAAGGTCTAAGCCTTCAAGCCACTCAAGACACAATGCCGTTGTCGGGTGAGTACCTGTACCAAATGCAAGACCGGGATCCAGCATTACGTTTACAGCGTCAGGTTCAGGGATATCGCGCCAGCTAGGGCAGATCCATAAACGCTCACCAAACTTCATTGGGTGGAAGTTGTCCATCCATTCACGTTCCCAATCCTTGTCTTCAATTTGCTCTACTTTATGAGCAAAGTCTGCAGGGAACATGTTGCTTGCTTTAATCTGCGCTAGAACGACACCAGTATCAGTCTCAGCGTCGTAAAGCGCGAGAATGTCAGTATCACCCCAAAGGCGAGTTTCACCCGGCAGAGGCTCAAATACAGGAGTATCTTGTGCATCCAGGAAAGTTACGGAAAGAGCACCAGTCTCTTCCATTAACATGTCGCCGATTTGTTCGGCATTTTCATTGGTCGCATTAAGCTTGATTTGAATCCAAGGCATGGCTGCATCTTCTATATGAGAAAAATTGGATGGGGAGTCTAGCAGAAAATATGAGCAAATTCATCAAAACACCGCGGATTATAAGAGGGATTATTGATTGATTTTTGCGAGTGTTTAAAAACAAAAATGCCCACCGAAGTGAGCATTTATTACTGTTCTACAGAGAACGTATTACGGAAGACTAGCTTCTATTGCAGACCAAGCTTCTTCTCAAGGTAGTGGATGTTTGCCCCACCGTGTTGGAAGTTTTCGTCGTTCATAATCGCTAATTGCAGCTCAGTATTGACGTTGATACCTTCAACAATCATTTCTGCTAGTGCGTTCTTCATACGTGCAATCGCTACGTCACGGTTCTCACCGTAAGTGATCAGCTTGCCGATCATTGAATCGTAGTGTGGTGGTACTGTGTAGCCAGTATAGATGTGAGATTCCCAACGAACACCCATACCACCTGGAGCATGGAAGCGCGTGATCTTACCTGGAGATGGTAAGAAACGAACTGGATCTTCCGCGTTGATACGACATTCGATTGAGTGGCCGCGCAGCTTAATATCATCCTGTGTGAATGATAGAGGCTGACCAGCAGCAATGCGAAGTTGCTCTTTCACTAAGTCGATACCCGTTACCATTTCAGTGATCGTGTGCTCAACCTGGATACGAGTGTTCATTTCGATGAAGTAGAACTCACCGTTCTCGTATAGGAATTCAAATGTACCTGCGCCGCGGTAACCAATCTCAAGACATGCACGAGTACAACGGTCACCGATGTACTTACGCATCTCTTCAGTGATACCTGGTGCTGGCGCTTCTTCCACAACTTTCTGGTGACGACGCTGCATTGAACAGTCACGCTCACCTAGGTGGATAGCATTGCCTTGACCATCTGCAAGCACTTGTACTTCAATGTGACGTGGATTTTCTAGGAATTTTTCCATGTAAACCATGTCGTTATTGAAACATGCTTTTGCTTCAGCACGAGTCATTGCGATAGCTTCTGTTAGTTCTTTTTCAGTACGAACAACACGCATACCACGACCGCCGCCGCCGCCAGATGCCTTGATGATTACAGGGAAACCAATGCGCTTAGCGTGCGCTTTGTTTTTCACTTCATCATCATCAAGAGGGCCGTCAGAACCCGGTACACAAGGTACGCCAGCTTTCTTCATTGACGTGATAGCTGACACTTTGTCACCCATCATGCGAATGGTTTCAGCTTTAGGGCCAACGAAGATAAAACCACTGCGCTCTACCTGTTCTGCAAAATCTGCATTTTCAGATAGGAAGCCGTAGCCAGGGTGAACAGCTACTGCACCTGTAACTTCAGCTGCGCTGATGATACGAGGGATGTTTAGGTAGCTATCGATACCACGAGCTGGACCGATACAAATGGTTTCGTCAGCAAGCAGTACGTGCTTAAGATCGCGGTCAGCTGTTGAGTGAACCGCTACCGTTTTGATGCCAAGCTCTTTACATGCTCGCAGAATACGCAGTGCAATTTCACCACGGTTCGCGATTACTAATTTATCTAACATAATAAGTGCTCTCTATTATTCGATAATTACTAGAGCTTGGTCGAATTCTACTGGTTGACCGTCTTCAACTAGGATTGCTGTTACAACACCAGACTTATCAGCTTCGATTTGGTTCATCATTTTCATTGCTTCAACGATACATAGAGTTTCGCCAGCAGTTACAGATTGACCAACTTTAACGAATGGTTTTGCATCTGGGCTTGGAGCGCCGTAGAAAGTACCAACCATTGGAGAAAGAACTTGGTGACCAGCTGGAACTGCAGGAGCTGCTGCTTCTGCTGCTACAGGTGCCGCCGCAGGTGCTGCTGCCGCTACAGGAGCTGGAGCCGCTGCATATTGAATAGGCGCTGCAGATACAGGGCTGTTACGACTGATTCGTACTGACTCTTCACCTTCAGAGATCTCTAGCTCAGAAATGCCAGACTCTTCAACCAATTCGATTAGCTTTTTGATTTTGCGAATATCCATTGTTTCTTTCTCTTTATCTGTTGATTGAACTTACTCTTTGACTGAGTAGGTTAGTAATAGTTCGTTGTTTTTATTTACTTTGCGTTGAGCTTGTTGAGCGCAGCCGTCAAAGCAAATTGATAACCTTGGGCACCTAAGCCACAAATCACACCTTCTGCTTTATCAGATAGGTAAGAGTGGTGACGGAATGGTTCACGTGCGTGAACATTCGATAGATGAACCTCAATAAATGGGATAGCAACACCAAGTAGTGCATCACGCAACGCCACACTGGTATGTGTAAAGGCCGCTGGGTTGATAATAATAAAATCAACATTTTGATAAGCACTATGGATAGCTTCAATCAGTTCATACTCACGATTTGACTGTAAGTGAGACAGCTCAACATCTTGTGTTTTCGCTTGCTCGGTCAAAGAGCTAATAATCTGGTCAAGTGTTTGAGAACCGTAGTGTGCAGGCTCTCTAAGGCCTAACAGGTTAAGGTTTGGGCCATTTAAAACTAGAATGCGAAACTTTGTAGACATTGTGGGGCTATCTTCCTTTATCGTGTTTACGAATGTGAATGTTGCCATTTTATTGAAAATTTGGGGTTAATTTCCAGTAAGAAAAACCCAAATTTAAAAATTAGAACCAGATTATAGCTAATTCAGCGCAAATCGCAGCAATTTACTGGTCTAATCTCCTATAAGTACGGCATGGAATTGTTATCAACTTAACAAAAAACCGCGATTGCCTTAATTTTATCGAAGATATTTGAGATCAAGATCAGCCATAAAAAAACCGCCACATAGGTGACGGTTTATTAATGGCTGTTTTAAACAGTGATAAGCTAATGTGACGGGTTGCTTATGCCAGTTCTGCTTTCTCTGCAATCAGTTTATCGACCACGCTTGGGTCTGCCAGTGTCGACGTATCGCCTAGGTTGCCAGTATCGCCAGTGGCAATTTTACGCAGGATACGACGCATGATTTTACCTGAACGAGTTTTTGGCAAAGAATCTGTCCAATGCAGTACGTCTGGTGTTGCGATTGGGCCAATCTCTTTACGTACCCAGTCTTTGACTTCTTTATGAAGCTCTGCGGTTGGGAACTCACCATCATTAAGCGTGATGTAAGCGTAAATTGCTTGGCCTTTAATATCGTGAGGAATACCGACAATCGCTGCTTCTGCAATCTTATCGAACGCCACTAGCGCAGATTCAATTTCAGCGGTACCCATACGGTGACCTGATACGTTAAGCACGTCATCGACACGACCAGTAATCCAGTAGTAACCGTCTTCATCACGACGAGCACCATCACTGGTAAAGTACATACCTTTAAAGGTAGAGAAGTAAGTCTGCTCAAAACGGTCATGATCACCATGAACGGTACGCATCTGGCCTGGCCAAGAGTCAAGAATCACAAGGTTGCCGTCAGTCGCGCCTTCAATGATGTTGCCCATGTTGTCGACAAGCGCTGGTTGCACACCGAAGAATGGACGAGTCGCTGAACCCGGTTTTAGGTCTGTTGCGCCCGGTAGTGGAGCGATTAAGATGCCGCCCGTTTCTGTTTGCCACCATGTATCGACAATTGGAGACTGCTCGTTACCAATTGTTTTGTAGTACCACTCCCACGCTTCTGGGTTGATAGGTTCACCTACCGAGCCCATGACTCTTAGGCTGTCACGAGAAGTCCCTTCAACCGCTTCATTACCTTTCGCCATTAGGGCGCGAATCGCGGTTGGCGCAGTATAAAGAATATTAACTTGATGCTTATCGACTACTTCACTCATGCGGCTTGTGTTCGGGTAATTCGGCACGCCTTCAAACAGAATGGTTTTCGCACCATTGGCAAGCGGTCCGTAAACAAGGTAAGTGTGACCGGTAATCCAGCCCACATCCGCAGTACACCAGAAAGTTTCGCCTTCTTGGTAATCGAATACGTATTTGAAGGTCATGGCTGCATAAACAAGGTAACCACCTGTGGTGTGCATAACACCCTTAGGTTTGCCTGTTGAGCCTGATGTATAAAGAATGAATAGTGGATCTTCTGCATTCATCTCTTCTGGTGGGCAATCTGCCGATACGTTTGCGATAGCATCATGCCACCACACATCACGGTGTTCGTGCCATGCAACATCACCGCCAGTACGTTTGAATACCACAACCTTCTCGATGTTCTTCACTTCAGGGTTAGTCAGTGCTTCATCGACATTCTTCTTCAGTGGAACAGCACGGCCGCCACGCACGCCTTCATCGGCAGTGATAACGACTTTAGAATTTGAATCGATAATACGACCAGACAGTGCTTCTGGAGAGAAACCGCCAAATACCACAGTGTGAACCGCGCCGATACGGGTACATGCCAGCATCGCAACCGCAGCTTCTGGAACCATTGGCATGTATAAACAAACCACATCGCCTTTACGTACGCCTTGCTCTTTCAGAGCATTAGAAAACAGGCACACTTCTTTGTGTAGTTCGTTAAAGGTTAGGGTTTTATCATCCGCAGGGTCATCGCCTTCCCAGATGATAGCGACTTCATCACCACGCTCAGCAAGGTGGCGGTCGATACAGTTAGCCGAAACGTTAAGCGTGCCATCTTCAAACCAGCGAATATCAATGTGGCCAGGGTCGAAAGAGGTGTTTTTTACCTGTGTGAAAGGCTTAATCCAATCAACGATTTTTCCGTGTTCACCCCAAAAGCCTTCAGGATCAGAAACAGATTGCTGGTACATGGCTAGGTAAGTGTCATTATCCGCGTGTGTGGTTGATTTAATATTTTCTTTTACCGGATAAACGTGGGCTTCACTCATTGCATCTCTCCTTGTGCCTACATTCCTAATGAACTGGCAACTTCCTTTGTGTTCAGTTTCTAGGTCTATTACAGAACCGTCGTTGTGCTATCACTCTCGGCTAGGACGGCGATTTCCACAATTAGACTTTAGGATGAGACGCCGCTTTTCACTTAAAAAATAGCGAGTTAAGTTCATTTTTGAGAGATTGCTCTCTATGTGGAAAGGCAGTAGTTGAATTAGGTATACGAAGAGTTGAAGCGTGGTAAGTCGCCGTGCTTTAGGCGAACAAAAATCAGCGCCGCGGAGATAGCGTCTTGTAATGCATCATGTTTATTGACCGGGATAGGTAAATCGAGCTGACGACAGATGGCATCGATACTGAGGTCAAAATAGGCATTCGGCAGCTGCCTTTCGAGTTTATCTTGGTAGAGCTGGCTCACTTCGACTAATCGGTTAGGCAGTGGAAATCCAAGCTGTTTTAAACAGGCACGGTCGAGAATCTTTTTATCATAGCGGATGTGATAGCCGACTAAAGGACGATTTCCGATGAAGTTCAGTAGCTCAATTAGGGCTTGTTTCTCTTCTATACCGTGCTTTAGATCTTGATGGCGAATGCGGTGGATTTTGATGGAATTGCAATCGAGTGATTGAGGTGCTCTGAGTCGAACTTCAAAAGGTTGGCTGGTAATGATTCGGTTACCGATGATCTTTGTCGCGGCAATAGTGACTAATTCCGCCTGATTAGGGTCGAGGCTGGTGGTTTCACAATCGAGCGATACATATTCATTATGCGTAGGCGTAGCAAACAGAGGCTGATAAGGAGAGCCTTTGAGCTTGTGATGCCAGTAATAACGAACCAATCTATTCATCGTTCAGCCGCCTAATCTCTTATTTGATAGTGGTAACCTAGCCATTGCTTGAATTTCTTCACCACATGTAAGCTATGACGAAGCAGATCTCTGTCTGCTCGCTCCATCAGTTTGACGTTGATCTTGTTGCTGCTGTGCTGCTGAGAAAGCCTTTGGGCTAAGCGCCACTTAAAGAATTGTTTGAGCGCTTCACTGAGATTGTCTGCGGTGCTTTGCTCTAATACCTTCTTGCTGACCAGCTGCTCAATGCGTTCGAAGGTGTTGTTTACCGTCACACCATGCTCAAGGCAAAGTGCTCTCACACCGTGGACTATCGGGAAAATACCACCTTGCTTGATATCGAGCCCTGACTTGGATTTTTTCACGTTACCAAATAGGGTGAGGGGAACTGAAAAGTTCAGAGCTGGGCGGCAGAATTCAGTCAGAATCAATTCCTGTCCTAGCATCAAATCACTCAGGTGTTGCTTGACCGGTTTTAAAAGTTCTCTATTACCCGCAACGGCATGTGCATCTGCCATGATGGCAATATCCATCACGGTATCGGGCGTTGCCTTTTTTACCCAACGGGTGAGCGTTTGTTTCCACTCTTGTTGTGAATGAACCCATTTCGGGTTGTTGACCATCACGTTGCCCGGACAGAGTGGGTAGCCCAATTGCTGCAATGTATGCGTTAGGTCGTTCATGGCACTTTGGCATTGGTGCCACTCCAAACCATCCTGAATAATCAGCGCATTATCTTGGTCGGTTTTAAGGATTTGCTCTCCGCGACCTTCAGATCCCAATACGATCAGGCAGCAATGATTATGCAGTGCGGGTGGGATAACCAACTCAAAAGCCTTCTCTATGATCTGTTCATTAACGGCTGAAATTAACTCCATGATGAAGCGCGTGCGAATACCGTTACTGAGTAGGCTTTCAACCAGTTGACGTTGCTTGTTGGAGGCTAATGCGAGCTCTTCAATGCTGGTGGCTCGTGCAATACGCAAAGTAAGAACGTGAGAATGAGTAGAGAATGCACTCAGAATCTGCGTCATGTCCACCATACCAACAGCATTTGGACCATCACAAACCATCAACCTTTTTACGCGATTTCGGGTCATGGTGATCATGGCGTTAAACAAGAAGTCGCCTTGATTTACGTGCATCACCGGAAACGTCGCGATCTTGCCGACGGGCGCATCCAGTGGGAAATTATCGAGCATCACAGCATGCAATAAATTGGTTCGAGTGACGATTCCATACGGTAAGGAACATGATGATCCAAAAGCTTTTGGATCATCATGTTCCAAATGAACGAGAGCTGAGTCCAACCCTCGTTCTTTAAGGGTTTGAGTGACTTGGTTGATAGGTTGGTTCGGTTCAAGTATCAGTGGTGGGTGATAGATAGAGTCATCCACTTTGGTCAATATGAACTCGGCTAGATTTTGTTGCTGTTGGGCAGCTTCAATTAGCGCTTTTCGTGTCGAAAGGTTGCTATCAAAGTAGGCGGCGAATTGGCCATTGGCGTGGTAAAGCTCGAGAAAAATATCGGTGGGCAGCAGATAACTTAATGTATCTTCGAGCGCGATATATTGGTGTTTGGTGTGAGGTTCAAACTGGCTGCGTACATCAAAAATATCGTCATTGGCATAATGAGCGTAGATTTCCCCATCGCTGCTCGCTCGTTCCTCCACGGCTCCTTTAATCAGAATATGCAGATGGCGACTAGGGCGGTCTGCCTCCAATATCACCTCGTGTGCTCGGTAATAAACCACATCCAATGAGGAGCGCAGCGTTAACTGCTCCGTGTCGGATAGGCTATCGAAAGGCGGGTGCTGCATATTAAATTTATCAGGCATAAGCATCGAAAGAAGTAGGAGTCTCTTTTCAGTCTGACAAATTACCAGCGAAGCTCCAGACGACTTTAGTCTAAATGCGATCGTGGGTGCGGGTGAGCGCCGGATACCTCAGTCAAATGGGATATCGATATTCATTGAATACAGGAATACTATCTCCTCAATAATTCCCTTTTTCATCTTTTGTGACCTAGGCATAATTGGCGCTTCCTTGTTCCACACATTTTTATAGGTCGCCTATGTTTAATCCTTCCCCTTATGGCTGGATATCCCAGTATTTTCTTGGTTTCTTTTTTGCCTATGGCGTTTATCTGCCATTTTGGGCGCTGTGGTTTGAAGACCAAGGCGTTTCTGCAGGGGACATTGGCGTATTGATTGGTGTGGGTTTGGCTACGCGTTGTGTTGCCAACTTTGTGATAACACCGCGTATCCATAAAGTTGAGCATTTAATACCAGCATTGCGTTGCCTCAGTTTTGTCGCGCTATTATTTGTTGGTTTCCATTTCTTTACTGGTGGTAGCTTTTTATTGATGTTGCTAGCAACGGTAATGTTCAACCTCTGCTATGGACCGATTATTCCGCTTTCTGATGCAATGGCGAACCATTACAGCCGTCTTAAGATGCTCGACTACGGCCGAACTCGCCTTTGGGGTTCGGTTGCTTTTATCGCGGGTTCAACCGTGGTTGGTTATCTAGTGGCTGAATTCGGCACTGACATGATTTTGTATACTGCGCTTGCCGGTGTGTTGCTGTCGTTGATTCTTGCGATGAGAAATCCCAATGTGATGCCAGTAACACAATCTGAGCAACAAGCGGTGCGACCAAAACTAGGTGAGTTACTGCGCGAGTCATCAGTGGTGAAATTTTTAGCCTTGATGGCACTGTTGCAAGGTAGCCATGCGGCTTACTACAGCTTTAGTGCAATTTATTGGAAAGAAGCCGGTCACTCAGAAGCGATCATCGGTTATTTGTGGAGCCTTGGTGTTGTCGCTGAGGTGGCCGTATTTGCGTTAAGTAAGCGCTTATTCTCTGGTTGGTCACTGCGTACTCTGTTCGTGGTAGCGGCAATTGGGGTGATGGCTCGTTGGGGTATTACCGCTTCTACCACAGCGATTTTCGCACTGGTTATGGTGCAACTGCTGCATGGTGTGACGTTTGCTATGGCACACATCGCAGCGATTCAATACATCCAATCTGAAGAACAGAACAAGATGGTTGCGCTACAAGCTCTCTATAATGCGATTCCATTGGGTGCATTTATCGCACTAATGACCACCTTAAGTGGTTGGGGATATGAGCTTTGGGGTGCCAATATCTTCTGGGGTATGGCCGCAATGGGAGCACTTGCCTTGTTTATTAAGGTCGATGAAAGAAGCTCAGTGGTTGAGGTTAATCAAACAGCCTCAGCTCAATCTGATGCTCAGAATTAAAGCCTAAAGCACAGAATTTAAGCGATGCGATTGAGTTAAACGCACTTCCCTAGTTAAATGAAACCTCTCCCTTATGGAGAGGTTTTTTTATGGATGAAAAAGGGTTTTTAATGCAAGGATGGATAGTAATTCCAGTCTCTTTAGCCTATTTGGGCGTGTTGTTTTTGATCGCTTGGTATGGAGACAGGCAAGTTCGTTGGCTATCACGCTGGCGTCCATGGATCTATAGCCTTTCTATTGCGGTGTATTGTACCTCTTGGACCTTTTATGGAACGGTCGGGCAGGCGAGCAATAACCCATGGTCCTTCTTGCCCATCTACCTCGCGCCTATTTTGGTTTTCACGTTGGGATGGCGGATCTTAGCTCGGCTGATCCTCATCGCGAAGCGTGAACACATCACCTCTATTGCTGACTTTATCGCGGCTCGTTATGGAAAATCTCAAGGCTTAGCGGTGGCGGTGACCATTATCGCTGTGGTTGGTATTCTTCCCTATATCGCGCTGCAATTGCGCGGTATTACCATGGGGTTGGATATTGTTGCGCCAAACCTAGCCACTGATTTTGGTTATCAGGACTATCACGTCTCTTGGTTTGTGGTCGGTGCATTGGCCATTTTTACGATGTTGTTTGGCACGCGACACATCGATAACACTGAACACCACCGCGGCATGATGATGGCTGTAGCGTTTGAATCTATCGTTAAGCTCGCGGCATTTTTGATTGTTGGCTTGTTCATCATGTACCTGGCGGTGAGCAGTGACAAAATTGACTTGCTTGATGTGGCGGCTTCCACCTACGAATCGCCGAATATTCCGACCTTAATTATTCATACCGTTTTAACCATGTTGGCGATTGTCTGTCTTCCGCGCCAATTCCATACCATGGTGGTTGAGAACGAACGCCCTCAAGATTTGCATACTGCTCGCTGGCTGTTTCCACTTTACCTGATTTTGATGGGACTGTTCGTGCTGCCAATTGCTTGGGCAGGACAAGGGTTGCTCACTGACATGCCGGCTGATACTTACGTTATCAGTGTGCCAATGGCAGAAGGTGCGAATCACATTGCTTTGTTAGCTTTCCTCGGAGGTACTTCGGCGGCGAGTGGCATGGTGATTGTATCGACCATAGCATTAGCGATCATGGTATCGAATGATTTAGTGATGCCATTGCTGCTGCGTCGTATGCGTCTAACCCAAAGAACACATCGACATTTTTCTGGCCTGTTACTGGTGATTCGACGTGGGTTAATTTTGCTGCTGTTACTTGGTGCTTGGTTGTTTTATCAGGCCCTCGATACTATCCATTCATTGTCGGCTATTGGCTTTCTTTCTTTTGCTGCGATTGCTCAGTTCGCTCCTGCATTAATTGGTGGATTGTACTGGCGTCCCGGAAACCGAAAGGGTGTCTATGTCGGTTTGCTTGTCGGTTCGGTGATCTGGCTGATTACCCTGATGAGTCAAACCAGCATGCTAGCGGGCGATAGCGAAAGTAACTTACTGCTGTGGATTATCACGCCGCCAGAACTGCTGAGAAGTTGGGATGTTAGCAGCTCAAACTGGGGCATAGTGCTGAGTATTTTACTCAATACCTTGTGCTATGCAGTGGTCTCAATGACGACCAGACCAAGCCTAAGTGAGCGCTTACAATCGGCAGCATTTGTTGGTACACCACTGCCTGAAAATGAGAATATCAGCCTCTATCAAAACCGTGTGACAGTCGCTGAATTAGAGATGTTGGCATCGCGTTTTGTGGGTCGAAAGCGAGCGAAAAGCGCCTTACATAGCTATTGGCAGCAGCACGGTCAGCCGTTACTTCCTAATCAACAAGCGCCCGCAAGCCTGATTAGACATGCAGAGCGCGTGCTTGCTGGGGTGTTCGGTGCTTCGTCTGCTAAGTTAGTACTCACTTCTGCTTTACAAGGCAGAAACATGCAGCTTGAAGAGGTTGCAACGATCGTTGATGAAGCCTCGGAATTGTACGACTTCAGCCGTGGTTTACTGCAAGGTGCGATTGAACATATTGGCCAAGGTATTGCAGTAATCGACAAACAAATGAGGCTGGTGGCGTGGAATCAACGTTACTTAGAACTGTTTGAGTTCCCTGCTGGCTTGATTCAGGTTGGTCGACCCATCTCAGATGTTATTCGCCATAATGCTGAGCAAGGTTTGTGTGGTCCTGGCGACCCGGAAGATCACGTTCGCCGCCGTGTTTATCACCTTGAACAAGGCACCCGACATACTTCTTCTCGTATTCGTCCTGATGGTCGAGTCATTGAAGTGCAAGGTAACCCGATGCCAAGCGGTGGATTCGTAATGAGCTTTACCGACATCACGGTATTCAGACAAGCAGAGCAAGCGCTAAAAGATGCTAACGAAAGCTTGGAATCGAGAGTGCATGAGCGAACTCAAGAACTCGAGAAGCTTAACCATCGCTTGGTAAAGGCGACGCAAATCTCTGATCAAGAATCACAATCCAAGAGTCGTTTTCTTGCGGCTGTGAGTCACGATTTGATGCAGCCATTAAATGCTGCTCGCTTGTTTGCTTCTTCGCTATCTGAGGTGGCAAAAGAACAAGAGGTCAAACAGCTTTCATCCCACATCGAGAGTGCCCTTGGTGCGGCTGAAGATCTGATTGGTGATTTGTTGGATATCTCGCGCTTGGAATCCGGCAAGTTAGAAACCAACATTCATGCGATTGCCGTGCATGATGTACTAACCAATTTGAATGCGGAATTTAGCGCTTTAGCGATACAACAAAAAATCCAGTTTCAAATGATCCCATCGTCATTGTTCATTCATTCTGACCCTAAATTATTAAGACGCGTGATTCAGAACTTTTTGACCAATGCGTTTCGTTACAACCCAGAGGGGAAAGTGGTACTGGGTGCGAGACGAGTGAATGGTCAGGTTAGAATTGATGTGTGGGATAACGGAACCGGTATCGATGAAGACAAGCAACAAGAGATCTTCGAAGAATTTACTCGTGGTAGCCAAGTGCGTGCTGATCAGGGGTTAGGGCTAGGATTAGCCATCTCCAAAGGTATTGCCCATGTGCTTGGTCATCAAATATCGATGCGCTCATGGCCGGGGCAAGGTAGCGTCTTTTCTATCACCTTGGCTCGGGCGGAAAAAGTGGCTCCGGTTGTGCAAGCTTCGACGCCAATGGCGACCAGTGATATCGAGCACTTGAAAATATTGTGTGTCGATAATGAACGAGAGATTTTAGTCGGTATGGAGAACTTGATTGGTCGTTGGGGTTGTGAGGTTAAGACAGCCGTTGATCTAGTTGAAAGCTTGAAGTGCCTAGATGATGGTTGGCAGCCGGATGTGATTTTCTCTGATTACCGTTTGGATAATGGCCGAACCGGACTCGAAGTCCTGCAGCAGTGTCGTTTACGTCTTGGGGACTCTTTTGAGGGTGTCATTATCAGTGCTGATAGAACCGATGACATGTTGGCAGCGATAAAGGCCAATAGTTTTAGTTTTATCGCTAAACCCGTCAAGCCGCTAAAACTCAGAGCGGTCTTAAATCGGGTGAGCTAATTAGGAGTAATCAGCTCGAATTTCCAATTAATGAACGGATGTAGAAAAGGCCTCGGATGAGGCCTTTGTTGTTTCAGTAAGGATCGTTAATGCCTATTCGCTTTTTAACTAACTAGATAACTAGATAAATAACTAGCTAACCAGCTAACCGGCAATACCACCCTGCGTCAGTGTGGTTGGATCAAGTAGCTTGCTAAGTTCTTCTCGGCTGAGATCAGTTTCTCTTTCTGCAACATCAAGAATCGGTAAGCCCTCTTTATAAGCTTTCTTGGCAATATCTGCTGCCTTTAGATAGCCAATCACAGGGTTGAGCGCTGTCACCAGAATTGGGTTCTTTGACAGTGCCAAATCGAGATTGTCTTGGCGCACGGTGAAGGTAGCTATCGCTTTATCAGCCAGTGCGACTGAGCTGTTGGCTAATAGTTCTATGCTTTCTAGAACGTTATGAGCAATAACCGGCAGCATCACATTCAATTGGAAGTTACCCGATTGGCCAGCAATCGTGATCGTGGTGTCATTACCAATCACTTGCGCTGCTGCCATGGCTGCAGCCTCTGGAATCACAGGGTTGACCTTTCCTGGCATGATAGACGAGCCCGGTTGCAGCGCTTGTAACTCAATTTCCCCTAAGCCAGCCAACGGCCCTGAGTTCATCCAGCGAAGATCGTTTGAGATCTTGAGGATCGCAACTGCTGCAGTTTTAAGCTGACCAGAAAACGCAACGATCGCGTCTTGGCTGCTGAGGTTAAAAAAGAAGTTTTCACTCGAGGTAAAACTGATCTTTGTTGATTGAGACAGGTTACTTGCAAATTTATCGGCAAAGCGTGGGTCGGCATTGATCTCCGTACCTACCGCTGTGCCACCTTGAGCAAGCGCCTTGATTGCTGGCAAGCTGCTTTCAATGGCTTGCTTAGCGTGTTCAATCTGGAACTTCCAACCACCAAGCTCTTGAGCAAAGGTAATCGGCATCGCATCCATTAGGTGAGTACGACCTGTTTTTACTACCTCAGCAAGCTCTTGCTGTTTAACGGTAAGTGCTGCGGAAAGGTGAGTTAATGCAGGCAACAATTTGTTTTCTGTCATCAAAGCAACGCTTACTTGGATCGCCGTTGGCACTACATCGTTACTGCTTTGACCCATGTTGACGTGATCATTGGGGGTCACGTCGCCTTGCAGGCTTCTTGAAGCGAGTGTCGCAATCACTTCGTTAGCATTCATGTTAGAGCTGGTGCCAGAGCCCGTCTGATAGACATCAATAGGGAATTGCTCGAGGTGTTTACCCTCAATGATCTCTTGGCTGGCTTCGGCTATCGCGTTGGCAATATCACCTTCTAATAAGCCTAATTGAGCGTTGGTATCGGCGGCGGCTTGCTTAATTAACGCCAGTGCTTGAATAAAGCTGGTTGGCATCTTGTGCGAGCTAAACGCGAAGTTATCCGCGGCACGTTGAGTTTGTGCCTGGTATAGCGCATCGGCAGGGACTTTAACTTCGCCCATGCTGTCTTTCTCAATCCGAAATTCTTGGGTCATGTTCTATCCTTGTTAGCCAAGTGGGGCTTGGACTTGTTGTAGTGTCTGGCTGATATTCAAAAAACGCGCTTGGCCGTGCGGTTGCTGGCGGTAGTGGCGTTTTAAATAAAATAGTGGCGAGTGAATAGAGTCTAGGCAGATATGACGAAAGGCGAAACTGTGGTCAGGAGACTCAATCGCTTCAATTAAATGAAAGAAAACTTGGCGCAGGTACAGTTCACACAACAAGATATTTTCTTGAGCGGCATGCTTTTCATAGTAAGCCGACAGCGTGAGTGCGCATTCGATATAGTCTCGAATCACAAACGGTTCGTTACCTTGAACTTGCTCTAATGAAGCAAAGCGATCTTGTGCTTTGTAAAATCTTGAATAGAGAACCTGCTGCTCTTTCATCATCATTTGCATCTCTTTAATGGATGTTAATGATAATTATTATCAAATGAGAGTTTAAAAACAACCCTTTCTTTAGTCTTTTTATAAAATGGCAGGGAAAAAGAAAAAGCCGATACATAAAGTATCGGCTTTCTTGAATCAGTACCTAATCCCTACAATGTAAGTACTGATTCATTTTCTAAGTGCTTATTATCCTAGTCACTAAGTCGCGAGCTTCTTAGTGGTCGTGAGCTTCACCAGCACCTTTAGGATAACGGATAGACTCAACCATCTCTTGTACATCTTCTGGAACTTCAGCGGTCACTTTGTTCACTGCAATTGATACTACAAAGTTTAGACACATACCTAGCGTACCGATGCCTTCTGGGCTGATACCAAACCACCAATTTTCCGGTGTGCTTGCTGCTGGGTTAATGAACTTGAAGTAGATGATGTAGCTTGCTGTGAAGGCAATACCTGACAACATACCTGCAATTGCGCCTTCCTTGTTCATCTTCTTGTAGAAGATACCTAGGATGATGGCAGGGAAGAAGGATGCTGCGGCTAAGCCGAAGGCAAACGCTACTACCTGAGCTACGAAACCTGGTGGATTAATACCTAAGTAACCAGCACCGACAATCGCGACCATCGCTGCCAAACGAGCGGCTAATAGCTCCTGCTTGTCGGTCATGTTTGGTCTGAAGCCTTTCTTCAACAAGTCATGTGAAATCGACGTTGAGATTACCAATAGTAGACCTGCGGCTGTTGATAGTGCGGCTGCTAGGCCACCGGCTGCAAGTAGTGCTACAACCCAGTTAGGTAGTTTTGCTAGCTCTGGAGAAGCCAGTACGATGATGTCACGGTTAATCTTCATCTCGTTGCGTTCATCGCCCGAGTAGAACATTTTGCCATCGCCGTTTTTATCTTCCCAACCTACTAGGCCAGTGCTTTCCCAGTTTTTATACCAGCTTGGTGCGTCTACTGCTGCGACACCTTGCATGTCAGGACCGTTAATCGTTTCAATCATGTTTACACGAGCGAACGCTGCAACGCCGGGTGCTGTTGTGTATAGCAATGAGATGAACAGTAGTGCCCAACCCGCTGAGATACGAGCATCACGTACTTTTGGTACTGTGAAGAAGCGAATGATTACGTGTGGAAGACCCGCAGTACCGACCATTAGAGCTGCACAGATGAAGAATACATCCACCATGCTCTTGTTACCTTCGGTATAGGCGGTAAATCCGAGCTCTTCGGTTAGGCCATCCAGTTTATCAAGAAGGTAAACATCCGTGCCAGATAGCGTTGAACCCATACCAACTTGTGGAAGTGGGTTACCCGTCATCATGATTGAGGTAAAGATTGCTGGAACAAGAAAGGCGAAAATGAGGACACAGAATTGAGCTACCTGCGTATAAGTGATGCCTTTCATGCCACCAAGCACTGCGTAGAAGAACACAATACCCATACCAATGATGATGCCTAGGTTAATATCAACTTCTAGGAAACGAGAGAATACAACGCCAACACCACGCATCTGGCCTGCAACGTACGTAAATGATACGAAGATTGCACAGAATACCGCTACCATACGTGCTGTTTTCGAGTAGTAACGTTCACCGATGAAATCAGGAACCGTAAACTGACCGAACTTACGTAGGTAAGGTGCTAAACATAGCGCAAGTAGTACGTAACCACCTGTCCAACCCATTAGGTAAACCGCACCGTCGTAACCAACGAATGAGATGATACCTGCCATTGAGATGAATGATGCTGCCGACATCCAGTCAGCGGCGGTTGCCATGCCGTTTGCTACTGGGTGTACGCCGCCGCCAGCAACGTAGAATTCACTGGTTGTTCCAGCGCGAGCCCAGATTGCGATGCCGATATAAACTGCGAAAGTAATACCGACGAGAATAAACGTCCAAGTTTGAATATCCATGTTCTAGCCTCTAGTCTTCCTGTACGTTGTATTTTTTGTCCAGCTTATTCATGCGAACAACGTAAATAAATATCAACGCCACGAAGGTATAAATTGAACCTTGTTGAGCGAACCAAAAACCTAGCTTAAATCCGCCAAATTGAATGGTATTGAGGACATCCACAAATAAGATGCCTGCGCCGTAAGACACCACAAACCATATTGCGAGTAGTGTTCCCATTATTCCCAAGTTTTCCTTCCAGTAGGCTTGAGCATGTTCCGTAGATTCGAACGCCATTGCCTTCTCCTTTATTCCGTTTTCGTAGAAACCGTTTTTGTGAAACCGTTTTGTAAAATAGCGTGTTAACGTAATGTTACGATTTAGAATGTAGCAAGGATAAGTCAAGGGATCTGTGCAACTTTAGTCGGGATGGTATTAGCGCTAATGTACTGAAATATGGGAGCTAGGAGACATAACCATAGAAAAATGTGATGTTACAGTGTTGTTAAATTAGCCAAAGGTCTAACAAAAAGGGATGAATTAGACTGCGAGTCATAAAATTTAACAACTAAATGACCGAGAAACGGTATTTAGCCCTGCTTATGACACGAAGCGAAACATAAGTTTGTTATAGTAACTACGGCACTTTCACCGACCGTGCCTTGCTAAACGGCAGAAGATCAACAAGCTAGTGGCAAAAGAACAACAGGCTTAAAGCTCGGATTTTATTCTTTGGGGGAACGAATTGGACGCAATAACCATTAACCACTTATTCTTGACTGGTGCCGTACTCATCGCCATCAGCGTGCTTTTCTCACAAGTGTCCTCTCGATTGGGCGTTCCTATTCTTTTGATCTTTTTGTTCGTTGGTATGTTAGCGGGTGAAGATGGACCCGGTAATATTCATTTCGATGATTACTCACTGACCTACTTGGTGAGTAACCTTGCGCTGGCTGTGATTCTGTTGGATGGCGGTATGCGAACCAAGGTGGCGAGCTTCAAGGTTGCTTTCTGGCCTTCGCTCTCGCTGGCGACGATAGGTGTCGCATGTACAGCAACCTTAACCGGATTAATGGCGGCTTGGCTGTTTGACTTGTCATTAATGCAGGGCATCTTGGTTGGGGCGATTGTTGGTTCAACCGATGCGGCAGCGGTATTCTCTTTGCTGAAAGGACAGAGTCTCAATGAGCGTGTGGGTTCAACTCTAGAGATCGAATCGGGCACTAACGACCCAATGGCGGTCTTCCTGACGGTGACCTTAATTGCGCTGTTAGGTAACCCTGACGCTGAGATGGGAATGAACTTCCTACTGCAAAGTTTTGCGATGCAGTTTGGTATCGGTACTCTTGTTGGTATCGGCGGCGGCTGGGTTCTATGGAGCTTAATCAATCGAGTACAACTGGCTGATGGCCTTTACTCCATTCTGGTACTCAGTGGGGGCGTGGCTCTGTTTGCGTTCTCTAACATGCTTGGCGGTAGTGGCATATTATCGATTTACCTTGTGGGTCTGTTCATTGGTAATCGTCCAACGCGTTCTCGACACTCTATTCTTAATGTCCTAGACGGTATGACGTGGCTAAGTCAGATCGTGATGTTCTTGGTGTTGGGTTTATTGGTGACACCATCGACTTTAATGGACATAGCACTTCCTGCGTTAGCACTGGCTTTCGGTATGATTTTGTTTGCTCGTCCAGTGTCGGTTTGGTTGGGTTTGCTGCCGTTCAGAAGCTTTACCACCAAGGAGCGCTGGTTTGTCTCTTGGGTCGGTTTACGTGGTGCAGTTCCGATCATTTTGGCGGTTTTCCCGATGATGGCTGGCCTGCCAAATGCTCAGCTGTATTTCAATATCGCCTTCTTCGTAGTTATGGTTTCGCTAATTGTTCAAGGCGGCAGCTTAATGAAAGTCGCAAGACTCGCTAAAGTGACTCTACCGCCAACGCCAACACCGATTTCTCGCACCGGTATCGAGATTTATCCGACCAGTGAATGGGAGATGTTTGTCTACAAGCTGAAAGAGGAGAAGTGGTGTGTCGGTGAACCGCTCAAGCGTTTATCGATGCCTGAAGGGACGCGCATCACCGCACTGTTTCGACAAGATGCCTTGCTTCACCCATCGGGCAGTACCATATTAGAGGCGAACGATATTCTCTGTGTGCTTGGTCAAGATAAAGATCTAGATAGCCTAAGTGAGCTGTTCAGTGAGGCACCTTTGGCAGAAGAAGCCGCTCGATTCTTTGGTGACTTCTTCTTAGATGTTGGGTTATCGGTCGCTGCGGTAAGCGATTGTTATGGTATTGAACTTGGCTCGGAAGAAGAGCGAGAAATGACGCTAAAACAATTGGCTGATCAAGAGCTTGGGGCACACCCGGTATTAGGCGATAGCTTTGAGTGGCATGACATCACTTGGGTGGTTGCAGATATAGATGATCATAAAGTCGTCAAGCTGGGTTTATGTTTGCCTAAGACGACTTTAGAAGAGGATGTAAACGAAGCTTAATTGTGGATTTCTTGTAGCAAGATAACGGCTTGAGTTCGGTTTTTCACATCCAGTTTACGGAAGATGGCTGTCATATGTGCTTTGATGGTCGCTTCCGAAACATTCAATTCATACGCGATTTGCTTGTTCAGTAAGCCATCCGAGAGCATTCCTAACACCTTGTATTGTTGAGGCGTCAATGTGGAAAGCTTTTCTGCAAGGTCGCTACAGGCTGCATTGTTGGTGATCAGCCCTTCAGGGAAGAATGGGTCGCCATTCAGCACTTGATTGAGTGCGCTGACCAATTCACGCATATCACTCGATTTAGGAATAAAGCCAAAGGCACCGTGGCTCTTCACTTGAGTGACAACGCTGGCATCCTCGCTGGCAGAGATCACCACAATCGGTAAATCTGGGTATTCAGCACGCAGTTGAATTAGGCCAGACATCCCGTTTGCTCCTGGCATTTTAAGGTCGAGAAGCAACAGGTCTGGTTCATCTTCTTTCTTTAGCAGAGTCAGTAAGGCATCGAGGGAATCAGCCTCAAGCAGGTTCGCACCACTGATCGCCATATGAACTGACTGAAACAGGGCGTTGCGAAAAAGAGGATGGTCATCAGCAATGATGATGGTATAGGTCGAGTCCATGACGTTCATACTTTTAACAATTTAGTTAATATTTATTATCATCCTGATTGAGTATGTGGACAATATCTATGCATTAAAAGTCTGAACCATATCGACTTTTATCCCCGGAATAAGAAAGCGTTACTCGGAATAGCAAAAAAGCCGCACTGTCATCTCGTTACGGAGGGGCAGTGCGGCTTTCGTTTAGGCAGATATTCCGGTGAATATTGCCGTTATAGCTGGTGGTCTTGCATGTGTTTTAAGAATACATCGGCAGGCATAAAACCAGTAACACGAGCATTTGGAACATGGTTACCCTCGCCATCCCAGAACTCAATTGTTGGTAAGCCCAGCACCTGTAATTGTTTAAGCAGTTCAATGTCTTGAGGCATGTTTCTCGTTACGTCAGCCTGAAGTAGGACGAAATCAGAAAGCTTGTTCTCAACATCAGCTTGGTGGAAGGTGTACTTCTCAAACTCTTTACAGGCCACACACCAATCGGCGTAGAAGTCGAGCATCACTGGCTTACCGAGTTTCTTCGCTTCGATGAGCTGGATTTCTAACTCTTCAACCGTGTTGATGCGTGCAAATTGGATTTGCTGTTCAACCACCACGCTCTTTTCTGCAAACCAGTAATTCAACGCAGGTTGCGCAGAAGCGAATAGGCCGAGCATTGCGATGATACCCACTGCGCTCTGTTTCCAGCCGCCAAATGGCAGTGCATTCTTGCTATGGTAAAGCCAACCAAAGGCGATGAAGCCTAATCCAGACCAAAGCACAGTTGCCCACAATTCAGGAATAATTCGCTCTAGCAGGAAGATAGGCGCTGCCAGCAAGATAAAGCCGAATACGATCTTCACCTTATCCATCCAGCTGCCTGCTTTTGGCAGTAGCTTATTACCAAATACCGCAACCAAGATCAGCGGGATACCCATACCCATCGCTAACGCATACAGAGCAATCGCACCCGTTAATAGGTCACCACTTTGAGCGACATACAGCAGCGCACCGGACAGTGGCGCTGTGGTACAAGGTGAACACACCAAGCCCGAGATAGCGCCCATCGCGAACACGCCCAAGGTATTGCCACCTTGTTGTTTGTTGCTTTGATTGTTGAGCCAGGTTTGGATACTGCTTGGTAGTTGTAGGTTATAAACGCCGAACATCGACATCGCCAACGTCACGAACAGAACACTCAGCGCGATTAATACGTAAGGGTGTTGCATGGCCGCTTGGAACTGCATGCCTGCTGAAGCAACCACTAAACCTAATAAGGTGTAGGTCAGCGCCATGCCTTGCACATAAATGAACGACAACATTAACGCGCGGCCTTGGCTGAGCTTGCCGCCACCCAAGACGATACCCGTCAGAATTGGGTACATTGGCAGAACACACGGCGTAAAGGCTAAGCCAACACCGAGTGCTAAGAATAATAATGGAGTCCACCAACTGTCACCCAGCTTATCGGCTAAGCCTGCTTCTTTTGAAACGGGAGCATTGGTTTGTTGAGTGGCATTGCTTGCTGTGTCAGCTGTAGGAGAAGAGGGTTGTACTGAATTGTCTGCTTCACCAGCTGCAGCAGATGAACCTTGTGAGACACTGCTATTTTGGGCATCACCACTGTTTTGCACATCACTGCTTTTTATATCCCCAGGATTCGTCGAAGTAAACGGTTCAATGTCGATTACTCGAGTTTCTGGTGGGTAGCAGAAACCAGCATCTGCACAACCTTGATACTTAACGATCAGCTGTGAGCCATCTTGGTAACTCTGTAGTGGAACTTGCACGAATAACGGCTGAGTATAAATGCTCACCTCACCGAAGAATTCATCTTGGTGTGGTTGGCCACCTTCCATTTCAACATTGCCGATAGCGAGATTTTGGCCAGTGAACGAGAGGCTATGTTGATAGAGGTAGTAGCCCTCTTTTACTTGCCAGTCGAGAAGGACCTTGCCGTCTTGCTGGTAGTAATTGAAAGGGAAAGCTTGGTCTACAGGGACAAAACCGTTGTTATTGCCTCCGAAGCTTGGCTCGGCGTTGTCGTTTCCAAAAAGCGCCCACGCAGGCTGGGTGAACAGGGAAACACAAACAAAAAGTAATGTGGCAAGTCGTCGCATACTATTTAGTCATCAAAATGGAGTTGAAGGTATCTTAACTCAATCAGACCGTAATAGTTTGTGATTAGTTTCATCGACCAGCAAATATCCGCTAGGGCGGGTGAGCCACTTTCTTAGGCAATCGAGAGAGGGTTAGCAGCGCAACTGCAGTGAACTGCCCTTGCCAATAAGACATTTAGGCAACACCCAAGCGTGCTCTTACTACTTGTTCGCAAGCATCAATGTTCATCGTGTCTTTCGGGATAATTAGCACGGTGTCATTGCCGCCAACCGTACCGATAATCTCGGTATGTGGGTCGATATCGACTAATCTTGCGACCAACTGTGCGCAACCAGGGTTTGTTTTTACGATCACCATCGCTTGGTTGTGAGTAATTAATTCGATTTGTGATGAGATAGAGGCATCGACACGCACAGGCGCGCTTTCAACCGTGATGCAGTAAACCTTTTTACCACAGGCATTCTGAATTTTGACAACGCCAAGCTGTGACAAAATGCGAGAGACGGTCGATTGGCTGATACCTGTATAGCCAATGTCGACCAGTTTCTCGCGCAGTTGATTCTGGGTCGAGAAGCTTTGTTGTTGTAGTAAGCGTTTGCACGCGGCAGTCAGTGTTTTATCTTCAGCTGAATACAAGCAACCGTGCTCAGTGATTTGGTTCATGAACAACTCCTTAAGGTCAACGTGTTGATATCGCTTGTCCATAGCGCAGAACGCACTCCCAAAGCCGTAGAGTACGATTGTTAATTAGAGCTTACCGATGAACCCCGAAATAAGAGGGAGGGTATGCGAGATGTATGATCATCTATTCATTGAGTCTAACACTAAAGGATAGTTATCTTTTTGAAGGCGATCACCAAACAAAATTCTGGCTAATTGCTTTTATTACGGAGTTTTATTCTTTGGTTAAATGGATATTTATTCCGTGTTGGGAATAAATATCCATGAATTATTAAGGGTTTTTGTTGCGGAGGTAATAGCGCTAAGGGTTAGCGAATTTCACTCATGATCTCGCGAGAGAATACTTTTTCACAGTAGTGACATTTTAGCTGTACGTTTTCGTGTTTTAACTGCACTTTAAAGCTACTTTCGACAGGTTCACCGTGCGAAATACAGTTGCTATTTGGGCAAGCGAACACACTGTTGATTTGTTCTGGCAGCACAAGTGTTAGCTTGTTGACCACTTTGTACTCTTCAATTTGATTCACTGTCGCTTGTGGAGCGTATAGAGCCAATTGGTTGGCTTGTTCCTTGGTCAGAAAGATGTTCTCAATCTTGATTAGGTCTTTGTTGCCGAGCGCTGATGATGGCAGGTTTAACCCCATCGTGATGCGTTGTTCTGTTTTATGCAGTTTGAACAGTTTGAGAATTTTAATCCCAAGATGAGCAGGGATGTGGTCAATCACGCTGCCATTACGGATCGCTTCTACTTGTAGCTGAGTTTGTTTAACCATGACTGTATCTCCTGCTTATAAAGTGTCGTTTAGAACTAGGGCTAATAAAGCTTCACGTGCATACACACCGTTTTCAGCTTGTTCGAAGTAGTAAGCGTGTGGCGTTTTATCGACGTCAGTTGTGATTTCGTCGACACGTGGCAGTGGGTGAAGCACCTTCATGTTTTGGCGAGCGTCTTTCAGCGTATCGGCCGTCAGAATGTAAGCCGATTTCATGTGCGCGTATTCTGACGCATCAAAGCGCTCTTTCTGTACGCGAGTCATGTACAGCACATCCAGTTCAGGCACCACTTCTTCAATGCTGCTGTGGGTGCTGTATTGGATACCCATCTCTTCCAGTTCTTCACAGATATAATCTGGCATCGCTAACACTTCTGGCGCGATAAAGAAGAAACGCACGTTATTGAATTTTGATAGTGCTTGCGTCAATGAGTGCACGGTGCGGCCATATTTTAGGTCACCAACGAATGCCACATTGAGGTTATCGAGCGTGCCTTGCGTTTCGTAAATAGAGAATAGATCCAACAAGGTCTGCGTTGGGTGTTGGTTCGCACCGTCGCCACCATTCACAATTGGCACACCGTTAGAGAATTCAGAGGCTAAACGTGCTGCGCCTTCTTGTGGGTGACGCATTACAAAGGCATCAACGTAAGAAGAAATGACCTGCACCGAATCGGCAAGTGTTTCGCCTTTCTTAGCCAGCGATGTGTTTCCGCCATTATCAAAACCGATGACGGTGCCGCCAAGACGCTGAACCGCGGTTTCAAATGAAAGGCGAGTTCGAGTTGAAGGTTCAAAGAAGCAGCTCGCGACAACCTTATTTTTCAGCAGCTCTGGATTTGGCTCTGCTTTGAGTCTTGCAGCAGTATCGACGATAAGCTCCAGTTCATCACGAGAGAGCTCTGGAATGGAGATGATGTGCTTGTTAAATAACGAATGCGCCATAACGGGTCTTCCTTTTTCTATGCATACAGTCAAATTGCGGACAAAAAAAAGCCTCCTAAAAATAGGAGGCTTCGAAACGATCAATAGAGCAAAATAAAAATGACACCAACGCCATTCTAAGGCGTATTGGTTGACAATCATGTGCGACAAAATTGCGGTTCATTTTTTGCTCTCTTAAGACAAATTGCGGAGGATTATACTCAGATAAAAAGGCCATGCAATACTTTCTGTAAAGTATTCATTTAATAGATTTTTATGCGAAATAACGTCCGTTTTAAGCTTCCATTTAAGCCTTTGTTGGAACTGAGGTTCTCAGGATTTTTAAGGTAATAATCTATTCAACTACATGAAAAAAAATGCGAGCTTTATCCAAGGTCAAAATCCCAAGAACGCCACCCGCATTTCCCTGTCATTGCACCTAACTTATTAACGTCTTGCGAACAAGTGAGTGCTTAGCTTCTTAATTTTTAACGTCTTAACTGGTTAGTTTCTTAGGTAATTAGCTGCCTAATGTCGCAACCATGACTGCTTTGATGGTGTGCATGCGGTTTTCTGCTTCATCGAACACGATAGAGAATTCAGACTCGACCACTTCATCTGTCACTTCTACGCCATCTTTAAGCTGCGGATATTCAGCAGCAAGCTGTTTGCCTACTGTGGTATCTTCGCCGTGGAAAGCCGGTAGGCAGTGCATGAATTTCACATGTGGGTTGCCTGTTGCCTTGATCATGTCCATGTTGACTTGGTAAGGCATCATTAGGTTAATACGCTCAGCCCATGCTTCTTTTGCTTCGCCCATTGATACCCAAACATCGGTGTATAGGAAGTCACAACCTTGCACGCCTTCTTGAACATCTTCTGTTAGCGTGATTTTGCCGCCCGTGTGTTCTGCGATTTCACGACATTGAGCCAATAGCTCTTCTTGTGGCCAGAATTGTTTTGGAGCAACAAGGCGAATGTCCATGCCCATTTTCGCAGCGCCAACCATCAGAGAGTTACCCATGTTGTTGCGAGCATCACCTAGGTAAGCAAAGCTGATTTCATGCAGTTGTTTACCACGACCGTATTCCGTCATGGTTAGGAAGTCAGCAAGGATCTGTGTTGGGTGGAATTCGTCAGTCAGACCATTCCATACCGGTACACCCGCGTAAGCGCCTAGCTCTTCAACGATTTCTTGACCGAAGCCGCGGTATTCAATGCCATCGTACATACGGCCAAGAACGCGAGCGGTATCTTTCATTGATTCTTTGTGGCCAATTTGAGAGCCAGATGGGCCTAAGTAAGACACTCGAGCACCTTGGTCGAATGCGGCAACTTCAAATGCACAGCGAGTACGAGTTGATGTTTTCTCAAAGATAAGCGCAATGTTTTTGCCAGTCAGTGTTGGCTGTTCGTAACCGTTGTACTTCGCTTTTTTTAGCTCCATAGAAAGATCTAACAAGTGTTGAATTTCGCGTGGAGTGAAATCTAGTAGTTTTAGGAAGTTACGATTGCGTAGGTTAAAAGCCATGATGTATTCCTTCTTAGATTTAGGCGCTTTCTTGTTACAGGGAAAGAAAATTCAAGAAAGCGCGATTCAATTTTTTAGTTAAATTTGTTCGGTTCTGTTTGTTTCGTTTAATTCTGTTTTCGCAAGCTTTAAAAGCTCTCAAGGTTTCAGCTTCTCAAGCTTTAAGTTTTTCAAGATGATAAAGCTCGCTAGTGCGTTAACCTTTGGTGATATTGGTGCCCGCTTGGCCTTGCAGGATTTGCAAACCATCTTCGAGTGCGCCGATACCCACTACTTTTCCGCCTTGCTGAATGAATTCGCACGATGCTTCAATTTTTGGCCCCATCGAGCCTGCATCAAATGTGAACTTCGCCAATTCGCTTGGTGTGGTGCTGCGCAGTGCGTGTTGAGTTGGCTTGCCCCAATCAAGGTACACAGCCTCAGCATCGGTCAAAATAAGCAGCGCATCCGCATCCAGTTGTTTCGCCAAGAAAGCCGCTGACATGTCTTTGTCGATAACCGCTTCAACACCCACTAATTTGCCATTCTCTTTTTTCACTGGGATGCCACCACCGCCAGTACAAATTACTAGGTGACCCGCATCGATAAGCTGTGTGATCGCTTCGTGCTCAACAATGCCGGTAGGGCGTGGGCTTGGTACCACGCGACGGAAATGTTGGCCGTCAGGTTTTACTATCCAGTGGAATTTCTCCGCTAATTCACGCGCTTCTGCTTCTTCGTAGATCGGACCAATCGGCTTTGTTGGATCCGCAAATGCTGGATCGTTTGGATCAACCGTCATTTGAGTCAACATGCACGAGATGTTGCGGTCAGGCAGGTAGTTCTTGAACTCTTGCATCAGCATGTAGCCGATCATGCCTTGAGTTTCACTGCCCAATACATCCAGCGGATACGGGTTTACTTTTTTGTATTCCAAACCTTGCAGAGCAAGTAGGCCAACTTGTGGGCCATTACCGTGTACTAGAACCACGTTGTACACTTTCGCGATTTCAGAGATGGTTTTAACCGCGGTTTCAATATTACGGCGTTGAACATCGGCTTCTAACGGCTCACCGCGACGAAGTAGGGCGTTACCGCCGAGTGCAACAACAACAGTTTGCTTAGTCATAATTGTGTTCTCTCATTCTGGCCAAGCTGAGATTATTTAAGATCGTTCAACTTGGCCGTTTTCGTCTTAGTGATTAGATACCATCACGCTCAATTGGGCAGCTCATGCAGCGTGCGCCACCGCGACCGCGACCAAGTTCGTCTCCTGGAATCGGAAGAACCGTGATGCCTGCTTTGTCGTATTTTTCATTGGTGTAGGTGTTGCCTTCGTAGCCAATAACGACGCCAGGTTTAACCGTTAGAACGTTGTTTGCATCGTTCCACTGTTCACGTTCTGCATGGAAGTTGTCGCCACCGGTTGTGATTAGGTTTAGCTTGTCTACGCCAAGTGCTTTTTCGATAGCCGTTACGAAGTAGCCTTCTTCTTTCACTTTTACAGCGCCAGACTCATCGCCAGTTAGGTTCCAGCACTGCACGTCTTTACTTACCACTTCAGGGTAAACAGAGAACGTATCTTCGTTCATGTGAGTCATTACGGTGTCTAAGTGCATGCAAGAGCGGTGTTTTGGTAGCTGCATTGCGATAACTTGTGTCGCTTGACCGTGTTTGAATAGGCTAGATGCTAAGTGTTCAACACCTTGTGCTGTTGTGCGTTCAGACATACCGATAAGCACCGCGCCACGACCAAGTACAAGAACGTCACCACCTTCAATCGTAGAGTTGTCGTAATTGATTTTTTCTTCATCGCCGAAGTATTTAATGAAGTCTTGGCCTGCGAATGTTGGGTGCCAGCGGTAAATAGCACGAACGTGGTTTGTTTCACGTTGACGAGCTGGTTTCGCCATTGGGTTGATAGATACACCGCCGTATACCCAGCAAGATGTGTCGCGAGTAAATAGGTGGTTTGGTAGTGGCTCGATAATGAAGTCGGTTGGTGCGTGCATGCCTTGCATCATTGAAGATGATTTCATTGGCATCTCAGCGTAAGACAAACCGCCCGTTAGGATTTTTGCTAACTCTAGGTTTGGTAAATCGCCCAAGTAGCAGCGCACATCATTGGCGAATGTTTTACCCAAACGGTAATCAGATACTTGGCAGGTTAGTAGCCAATCTTTCGCTTCTGACACCGCTAGTGTGTCGGCTAGCAAGTCAGTAAGAAGAAGAACTTCAACACCTTGATCACGTAGCGTTTGAGTAAATGCGTCATGCTCTTTACCTGCACGCTCAACAGCCAGTACGTCATCAAATAGCAAATCGTGACAGTTAGAGGGTGTTAGGTGAGTCAGTGCGCGTCTTGGGCGGTGAACTAGAACGCGGCGTAATTGACCTATTTCAGAACCTACATAGAACTTACTCATGATCGTCTCTCTCTTATATATTTGAATTACTTTTATTGCTAAGAGTAATTATTTATTTTCAGTTGAGAAGAATGAATTATTTTATTCATATCTCTTGTCTGGAATTAATATTACGCCTGCTAGTCAGGTATTCTTAGAGATCTATCACAAATCGTTTTTTATCCCGTAGCCCTTTAAAATCAAGGGTTTTAACAAACTTTATGCACTTTCAACTATTGTCAGTCTTTTCTAAATAGTTAACTCCTTGGGAATATTATGCATGCTTTTTTCATTCACCTAGCTAGAATCCAATTTGTGAGGGATTATATGCAAAATGGTTTTATTGATAAGAATGAGCTTAGATTGGAAGTATGCAATGTTTTTATTTAGATATTTAATTTTGGATGTGGAATTAATTAGTTGTTAACAAAATAAATGCGAATAAAGCTATTGTGGTCACACTTTATAATTGGGTTTTTTAAGCCGGTTTCCTATAAAAATCACTACTATTTCCTCTTTGGTTATTACTGTTTAAATTACTTTAAATATAATTAACGCTAATAAATGACTAAATATTTGTATAAATATAAGAGCGAAGAATAGTTGGCGATTTATTAGCTTTAACCTTGATGTTTAAACGTTGGCTTACTCTTTGTCGCAAGTGGTTTTTGCTTGTTTAAGCTTTGCTACTGAGATAGGTCATAGAGAGGCGTTAAATGAAGCGTGTGCAGCTCGGCAGGTTGTTTTGGTGATTGGGTTGGAGTTGGATTAGATAGCAATAAAAAAAGCCGCTATGGAAGCGGCTTTGGATGAGAACGGAGTGAAATGCTTTAAGTTAGATAAGCGCACCAATACTTAGTACAACGATGCAGAACACCATTAAGATACCGACTAATGGCATTACCCATTTAACCCAGCGAACATAAGGGACGCGGGCAATCGCCAAGCCACCCATCACAACCGCAGAGGTCGGGGTGATTAGGTTCACCAAGCCAGATGCTGATTGGTAAGCGGTGATAACGAGGTCACGACCTACGCCAGCAAAGTCGGCCAGTGGTGCCATGATTGGCATGGTGAGTACGGCTAAACCAGACGTTGACGGCACTAAGAAGGACAACAAAATCTCTAAGAAGAACATTACGTTAATAAAGATAACTGAAGAAAGCCCCGTCACCATTTGTTCTGCAGAGAACAGAATCGTATCGGTGATCATACCGCGGTCCATCACGACCACGATACCACGCGCGATACCGATGATAAGCGCTACACCAAGTAGGTCGCGGGCACCATCAATGAAGCTAGTCGTAAACTCTTCTTCGCTCATGCGAGCCACAATACCGACAATGATTGTCGCGGCTAAGAACATCGCTGAGATCTCTGCCATCCACCAGCCAGCAACCGATACACCGTAAATCATCACAGCGAAAGAGCCACCGAAAATAGTGAGGATTAATTTACGCGTTGTGGTGAAATCAAGTTTTTCGTCGCTCGCGTTACCAAGGAAGTGCGCTTTGTTCTCTTCGTATTTGTCGTAGACAATCGATGTTGTTGGGTCAGCTTGAACCATTCTTGCGTAACGCATGACGTAGGCAACACAAATTATCCAACCAATAACGAGCATGGCAATACGCAGCATGATACCGTCAGTAAATGGGATACCAGAGGCGTTGGCAGCGATCACGGTTGCGAATGGGTTAATCGTTGACCCTAGCACCCCAATCCCTGCGCCAAGCAGTACGGTCGCAGCGGCAACCAGAGGGTCAAAGCGAGCGGCCATCATTACTGGTACTAGCAGCGTATAGAATGGCAGTGATTCTTCCGCCATGCCGTAGACGGTACCGCCAGCAGCAAACAATGCCATCAGTATCGGTATCATCAACTCTTCTCGCCCTTCTAGGCGGGCGGTGACGCGTTCGATACCGGCATCGATGGCGCCAGTTTTGGTTACTAGCCCTAAGAAGCCACCAATGATTAAGATGAACAGCGAAACATCGATTGCTGCAGCTTCATAGCTATTGTGGTCGTAGAAACCGTCAATAGGTGCGAGTAGTACGTCAATCACACCTTGAGGGTTACCTTCTACTGCTTGATAGGTGCCGGTTACCGGTACTTCTCGACCTAACTCTTCATTCATTGCTCGGTCGTATTGGCCTGCTGGAACAACCCAGGTAAGCAGGGCTACGAATGCAATTAGAATAAATAGAATGGTGTAGGCAGAAGGGAATTTAAAGTTGGCAAAGAAGCCGCCCTTTTTTTTCTCGCTTGGTATCGTCTGAGTCGTCATGGCTATCTCCTTACATCATCCTAAATAGAATTGACGTGAATTAGCGACTAATGTTTATAGATTGTAAATACAGTGACATTTATAAAGCATTCAACGATATAAAATTCTTGCCCTTATAGAGCGAGCATCTATATGACGTTGCCGACTTTAAATATAAGTATCTTTATATTTATATATCCAAATGAATTAAGATTTAATTTAACTGCGGTTATTTTATTCCTTACGTCGGAATTTAAGTTTGGTATTGTTCACAAAAATAGTGACCAATGAATAGGCTGAAAAACGTTAGAAAAAGAGCAAGGTTTTTTGGTTAGTTAGCTTGGATTAATATTCGATGTGAATTATAGGAAAACAAGGGGTGGTTGCGTTGGCAGGCATTATTAATGAATGGCGTGAATATTATTGGAATTTTATTCAAACTTTATTTTTGTTCGGATTTTTAGGTTTATAATGTTTATTTGATACGTATCAAATAAACACATTGTGCAGAAAAGAAAAAAGGAAGCCGAAGCTTCCTTTTAGGTTTGGTTTTTCAGCGAGTGTTAGATAAACAGACCGCCGAATGCGAAGCCGAGTGCTACCGCTGTACTGATTGTTGCCACACCAGGAATGAAGAATGGGTGGTTAAATACGTACTTACCAATACGCGTTGAACCTGTGTCATCCATCTCAACCGCTACCAGTAGCGTAGGGTAAGTTGGAAGTACGAACAGTGCACTTACCGCAGCAAAAGAAGCCACGGCTGTTAGTGGTGCTACGCCAATCGCTAGAGCTGCAGGCATCAGTGCAACCGTTGTTGCGCCTTGAGAGTAAAGCAGCATAGAAGCGAAGAACAGAACAAGAGCCAGCATCCAAGGGTAGTCAGCCAGTAGAGCACCAGCAACGTCTTTGATTTCAGCAACGTGTGCATTCACAAACGTTGAACCTAACCAAGCCACACCCAGTACACATACACACGCAGTCATACCAGAGCGGAATGTTGGAGCCGAAGAAATCTTCGCTGCATCAATCTTAGTGAACATCACGATTGCCGCTGCTGCTGCCAGCATCACAGACATGATCGCTTCGTTACGGCCTAGTGCTGGGTTTTCAATTAGGCCAACAGAGCTAGAGATAGCGGCTGCGTAGCAAACAACAAAACCAATCGCTGCAAGGAAGATGTAAGTCGCCTTCTTCGCTGTTGGTAGAATTTCGCGTTTCTCTTCTGTTGCTAGCTTGATTAGACCTTTCTCTAGACGTTCTTGGTAAATAGGATCGTCTTTCAGTTCGCTGCCCATGTAGTTCGCGACAACCGCACCAACCATACAAGCGATGAAGGTTGTTGGAATACAAACCATCAATAGCGTTAGGTAATCGACACCAAAGGGTGCCAGCATCGCTGCGAAAGCCACAACTGCTGCCGAAATAGGCGAAGCTGTGATCGCAATTTGAGAGGCTACAACTGCGATAGACAGTGGACGAGAAGGACGAACACCTTGGCCTTTTGCTACTTCTGCAATAACAGGCAACGTAGAGAATGCTGTGTGACCAGTACCCGCCATCAGTGTCATTACAAAGGTCACAATCGGCGCGTAAAAGGTGATACGTTCAGGGTGTTTACGCAAAAAGTTTTCTGCAATTTGTACCAACCAGTCCATACCGCCAGCAACCTGCATTGCTGCAATTGCGGTGATAACCGACATGATGATCAAAATTACATCGACCGGGATAAAAGATTGGCTTGTTGGAACACCAAGAATTAATGAAAGGGCAATAACACCAGCACCACCGGCAAAACCAATACCGATACCGCCAATTCTGGCCCCCAAAAAGATAAAGAGCAGGACGACAAATAGTTCTACTGCAATCATAAGTAACACCTCATTTTAGATTTTATTATGTGAACATTCGCCACTGGAATGTTCACATAATAGTTCTATGGTTTAGGTTTAATTAAGCAAAAATGCAACTAACGGAAATCCACAAGATCAGCAAGGTTAACCGTATTGGAGCCTAAAAAAGGGCTCCGTTTGGAGCCCTTTCTCGCTACCGTTATTCGTAGCGTTTAGCTTTATACTGAGGATGCATCAGATTTTCAACAGAGAAAATGTCATCAAGTTCTTCTTCGCTCAATAAACCGCGCTCTAGAACTACATCACGAACACTCTTACCTGTTTCCGCACAAATCTTACCAACGATGTCACCTTCGTGGTGGCCAATGTATGGGTTTAGGTAAGTTACGATACCGATAGAGTTAAATACGTGAGATTCACAGACTTCTTTGTTCACAGTAATGCCGTCTACACACTTGTCGCGTAGGTTCACACATGCGTTTGTTAGGATGTCTAAAGACTCAAACATGCTTTGTGCGATAACAGGTTCCATTACGTTCAATTGAAGCTGACCGCCTTCTGCTGCGAAAGAAACCGTGTTGTCGTTACCTAGAACTTTAAAGCAAACTTGGTTTACTACTTCAGGTACAACTGGGTTTACTTTAGCAGGCATGATTGAAGAACCCGCTTGCAGTTCAGGTAGGTTTAGCTCGTTGAAGCCAGTACGTGGACCTGAAGAAAGAAGACGTAAGTCGTTACAGATCTTAGACAGTTTAACCGCTAGACGTTTAAGTGCACCGTGCGTCATTACGTATGCGCCACAGTCAGACGTTGCTTCGATAAGATCTTCAGCCGCTACACATTCTAGGCCAGTTACTTCTGCTAGGTGCTTAACTGCTAGGCCTTGGTAACCCGGAGCTGCGTTCAGACCAGTACCGATAGCCGTTGCGCCTAGGTTAACTTCAAGCAGTAGTTTTGAAGTGTATTCTAGGTTTTTGATTTCTTCGTTGATGGTTACAGCCCAAGCGTGGAACTCTTGGCCAACCGTCATAGGTACAGCATCTTGAAGTTGAGTACGACCCATCTTCAAAATTGTGTTGAATTCTTGGCTCTTAAGCTCAAATGCACCTTTTAGGTATTCGATAGCATCGATCAGTTTACGAACGCTGTTGTAAACAGAGATGCGGAAGCCTGTTGGGTAAGCACAGTTTGTAGATTGGCTGCGGTTAACATGGTCATTCGGGTTGATGAACTCATATTGGCCTTTTTCTTTGCCCATAAGTTCAAGTGCCACGTTTGCCACAACTTCGTTAGCATTCATGTTTACAGAAGTACCAGCACCACCTTGGAATACATCCGATGGGAACTGATCCATGCACTTACCCGTGTCTAGAATTAGGTCACAAGCTTCGATGATGTACTTAGCCACTTCGCTTGGGATTACACCTAACTCTTTGTTTGCTAAAGCCGCTGCTTTCTTTGTCATCACCATACCGCGAACGAATTCAGGTACATCTGAGATCGTTACATTTGAGATGTTGAAGTTTTCAACTGCGCGTAGAGTGTGGATGCCGTAGTAAGCATCAGCCGGAACATGACGTTGACCTAATAGATCTTCTTCGAGACGAGTAGCTTGAGGAGCTTCAACTTGAGCTTCTGATTGAGTAGCCATAACAGGATCCTTAGAGAATTATTCTGATTATATAGTTAGTTATTAGCCTATTCTGTGTGCAAATACTCCGTTCGCTAGAATATTGGGCTGATAAATCCGTCCTGACTTATGTGGCACATGATACTGTACTTAGCGCATAAAAATATTAAGTTGATCACCTTTTTCGTTTTTGTTTCGTCAATATTTAGCAAACTTATTCCGGGTCAATAAACACGCTTATTTACAGGATAAATTTGAGATTGGTAGGGCTTTCAGCGTAAACTGGACGTAACAAAGGAGGGCGTGTGTTTCCTATCTTATTATTACTCTTTATCTTCGTACCCATCATTGAGATTGGGCTATTTATTCAAGTTGGTGGCTTCTTAGGATTGTGGCCAACTATCGCGTTGGTTTTGATCACTGCATTTGTGGGTGCATCGCTTGTTCGTAGCCAAGGCATTCAGACACTTATGTCTGTTCAAGGTCGGTTGCAACAAGGCGAAATGCCAGCACAACAGATTCTTGAAGGCGTGATGCTTGCGGTTGCAGGCGTATTGCTGCTGACTCCGGGCTTTATGACGGACGCACTCGGTATGTTGGTATTGTTACCAGCACCAAGAGCGATGATTGCCAAGAAAATGATGGAAAAAATGGTGGTGACCAATATGTCTGGTGGTTTCCATGCGGGTGGACAAGCTGGTTTTGGCCAGAGCCCATTTGGACAAGACCCATTCAATCCAGGTCCATCTGACCAATCAAAAGACGGCAACACCTTTGAGGGTGAGTTTGAGAAGAAAGACGACGACAACGATCGTAACCGCTTAAATTAATCCGTTTTTTCTATTCTTTGTTTTTCTCTCTTCTTTATATAGAGGGAAAAACAGAAAAGGCTCTTACCTTTATCCTTCGCAAGCAAGTGATAATGGTAAGAGCCTTTTTTATTGCATGTTACCTGCTATTTACGATTGCTAGCAGGAACAGGTAATAGGCCGAGTGAGCGGCTATTTACTGAGATTGATTTACTGAGATTGGGTTATACCGCGCCTTCAAAGCCCATTTGTCGCCATGCTTCGAATGCAATAATAGCAACCGCGTTAGATAGGTTTAGGCTACGCGCGTCTGGCATCATTGGTATACGAATGCGTTGTTCCATTGGCATGCTTTCGATGAACTCAGCAGGCAGGCCACGAGTCTCAGGGCCAAACATCAACACATCACCTTGTTGGAATTTTGCATCAACGTGGTGACCTGTCGTTTTAGTGGTGCAAGCAAAGATGCGGAAATCACCCTCGCGTTCATTCTCTAGATACTCAAGGAAGGCTTCTAGATTCTTGTGACGCTTAACTCGTGCAAGGTCGTGATAATCTAAGCCCGCACGACGAACTTTTTTCTCTTCGAAATCAAAACCAAGCGGCTCGATAAGGTGCAGGTTTGCGCCGCAGTTAGCTGATAGGCGGATGATGTTACCCGTATTGGGCGCGATTTCTGGTTCGTATAGAGCGATATCAAACATGTTGGTTCACAAGAATAATCAAAGATAGCCAGAGTATACGGTGGCAAGCTGAGTGAGTACAGTTCGCCACCCTCAGCTTACGCTTGGTTCGCTAGTGCCTGCGCGTAGTTTTCAGATACCGCATTCCAATTCACTACGTTCCACCATGCATTGATGTAATCAGGACGACGGTTTTGGTAGCTGATGTAATAGGCGTGTTCCCAAACATCGAGTGCAAGAATGGGCTCGCCGTTACTGGCAACCGTATCCATCCACGGATTATCTTGATTTGAGGTCGAGATGATCTTCAGTTGTCCTTCTTCAACCACTAGCCAAGCGAAGCCTGAACCAAAGGTATTGATTGCCGCCTGAGCGAACTGATCTTGGAATGTCTCGAAATCTCCGAAAGTACTTTTGATAGCTTCGCCAAGCTCGCCCGTGGGTTCACCCCCACCGTCTTGCGACATGCAGTTCCAATACAAGATGTGATTGTAGTAACCGCCACCATTGTTACGAACCGCTGGGCTGTGCTGAGAAATGTTAGCGAAGATCTCGGTCAGAGACTGTTGCTCTAGCTCGTTGCCAGAAATAGCCGCAACAAACTTATCGTAGTAGGTTCTATGGTGCTTACTGTAATGCACTTCCATCGTCTTAGCATCAATGTAAGGTTCTAGGGCGTCGTAAGCGTAGGGTAAAGCAGGGAAAGTGTGTGACATGGTAAATCCTCCTTAATTAGAGGATTTACCATAATGATAATAACAATCATTATCAACTGCGATCTTTGTGGGGGTATTATGCCGGCAAGATTGGCAGGGTGATTTCGAGTTGTAATCCACCGAGCTGGCTACGGCTTGCAGTGATGGTTCCGCTGTGTTGGCGAATCGCACTTTCTGTAATGGTGAGGCCAAGCCCGGTGCCACCTGAATTACGATCGCGTGCCGTTGAAACTCGGTAGAACGGTCTGAAGATAGAATCCAGTTCATCCTCCGGGACACCATCACCGTTGTCATTGACGCAAATCGTCAGCTGATCTTGGACAACATGGAATTGCACATCCACTTGGTCTTTGCCGTAGTAGATAGCATTGCGCGTAATATTGTCTAAGGCACTCATCAGCAGCTTAGGATTACCCGAAATAGAACGCTCTGGGATCTCTGAAAACGTCAGTAATTTACCCATCTGTTCAGCTTCAAACTCTGCATCTTTTAAGATCTCCTCCCATAAGCTCGAGATAGGTTGAACCTCACGAGTAATGTGGCTGTCGACCTGCATACGAGATAGCGTCAGTAGCTCACTGATCATTTGTTCCAAACGCTGCGCTTCGGTATCAATACGTTCTAATTCTTGGCTCTCACCTTGCTTACGAATTGCCAGTGCATTGGCCATGCGTAGACGAGTCAATGGCGAGCGCAGTTCGTGTGAGATATCAGAAAGTAGGCGCTGTTGCCCCGAAATCATCTGGTTTACCGCTTCCACCATTTGGTTAAAGCTTTCACCCGCTTGTCTGAATTCTGATGTGCCTTTTTCAAGTTGAGGGTCGACCTCAAATTGCCCTTTTGCTACGCGTTGCGCTGCGCGCTCTAGCCTACGTGCGGGTTGGCTTAATGCCCAAGCCAACCATAGCAATAGCGGGGTACTTGCTAGCATTACCGCAAGCAACAGTTGTAAAGGTCTATCAAACAGTCGCAGCAAAAATGGCGGTGGTTGGTTCCATTTTACTCCGGCATACATCAGTAATTCTTCACCAGCGAGTGTGATAGGTACTGGCCCTGCCACCATGTAGTGTCCGTATAGTTTCTGTTTTGGTACTTCAGGGTTATCAATCGAGGTAACAAAGTTGCGAATCGCCTTAAGCTTATAGTCCGAATGTCTTTTTGACGTAAGGACAGCGCCTTCTAGGTCGGTTAAATAGATGCGAGCACGAGAATCCTTGCGGCTACGTGGTGCCTCAAGTTGGAACACAATTTTGCCTAGATTAGGTTCTTTGGCGTAGCGTTTCTCTGTGATTTTAGCGATACGCTCGAGTTTATCGAGGTGATCTGCGGGCACATCTCGCGCCACTCGAGGGTCTAAATGGGGAAGTGACAGCACCGACAAAAGCACCAGTAACATGGTGAACCAAAAGATAGCAAAGATACGTCCATATAAGCTGGTGATTTTAGGGATGCGCATTAATCTTCCTCTACCAATAAGTATCCGCGGCCTCGTAAGGTTTTGATGCGAGACTTACCGTCAGTACGTTCTGGAATCTTCTTGCGCAGATTGGATATGTGCATGTCTATCGCGCGGTCAAACGCCGCCAGCCTTTTGCCTAAAACATCCAAGCTCAGTGCTTCTTTGGTGATCACTTGTCCTGGGTTTTGGATGAGATGGCTCAGTAAAGCGAATTCTGTGGTGGTGAGATCGATAATCTGTCCATTACAGTAAGCCTCTTGCTTGCCAGGGAAGACTTCGATGTCTTGGTATTGAATGATGTCGCTGGCTGATTTAGGCGCGGTGTTAGTCTGTGTTCTACGCAAGATGGCACGAATACGAGCGAGCAGTTCTCGGTCACTGAACGGCTTTGGCAAATAATCATCTGCGCCAAGTTCAAGGCCAATAACACGGTCGATCTCTTCGCCTTTGGCAGTCAGCATCAATACTGGTGTTTCCCAGTTTTCTCTCAGCTTCTTTAGCGTTTCCATACCGTTAAGGCGCGGCATCATCACATCCAAAAGAATCAGATCAATCTCATCATTGATAGCGTCAAGCCCCGCATAGCCATCATTGGCTTCGGAAACAGTGAAGCCCTCAAAGCTCAGGATGTCTTTAAGTAAGCTGGTTAGTTCTGTGTCGTCATCAATAAGAAGAATGTTCGCCATTGGGAAGCCTTAATCGGTTATCTACTATTTACACGTTAATAATACTGCTAATTATTCGTCAACTTTCACTCTTTACGATTCTTTACGCTTTCTAAACGTCACTTTACGAGGGAAAGACTAATCTATATCTAAGCGCTGAGAAACAGACGCAATACATGACTTATTATACCGAATCGAGGCAACAATTATGAAAATGACTAAGAAACTTGTACTAGTAGCAGCGGCACTTCCACTTATGTTAGGTACAGCGAGTGCGTTTGCATACGGCGGTGGTGATAAAGGTGATCACAAAGGTATGCACGGTAAGTGTGGTGGCTTCGATAAGAAAGTGATGCGCCAACTAGACCTGACGGATGCTCAAAAAACAGAACTAAAAGAGATGCGCGAAGCGAACCGCGCTGAGATGAAAGCAAAACACTCAGGCAACAAAGCAGATAAAATGGCGCAAATGAAAGCGCATCACGAGAAAGTTCAAGATCTAGTTCTAGCTGATACTTTTGATGAAGCTGCAGCAAACGACCTAGCAAGCCAAATGGTTGAGAAGCAAACAGAGCGTCGCGTAGCAATGCTTAAGAAGCAACACCAAATGATGAGCGTACTAACGCCTGAGCAAAAGACTCAGCTGAAAGAAATCCAACAAGAGCGCATGGCGAAGTGTGCTGACAAAATGGAAAAACGCATGAACAAAGACAAGTAATTCATGGCTTGAGAAAGCTGAATTGATTGAAAGCGTTTAGAAAGAAGCGGCCTAGTGCCGCTTTTTTGATCTTTAAAAATGAATGTATTACATCATGGCTGTCATATTCAATCGGTTGTTTGCGGGTTATACTTTGTGCTATTAGTCACTTTATAGCCAATTTATGAAACAAGAATACGCACGTTTAGTTACGCTCGCCGCTTGGGCTGCCACCATCATTGCCTCCATATTATTGGTTGTGAAGGTTGCTGCGTGGTGGGTGACAGGTTCAGTCAGTTTATTAGCTTCTGTGGTTGATTCGCTGTTGGATATCGCCGCTTCTGTCGTCAACCTAGTGGTGGTTCGCTACTCTCTTCAGCCTGCCGATAAAGAACATACCTTTGGTCATGGTAAGGCTGAGTCTCTTGCTGCATTAGCGCAGGCAATGTTTATTTCCGGTTCCGCTTGTTTCCTTATTCTTAATGGTATTGAGCGTTTCTTCCGACCGCATGAGCTGAACTCTCCTGAAATTGGTATTTATGTCAGCTTGTTCGCGATCGTAATGACCTTTGGTTTGGTTCGATTCCAAAAACATGTCGTAAACAAAACCGGTAGCCAAGCCATTGCGGCTGATTCACTGCACTATCAGACCGATCTTTATATGAACGCCGCTATTATGTTGGCACTGGCGTTGAGTTGGTTTGGCATTGGTCAGGCGGATTCGGTGTTCGCGATTGGTATTGGTATCTACATCCTGTACAGCGCTTACCAAATGGCGATGGAAGCCGTGCAATCTTTGCTTGATCATAAGCTGCCAGATGAAGAGCTGAAACAGATTAAAGAGACATCATTGAGCATTGAAGGTGTGTTGGGTGTGCATCAATTACGAACTCGTCGTTCGGGGCCGATTCGCTTTATCCAACTGCATTTAGAATTGGAAGATAATATCCCACTTATTGAAGCGCATCGCATTTCTGATGAAGTGGAGGCCAAGCTTATCTCTGTGTTCCCTGATGCTGATGTATTAATTCATCAAGACCCGTATTCGGTGGTGTTTGGCCCGGAGAAGCAGCAGAAATTCCATTCTTGGTAATAGGTGGGAAAAGCAGCCCGCAAATGGTAAGTGGGTGGCTTTTGAACTAAAGTGAGTAAAAATTGCGAATTCTTTGGTGATACAAAAACCACCGCATAACAATTAATGTTGATTCTGATGTGAATCAACAAAGTTACTGAGTAAAACTGTAATACTCTTACAGAAGTAGAAATGTTACATAAATTTACGCGATTTAAGTGCTATTCCCATTGAGGAAATGTAACATAAAGCACATATATAGATTTAAAATCTTGTTGATATACAATCGGCAAGCAAAAGAATTGAATAATAGATTCCCAAAAATCGAGGGTGAGCATGATTAAGAAGATCGGTGTTTTGACCAGTGGTGGTGACGCTCCAGGCATGAACGCAGCAGTACGTGGCGTAGTTCGTACCGCACTATCAGTTGGCATTGAAGTTTACGGCATTTACGATGGCTACCAAGGCCTTGTTGAAGACCGTATTGAAAAGCTTGACCGTTCAAGCGTATCTGACGTCATCAACCGCGGCGGTACTTTTTTAGGTTCTGCACGTTTCCCTGAATTCAAAGATGTTAAAGTTCGCGAGAAAGGCATCGAGAACCTTAAGAAGCACGGTATCGAAGCACTTGTTGTTATCGGTGGCGACGGTTCTTACATGGGTGCTAAGAAACTGACAGAAATGGGTTACCCATGTATCGGTCTTCCAGGCACTATCGATAACGATATCGCAGGTACTGACTACACAATCGGTTACCTAACTGCACTTAACACAGTTATTGATTCAATCGACCGTCTACGTGACACGTCTTCTTCTCACCAACGTATTTCTATTGTTGAAATCATGGGCCGTCACTGTGGTGACCTTACGCTTATGTCAGCAATCGCGGGTGGTTGTGAGTACATCATTACTCCTGAAACTGGTCTAGATAAAGAGCAGCTAATCAGCAATATCCAAGATGGAATTGCGAAAGGTAAGAAGCACGCAATCATCGCTCTAACTGAGCTAATGATGGACGCGAACGAACTGGCTAAAGAGATCGAATCTTCAACAGGTCGTGAAACTCGTGCAACGGTTCTTGGTCACATCCAACGTGGTGGTCGTCCTACTGCATTTGACCGTGTACTGGCTTCACGCATGGGTAACTACGCTGTTCACCTTCTTCAAGAAGGCCACGGTGGTCGTTGTGTTGGTATCGAGAAAGAAGAACTTGTTCACCACGACATCATCGACTGTATCGAGAACATGCAGAACCCAGACCGTTCTGAGCTGTTCCGCGTTGCAGAAGAGTTGTTCTAAGCCACGTTTAGCGTTCGCTTAAAAGTATTAAGAACCGCTGATTTATCAGCGGTTTTTTTGTGCCTGTTGTTTGGCTTTAAAGCTTGAATCTCAAACGATAGGCAATAAAAAAGGCCAACCTAAGTTGACCTTTCATCTAATCTAAACGGTGAAGTTTAAATTAAGCTTTTGCTTCAGCTGCTGCTTTAGCGATAGCTGCGAAGCTTTTCGCGTCTAGAGCTGCGCCGCCAACTAGAGCACCGTCGATGTCTGGTTGTGCGAAGTAAGCTGCTGCGTTTTCTGGCTTAACAGAACCGCCGTATTGGATAACAACTTTCTTAGCAACGTCTTCAGATTTCTCTGCGATGTGAGCACGGATTTGAGCGTGGATGCGTTGTGCATCTTCAGCTGTAGCTGCTTTACCAGTACCGATAGCCCAGATTGGTTCGTAAGCGATGATAGCGCCTTCAAGAGCTTCAACACCTTGAGTGTTGATAACAGCGTCAAGTTGACGAGCACATACAGCAACAGTTTCGCCTGCTTCGTTTTGTGCATCAGACTCACCGATACAAAGAACTGGAGTTAGGCCGTTCTCTTTTAGGAATGCGAATTTCTTAGCAACGAATTCGTCAGACTCAGCGTGGTATTCACGACGCTCAGAGTGACCGATGATGATGTGAGATGCGCCGAACTCTTTAAGCATTGCTGGAGACATGTCGCCAGTGAATGCACCGCTGTTGTTTAGGTCAGAGTTTTGAGCACCTAGGATGATCGCGCTGCCCGCTTCAGTAAGCGTACGCTCAGCAAGATCAACGAAAAGTGCTGGTGGAGCAACTGCTACGTCTACGCCTGTTACGCCTTCAAGTTCAGCGTTAAGACCGTTTAGTAGATCAACAACCATTTCTTTGCTGCCGTTTAGTTTCCAGTTACCCATAACTACAGGATGACGCATAGGGATATCTCCAAAGTATTTAAATAAATCGAATGTAAAAAAGTAAACTTTATTACGAAATAATATAACAGAATAATATCAACAGATCATGACTGTGGTCATGACTTTCTTGGATCTTACTCAATGGTCAGAGTAGATTTTGAGCATATATCAGTGATCCGGCAGACAGAATAATAGCTAACTTCTCGGATTTTTCATCGTTAGTTGCTATTAAGGGACAAACGATTGCGTTAACAATAGGAAGTAATAATGCCGAATCTAGTTCTAGAGTACTCAAATTCAGTGGATGAGCGAGTGAATATCCAAGGTTTACTAGAAGATCTTCATCAAGTTACATTAAACTGTGGTTTGTTTGATGTACCTTCTGTGAAGTCTCGTTCACTGCGCTGTCATAACTGGTTGGTCGGTGATGAAGAGGACAATGTGGATTTTGTTCATATTAGCTTCGAGTTACTTTCAGGGCGTACCGAAGAACAGAAAAGAGAATTGTCGCGTTTGTTGATGCAAACCTTACAAGAACAGGCAAGCCATATCCGCAGCCTAACGGTCAACATAAGGGATATGGATAAAAGTTGCTTTCAGAAAGTGATTAACTAGCTAAAAATAATCAACGAACTAAAAGTGATTAACTGACTATTTGCTGCTAACTTTTTGGTAGCGTATTAATTTTTTGAGTATTTAAGATGTCGATGAAAGATTTACTGCTCTCTTTCAAAGGGAGAATTGGTCGTAAGACTTACTGGGTTTGGAATATTTTCTACTATATCGCGATTACTGGTTTTGCCACCGGTATCTCGGTTTTGTTCCCAGCATACTCCTATCTCCTGTTACCAATCTTCCTTCTATTACTTGTTATTCCAGATCTTGCTGTTACCGCTAAGCGCTGGCATGACCGCAACAAGTCTAACTACTGGCTATTGCTGAATGTACCGCTCGTACTCGGGCGACTTGCATCACCTATGGCTGCGACTACGACAGAGCCAGTATTGCCTATTCACATGGTGGCAACGGTTGCTGCACTAGTGTGTGGTTTGTGGATCTTGGTAGAATGCGGTTTGATGAAAGGCACTGAAGGTCGCAATGATTACGGTGAAGATCCCGTTTAAAGATTGGATGATTCATCAGTAAAAAGGGAGCATTGCGCTCCCTTTTTTGTTCTAAGGCATTTTGTTTTTAATGCGTTTTTTTCACTAATACATTTTAGCTTTCAGTACATTTTTGGCTCTGTATTTGGCCTGAAAGGCACGACATTTTCAGGCAGAGATTCTTCAAAATCGCAGCGGCCTTTGAGTGCATCTTGGAATTTACAGACCTGACAGCGCAGCTCTTGCATCAGAACAACATTAGCGTGATGTGGATTCTTGCAGCGGCTGACGACTAAATCGATATGACTTTGTTGAGCGCGAAGCCTGTTTTGCATGGTCTCTGAGGCTGAGCAAATCATCTGTTCGCACATCTCGTGTTTGAATTGATCGAATGCTTTCGGATCGCTTTTCGCGAGTTGGACCAGTTCATCAAAAGGGGGCAGTTTTTGATTGGGCTGTGGATGTGCCATGATTCCTTCCTTAGCATTAAGCATGTTTCATATGCTTTAAGCTTAAGAAAGAAATTTGTACAAATTTTAATCTATTGGTGTTTTCTCAATATTGAGACAGGATCAGTAACTTGGCGTTAGGGTATAAGTACAACGACGCTCGCCAGTAATGATGTGTTCAGTGCGGATCACATGACATTCATCTTTGAGTAATTCTTTGAAAACATTGAGCTCAGATTGGCACAGGCTAGGGCAGCGAGTCGCAGCCTTGCAGATAGGGCAGTGGTTCTCGATCAAGATGTAGTGATCGTCATGCTCTTGAAGTTCAGCCATGTAGCCTTCGTCTTCACGCAGCTGGGTGAGTTTTTTAAGCTTGCTGATCAGCGAGTCACAATCAGACAGCGCGGTTTGATATTGCTTAAGGGTGTGTTGTTCACGCTCGGCCGCAACCTTAGCTAACCCCTCTTTACCAAACAGATTCTCGACAGCATCGATCACTTGAATGGTGAGCTCACCATGTCGATCTGAAAATTGACCATGGCCTTGTTGAGTCAGGGACCAGTGGCGAGTCGGGCGACCCACTTTTACTTTAACATCATGAAACGCAAGAATACCGTCATCTTCCAAACTTTGTAGGTGCTGTCTGGCACCCATTGTCGTCATGCCAAATTCTTCTGACAGTTGTTTCGCGGTTACCGCGCCTTGACGCTTAATGGTCTGTAAGATTTTGTCGCTTGTTTTCATACTATCTCTACCTAATGAACCTTACTATTATGAGGCAAGGTGTTTATAAAGCAAACCATTTACTATGGCGTAGGTGAAATGCACAGGTTATTGATGGCCAATAAAACAAAAGGCTGATACTTGGTATCAGCCTTCGCGTGTTCTGTTGAACCTAGTTTAGGTTTACAGGATGTGACCAATCACTTCTGGGTCTTTACGTTCTAGATAGTGAATAGACTTGATGCGACGAATAGTACGGCAGCGACCACGGATAAGCAGTGTTTCTGTAGTTGCGATATTGCCTGTACGTGTGATGCCCTCTAGAAGGTCACCCTTAGTAATGCCGGTTGCTGAGAATACAACGTTGTCGCTACGAGCCATGTCTTCCATCTTCAATACGATGCCCGCCGTTACGCCCATTTCTGCACAACGCTCTAGTTCAAGCTCACCGTGTTTGCGGTTCTCTTCTGTATCGCCTTTTACTTCATGACGAGGAAGCAGACGTGCGTGCATGTCGCCGTCGAGTGCGCGAATAACCGCAGCCGAAACCACGCCTTCAGGCGCGCCGCCGATGCAGTACATTACGTCGACTTCACTGTCTGGCATACACGTGAGGATAGAAGCAGCAACATCACCATCTGGCACTGCGAATACACGAACGCCCATTGCTTGCATATCGGCAATCACTTGATCATGACGTGGCTTAGCCAGTGTGGTTACTACCAGTGTATCGAGTGTTTTACCTAGTGCTTTCGCAATGTTTTCTAGGTTTTCTGTCAGTGGCAGTTCTAGGTCAATCACGCCTTTTGCGCCAGGACCAACAACCAATTTTTCCATGTACATGTCAGGTGCTTTTAGGAAGCTACCTTTTTCGCCTGCAGCCAATACAGCCAATGCATTTGATTGGCCCATTGCTGTCATGCGTGTCCCCTCAATTGGGTCAACGGCGATATCTACCGCATCACCGCCAATACCGACGTTTTCGCCGATGTATAGCATAGGTGCATCATCGATTTCACCTTCGCCGATAACGATCTCGCCGCTAATTTCGGTTTTGTTCAGTAGGCTACGCATTACTTCTACAGCAGCGCCATCTGCAGCGTTTTTATCGCCGCGGCCAAGCCACTTGTAACCAGCTAGTGCTGCACCTTCAGTGACACGAGAGAATGACATTGCTAAATCGCGTTTCATGCGGACTCCAAAATTTTCAAAAGGGGAATAGAAATTTCGCGGCGAATTTTACCATATCCCAAAGGAAACGTTTGCCTTTTTGTTTTTTGGGGATTGCTCTTGATCAATTTGCGGGTGAAAACAGGTAATATTCATCAAAATAATCAGTCTGTTGTCGCGGTAGTAATAATTCACGTCAATATTCGGTAAAAAGCGCTGTTTTTTTCATCGAATGGCGCAAAATATCGAATATATTGAGTGTTTATCCTTGCTCTGCTGAGTAGAATGGGGAAATAAGTGGAGTAGACCTTCACCATCAAACGGATAACTTAAAGGTAGGCCAGAATGTCTTTTGAAGTACTAGAGCAGCTAGAAGCAAAAATTCAAACAGCAGTAGATACAATTGCACTTCTTCAAATGGAAGTGGAAGAGCTTAAAGAAGAGAAACAAGCACTAGCAACAGAAGCTGGTGAGCTTAAAGAAAGCCGTCACGAGCTAGAGCAAAAAACTCAGCAAATGCAGGAAGAGCATTCAGCGTGGCAAGATCGCATCCGTAACCTTCTTGGTAAAATGGATGACGTAGAGTAATTGACTCTTCAGATTTAAAAAAACGCCCGCTACTGAGTAGCGGGCGTTTTTGTTTGTATTCTTATGCTTCGTGTTCTTATGGTTGTTTTATTATTTGAAGCTGAGTGAGAGTTACTCGATCTCTTCTTCTTCAACATCCAGATCAAGTTCTACATCTAAAGGCTCTGCCGAAAGAATAATACCGGTGTTGTCAGCGTAGAGGTAATCTTCCGGTAAGAAGGTTACGCTGCCAAAGTTGACCGGTACGTCCAATTCGCCGACACCTGCTTGGCTCGCACCAACAGGGATTGAAGCCAAAGCCTGAATACCAATGTTCATGTCTTCTAGCTCATCGACTTCACGAACACAGCCGTAAACCACAATACCTTCCCACTCATTGTCTTCGACAAGTAGGGCAATCTCAGCATCGATCAGCGCTTTGCGTAGTGAGCCGCCACCATCGATTAACAACACACGTCCCAGACCATCTTGCTCTAATACGGAGCGAATCAAAGCATTGTCTTCAAAACACTTTAATGTCGTGATCTGTCCTGCGAAGGATGCACGTCCACCGAAGTTGCTGAACATGGGCTCCACGACATCAACTTGATCCAAATATATGTCGCACAGTGCTGAAGTGTTGTATTCCATTAGTATACCTTTTGAACAATGAGCTTACTTTGAGTATATCGGTGCTTGATCCCTTTGCAATGATTAGTCTCATTTAACTCAATAGAGTTTGAGCTACGACAACCCCTGCAAACAATAGGTTAGTGACCAGTGAGCATTTCACAATCACTGGCATCATTGGTGCAATCTGCGCTGGTTTTTCGGTTTCCCAAACGGCCTTGCCATGTTTGTAAACAATAACAATGCTCAATAAAAACGGCAGGCTGATCCAGACCGGTTTTTCTTGAATCAGTAGGTAGATAGCGAAAGAAGCAAGGGCGAGCCCAAGCAGTGCAAAATGATAGTGCTTGGCTTTGCGTTGCCCTAGGCGAACCGCCATGGTGCGCTTACCACATTCACTGTCGTTCTCTATATCACGCATGTTGTTGATGTTGAGTACCGCAACCGCCATTAATCCACAGCCTAAGGCCGGAAGAAATAGGCTTGGCTCAACATGACCAGTGTGTAGGAAGTATGTGCCTGAAACGCCTAACAAACCGAAGAAGATAAATACCGATAAGTCGCCAAGGCCAATATAACCATAAGGTTTATTGCCCACTGTGTAAGCGATGGCAGCCATTATGGCTAATACGCCTAACGCGATGAAAGATAAGATGCTTTCAATCGAGGTTAAGGCATGAAAAATAAGAATCAGCCCAGCGAGCATGGTAAACACGATGTTGAGGATGATGGCTTGCTTCATGGTTTTCGCGGTCACCGCGCCGGATTGCATTGCGCGTGTTGGCCCCAGACGGTTTTCGTTGTCTGTGCCTTTTACTGCGTCACCATAGTCATTGGCTAGGTTCGATAAAATTTGTAATAAGGTGGCAGTTAAAAAAGCCAGTAGGGCTATTGATAGAGAAAACTGACCGCCGGCGAACGCTAAACTACTTCCTGTAAGAATAGAGACGAGTGCGAGAGGCAGAGTTTTTGGTCGTGCGGCATCAAGCCAAATCAGTAGAGATTGTTTCATCGTAGGTCTATTTCTTTGTAAGTCTTCGTTTCAAACTGTGATTTGAGTATACGCCCATTTTTCGGGTAATAAAAAGCCCACTCGAAAGTGGGCCTTGAATTCGCTTATTAGCTGCTATTTCTTTGAGATAGAGCAATAAGTTGGAGTTTTGTGTGCTACAGGATGAAGCGACTTAGGTCTTCGTCTTCTACGAGCTCGCCAAGCTTAGATATTACATAAGCTTCATCAATCAGCAATTTACTGCCTGCTCGGTCTGTTGCGTCAAATGAAATTTCATCCATTAGGCGCTCCATGACGGTGTGTAAACGACGCGCACCGATGTTTTCAGTGGTTTCGTTCACACGCCATGCTGCGTCTGCAATCTGGTTGATGCCATCTTCAGTGAACTCAATGCCGACATCTTCTGTTTTCATCAGGGCAATGTACTGCTCGGTCAGTGACGCCTTTGGTTCAGTAAGAATACGTTTGAAGTCATGTGCAGAAAGCGCTTCAAGTTCTACGCGGATTGGTAGACGACCTTGCAGTTCAGGGATCAGGTCAGATGGCTTAGCCACTTGGAAAGCACCTGATGTGATAAACAAGATGTGGTCAGTTTTAACCATGCCGTGCTTCGTTGATACTGTGCTGCCTTCGATTAGAGGCAGTAGGTCACGTTGAACACCTTCACGAGATACGTCTGGGCCTGAGCTGTCGCCACGCTTACAGATTTTGTCGATCTCATCGATGAATACGATGCCGTTGTTTTCAGCGTTGAAGATCGCGCTCTCTTTTAGCTCTTCTTGGTTCACAAGCTTCGCAGCTTCTTCTTCTGTCAGTGCTTTGAATGCGTCTTTGATTTTCATCTTACGCTTTTTCTTGGTGTCGCCAGCTAGGTTTTGGAACATGCCTTGCAGCTGGTTGGTCATCTCTTCCATACCAGGAGGTGACATGATTTCTACGCCCATTTGCGGTGCGGCCACATCGACTTCGATCTCTTTGTCGTCTAGCTTACCTTCGCGCAGTTTCTTGCGGAAAATCTGGCGAGTGTTTGAAGAGGTGGTGTCTTCAGTTGATTGCTCGTTCTGACCCCAAGCATCACGTGCTGGTGGTAGAAGGGCATCAAGAATGCGTTCTTCAGCTTGCTCTTCAGCGCGGTATTGTACTTTTTCCATCGCTTGTTGATGCGTCATCTTGATCGCAACGTCCGTTAGATCACGGATGATGGTCTCAACTTCTTTACCAACGTAGCCAACTTCGGTGAACTTAGTCGCTTCTACCTTGATGAACGGCGCATTAGCGAGTTTCGCTAGACGGCGAGCAATTTCAGTTTTACCCACACCCGTTGGGCCAATCATTAGGATGTTTTTTGGCGAAACTTCAACACGCAGGCTTTCTTCAAGCTGCATACGACGCCAGCGGTTACGTAGAGCGATAGCCACTGAACGCTTAGCGTTGTCTTGGCCGATAATGTGGCGATTGAGTTCGTGAACAATTTCGCGAGGAGTCATCTCAGACATGGTTTTTCCTTAATTCTTTAATCACTGTTGAATACAACGTTATTGATGGAAGCGGTCGTTACTCTGGCTTTGGCAGCTCAACGGTGCTTTCTAGTTCTTCAATAGTGTGGTGATGGTTGGTGAATACACAGATATCGCCAGCAATGTTCAGCGACTTTTCTGCGATTTCACGCGCATCTAAATCAGTATTTTCTAATAGTGCAGTCGCTGCTGCTTGAGCGAAGTTGCCGCCCGAACCGATCGCAATCAGGTCGTTCTCTGGTTGAACGACGTCGCCGTTACCAGTAATGATCAGCGAAGCGGTTTCATCCGCGACTGCTAGCAGTGCTTCTAATTTACGTAGAGCACGATCGCTACGCCAATCCTTCGCCAGCTCAACGGCAGCTTTGGTTAGGTGGCCTTGGTGCATTTGCAGCTTGCTTTCAAATTTTTCGAATAGCGTGAAAGCATCTGCCGTACCGCCAGCAAAACCAGCCAGTACTTTGTTGTTGTATAGGCGACGTACTTTACGGGCATTGCCCTTCATTACAGTATTGCCTAGAGATACTTGTCCATCACCCGCGATGACGACTTTATTATTACGACGTACAGATACAATGGTAGTCACGAGTAGGGCCTCTTAATATTTCTTATCTTTGGGTATAAAAAGTATATGAGGATGGTGCTCGGATAATTCAAGGAAGGGCGAGTGATGTCGCGCAACTTATCGGCGGAAGTTGTAAGGAAAACGGACTAAAGGGAGTAAATAAAAGAAAACCTCCACAATGGGAGGCTTTCGGAGTTTGGTTTTCGGCTTTTGCTAAGATTAAGACTGCGACTATCGCTAAATCTAATCGGTGTCTTTCCAAATAGCGCAAGGTTCGATTTTCGCCCGTTGCAGCTTATGACGATCGCGCTCGGCGTCACGCTTCAACTTGTATGGCCCTAAAACCACACGGTACCAGCTACTGCCGTCTTTTTTACGGATTTCACTCGAGATACCTTGGAACGCAATATCTAACTTGCGCGTTTCTGCCTGTGCTGACGTTTTGTAAGCGCCACACTGCATCACGTAAGGGATCTTAGAGATCTCTTGCTCTTTGGCTTTAACTTCAATCTCGCGGCTTGGCAGCGTTTCAACGTAGTCCCACTTCTCTTCAGGAGGCGGTGGAATCACTTTCGCTGGTTTTGGCTTAGGTTTTGGTTTGGTAGCCACAGGTGTTGGTGCTGGCGGCTCAGGATCATTACTCAATAAGTAAAGTCCATAACCAAAACCACCGGCAAGGAGGATCGCCAAAAGACCACTGCGCCAAGGTTTACGGCGAGGGGCTTGTTTCTTGGTCGGTTTTTTCGTGCCACGACCGCGCTTTACATAATCTCTATTAGCCACAAGACAATTCAATAGTTGCTGATTCTGTCCTCATGGTAATCCAGATTGCGCGAGGATAATAGTGCAGAAATGGAAGCGGCACATCAAAATGTGCCGCAGATTTATAAGGGTATTTCTGAGGGTTACATTCGAGGTGGTGCGGTGCTGCCTCTAACGACTAATTTAGCTTCAAGCAGACGCGAACCTGCTTGCACATCGTTGCCCTTCAATAGATCAAGCATCATCAACATCGCTTGGCGTCCAATCTCATAGCGAGGCTGAGAAATAGTGGTTAGCGGTGGATCGCAGTATTGAGCGAATTGGATGTCATCGAAGCCAACAATCGATAGGTCTTGAGGAACGCGTAAACCTAGCTTCTTCGTTTCTTGAATCGCACCAATCGCCATCGCATCGTTATGACAGAAGATCGCTGTAGGTTGTTCAGGAAGTGCTAGTAATTGACGAACCGCTTGCGCACCCGCTTCAAAGGTGAAATCGCCCACAGTGCTGTAAGCTGGGTTCATTGATACTCCAGCGCGGCGCAATGCTTGTTGGTAGCCTTGTTGACGGAACTTACACAGGGTTGCAGTCGTTGGTCCAGAGATCTGAGCGATGCGCTTATGACCTAACTGAGCGAGGTAATTCACGGCTTCAAATGCAGAGGTTAGGTTGTCGATGTGAACCGTTGGCAGTTCAAGCTCAGGTGCGAATTCACACGCCATAACCATTGGCGGTAAATTCTTTTGCTCAGGCTTACTGACATCAAACGGATGATCAGTGCCAAGCAGTAGCATACCGTCTGCTTGTTTTGTGAAGACCAAGTTAACAAATGAAGACTCACGCTTCTTTTGTTGACCACTGTCACCCAGTAGAACGAGGTAGTCATTCTCTACAGCGGCATCTTCGATACCACGAATGATTTCGGCGAAGTAAGGGTCACAGATATCAGGAACGATAGTGATGATGGTTTTTGATTCGTTGCGACGTAAATTTCTAGCTAATGTATTGGGTGAGTATCCAGCTTCAAGTACTGCTGTCTCAACTCGTTTACGAGTCGAAACCGAGACTTTTTCAGGGTTCATCAATGCACGTGATACCGTTGCCGTTGAGACGCCTGCTAGCTGGGCAACATCCTTCATTGTCGCCATAAATTAAACCCTCTTTTAAGTTCCTTTGTCGCCTAAGTATTTAAGGCGTGAATAATTAATACAATCGGATAGATATTATGAAAGTGTTGCTAACACTTTTTTTATTGCAATATTTTATTCGTTTCATCCGTGTAAAGTTACGGCTAGATTAACAAAAATCACATGACTAGTGTGAGGTTGCTCACGAGAAATATGAAATATTTGTGAACAAACTTATCATTAGTTTTAACCCAAGTAGGTTTAGCTCAAATCTTGCGGCTCAATATCGAGTGACCAACGGACTTTTTTCGCAGCAGGTAACATATTAATTGCCGGCTTCGCACTCATTAATAACTTCTGCATTAACGAACGAGTCTGAGTTTGTAGAATCAACTGCCAGCGTGATTTACCCGCTCGCTTGGCCAGTGGCGCTGGGGTGGGGCCTAGAACCATGCAATATTGGTCAAACAAGGGGTGCGATTCTAATGTATGACGAACTTGACGCAAGAACTCTTCCACCAAACGTGTGTCATTGGCTTCCGCTCTAAACAGAGTCATAAAGGTATAAGGTGGCAGCATCGCTTGTTTACGCTCGGCCAATGCGGTTTGGGCAAAGTGGTTATAGTCTTTGTGCAGCAACGCTTGTAACAAGCCATGTTCTGGATGGTGAGTTTGTAAGATAACCTCACCCGGCTTACTGGCACGGCCTGCTCGACCGGCGACTTGAGTAAACAGTTGAGCCAACCGTTCAGAGGCGCGGAAGTCACTACTATATAAAGAGGCGTCAACATCCAATAACGCCACAAGTGTCACGTCAGGAAAGTGGTGACCCTTAGCAAGCATCTGTGTGCCGATAAGAATTTGGTATTCACCTTTACGAATCGACTCGAGCGCGCTTTCTAAGCTGCCTTTGCGGCGGGTGCTGTCTCGGTCAATACGAATGGTTTTGTATTCAGGGAATAGCTGACCAAGTTGAGCCTCTAGCTGTTCGGTACCAACACCCACCGTCACTAAGTTCGCTGAACCACAACCTTGGCAATTGTGTACGATATGCTGCTGAGAACCACAGTGGTGGCAGCGCATTTCATTACTGTACTGGTGATAGGTGTAGTAGGCATCACAACGCTTACATTCTGCAGTCCAACCACAATCGTGACACATCAGTGCGGGAGAGAACCCACGACGGTTGAGAAACAACATCACTTGGTTGCCTGCTTTGAGGTGTCTTTGCATTTCAGCAATCAAAGAAGCAGACAAGCCACTTTCTAGATATTCACCTTTCACATCCAACACTTTATTGGTGGTCGGCAGCGCGACACCCGCACGTGAAGTAAGGGTGAGATAACTGTATTTACCGATCTGAGCGTTGTGCAGCGTTTCAAAGGCCGGAGTCGCCGAGCCTAACACAACCGGGATCTGCGCTTTATGAGCACGCATGATGGCTACATCACGAGCGTGGTAGCGTAGGCTATCTTGCTGCTTATAAGAGGCGTCGTGCTCTTCATCGACAATGATAATTCCCAGATCAGCGAAGGGGGTGAACAGAGCCGAGCGCGTACCAATCACAATGCCCGCTATTTTGTCTCGCGCTGATAACCAAGCATTCAGTCGTTCAGAATCGTTTAATCCAGAGTGAATCACCTCAACAGGCACATTAAAACGACGCTTAAAGCGATTAATCGTTTGTGGAGTGAGGCCTATTTCCGGTACCAAGACTAACGCTTGTTTACCTTGCTCGAGAATCGGCTTGATCATATTCAGGTAGACTTCGGTCTTACCTGAGCCGGTAACCCCCTCGAGCAAGAAGCAACTAAAATCGGTTTGGCTATTTACTGTCGCAATCGCGATCGCTTGTTCAGCATTGAGCTTCGGCTTGTCTTGTTCGTTTTCAAGTTCAACTGGCCATGGCTTGCGCTTCGGTTTTTTTTCTACCGACTCAATCCAACCTTTCTCTTCCAAAGTCTTAAGCACCGCGCTCCCGACTTCTTCATTAATGAATTCTTGATGAGGAACAGGGCCGTGCTCAAGCATGTGCATCACTTTGGCTTGCTTAACCGCACGACCAAAGCCTTGCATCAGTTGATCTCTGCCTGATGGGGTCAATTGCCACTCGACAAGCGTTGCGAAGTCGGCAGCTTTGCCTTTTCGTAAAGCGCTTGGTAGAGCATTAGCCAAGGTTTCACCCAGTGGATACTGATAGAACTGGCTGCACCATACCAAGAGTGAGTAGACCGATTCTGGCCAAACGGGTTGGTTGTCTAATAAGGCTTTAATGGGCTTGAGCTTGTCTAGATCGAATTCAGATTCGTTAACCAGAGCTGTAACAATACCAGTTAAGGTTTGTCGTCCAAAAGGCACAGAGACTCGTCCACCAATAATCGGGAATAGGTGGTTAGGAATCTTGTAATCGAACTGCTTGTCTAGTGGAACAGGCAGTGCCACGCGGGCAATCATTGGACGCATAAAGGGACAGCTTTATCTGAGTTGACGAGAGCGAACAGTCTAATGGATAAGGGCGTTAAATTCGAGGAGCAGTTTGGATGAGAGTATCGAGTTAACGCAGGAAGATAACGAGAGCCCGAAATCTCAGGCCGACAAAGGAAATAAAGAGGCTATTGGTGAAAAATGTATCAAATCAGTTGATCCTGCCTTATAGATTCATTACTATACTGCGCCTTAAAGGTATGGCTTTATCGCAGTTTAGTGATGCAGCGGTGTCTTTATTTTATTTTTTAACTACGTGTGGTGTACGGCTTAGAATCGTATAGCGACACGGCCTACTTGAGGTTATCCCATGAAAACTGGTATCCACCCAGAATACAAAGCAGTTTCTGCAACTTGTTCTTGCGGCAACACATTTGAGTTCAACTCAACGCTTGCAAAAGAATCTATCCACCTAGACGTATGTGACAAATGTCACCCATTCTACACTGGTAAGCAACGTATCGTAGATACTGGCGGCCGTGTTGATCGCTTCAACAAGCGTTTCGGTGCTCTTTCTAGCAAGAAGTAATTCTCGCTATTTAGACATAAAAAGGACACTTCGGTGTCCTTTTTTGTTGCCTGAAATTTAAGAAAACGCTGAATCTTATTCAGCCATCAACTTCTCGAAAACGACAGGCAACCCGCTTGAGTTTTGTTTCATAACTTACACCCCACACTCCATTCTCGAAATCCGCTCGAAAGTTCAACAAGCGACAGTAATTTCAACTGCTCACTGGTCTTATTAGTAGTGAAATCTCGTTTTTTAATGAGACAGAGGCTTTAACCACCTAGGAACTTTGAAGTACATCTATTAACATGAACAAGATCCCCCAAATAATAATATCCTAGGAACCTACACCTATGTCTGAAGACAGCCGCCAAGATCAATCCTCTCAAGCGTTATCGCCTCAAGAACAATTCCGTCAGCAAGCTCTTGATTACCATGAGTTCCCAATTCCAGGCAAAATTGCCGTAGAACTGACGAAGCCTGCAAACTCTGCAGAAGACCTAGCACTTGCATACAGCCCAGGCGTGGCTGAGCCTGTTCGCGAGATCGCACAGAACGTTGATAACGTTTATAAGTACACAGGTAAAGGCAACATGGTTGCAGTTATCTCTAACGGTACAGCGATTCTTGGCCTAGGTAACCTTGGCCCTATTGCTTCTAAACCTGTTATGGAAGGTAAAGCGCTACTGTTTAAGCGTTTTGCTGGTTTAGATTCTATCGATATTGAAGTAAAACACCGCACAATCGATGAGTTCATTGATACGGTTGCGAATATCGCAGATACATTCGGTGGTATTAACCTAGAAGACATCAAAGCACCTGACTGTTTTGAGATTGAGCGTCGCCTGATTGAGCGTTGTGATGTCCCTGTTTTCCACGATGACCAACACGGTACAGCGATTGTAACGGCTGCAGGTATGCTGAACGCGATTGAGCTTCAAGGTAAGAAGCTTGAAGAGTGTAAGATCGTTTGCTTGGGTGCTGGCGCAGCGGCGGTTGCTTGTATGGAACTGCTGATTAAGTGTGGCGCTCAGCGTGAGAAGATCTACATGCTTGACCGTAAAGGTGTAATCCACACTCGTCGTGAAGACTTGAATGAATACAAAGCGCTATTCGCAAATAACACGGACAAGCGCACGCTTGAAGATGTTATTGAAGGCGCTGACCTGTTCTTGGGCGTATCGGGTCCTAACCTGCTACCAGCTAAAGCACTCACGCTGATGGCTGATAAGCCTGTTGTGTTTGCATGTTCAAACCCAGATCCAGAGATCAAGCCAGAGCTTGCTCATGAAGTTCGTTCTGACCTTATCATGGGTACAGGCCGTAGCGATTACCCGAACCAAGTAAACAACGTACTTTGTTTCCCATTCATTTTCCGTGGTGCGCTTGATGTGCGTGCGAGCGAAATCAATGATGAGATGAAGCTGGCTGCGGTTAAAGCGATTCGTGAACTAGCGAAAGAAGAAGTTCCGGCTGAAGTACTCGCTGCTGCAGGTGAGACTGCACTGGAGTTTGGTAAAGGCTACATCATTCCTAAGCCAATGGATCCACGTCTACTTCCTCGCGTAGCAAAAGCGGTTGCAGTAGCGGCCGTTGAATCTGGCGTAGCTCGTATTGAGATGCCTGCTAACTATATGGCTTAATGCTTTAATAATTTAATAATTTAATAATTTAATAATTTAATAATTTAATAATTTAATAGCTCAATAGCTCAATAGCTTAAAAGCTGTTGCTCTATTGAGCGAAAAAGAATAATAAAAAACCGACTCATAGGAGTCGGTTTTTTTATGTCTATCATTCACAGAGCAGCTACCGATAACGTAGTGGGTGATGTGACAAATAAGGTTCAGTTATAGCGAATCAATATTGAAGGCAGTGACTGAGTTGTTTTTATTCTTCGTCAAACGCTTCGAATTCGATACCCATCTCTGTCATCAGCTTTTTCACTTCAGTCGGGATGTCGTCTGGACGGTCTTTACGGAGATCTTCATCCGTTGGCAGTGGTTGGCCTGTGTACGCATGTAGAAAGGCTTCGCACAGTAGCTCACTGTTTGTTGCATGGCGTAGGTTATTAATCTGGCGGCGAGTGCGCTCGTCAGTAAGAACCTTTAACACTTTTAGAGGGATAGAAACTGTAATTTTTTTTACTTGTTCGCTTTTCTTTCCATGCTCAGCATATGGGCTTATGTATTCACCATTCCAGTCGGCCATTGCGTACCTTCATCACTTTAGTTGTTAGAATAAATTAATAGTGGTGATTTTAGCGGGATTTACTGCCATAAGCAAAGACATATAGACGTCCAGAAGTGTTGACGTCTCACATTTATGAAAGTAAAGTGAATAACATATATCTAACACAGCCGCAGAATGCCGACAAGCCGCTGTGATTCTCAGACGCAAAACTTGTAAGGAAGCACCTATGAGCAGCCGGAAGCCAGCAACAATCGCAGTACGTACTGGTATCGAGTCAGACACGCAACACCATGCCGTTGTCCCACCTATTTATCTTTCGACTAACTATGGGTTTCCCGCTTTTGGTGAAGTGCCAAAGTACGATTACACCCGTTCTGGTAACCCAAATCGTGGTTTATTAGAAACGGCATTGTTTGAGCTTGAGTCTGGCAAAGGTGCAGTGGTGACTAACTGTGGCACTTCGGCACTTAACTTGTGGGTATCCGCTTTCTTAGGCGGTGATGATCTTATTATCGCACCACACGACTGCTACGGCGGCACTTACCGCCTGTTTAATACCCGCTCATTAAAAGGTGACTTTAAAGTTTTGTTCGTTGATCAATCGGATCAAGCAGCGTTGGATGCGGCGATCGCGCTCAAGCCAAAGTTGATCTTAATAGAAACGCCATCGAACCCGTTGGTTCGTGTGGTTGATATTGCAGAGACTTGCCGTAAAGCGAAAGAGGTTGGTGCTCTGGTTGCTGTCGATAACACATTTTTGACGCCTGTGTTCCAAAAGCCTTTAGAGTTGGGTGCTGATTTTGTTATCCACTCAACCACCAAATACATCAACGGACACTCAGATGTTATTGGTGGCGTTGTCGTGACGAAAACTGAAGAGCACGCTGAAGAGCTTGCATGGTGGGGCAACTGTATTGGTGCGACCGGCACACCATTTGATAGTTACATGACTCTACGTGGTATTCGTACGCTAGGTGCGCGTATGCGTGTTCACGAAGAGAGTTCACGTGAAATTCTGACGGCTCTGCAACAACAAGATCTGGTGGGCACTATTTACCACCCAAGCCTTCCTGAACACCCGGGTCACGAGATCGCGAAGAAACAGCAGTTGGGCTTTGGTTCCATGTTGAGCTTTGAGTTTGCGGGCTCTTTTGAAGCACTTAAATATTTTGTAGATAAGTTAGAGCTATTTTCTTTGGCTGAATCACTGGGTGGGGTTGAAAGCCTGATTTGTCACCCTGCGTCGATGACTCACCGTGCGATGGGCGAAGAAGCATTGGCAGAAGCGGGTGTTTCTCAACAATTACTGCGCCTTTCTGTTGGCCTTGAAGACGCGGAAGACCTAATCGACGATCTCAAGCAAGCGTTTGAAAAAACACAACGTTTTATTGCTGAAGGGGAGGCTTAATAATGGCAACCTTTCGCCAGCTACATAAATTTGGTGGCAGCAGTTTAGCGAACCCTGAATGTTACCAACGCGTGGTCAACATTCTTAGAGAATATTCATCAGCGACGGACTTGGTGGTGGTATCGGCCGCAGGCAAAACAACCAACCGCTTAATTGAGTTTGTTGAAGCGCTCGACAAAGATGGTCGTATTGCTCATGAATGCCTGCAAACTCTTCGTCAGTTTCAACTTGAACTGATTGAGGCTCTGCTTGAAGGTGAAGCTGCCTCGCAACTAACGGCAACCATTCAACAAGAATTCACCGCTTTGGGTGAGCTAACGGCTCCCTTGAGTGAAGCACAAAAAGCACAAGTACTGGGTCATGGTGAGGTTTGGTCTTCACGTTTGTTGGCGACGTTGTTGTGCCAGCATGACTTACAAGCGGTTGCTCAAGATGCGCGTGCCTTTTTACGTGCAGAAGCGGGTGCTCAACCTGAAGTTGACCGCGCACGCTCTTATCCTCTGATTAAAGAAGCCTTGGCGCAGCATGCACATTGCCGCGTAGTAATTACTGGCTTTATGGCTCAGAACTGCGAAGGCGAAACGGTACTGCTTGGTCGTAACGGTTCGGATTACTCAGCAACCGTGATTGGTGCTCTGGCTGAAGTTGAACGCGTGACAATCTGGAGTGATGTGGCGGGCGTATACAGCGCAGACCCTCGTTTGGTTTCGGATGCGTGTTTATTACCTCTGCTTCGCCTTGATGAAGCCAGTGAATTAGCTCGTCTTGCGGCTCCAGTGCTACACAGCCGAACGCTACAGCCTGTCGCTCAAAGTGCTATGGATCTCAGCTTGCGCTGCAGCTACCAGCCGGAGGCGGGCTCTACACAGATAGAGCGAGTACTGGCATCGGGGCGCGGTGCAAAAATTATTACCTCTTTGGATGAAGTTCTTATCGTGCAACTGACCTTTGGTCACGGCCATGATTTCGACCGTCTGGAGAGTGAAGTCCTTGAAGGGCTTAAGCGTGCTCAATTAGAGCCGCTTGCTTATGAATTAGAACCCGATCAACACTGCTTGCGCCTTGCTTACACGGAAGAGATCGCTGGTGGTGCATTAGAATATCTACAAGATCACGCGATTGAAGCTGAGATTAAACTGAAAGAAGGTTTTTCTCTGATTGCTGCAGTGGGGGCGGGTGTGACTAAGAACCCGAACCATTGCTACGGCTTCTACCAGCAGCTCAAGAGCTCGCCAGTGGAGTTTATCTCAGAAGCGAACTCAGGCTTAAGCTTGGTGGCTGTGATTCGTAAGAGTGAAACATCAAGCCTAGTGAAAGGCATTCACTCTCAACTGTTCCAAGCTCAGAAGCGTGTGGCGATTGCCTTGTGTGGTAAGGGCAACATTGGCTCAAGTTGGTTAAGCCTGTTTTCCGAGCAAAAAGCGGAACTTGAAAAGCGTCGTGGGATGAACTTTGAATTGGTTGCGGTGGTTGATAGCCAAACCTATTGGTTCGACGATCAAGGCATTGATGCGACTTCAGTTGGTAAACGTTTTGATGATGAAGCGATTGCCAACAATGGTAACGACTGGCTAGAGCGTTTAGGTTCTATTCAGGGTTACGATGAAGCGGTAATACTCGATGTAACTGCAAGCCCTGTGCTTGCTGCAAAATACCTACAAATTGCACAACAAGGTATCCACCTGATCTCGGCTAACAAGGTGGCAGGATCTGCATCGAGCGAGTATTACCATCAGGTACAAGATGCTTTCGCTAAGATCAGCCGCCACTGGCTGTACAACGCGACAGTGGGTGCTGGTTTACCTATCAACCACACTGTGCGAGACCTGCGTGAGAGCGGTGACGATATCATTGCGTTATCAGGCATCTTCTCTGGCACTTTATCTTGGTTGTTCCAACAGTTTGATGGCACGGTGCCGTTCAGCGAGTTAGTCGACTTAGCGTGGCAACAAGGCCTGACGGAACCGGATCCGCGTGCTGACCTTGATGGCTCAGATGTCATGCGTAAGCTGGTGATTCTGGCGCGTGAATCGGGTTTGGATATCGAACCTGAAAACGTCAAAGTGGAATCGCTCGTACCTGCAGAGCTACAAGAGCTATCAGTGGATGACTTCTTCGATAAAGCTTCTGTTCTAAGCGAAGAGTTGGCTGAGCGTTTGGAAAAAGCGCACTCTCAACAGAAAGTTCTACGTTACGTAGCGCGTTTGGAGAAGAACGGTAAGGCAACCGTAGGCGTTGAAGCACTGTCTAAAGAGCACGCTTTGGCGAACTTACTGCCCTGCGATAATATCTTTGCGATTGAGAGCAAATGGTACAAAGATAATCCATTGGTTATTCGCGGCCCAGGTGCAGGGCGTGAAGTCACTGCTGGTGCAATTCAATCTGACTTAAACAGAATGTCTAGCCTGTTTTGATTTTCAGATCGGTTGGTTTAGTGTCTAAATAGCATACTATTCACTAAGATAAATAAGGCTGAAAGCACGATGTGTTTGTCAGCCTTTTTTCTACATTATTTCTGCTTTGCGACCCATCTAACGACTTGAGTTTTACTCACGATCTACTTGAGAAAAATTCATAATGGATCTGTTGACATTAAATCGTATTCAATACATTCTACAGACATATAGACGTCTAAACGTCGTTTAAGGATTTGAGTTTTAGTGGTTGCTTTTGCCACAGGGAGAGTAAGATGGGATACACACACGCTAGTCATATCGACGCTTTAAATCAGAATATCGCTGAACTTTCTGACAACATCAATGTGTCATTTGAGTTTTTTCCACCAAGCAGTGAGAAGATGGAAGAGACCTTGTGGAACTCTGTTCACCGTCTTAAAACACTTCAACCAAAATTTGTATCGGTAACTTACGGTGCAAACTCGGGTGAACGTGACCGTACCCACTCAATCATTAAAGAAATTAAGAACCAAACGGGCCTAGTGGCAGCACCACACCTCACATGTATTGATGCGAGCCGCGAAGAGTTGATTCAAATTGCCGACGACTACTGGGCAAATGGTATTGAAAGTATTGTTGCGTTGCGTGGTGACATCCCAGCAGGCGGCGGTGCGCCAGAGATGTACGCATCTGATCTAGTCGAGCTACTTAAATCTCGCCACGATTTTGATATCTCAGTAGCGGCATTCCCTGAGGTTCACCCTGAAGCAAAAAGCGCTCAATCTGACCTAATTAACCTAAAGCGTAAAGTGGATGCCGGTGCTAACCGTGCCATCACTCAGTTCTTCTTCGATGTAGAAAGCTACCTACGTTTTCGTGACCGTTGTGTGGCGGCTGGTGTTGATGTTGAGATTGTTCCAGGCATCTTACCTGTTTCTAACTTCAAACAAGCGTCTCGTTTCGCTGCGATGAATAACGTAAAAGTACCGGGCTGGATGGCGAAGCAATTCGAAGGCTTGGATGATGATCCAACGACTCGCCAGTTAGTCGGTGCGAGCCAAGCGATCGATATGGTTCGTACGCTGAGCCGTGAAGGTGTGAAAGACTTCCACTTCTACACGCTAAACCGTGCAGAAATGACCTACGCACTTTGCCATACTCTAGGTGTTCGCCCACAAGTTGCTGCGCTGTAATTAAGCTTCAGCCTTGTTAAAGCGCTATTTGCTGTAAATCTCAAATCCGATAGATACAAAAAAGGCTTGGACTCTAAGAGTTCAAGCCTTTTGCTTTTCTAGCGTCTAACTTAACTTAAGCAAGAGCACCAAGTTCAAGCAGTACTTCGTCCGCCCAAACAATCCATGCTTCACGGATAAGTAGGTTACGACGAAGCGTTAAACGCTCTAGGCGTGCTTGCTTGTCTAGTGTAGATGGCGTTGCGTAGTAAGCCGCTTCGATTTCTTTGTAGTGAGAGACCAGTTTGCGAGACTCTTCAACTAGCTCAGCAAGTTGTACACGGTAAGCGTCAGCAGGTTGTACAGCACAAGCCATTAGCTTAGCTGAGAACTCGTCACGAACGGTTGGGTGTGCAGTTGGTTGTTCAAACCATTCACCTAGCGCGCCACGGCCTGCGTCAGTGATAGAGTAAACTTTACGATCAGGTTTGCCTTCTTGAGGCTCAAGCACGCAAGTTACCTGGTCGTTCTGAGCCATTTTATTTAGCTCGCGGTAAACTTGTTGGTGGCTAGCTTTCCAGAAGTAACCAATGCTTGAAGAGAATTCTTTTGTGATATCGTAACCAGTAGCATCGCGTGTACTTAAAACGGTTAGAATTACGTGTGGTAATGACATGTCTGAAATCCAAATGGTAAACAGTAAACAAATACTTAGACAACAAGTGTGCTTCTAATGGCACGTTATATTGGTTATGTCTAAGTAGCACCAACTCGGCGGTTGGTTATGTCACCTTACAAAGCCGTTTATCACCTAGGTTGACCAGTTTATAGGTCAAGTTGCTGCAGATTATTTTTTTGGAGTGTTTCCGCAGCGGAGCAGTAGTATATCTAAATAATAAGCATAAAGTAGAATACATGGACAAAATAACCCAAAAAACTGACAAAATACTTACTAGTGGTTATCTGGTGAAATAAAAAGGCCGCACATGGCGACCTTTTGTTCTTTTTTTAGATGTAAATGCTGATTAAGTTATAGTAGGAATTACTAATTAACCAGTATTTCGCATACCTGCTGCAATACCTGCAATCGTCACCATTAGTGCTTCTTCTAGCTCTGCTGGTGGTGTTTCACACTTACGAGTACGGTAAAGCAGTTCCGCTTGAAGCATGTTTAGTGGCTCAACATAGATGTTACGTAGACGAATTGACTCAAGTCCCCAAGGGTCACTCTGCATCAGGTTCTCGTTGTTCTCTACATTTAGTACCGCTTTGATGTCTTTTTGCAGCTGTTCACGCAGTAACTCACCTAACGGCAGCAGTTCTTTATCAACAAGGCGTTGGTCGTAGTACTTCGCAATTTCCATGTTGCACTTCGAGTACACCATTTCCAGCATACCTAGACGAGTAGAAAAGAATGGCCATTCGCGACACATCTCTTCAAGTAGCGCTTGATGGCCTTGATCTACGGAGTATTGGATTGCTTCACCTGCACCTAACCATGCTGGAAGTACCAAACGGTTTTGGCTCCAAGAGAAGATCCATGGAATCGCACGTAGGCTTTCTACGCCACCGTTCGGGTTACGTTTTGCTGGGCGAGAACCGAGTGGCAGTTTGCCGAGCTCTAGCTCTGGTGTCGCTTGACGGAAGTAAGGTACAAATTTCTCTTCGCCACGAACCACGTTGCGGTAAGCCTCACAAGAAACTTGAGAAAGCACTTCCATTAGATCGCGCCACTCTTGCTTTGGCTCAGGTGGCGGCAGAAGGTTTGCTTCTAGAATCGCACTTGCGTATAGGTTGAAACTGTTTACGGCAACATCTGGCAAGCCAAGTTTAAAGCGGATCATTTCGCCTTGCTCTGTTACACGTAAGCCGCCTTTCAAGCTCTTAGGTGGCTGAGAAAGAAGTGCAGCGTGCGCTGGAGCACCACCACGACCAACCGTACCACCACGACCGTGGAATAGAGTCAGTTCAATGCCTTCTTCTTCACAAACCTTAACCAGCTTGTCCATTGCGTCGTATTGCGCCCACCCTGCAGACATTACGCCAGCATCTTTTGCTGAGTCAGAATATCCGATCATCACCATTTGGTGGTTCTGGATAAAGCCACGGTACAAATCGATGCTCATTAGCTGTTTCATTACTGCTTCTGAGTTGTTCAAGTCGTCCAGCGTTTCGAACAATGGACATACGTCCATGCGGTACGGGCAACCACATTCTTGCAGCAGCAAGTGAACAGCCAGCACATCCGATGCTGTACGAGCCATAGAAATTACGTAAGCACCAAAGGCTTCGCGAGGTTGAGCAGCAACGACCTTACAGGTGTCTAAAACCTCTTTGACTTGTTCAGATGGCTCCCAGTCGCGTGGTAGCAGTGGGCGTTTTGAGCTTAATTCATTGGTTAAGAAAGCAATCTTGTCTTGCTCGCTCCACTGGTCGTAATCGCCAATGCCTAGGTAGCGAGTCAGTTCAGATAGGACATCTGAGTGACGTGTACTTTCTTGACGAACATCGAGACGAACTAAATGCACACCGAATGCTTTTAGGCGACGTAGGGTATCAAGCAGAGAACCATCCGCGATTACGCCCATGCCACATTCGTGCAGCGATTGGTAACACGCGTAAAGTGGTGTCCAAAGTTGGTCGATGTTCTGCAGTGTTTCTTTCTTCGGTACTTCAGCATCATGCAGTTTTGCGTCAAGCACTTCTAGCGTGTTGTTCAGCAGAGTGCGTAGGCTCTTAAGGATTGCACGGTAAGCTTCGTGCTCATCGCCAGCCAATTCACGAACGGCATCATTACACTTCGTCATCGACAGTTCGGTAATCAGCTCGTTCACGTCACCTAGGTACAGATCAGCGGCTTTCCAGCGAGATAGGCGCAGTACTTCTTTGGTGATGGTGTGCGTTACGAATGGGTTACCATCGCGGTCGCCACCCATCCAAGATGAGAAGTGAACTGGGCGTGCATCGATTGGTAGGCCTTCACCAAGGTAACCTTTTAGTCGGCCATCCATATCACGTAGGAAATCAGGCACGGCTTCCCATAGAGAGTTTTCTACAACCGCAAAGCCCCACTTAGCTTCATCAAGTGGTGTCGGGCGTTGCTGACGAATCACATCAGAGTGCCAACCTTGAGCGATAAGCTGCTCTAGGCGACGTTCTGTTTTCACGCGCTCTTTGTGTGATAGGTCGCTTAATTCCAATTTAGACAGACACTCGTTGATCTTAACCAGCTTGTTGATCATGGTTCGACGAGTGATTTCTGTTGGGTGAGCGGTCAAAACGAGTTCAATGTTCAGGTCGCGAACGGCTTGAGCCGCGTCTAGCTTGCTGATGTCATTTTGATTTAGTTTAGAAAATAGAGATTGCAGCACGTCTGGTTCGCAAACATGCTCCTCACAGTGGCGAGAGATGGTGTGGTATTGCTCTGCCATGTTGGTGAGGTTGAGAAATTGGTTAAATGCACGAGCAACAGGAGTGAGTTGTTCGTTCGGCAGGTTTTTGATTTCTTCAACTAGGCTGTCACGGTCAGCTTTGTTGCCTGCGCGGGCGGATTTGGAAAGTTTACGGATAGTCTCCACTTTCTCTAAGATAACGTCACCATGTGCATCTTGGATTGTGTTACCTAGCAAGCGTCCCAGCATGCTTACGTTACTCTTGAGAGCGGCGTATTTCTCGTTCATTGTCATCCTGCCTCGTAAAAAAATTACATCCATTGTTCCTTGTTAAGTACACAATCTAGCGAAAAGTGCTGTATCTAGTCAAATAAAGCATTCTAAGTTTGCAATTATTAGGTTTAAAAATGCGGGAGAAGTAAATTTTTCAAAACTTAGAGAAAAAGTGAAATTTAATTACAAGATCAGGCTGTGTCAGGGATAACAGAATAAAAGCCACCTTTTTGGGTGGCTTATATACGAAAATATTGGAAGGGAAGTAATAACTAGAAACAATATTTACGGATCGATTTACTCAGAACATCAATTGTTGGGTCAATAAAATCGAAGCTTAAGAACTCATCCGGTTGGTGAGCTTGGTCAATTGAGCCTGGACCTAACACCAAGGTTGGACATAACTCTTGAAGGAAAGGTGCTTCAGTACAGTAGTTCACGGTTTGCGATTCAATTTCACAAACTGATTCCATGCCACCAATAAATGGATGGTCGTGCTGGCACTCATAACCCGGGATTGGCTCATGCAGGGGAGTAATCTCAATTCTGCCCGGCCATTTTGCTTCTACTTCTTTAAGCGCGCTACGCAGCATGTTATCCAAGCCATCTAAGCTAATGCCCGGTAAAGGACGAACATCATAGTGCAGCTCACAACACCCACAGATACGGTTGGCGCTGTCGCCACCGTGGATATGACCAAGGTTTAGGGTCGGGCTTGGAATTGCAAAACCCGGGTGGTGGTACTCCTTGACTAGCTTGTCACGCAGCTGCATTAAAGCAAACAGCACTTCATGCATGATCTCGATGGCGTTGACGCCTAATGCCGGATCAGAAGAGTGGCCTGACTTACCCGTTACTCGCACAGCATTAGCGACATGGCCTTTATGACCACGAATCGGCACGAGGCTGGTTGGCTCACCAATGATGCAGTAGTCCGGTTTAAATGGCGCATTCTCAGTGAAATGACGTGCACCCAACATAGTGGTTTCTTCGTCACAGGTTGCTAATACATAGAGCGGCTTGGTCTGTTTGCTCCAATCCATCTTCTTCGCGGCTTCATAAACGAAAGCGAAAAAGCCTTTCATATCGGCGGTGCCTAATCCGTAGAAGCGGTTGTTGTGTTCTGTTAGTGCGTGAGGATCGAAATTCCAACGTCCTTCATCGAATGGCACCGTATCGCTGTGTCCTGCAAGCAATAAGCCCCCTTCGCCAGAACCCATCTTTGCGACCATATTATGCTTGCCGGGTTCGACCTCTACCACCTCAACACTAAAGCCTACGTCTTTAAACCATTGAGCCATTTTTTCGATCACTTTCTCGTTGCCATGATCCCAGCTTGGATCGGTGGAGCTAATGGAGTCGGTGGAAATTAGGCCTTTATAGACCTCAAGAAAACTCGGTAATTGCATAATAACTTCACTTCTACTATTGACAGGAAAACCATAAGTCGGTAAAACACATATTAAATCATATTTAATGCATAAGAAATCAAATAAAGCTAAAAATTAAGTATGAATAGTCAAATTTGAAATGTAACTTACCTCAAGAATGGATGTGTTGAGATGTTGAAAACCACGATCATTGGCGCAAGCGGCTACACAGGAGCAGAACTGGCTCTAATGATAAACAGACACCCTGAGCTCACGCTATCAGGTTTATATGTCTCAGCCAATAGTGTAGACGCAGGCAAACCTATCGCTGCACTGCACGGTAAGTTAGCTGGCCTGATTGATATGCCAGTGCAACCTTTAACAAATCCGGAAGAAGTGGCTAAACAGTCTGATGTGGTTTTCTTAGCCACTGCACACGAGGTGAGTCACGACCTAGCGCCAATCTTCCTTGAGAACGATTGCCAAGTGTTCGACCTATCGGGTGCATTCAGAGTTAAAGGCGAAAACTTCTATCAAGAGTTTTACGGTTTTGAACATCAACACGAACAATGGCTAGACAAAGCGGCTTACGGTTTAGCTGAATGGAACGAACAAGAAATCAAAGAGGCTCAGCTTGTTGCAGTCGCGGGTTGTTACCCAACCGCATCACAGCTGGCGATTAAGCCTTTAGTTGAAGCGAAGTTACTGGATGAGAATCAATGGCCAGTGATTAACGCGACCAGTGGTGTCACTGGAGCAGGCCGCAAGGCGAGTATGGTCAACAGCTTCTGCGAAGTAAGCCTGCAAGCTTATGGTGTATTCAACCACCGTCATCAACCTGAAATGGCTGCACATCTAGGATGTGATGTGATTTTCACCCCGCACCTAGGCAACTTTAAGCGTGGCATTTTAGCGACCATTACCATGAAACTGGCTGACGGTGTGACAGAACAACAGATACAAGAGGCCTTCGAGCAAGCTTATCAAGGTAAACCAGCTGTGAGATTACTCGAAGAGACCTTGCCAAGAATTCAAGATGTAGAACAAACACCTTTCTGCGATTTAGGTTGGAAGGTACAAGGTCAGCACATCATCGTTGTTTCAGCGATTGATAACTTATTAAAGGGTGCATCTAGTCAAGCGATGCAGTGTTTAAATTTACGTTATGGTTTTGCGCCATTAACTGCGTTAGTGTAAGGAAATCTAGATATGAGCCTTAATAATCAACCATTAATCATAAAGTTAGGTGGCGCTGCGCTATCTTGTGGTGAAACACTTAGCAAGTTATTTGGTGCTATCTCTGCTTACCAACAACAGGCACAACGACCAATCGTGATTGTTCACGGCGGTGGTTACCTTGTTGATGATTTGATGAATAAGTTGAACCTTGAAACCATTAAGAAAGAAGGGCTACGTGTTACTCCTTATGATCAGATTCCTGTGATCGCTGGTGCACTAGCGGGCACGGCCAACAAATTGCTTCAAGGTCAGGCGATTAAAGACGGCATCAACGCCGTTGGTTTGAGCCTAGCTGATGGTGGTCTATGTAAAGTCAGCGAGCTGAACCCTGAATTAGGTGCAGTAGGTAAAGCGGAGCCGGGCGACTCAACCGTCCTGCAAGCGATTCTTAATGCTGGCGCACTGCCAATCATTAGCTCGATTGGTTTGACTGAGCAAGGCCAACTGATGAACGTCAATGCAGACCAAGCTGCTGTAGCTGTAGCTGGCGCGCTTGATGCTGAACTGGTACTGCTTTCTGATGTCAGTGGTGTATTGGATGGTAAAGGCCACCTGATTCCAAGCCTTAATCAGCAACAAGCCGATGACCTTATTAAAGGTAAAGTGATTACCGATGGCATGATCGTGAAAGTACAAGCTGCACTAGAAGCGGCTAATGACCTAGGACGACCAATTGAAGTTGCAACCTGGCGATACCCAGACAAGCTGACACAACTTTTTGCAGGTAAGAGCATAGGAACACAGTTTTTACCTCAGTAGACCTCACTACGAGTGACTACTAAAGAATTTAGATAAACAGATTAAACATATAATTATTAAAGTGATTTCCAACGCTGACCGCCATGTGCAGTATGGAAACTAGGAGAAAGAAAATGAGCAAAGTTAACGTAAAGAAAGTTGTAGTAGCCTACTCTGGCGGTCTAGATACATCAGTAATCATCCCATGGTTGAAAGAGAACTATGACTGCGAAGTTATCGCATTTGTTGCTGATGTAGGCCAAGGCGATGAAGAGCTGATTGGCATTGAAGAGAAAGCCAAAGCATCTGGTGCTTCTGAGTGTTACATCGCTGACCTTAAAGAAGAGATGGTTGCTGACTACATCTACCCAACGCTAAAAACAGGCGCTTACTACGAAGGTAAATACCTACTAGGTACTTCAATGGCTCGTCCAATCATTGCGAAAGCTCAGGTTGAAGTTGCACGTAAAGTAGGTGCAGACGCTCTATGTCACGGTTGTACAGGTAAGGGTAATGACCAAGTTCGTTTTGAAGGTGCATTTGCTGCACTAGCACCAGACCTACACGTAATTGCACCTTGGCGTGAATGGGATCTAGTAAGCCGTGAAGAGTGTCTAGACTACCTAGCTGAGCGTAACATCCCTTGTACGGCTTCTCTTACCAAGATTTACTCGCGTGATGCAAACGCATGGCATATCTCTACAGAAGGTGGTGTTCTAGAAAACACATGGAACGCACCTGATGAAGATTGCTGGGCTTGGACTGTAGACCCAGAGCAAGCGCCAAACGAATCTGAAACAGTGACGCTTAAAGTTGAAAAAGGTGAAGTGGTAGCGGTTGATGGCGAAACAATGACGCCATACAACGCGCTGGTTTACCTAAACAAGAAGGGTGCTAAACACGGTGTTGGTCGTATCGATATCGTAGAGAACCGTCTTGTTGGTATGAAGTCTCGTGGTTGTTACGAAACTCCAGGTGGCACAATCATGATGGAAGCACTACGTGCAGTAGAGCAATTGGTTCTTGATAAAGCGGCATTCGAATTCCGTGAAGAGCTGGGTGTTAAAGCTTCTCACCTTGTGTACGATGGCCGTTGGTTCACTCCGCTATGTAAGTCAATTCTTGCAGCAACAGATGAGCTAGCACAAGACGTGAATGGTGAAGTGGTTATCAAACTTTACAAAGGCCATGCAACGGTGACTCAGAAGCGTTCTGACAACAGCCTGTACTCAGAAGAGTTTGCAACCTTTGGCGAAGATGAAGTTTACGACCAAAGCCACGCTGAAGGCTTCATCCGTCTTTACTCGCTATCAAGCCGTATCCGTGCTCTGAATAGCCAAAAGTAATCCGAACAATGAGTTAGTGAGTTAGCCTTTAGCGAAAGGTTGAAGGCCAGTAAACAGACATCATTATGCAAAGCCCATTTACTATTGATTAGTGAGTGGGCTTTTTGCTTTCTGTTTGTTTAATAAATCAGCTTCGGTTTTTACTGTCGAATGGCATATAATTCGCGCTCCACGCTGAAAATAATCAATGGAATGAACTTATGGTGAATAAATATGTGAAAATAATGAATTAATACTTTATTTTCATTTTGAATTGCCGTAAGTTTAAACCATCAGAAAAATACTGAATCTTAATCAGAATTATCATTTGCAAAAACAGTGAGCACTGTGCAATTAGGAGATACACAATGGCATTATGGGGCGGTAGATTTACCCAAGCAGCAGACACCCGGTTCAAAGATTTTAACGATTCTCTTCGTTTTGATTACCGATTGGCTGAGCAAGACATTGTGGGCTCTATTGCCTGGTCAAAGGCTCTACAATCGGTCAACGTTCTAACAGAAGAAGAACAGCAAAGACTAGAGCTTGCACTGAACGAGCTAAAACTTGAAGTGATGGAAGATCCTGAACAGATCTTACGTTCTGATGCAGAAGATATTCACAGCTGGGTTGAGCAACAACTTATCGGTAAAGTCGGTGATTTGGGCAAAAAACTGCACACTGGCCGTTCTCGTAATGACCAAGTGGCGACCGACCTTAAACTATGGTGTCGTCAACAAGGTAACCAACTGCTACTCGCGCTTGATCGTCTGCAAAGCCAAATGGTGAATGTTGCTTCTCAGCATCAAGAAACCGTGCTTCCTGGCTACACTCACTTGCAACGTGCTCAGCCGGTAACTTTTGCTCACTGGTGTTTGGCTTACGTAGAAATGCTTGAGCGTGATTACTCACGTTTGAATGATGCTATTAAGCGTCTAGATACATGTCCGCTGGGTTCTGGTGCCCTTGCAGGAACTGCTTACCCGATGGACCGTGAAGAGTTAGCTCACAACTTAGGTTTCCGTCGTGCAACGCGCAACTCTCTAGATTCAGTTTCTGACCGTGATCATGTGATGGAGCTGATGTCGATCGCTTCTATTTCAATGCTTCACCTTTCACGTCTTGCAGAAGATATGATTTTCTACAACTCAGGTGAATCGAACTTCATCGAGTTAGCGGATACCGTGACGTCAGGTTCATCTCTGATGCCACAAAAGAAAAACCCGGATGCGCTCGAACTTATCCGTGGCAAAACTGGCCGTGTTTATGGTTCATTAGCCGCAATGATGATGACAGTGAAAGCCCTGCCTTTGGCGTACAACAAAGACATGCAAGAAGATAAAGAAGGTCTGTTCGACGCTTTAGACACTTGGAATGATTGTATGGAAATGGCTGCTCTTTGTTTTGACGGCATTAAAGTGAACGGCGAACGTACACTTGAAGCGGCGAAACAAGGTTATGCAAACTCAACAGAACTGGCTGATTACCTAGTAGCGAAAGGCATTCCTTTCCGTGAAGCTCACCATATTGTTGGTGTGACGGTAGTGGCGGCGATTGCTAAAGGTTGCGCATTAGAAGAGTTAACCATCGCAGAGATGAAAGAGTTCTCTGAGGTGATTGAAGAGGATGTGTATGACATCCTGACTATTGAATCGTGTCTCGAAAAACGTAGCGCGCTAGGCGGTGTATCACCACAGCAAGTGGCTTACGCGGTTGACCAAGCTGAGAAGCGTTTATCACAGCGTGACACTTCCATCGTCAAGGTTCGTCCTGCTCGTCTGACGGATATTGAAGCGTTGGAAGGCATGGTGGCCTACTGGGCGAACATGGGTGAAAACCTACCTCGTTCTCGTAATGAACTGGTGCGTGATATTGGCTCGTTTGCTGTCGCAGAACATCATGGTGAGGTGACAGGTTGTGCATCACTCTATGTGTATGACTCTGGTTTAGCGGAAATTCGCTCGCTCGGTGTTGAGGCTGGGTGGCAAGGTCAAGGGCAGGGTACAGCGATTGTGCAGCACTTGGTTGATAAAGCACGACAAATGGCCATTAAGAAGGTGTTTGTACTGACTCGTACTCCAGAGTTCTTTATGAAGCATGACTTCTTACCGACATCAAAATCTCTGCTGCCAGAGAAGGTGCTGAAAGATTGTGACCAGTGTCCTCGTCAACACGCGTGTGATGAAGTGGCCTTGGAAGTGAACTTGGTAGAGCAGATCATCGCTAAGGTTAATGTTGCATAAAGCATTGATTTTATAGTCCCTAAAAAAAAGATCAAAAAATTGATCTTTTTTGGGAACAAATTAAGAAAAGTCCGGTCTATTAAAGTACCACTGCTTTTTCTTAGAATTTTCTAAGAAAGCCCTAGAATCGATTGGTTCTGGGGCTTTTTTCTATCTGCTGTTTGGGAAATGATGATGGCTTGCTAAGTCGGGTCATTTAATTGGGCATCTAGTCTTTATCGCTTATCTAGCCTTTATCACTTATCTAGCAACGTCTCTCTGTTAGCGCTTTTTGTTCCTTAAAGGCAGCACGACAAATTTCATTATCCCATGTAACGACAGCAAGCCACTGAATGCGAAAGCGGCCATCATCAAAGCGATGGCATTGATGGTTTTTGGGTCTTCTTTGAAAAACAACCACCATGCTCCCCAACTTAAAATCGACAACACCATCAGCTGATTCATGCAGCGCTGGCAGCGGCCGAGTTTGTTACGGATTTTTTCACTTTTATTGCAATGAATGCATGTCATCTTGGGTTTGATTCGCGTTATGCTTGTTGCCTTGATAATAACACGTCACAAGATATTGGATCACGGTGACACAGAGAGAGAAAGTCGATGATTGAGCGCCAAGAAACCAAACAACGCATGAGCCGTATTGTTAAACACAACGGCACTATCTACCTATGTGGCCAAGTGTGTGCTGATGCAACAAAAGACATCACTGAGCAAACACAAACGATGCTGGATAAAGTGGAAGCCCTACTTGAGCAAGCGGGTAGCGACAAAGAACATATGCTGTCAGCAACGATTTACTTGAAAGACATGAAAGATTTCCAAGAAATGAATGCAGTTTGGGATGCATGGGTTCCAGAAGGTCACGCTCCAGCTCGCGCATGTGTGACTGGCGACATGGCTCGTGAAGCACTACTTGTTGAGATCTCTGTGATTGCTGCTGAGAAGTAATAGCTAAGCCTTTAGCGACAAGCAATGGCTTCAAGAGATTCCAGATACCTCGTCCCTTGGTTCTGGAATGACGGTTAAGTTTTGGTTTAACTGATGCGTCACTTTGGTCTGCTTCAGCTTAGGTGGGTTTTGAAAATCACCGTCATTCCCGAAAGCGACGAAGGAGCGTAATCAGGAATCTATAATTTGCTCGTGGCCAAAAACAAAAAGGAAAGCCAATGGCTTTCCTTTTTAGTATCTAGCGTTTGCTCATTGCTAACGATAGCCTGAGATTAACAACCAGGGCCACAATCTAGACAGTGTTTCACCATCTCTGGACCAAGGTGCAGTTTCGCGTTGAGGTCACGTAGCGCTGTTCGTACACCTTCTTCAATTACTGGGTGGTAAAACGGCATATCTAACATTTCAGAAACCGTCATCTTTTTCTGGTGTGCCCATGCGAGTAAGTGAGCCAAATGTTCTGCGTTTGGTCCCATCATCTCAGCACCAAGGAAACGGCCTGTACCTTGCTCACCGTAAACGTGCAGAATACCTTTATTGCGTAGCATAACTCGTGAACGACCTTGGTTCTCGAAAGACACTTCACCCGTTGCGAAACAACCACATGTGCCTAAGCGGGTTATGATCTCTTTGTATGTTTCACCTACCATCGCGATTTGTGGGTCAGAGAATACCGCAGAGATTTTAGAGCGGCGTAAGCCTGCGCGAATTTCAGGGAAGCGACCTGCATTATCCCCCGCAATACGTGCTTGGTCTGCTGCTTCATGTAGCAGAGGCAGTTGGTTGCTTGCATCTCCGGCAATAAATACCGATGGTAACGATGTTTGTAGCGTGTAGTGGTCGGCGATTGGCACACCACGTTTATCAAGTTCTAGAGAGGTATTCTCTAGGCCAAGCTTATCAGTGTTAGGACGACGGCCTGTTGCTGCCAGCACATACTCAACGATGTTAGTTTCTAGTTCACCTTGCTTATTGATGAACTGGATTTCGACGCGATCTTCACCTGATTCAGTGGTAATGCGCTTCATGCTTTCGATTTTTACGTCAGCATCTAGGTAGAACTCTTCATTGAAGGCTTTATCTGCATACGCCATGATTTCTGGGTCGGTTACTGGGCCAACCTGACCACCCAAACCGAACAGTTTGGTCTTCACACCTAAGCGATGCAGTGACTGACCAAGCTCTAGGCCAATAACGCCCGGGCCAAATACCGCAACCGACTCTGGTAAATCATCCCAGCTGAACACGTCATCGTTAATGATTAGGCGGTCACCAAGTTCATTCCAAACTGCAGGGTATGCAGGGCGAGAGCCGGTCGCGATAACAATACGCTTAGCGGTGACAACCGTGTGGTCATCGATTTGTAGCGTGTTGTCGTCTAAGAACTTTGCGTAGCCAGAGATCTTGTCTTGCTCTGGGATTTCATCAACACCTTCTAAAACAAAACCAACAAAACGGTCACGTTCAAATTTCACTCGGTCCATCACTTCACGGCCGTTAATCACGATATCACCTTGTGGGTGAACGCCAAAAGCCGGAGCTTTCTCGATGTGATGTACACTTTCTGCAGCTGCAATAAGCAGTTTAGATGGCATACAACCAACACGAGCACAGGTTGTACCGTAAGGGCCGCCTTCAATCATCACGACACTGTCAGTGTGTGCTTTTGCAGCGCGGTAAGAACCTAGACCTGCCGTACCGCCCCCGATAACTGCTACATCTACATTGACTTGTTTCATAATAATTTTCTCGCAATGGCTAAATTTAGTGTGAACGAACCCCTCCAACTCTGGTGATTTTTTGAGAGTCAGGATTGTGGGTCAGTTTTGTTATTCTGTTTTATTAGGTTTAGCTTGTGATTCAGCTTTTTGTTACTCACTGCTTCTTGTTACTAACTCTTCTTTTAATTAACTATAGGTTAGTTAAAAGTTAGCGAGTCAGAAGCTGTCTCTTTTTCCAAAGCTCAGATAAGAGTGGTTTGGAATCGCTAACCCACAAGAGGGTGGGTTAGCTGGTATTACTTAGGTTATTTAATTGCTAGGCGTTTATTAGCGACTAAGTGATTAACCTAGGAAAGCTTCTAGTTCTTCGCTACCACCGATGTGCTTACCACCGATGAAGACTTGAGGAACGGTAGTGCGACCAGAGATTGCACGTAGGCTTACTGTTGTTGCGTCTTTACCTAGAACCACTTCTTCGTAGTTCAAACCTTTGTCGATTAGGTTCTGCTTCGCTTTCATACAGAAAGGACAGCCTGGCTTAGTGAATACTGTGATTGACTCTTGCTCTTTGTGTTCAGGAGCAAGGTAGTTAAGCATAGTATCAGCATCAGAAACCTTGAACGGGTCGCCTGGTACGTCTTCTTCGATGAACATTTTTTCTACCACGCCGTTTTTAACCAGCATGCTGTAGCGCCATGAACGTTTGCCAAAGCCGATGTCGTTTTTCTCAACTAGCATACCCATGCCGTCTGTGAAGTCGCCGTTGCCATCTGGGATGAATGTGATTTTCTCAGCTTCTTGGTCTGCTTTCCATGCGTTCATTACGAACGTGTCGTTTACAGAAACACAAAGGATGTCATCAACGCCGTTTTCTTTGAATACAGAGTGCAGCTCGTTGTAACGAGGTAGGTGGCTTGAAGAACATGTTGGTGTAAACGCACCTGGTAGGCTGAATACGATAACTGTCTTGTCTTTGAATAGCTCTTCCGTCGTTACGTTAACCCATGCATCGCCTTGGCGAGTTGGGAATGTTACTTGAGGGATTGATTGACCTTCTTTAGATGCAAACATATTGATTTCCTTAAATAGTATTTTAATTTTGTTCTATCAGAGCTTAACGTTTTTCTTTGCTCTGTTTCGTTTCGTTGAGCCCATTATTAGATAAATCCTTTGATAGCTCTAATCGTTTGATGTTATGGTTTTGATAGGTAAATTCTATCAAGAGCATTTTTCTTTTAAATGTTTCTATTAAACCCCTTGTTCTTATTAAAACCTGAGGTAAGAGACTGAGCATGAACATTCGTGACTTTGAATACTTGGTGGCGCTCGCTGAGCACAAACATTTTCGAAAAGCAGCAGAAGCGTGCTTTGTTAGTCAGCCGACATTGAGCGGTCAAATACGCAAACTGGAAGATGAAATTGGACTTCAGTTAACCGAGCGTAGCCCAAGGAAGGTAATATTTACAGAATCAGGTTTACAACTTGTTGAGCAAGCCAAGCGCATTCTCAACGAGGTAAAGACGTTTAAAGATATGGCAAGTGGACACGGTGAAGCGATGACGGGGCCGATGCATATTGGTTTTATCCCGACCGTTGGCCCGTACATTTTGCCTAAGATCATTCCTTATCTAAAAGAGAGTTTCCCAGACCTTGAGCTTTACCTGCACGAAGCGCAGACACATCAGTTAGTGAGCCAGTTAGAAGATGGCAAGCTTGATTGCTTGGTGTTGGCTGCGGTAGATGAAACGGCGGCGTTCAAAGAGATTGATGTCTATGACGAGCCATTAAGCGTTGCCGTACCGTGTGATCACGAATGGGCACAGCAGGACGCTGTCGATATGCTGCAATTAAATGGACAAACCGTACTTGCACTGGGCGATGGTCACTGCTTACGAGACCAAGCCTTGGGCTTCTGCTTTGCTGCGGGTGCAAAAGATGATGAACGCTTTAAAGCGACTAGCTTAGAAACGCTGCGTAACATGGTAGCGGCAGGGGCGGGTATTACCTTGTTACCTCAGTTATCGGTTCCAAAGGAAAAACAGAAAGATGGCGTGTGTTACGTGCCAGCGGTGAATCCAACACCTTCACGTCGCATTGTTGTTGCCTACCGACCGGGCTCTCCGCTAAAGGGGCGTTTTGAGCAACTGGCTGAGGCTATCCGAACTCAATTGGAAAAAACGGCTTAGCACTCGAGTTTAGAGTGGAGTTCGTTCAGATGTAGATATAAAAAAAGGGTTGATATGAATTCATATCAACCCTTTTTTGTTGGTTCATCTTACTAAGTTCAACAAACCCTAGCTAGAATAGCTCTTCTACTGCTTCGCCTGATGACGTTGAGTAGATGTCATCATTGAAACGTTCAGTGATGTACTCAGTTGGCTCTGTGCCTTTCTCGAAGTACTCGAACATCGATGAGCTATCGAACTTGTTAGTCAGTAAGCCAGTTTCACGGTCGATACGAACACGAACGATGTTCTCCGGAATCTCTTTACGTTGTGCAGGAACGCCCGCTAACGCTGTACCCATGAAGTCAACCCATGCAGGCTCTGCCGTTTTAGCGCCCGCTTCGGCACCGGTAATCTGGCTCTTGCCAAGGTTAGAGTTCGCTTTAGTTCGACCTAGGTTACGGTTGTGGTTATCAAAACCAACCCATACCGTTGCCACCATGCCAGGGCCGTAGCCGCTGTACCATGTATCTTTCGAGTCATTGGTTGTACCGGTTTTACCGCCAATGTCACGACGCTTCAACGGCTGAGCTCGCCAACCTGTACCATTCCAACCTGTGCCAGCACTCCAGTCACCGCCGCCCCAGATGTTGCTGTACATCATTTCGCGAACAAGGAATGCGTTCTGCTCAGAGATGACTTGAGGCGCGTATTGCACTTTGGCATCCACATCTTGCTCTGCAAACTCATCGGCCATTGGGTCTGTGGCAACCTTATGATCGCAATTGTCCTTACAAACCACTTTTGGTGTCGCTTCGAATTCAGTCTCACCAAATGGCGTTTCAATGCGGCTGATGTAGAAAGGTTCAACGTAGTAGCCGCCATTAGCGAATACTGAGTAACCTTGAGCTACCTTCATTGGCGTTAAGCTACCCGCACCTAGAGCAATGGTTTCAGAGCGAGGTACTTCGTCAATATCAAAACCAAAACGAGTTAGGTAGTTACGAGTATCATCTAAGCCAACTTCACGCAGCACACGCACAGCCATTACGTTTTTAGATTGAGCTAAGCCAATACGTAAACGCGTAGGACCCACGTAGGTCGGTGGTGAGTTCTTTGGTCGCCATGCGGTACCTTGGCTCTTATCCCATTGATTGATAGGCGCATCGTTGATCAGTGATGCTAACGTTAGGCCTTTATCAATCGCCGCTGAGTAGATAAATGGTTTGATACCAGAACCCACCTGACGAATAGATTGCGTTGCACGGTTGAATTTGTTGTGAACAAAGTTAAAGCCACCCACCATCGACAGTACAGCGCCGTTGTTCGGGTTCATTGCAACAAAAGCGGTGTTCGCATTGGGAACTTGGCTTAGTCGCCATTCAACAGGTGTTTCAGTGTCCGTCGTTGCTTCTTCTGTTGGCTCTTCAGATACTTCGTCTCCTGTAATTGCTTCATGACGAACCCAAACTTGTTCACCAACAGCAAGAATCTCTTTCGCTTGAGAGGGGGCTGGTCCTTGGCGATTATCCGTTAGGAATTTACGCGCCCAGTTCATGCCTTGCCACTCAATAGTGCCTTCGCCTTGGTTTTTAACCCAAACTTGAGCGCTTTTCGAATCAACCGCGGTAACAACAGCAGGGACTAAGTCACCATAGGTTGGTTGAGACTTAAGGTGTTTAACGATTTGTTCCTGATCCCAAGCTGATTGTGCCGTTTGCCATAATACTTTTTCTGCACCACGGTAGCCGTGACGCTCATCGTAGCCAAGTAGGTTCTTAATCGCCGCTTGGTTCGCTGCCTTTTGCAGTTTTGAATCAACGGTCGTGTAAACCTTCATACCTGATGTGTAAGCGGCTTCGCCATAGCGTTCAACCATCCACGCACGTGCTACTTCAGCAACATACGGCGCGCTCAGTTCAATCTCTGCACCGTGGTATTTCGATATCAATGTCTCGCTACGAGCTTCATCGAACTCTGCTTGAGTGATGTATTTCTCGTCTAACATACGACGTAATACCACGTTACGACGGTGAGTCGCGCGCTCAATCGAATAGATAGGGTTCATCGTGGACGGTGCTTTTGGCATACCCGCCAGCGTAGCAATTTCACTCAGGGTAAGCTCAGGGAGATCTTTACCGAAATAGACACGCGCTGCCGCGCCAAAACCGTACGAGCGGTGACCAAGGAAGATCTTATTTACATAAAGCTCCATGATCTCTTCTTTGCTAAGCAGTTGCTCGATATGGATCGCAATGAAGATCTCTTTGATCTTGCGCATTATCTTTTTCTCATTAGATAAGAAGAAGTTACGCGCAAGCTGCTGAGTAATGGTACTCGCCCCTTGTTTGGCTGAACCCGACATTGCAACGACGAGCGCTGCACGGGTGATACCGATTGGGTCAATACCTGGGTGTTCGTAAAAACGGCTATCTTCGGTGGCAATCAGAGCTTCAACTAAGTGGCGAGGGATCTCGTCATAAGTCACTGGGTTACGACGCTTTTCGCCAAATTGAGAGATCAACTTACCGTCTTGACTGAAGACTTGCATTGGCGTTTGGAGCTTCACATCACGCAAAGTGGCAACATCAGGCAACTCTGGTTTTACGTAATAATAAAACCCAAAAATTGTACTGACTCCAAGAATCATGCAAATCAATGTAAATATGAATAATCGCTTTATGAACTTCACCGGATAATCCCTGATTAGTTAAGGCTGATAAGCAGCAAACCCTTGTACTCTAGGCTAAAAACTTAGCTTTCGTTTATTAACGCTTATTTAACTAATAATCACAACCCCTAGATAATCAACGAAATGCTTGGCACTTCAGGAGCTAGGTCACATGGGTTCATCATTAATTACAGGTATAGATATAAATCATCACAGCATCAAAGCTGTGGTACTAAAACCCGTGGGGGAGTTGTATGCCCTAGTGGGATACAAAGAGCTGCCGATTTCGGACGACATTTTTACAGCTAACCATACTTTGGAGTATCAGAAAACTGTTAAGAAACTTAAAGAACTTAGGAAAGGGCTGCCTTTTGGCTGTTGCAACGTCGCCATTTCAGTACCTGATAACACGGTGATCAGCAAAGTACTGCAAATAGAGAGTGAGTTAGAAGACAGAGAAAAGGAGTTTTCGATCTATCAAACCTTTGCTCATCAATCTCCCTTTCCGATAGAGGAGCTGAGTTTAGATTTTGTAAAGCTGGAAGACAAACGATTTGGTAAAGGTTCGACAAGCAGTTATCAAGTATACGCCACTCGTAAAGAAGTGGTGGATAGCCGAGCGGATGCTTTGACCAAAGCTGGTTTTAAACCTGTGGTGGTAGACACGCAGGCGCATGGGTTGCTTAACATCTGGCAAATGGCATCGCGCCTGTACCCCGAAAAGAAAAATTGGCTGCTGGTGGATGTGGGAATCGACCAAACGTCGTTAGGCATTATTCCACAAGGTTTGGCACCGTTTTATAAAGATATCGCTTTTGGTACCAAAGATCTTCGCAGCAATGGTCCTGCAAGTGATATCGAGAGTGTGTTCGCCACCACTGAAGATACACATCAATTTATTGTTAATTTGATTGAGAAGCTCAAGCGTCAATTACAGCTCTATTCATCAGGAAATGCACAGCAACCTATCTCAGGGATCTGGCTGATGGGTGAGGGCGCCAGCATTCCTATGGTAACCGAAGAGCTAGAACGTCATTTTCAGTTAAGTTGCGAGTCACTGAACCCTTTCTCTCTATTTGAGAATAAGGTGGCGAAGCGACGTCGGTTACCAACGAACTGGCAACATTTCGGTATTGCGGCGGGTATGGCGATGAGTGGACTCAAGTGGCAGGGAGAAAAGCATGTTGCATCAAATTAACCTGCTGCCGTGGCGTGATGAGATTCGCGCTCAGCATAAGAAGCGCTTTATCCATCTGATCATTCTTGGTGTCATCATCGCGCTTGCAGGGCAATGGGCGGTTGGTCACTATTTTTACGACCAACAAGCCAAGCAGCAAGCACGTCTTAGTTACCTCAATCGATATATTGCCGAGCTCGACCGACAGATTCAGTCATTAAAGGTCGCAGAGCAGGAGCATAAAGCGATTTTGACTAGGCTTGATGTAGTCGAATCGCTACAGCTTGGCCGCAATAAGACCACCGACTTTATGAACTTGATGCCGGAGCTGATTCCTGAGGGTGTGTATGTCGACAAGATAAAGATGAATGGTCAGGAGATTGAAATGTCGGGCATTAGCGACAGTACTGCTCGTCTCGCTACGATGTTGGACAACCTCGAGCGTTCAGATTCTGTGGAAGGGGTTGAGATGCACTCTATCGTTCATAACCGCAAGCGCTTCAATAAAGAGTTTCAGACCTTCAAGGTTTCTTTTGTGTTTAGCCCTGTTTCTTTAGAAAACACAACCGTAGAAAGCACAACCGCGAGCAGAAAAGAGAAGGGGGCGCATCATGGCTAACCTTCAAAATAAGATTAGTTGGCAAAACAGGATGAGCTTGCAAGATCTCGATGTTGATGAGATCACCGAATGGCCATTGTTGCCTCAGCTTCTCGTGATTCTGGTGTTGATAGTGTTAATCCAAGGTGTTGGCACTTGGCTTTATGTGCTGCCTTTGGATGATGAGCTACAGCAGATGAAGCGACAAGAGCAGACCTTAAAAGCGACCTTGAGAATAAAGGCCAATAAGGTTGCGGCCTTACCTAAGCTTCAGAGCCAGCTGGATGAGCTAACTAGCCGTTATGACTATCTATTGGAGCAATTGCCCGTTCAAAAAGAGCTCGCCAGTATGTTGGCCTCTGTGAACGAGCTTGGATTGGATAATAAGCTGACATTTACGCGAATTGACTGGGGGCAGAAGCAGAACAAAGAGTTTCTTTATCGTTTACCGCTCAACATCGAGCTGACGGGTGACTACCACGAGATTGGTGATTTCTCTGCGGCTATTGCTAAGCTGCCGCGCATCATCAGCTTTGATGACGTGAATTGGCAGCGAGTCAGTCAAGAAAGTAGCACGCTGCATTTCAGGGTTCGAGCTTATACCTACCAATTTAAATCGGAGGTCAATGATGAAACCCAATAGCGTGTTTTATTCAACATTACTATTGCTTGTGCTCACGGGCTGTAAAGCGAATGAAGATTCGTTAGAAGACTTTGTAGTGCAAGTTGAGGCCAAAGCGAGAAAAGAGGTGGAACAATTGGTTCCTGCGACTGAGTTTTTGGCCGCTACTTATCAGCGCCGAGCCTTTCGTCCTCCGTTTGAACTGCCTAAAGAAGCCATCGTGCAAAATCAGCCTTTAGTTAAGAAAGACTGTTGGCAACCTAGCGCGCGTTCTCGTAATGGGAAATTAGAAAAGTACCCGTTGAATAAGCTTCGTTTAAGAGGCGTCATGGGAAGCGGAACAAGTGTGTTTGGGTTAGTGCAAACACCCAAAGGCAACGTGGTAAACGTCAAAAAAGGCCAGTTTATCGGCTTAAACAATGGCCGAGTTACTAAAGTGACGAGCCAGTACGTTCAGATTAATGAAACTCTTCCAGATGGCTTAGGTTGTTGGCATAAGCGCAACGTTAGACTGGCTCTGAAGTAAACCAATGTCACATGATGTGGATATGAGATGTAAATATGATTAAAGGAATAAGTGGATTAGTGAGCAAGGCTCTACAAGGTTTTGCTGTGTCTGTGATGTTAGTCTTTAGTGTGCTCGGTCACGCCGAGAGCTTACCTAATCAATTGGAGAATATTGATTTTAGGGTAAACAAAGATAAAGACGCCGTCATTATTATTGAGCTGGCAACCAGCACCGCTGTGGTGGATGTTCAACGTGCTCAGGAAGGGTTAAGTATCGAATTACTCAATACTCAAGTTAATGACGATAAGCTTTATCTTTTGGATGTGAAGGATTTCGCGACCCTAGTGGAAGGTATTGAAGTCTATAAAGAGACGCCCAGCACACGACTGTTGGCGACGATCGCTGGTGACTATCAGTATGAATATAACCTAAAAGGTCGTTTCATAGAGGTGGTGATCAGCAAGCCTGTTATCAATGAAGCGACCAAAGAGAAAAGCGTTTTAGAAAAAGAGGGCAAACTGATATCGATTAACTTCCAAGATATCCCGGTACGAAATGTCCTGCAGCTGATTGCTGACTACAACGATTTCAATCTCGTCGTGTCTGACTCGGTAGCTGGTAACCTAACTTTACGTTTAGATGGCGTACCTTGGCAGCAAGTTCTCGACATTATCTTGCAAGTTAAAGGACTAGATAAGCGCGTTGATGGTAATGTTATTTTGGTGGCGCCAAAAGCAGAACTCGATCTTCGAGAGCAACAAGCGTTAGAGAAATCTCGCTTGGAAGAGGAGTTAGGGGAGCTTAAGTCGGAAATCATCAAGATTAATTTTGCTAAAGCCACCGACATTGCCGACATGATTGGCGGTGAAGGTGCGGTGAGCATGTTGTCCGATCGTGGTTCGATCACCATTGATGAACGCACCAATTCCCTATTGATTCGTGAACTGGAAGAAAACATTGCCGTGATACGAGGCATCATTGAATCTTTGGACATCCCCGTGAAGCAAGTCCAGATAGAGGCGCGCATTGTAACCGTTACCGAGGGTAACCTTGATGAGTTAGGGGTGCGTTGGGGTGTTTCTTCCACCAACGGTAGCTTCAAAGTTGGCGGCTCGATAGAGGGCAACCACCCATCGCAAATTACGCCGTATGACGATAATGGTGGGAATAGTGCGATTGACGATTTCCTCAACGTTAATCTAGGGGCGACATCTCCTAATGCATCAAGCATTGCGTTTCAGGTGGCCAAACTGGGTTCAGATACCTTGCTTGATCTTGAATTGTCGGCACTACAACAAGAGTCAAAAGCTGAGATTATTTCCAGCCCACGTTTAATCACTACCAATAAAAAGCCCGCTTATATTGAGCAAGGTACTGAAATTCCTTATTTAGAGTCGTCTTCAAGTGGTGCTACTTCGGTCGCATTTAAGAAAGCGGTGTTGAGTCTTAAGGTGACACCACAAATCACGCCCGACAATCGTTTGGTATTGGATTTAAGCGTGACTCAAGATAGGCCTGGGCAAGTAGTGAAAACCGGAACGGGTGAGGCTGTTGCCATTGATACTCAACGTATAGGGACGCAAGTGCTTGTTAATAATGGTGAAACAGTCGTGCTTGGCGGGATATTTCAGCACAGTGTGAGCAGTACAGTGGACAAAGTTCCTCTGTTAGGAGACCTGCCAGTTTTGGGTGCATTATTCCGTCGTAGCTATGAAAATGTGGGTAAAAGTGAACTACTTATTTTTGTTACACCCAAAGTTGTGATTCAGTAATGAACAATTAGATTAAAAATAAAGTTGCATTAGTGGCACCTAACCTTGATAATTTCGGGTCTTATCACGAATTATCTGTGAGGAATCGGTGCCACGGGCCTTTTAATTTCAGTACTTGTACTGACCTACCTTGTGGCGATGTCATTGAATTAACGTTGTAAATTACTGCTAAAAACATGGCTGAGAAACGCAATATTTTTCTTGTTGGCCCAATGGGCGCCGGCAAAAGTACAATTGGTAGACACCTAGCTTCCCAACTTCATATGGAGTTTCTAGACTCTGACACTGTGATCGAAGAGCGCACTGGCGCAGACATCGCATGGGTTTTTGATGTTGAGGGCGAAGATGGTTTCCGTAAGCGCGAAGAATCTGTAATCAACGATCTGACAGAAGAACAAGGTATTGTTCTTGCGACAGGCGGTGGTTCAGTGCTGAGCAAAGAAAACCGTAACCGTCTATCTGCACGAGGCATTGTTGTATACCTAGAAACAACAATTGAAAAGCAACTTGCTCGCACTAACCGCGACAAGAAACGCCCTCTACTTCAAACAGACAACCCGCGTGATGTGCTAGAAGATCTAGCTGTATCTCGCAACGCACTATACGACGAAGTGGCGGACTACACAGTTCGTACCGACGATCAAAGTGCAAAAGTGGTAGCCAACCAGATCGTAAAAATGCTAGAAGAACGTTAAGTTCATTTTTTCGGAGAGCAAACCCATGGAACGGATTACGGTCAATCTAGCTGAGCGTAGCTACCCTATCTCTATTGGCGCCGGGTTATTTGAAGACCCGGCGTACCTTTCTTTTTTATCAGGCAAACAGAAAGTTGTTGTTATCAGTAATGTGACAGTAGCGCCTCTTTATGCCGATAAAATTTTATCGTTGTTGGATCAAGTAGGCTGTCAAACTTCTCTTTTAGAGTTGCCAGACGGTGAGCAATACAAAACACTTGAAACGTTCAACTCAGTGATGAGCTACATGCTTGAAGGAAATTACAGCCGCGATGTGGTGGTGATTGCTTTGGGTGGTGGTGTTATCGGTGATTTGGTCGGTTTTGCTGCCTCTTGCTACCAGCGCGGTATTGATTTCATTCAAATCCCGACGACCCTTCTTTCTCAAGTGGACTCCTCTGTAGGTGGTAAAACTGCAGTGAACCATCCCCTTGGCAAGAATATGATCGGCGCTTTTTACCAACCAAAATCTGTCATCATTGATACTAACTGCTTATCAACGCTTCCAGAGCGTGAGTTCGCAGCGGGCATTGCTGAGGTGATCAAATACGGCATCATTTACGATGAAGTCTTCTTTGATTGGTTGGAACAGAATCTAGAGAAACTTTATCAACTTGATGAAGATGCACTGATTACCGCGATTGCTCGTTGTTGTGCAATTAAGGCTGAAGTGGTTGCTATAGATGAAAAAGAGTCAGGAATCAGAGCGTTATTGAACCTAGGTCATACATTTGGTCATGCGATCGAAGCAGAACTAGGCTATGGTAATTGGCTACATGGTGAAGCTGTGTCGTCAGGCACTGTAATGGCAGCGAAAACCGCTCAATTACAGGGACTGATCTCTCAGCAGCAACTTGAGCGAATTATTTCTATACTCAAGAATGCGAAACTGCCAATCCATACGCCAGAAAGCATGTCTTTTGAAGACTTTATGAAGCACATGATGCGTGATAAAAAAGTGCTGTCTGGTCAGTTACGTTTGGTATTACCAACAAGTATTGGTACCGCTGAAGTGGTCGCTGATGTGCCTCAAGACATCATTAAACAAGCGATTGATTTCTGCCGTACTCTTTAAATTTGGTTGTGAGGTTGCCTAGCTAAACTCTAGGCAGCTGAAGCGTTTTACTGATCGATCTTATCAGTAGGGATCCCCAATGAGTTTGGCTCATGAATTAAGAGTATTAGAGTTAGAGTCTCAAGTTGAGCTGCTAGAGCGCTTACAGCTTTTGACTAACTTTGGTTCAAACCTTGTAACGGTTGCGGGCAAAACTGGCTCTGGCCGATCTTGGTTGGCTCAACGTTACCTTGAAGCCTGGTCGACAGAAAAAAATCAGTGTTTACTGCTTTGTCACCCAAGCCAAGACGATCAACAACGTCGCGCGCTTATTCTTAGCCAAATTGTTTCTGATCCCCTGTTTAATCAACATGATTCTTTATCAGATAGCCTCGCAAGGCTACTGGATGGAGAGTCGTGTAATGTGGTTATCGTTGTAGATGATGCCCACCGACTGTCTGAGTTATTGGTATCCGAATTATGGATGTTGGTACTTGAAGCTCAATCAAACCCTCAATGGACGATCAATATCGTTCTCTTCTCGGAAATTGGCCATCTAGACACGCTACTAACACGTCTTAGTTACGGGCAACCACACAAGCCTATCGACCTCGAGATCGATGATCTTTCTCAACCAGAAGCGGAACATTTCTTTGAATCCTTAGTGATTCGATATGTTGATGATGAGTCTGAAACTCGCGTGCGACGTGCGTTTAATAAAGCACAACCTTTGCCCGGTGAGTTAATGGCTTTAGGAGAATTGAAAGTGGAAAAAAGGATTATTATTCGCTCAATTATTGGCTCACCCATCAATATCGCGATGGTGGTGGCCTTGTTGTTGGTTTTAATTGGTGGTGGCTATTGGTGGATGTTCAGTCAACCAACCCCTGACGATAAAGCGCAATCACTTATCGCTCCCATTGGACAAACCGCTATCCCAACGTTTGAAGTGGAAAGTGGTACCGAGCAAGCCGGAGTCGACGGATCTTCAGATTCTGAAGCCGAAGCTGACATGAGCTATCAAGGTGCTGACGATGACAGTTCATCATTACCACCGGTTGTGGTGGAAGGTACAGCCAGTGTTGGCGAGGTGAAACAAGAGCAGCAACGTGTTGTGATTACTTCTGATGTGGTTGATGCCTTGCTTGATGACAAGCCGAAAAGTGCCGATACCAGTGCGATTGATGCTGCCGTTGAAGAAAACTCAAGTGCAGAGATTAGCTCGCAACTTGATGCTCCGAATAACGAGTCACAAGCTTCGGCTGATGAAGATGCTGACCTAACGGAATCAACACCGCCGACGAAAAAGATCACCTTCTCATTTGCTCGCGAAGAGTTACAAGCTATCTCGCCACGCGCTTATACCTTACAGTTGAGCGCGATGACGTCATTAGAAGATGTTCAGTCTTTTATTGAAGAATATGACGTCGAGGACAAGGTTCGTATTTACCCAACACTTCGTAACGACACCAAGTGGTTTATTATCACTTATCAAGATTATCCAACGATTCAAGTCGCGCGAGATGCCGTAAGTGCGTTACCAAAACCACTTCAGCAGTTGGAACCTTGGGCAAAATCGATGAATCAAGTGCATCGAGAGATAGAACGTGCGAAATAACCCTGAGCTTAGCCTCAAAATATGTTACATTCCGCAGCCTTATTTTTGAGTTGATAGATAGAGCAGTAAATGAAAAAGCAGCGTGCCTTTCTAAAATGGGCTGGTGGTAAATATGGCCTAGTTGAAGACATCCAACGTCACCTGCCACCTGCTCGTAAATTGGTAGAACCGTTTGTCGGTGCCGGCTCAGTATTTCTGAATACTGATTTTGAACAGTACCTGCTTGCAGATATCAATCCCGATCTTATCAACCTATACAATCTACTTAAAACCGATCCTGAAACCTATATCACTGAAGCGAAGCGTTGGTTCTGTCCGGAGAATAACCGTAGAGAAGTGTTCTTAGATGTTCGCGCTGAGTTCAATGGTACAGATAACGTCATGTATCGCTCGTTAGCTTTCTTGTACATGAACCGATTTGGCTTCAATGGCTTGTGTCGTTACAACAAGAAGGGCGGTTTTAACGTTCCATTTGGTTCTTATAAAAAACCTTACTTTCCAGAAGCTGAGTTGGAGTTTTTTGCTGAGAAAGCGAAGAAAGCGACGTTTGTTTGTGAAGGGTATAGCGAGACCTTTAGCCGCGCCCGTAAAGGCTGTGTTGTTTATTGTGATCCTCCTTATGCGCCATTGTCTAGTACTGCTAACTTTACCTCTTATGCGGGTAATGGCTTCAGCTTAGATGATCAAGCGGCCTTGGCTGATGTTGCAGAAAGAGCGGCAATGGAACGAGGCATCCCTGTCTTGATTTCAAACCATGACACTACCTTAACGCGCCGTTTATACCATGGAGCGGAACTGAACGTGGTCAAGGTTAAGCGCACCATTAGCCGTAATGGCGCAGGGCGTAATAAAGTGGATGAGTTACTGGCACTTTTTCATAAAGAGAAAAACCAGCAACACGCTTCAACAGAATTGTAGTCGTCACCATAACCCTCGAACTCATTAAATTGAGTGACCAACGGGTACTTTCATAAACTAATCTTTCGAACTGCTAGAATCTGCTTAGGTGCTTAGGTAGAATTGCACACCAAATAGTCTTGGGATTGAGTCTTGTATTCGTGTACGAGATGTCACAAGGCGGTGATATTCGCAATTTACTCACTCTTAAGAGGTTTGGTATGAAAGATTTTCTAATCGCTCCATCGATTTTGTCTGCAGATTTTGCTCGTCTTGGTGAAGACGTAGAAAAAGTACTCGCAGCCGGTGCCGACGTTGTGCACTTCGATGTGATGGATAACCACTACGTACCTAACCTGACTTTTGGTGCACCGATCTGTAAAGCGTTGCGCGACTACGGCATCACAGCTCCTATCGATGTTCACCTAATGGTTAAGCCAGTAGACAGCATCGTACCTGAGTTTGCTAAAGCCGGCGCATCAATGATTACCTTCCACGTTGAAGCGTCTGAGCACGTTGACCGTACTCTACAGCTAATCAAAGAACACGGCTGTAAAGCGGGTGTCGTACTTAACCCAGCAACGCCACTTTCTTGCCTTGATTACATCTTAGATAAAGTAGATATGATTCTACTAATGTCTGTGAACCCTGGCTTTGGCGGTCAATCTTTCATTCCTCACACACTCGATAAGCTGCGCGCTGTTCGTAAACTTATTGATGAATCAGGCCGTGATATCCGCCTTGAGATTGATGGCGGCGTGAAGGTAGATAATATCCGTGAAATCGCAGAAGCGGGCGCAGACATGTTTGTTGCCGGTTCCGCTATCTTCAATCAACCAGATTACAAAGAAGTGATTGATGAGATGCGTGCAGAGCTTGCAAAAGTTAACGCATAAAAGTAGAACTAGGGTCTGTTGACCTAAAATCAAAAAATTTAAATTAAGGGGCTAATTGGCCCCTTTTTTACGTCTTGGAGCTCAACTCATAAGACGAACATAATAAATAGGAAAGTAAGATGTCATTAAGCTCAATAAAACTGATTGCCTTTGATTTGGATGGAACCTTGTTAGATAGCGTGCCTGATTTGGCTGTCGCCGCTGACCAAGCTTGTCAGGAACTGGGTTTTTCTTCAGTAAGCGAAGAACAAGTTCGCGACTATGTGGGTAATGGTGCTGATGTTCTTATTGGACGTTCATTGAGCCGTAATCTTACGGTTGATCCAAGCCTTGAGCCTGATCTTTTGAAGAAAGCGCGTATCCTGTTTGATGACTTCTACGAGCAGGGCGGCCATAAGCTGAGTCACCTTTATCCATCGGTTAAAGAGACGTTAGCTGAGCTAGACAAAGCGGGCTTCACCATGGCGCTTGTCACCAACAAGCCTTCGAAATTTGTACCAGATGTTCTGGCGCAGCACGGTATCGATAAGTACTTTGTTGATGTGTTGGGTGGCGACTCTTTCCCAGAGAAAAAGCCGAACCCAGTAGCGCTGAACTGGTTGCTGGAAAAGCATAATGTGAAGGCTGAAGATATGCTGATGGTAGGCGATTCAAGCAACGACATCAAAGCGGCTAAGAACGCAGGCTGCCACTCGTTTGGTCTGACTTACGGCTATAACCACGGTGAGCCGATTTCAGTATCAAACCCTGACTATGTCGCAGACAACATTGCACAATTACTAGATGTCGTTCTAGTTTCAGCATAAAGCGGACAAAAGTTAGCTAACCTACTAGCAAAATACTTATCAATGAGTACACTGGATGAGCCGTACAGAAGAGCTGTGCGGCTTTCTATTTTAAAGTTAAGAAGCTAAGTTTTTCAGATACTAGGTTAAGAAACTAAGTTAACGAGCTTAGCGAACAAGCAAAGGAATTAAAAGCATGAGCAAGCCCATCGTATTGAGTGGTGTTCAACCATCTGGTGAACTAAGTATCGGTAACTACTTGGGTGCTCTACGTCAATGGCAACAGATGCAAGATGATTACGATTGCCAATACTGTGTTGTAGACCTTCACGCAATTACGGTTCGCCAAGATCCGAAAGCACTGCATGAAGCGACTCTAGACGCATTAGCAATCTGTCTTGCTGTCGGTGTTGATCCAAAGAAGAGCACGCTATTTGTTCAGTCACACGTACCAGAGCATGCTCAACTTGGTTGGCTTCTTAACTGTTACACACAAATGGGTGAACTGAGCCGTATGACTCAGTTTAAAGATAAGTCTGCACGTCACTCAAATGACGTAAACGTAGGCCTATACGACTACCCAGTGTTGATGGCTGCAGACATCCTGCTTTACGGGGCTCACCAAGTGCCAGTAGGTAGCGACCAGAAACAACACTTAGAGCTAGCGCGTGATATCGCAAATCGCTTTAACAACATCTACGGCCCTGAAACGCCAATCTTCCAAGTGCCAGAACCTTACATTCCAACAGTGAATGCACGTGTAATGAGCCTGCAAGATGCGACTAAGAAGATGTCTAAGTCGGATGACAACCGTAAGAACGTAATTACTCTGCTAGAAGAGCCTAAGTCGATCATCAAGAAGATCAACAAAGCGCAGACTGACGCAGAAACGCCACCACGTATTGCTCACGATTGGGAAAACAAAGCGGGTATCTCTAACCTAATGGGTCTGTACTCTGCTGCGACGGGTAAAACGTTCGAAGAGATCGAAGCGCAATACCAAGGTGTTGAAATGTACGGTCCGTTCAAGAAAGACGTAGGCGCAGCATTGGTTGAGATGCTTGAGCCAATCCAAGCTGAGTACCACCGTATCCGTGCTGATCGTGCTTACATGGATGCAGTAATGAAAGCGGGTGCAGAAAAAGCCTCTGAGCGCGCTGCCGTGACACTGAAAAAAGCATACGAAGCAGTTGGTTTTGTTACTCGCCCGTAGGGTGAGCTAAAGCCACTCGTTTCAGAATTTAAGCCCAAAGTAGACGCTGTTTACTTTGGGCTTTTTAGTGCCCGTTCCATTTGCTCTCCCAGTAAATCTCTTGTTTGAATTGATGATTTAAGCATTATCTCGCTAACATATTCATAATATTAATGCTGTGCAGACGATCCTATTCCCTCTCCTTAGGGTTTATAAAATCTTGCTTATTTCTATTTGTGTTGGAAATACATAACGTGCCAAACAATTGATGATTATTAAGTGATAAGTTCCTCATTTTCTTGCTAACTGACTTATTCCTTTCATAAATAAACCTGATAGTTACCACAAAATACATGACTGCCAACAGACGGCAGTAACTATAAATCGATGAACTCAGGTGAAACGGATGGCTCTTTTACACAAACCTTCATTGCTAGCAGTGGCAATTGGTAGCTTGTTAACAGCAAGTGCACACGCTGATTTGTTTATTTCACAATATGTGGAAGGCGGCAGCTACAACAAAGCGGTTGAGATTGCTAATAACGGCGATAGCAGCATGAATTTAGATGGTTACTCGCTGGCGAAGTCTGCGAATGGCAACGGCTCATGGGGCGCCACTTTACCTTTAGATGGCCACGTTTTAGCGCCTGGTGAGGTACTTGTTGTCGCTCATACGAGTGCGAGTGATGAGATTAAAGCCGTCGCTGACATTCTCAACGCGTCGATTGCTAACCATAACGGTGACGACCCGCTGGCTATCTTGAATTCAGATAACTCGGTACACGATATTGTTGGTTTGATGGGTGATGTGGATTGGGGTAAAGATGTTACTTTGGTTCGAGCGACACAAACTCCTTCGGCAACATTCGATGCTTCACAGTGGGTGTCGTTCCCAAAAGACAGCATTGAAGGCTTAGGCTCATTAGACAGTGTTGAACTGCCAGAAGCGTTCACTTGTACACAAGATGGCTCTGACCCAGTATTCACAACCATTCAAGAGATCCAAGGCGAGGGCGCAACATCACCGTTCATTGATGGCTATCCGTACATCACGGACGATGAGTACTTCGTTAAAGGTGTTGTGAGTGCGGTGACAACGGGCATAACCAAAGGTTTCTACCTGCAAGCACTTGAGGATGACTTCAATTCAAGTACTTCTGAAGGTCTATTTATCCACACGAATCAATCGAGCTCAGAACTGGCTGCGGGCGACGTAGTGTGTGTGAAAGGTAAGGTTCAAGAATACTACAGCCATACTCAGCTTAAAGTTGAAAACAACCAATGGCTAAAACAGGGCGAACAACAAGCACCTGAAGCAACGGCGATAGAAGCGCTAGACAGTGATGAGAACTTCGCTGCAACGCTTGAACGCTACGAAGGCATGTTGGTGAAAACGACCGAAGCGCTTGATATGCGTGTGACTCGTACCTTTGGTTATGATTACTCAGGTCGTCGTAACAACATGGTACTGGCACATGAGCGTATTAACATGCAGCCGAACCAGCTTTTCGCAGCAGGTTCTGAAGACGCGAAACAACAAACGGAAGATAACGCAGACCGTCGTCTTTTCGTTGAAACCGATCAAAAAGCGGGTGACGGACAAGTTCCTTTCTATCCAGACTTTGGCCGTACCGATATTGATCAAGATGGTTCAACAGAAGACTACATCCGTATTGATGACACCATTGTTGGTCTAGAAGGCGTACTTACCTACAGCTACGGTGAGTACCGCTTAGTGACAACTAACCAGATCTCGGCTGAAAACTTCGTTCGTAACGATCCGCGTACCGACAAACCAGACATGGATGAAGGCGACCTTCGCATCGCGACTTTCAATGTTTTGAACTACTTCAACTCTCCATTTGGCGGTGACGCAAACCAACACGGCAACAACCGTGGTGCGAACACCATCACCGAGTTTGAGATGCAGCAAGAGAAGATAGTGAACGCGATTCTTCGATTAGATGCAGACATTATTGGTTTGATGGAAATTGAGAACAACGGCTTTGGTGAAGGCTCTGCCATTCACCAGCTCGTTAACCAACTGAATGATCGCATTGAGCGTAAGAAAGACCGCTATACCTTTGTAGCTGTCGATTCGAACGAAGATGGTGTGACCGACGAGATGGACTCGATTGGTACTGATGTCATTACAACAGGTGTTATCTACCGTAAGAAAGTAGTTAAGCTTAAAGACAGCCGTGTTATAGCTATGCCAAGCCAACAAGCACCAGAAGTGTTAGACGATTTTGGCAAGGTGATTGAAGACGGTAAGAACTACCAACGTGACTCATTGGCGCCAACCTTTAAAGTTAAAGGCACTAAAGAGAAACTTACCGTTGCGATTAACCACTTTAAATCGAAAGGTTCTAAGTGTTGGGAAGATGCTGCACCGGTCGAGCAGGGCGGTCAAGGTGGCGTTGACGCCGATAAGCAAGGCTCATGTGAGAACTTCCGTGTGGCTGCAGCAGTTGCTCTGGGTGAAGCGCTAGACGGCATCAAAGGCCATAAAGTGATTCTGGGGGATATGAACTCGTACGGCATGGAAGACCCAATGCTGGTGCTTACGGATTACTCTGAAGAGAAATACGGCAAGCAAATCAAAGCGGCGCGTAACACTTACATTGACGGCGTCGAGCAGTTTGGTGATAACGGTGCGGTGATTACTAAGAACTACGGCTACATTAATGCTGTGGCTCAAAAGCACCCAGACAGCTGGAGCTACTCATACAATGATGAAGTTGGTGCTTTGGAGCATTTGTTGATCAGTGACAGCCTGAAAGATAGGGTTGTCGATGCGACCGATTGGCACATCAATGGTGGTGAGTCGACGTTGTTTGACTACAACGAAGAGTTCAAAGGTGACCTACCTAAGTACCAAGATCACTTCCGTTCATCGGATCATGATCCTGCTGTTCTTGAACTGCGAGTAGGTGGTTCATTTGGCTTCGGTGCTCTGATGTCACTATTTGGTTTAGCAATGTGGCGTCGTCGCAAGTAGCTCAACCACAAATAGATTGGCTTGCTATACAAGCAGGCCAATTCAGATAACTTTAGGCTATCTGTAAACAATTAAGGTCAACTTAGGTTGGCCTTAATTATTGGCGAAATGCAGTTTCCACTTGCCTTTCGCCATGGGTATTGCACAATACCGCCCCTATATCTCCCAATCATTTAGTATTTAGCAAACGATTTCGACCCATGTTACTTATCATCGATAACTACGACTCTTTTACCTATAACTTGTATCAGTATTTCTGTGAGTTAGGGGTCACTGTAAAAGTTGTTCGCAACGATGAGATTGATATTGTCGGTATTGAAGCGCTGAATCCTAGCCATCTTGTTATCTCGCCAGGTCCTTGTACGCCTGATGATGCGGGAATCTCTCTACAAGTCATTGAACACTTCGTGGGTAAACTGCCGATCTTAGGTGTGTGTCTTGGTCATCAAGCCATCGCTCAAGTGTTTGGTGGTGAAGTAGTGCGAGCCAGACAAGTGATGCACGGTAAAACCTCGCCGATCCGCCATAACGGTAAGAGCGTTTTTCAAGGGCTTAATAACCCTCTAACCGTGACACGTTACCATTCCCTAGTGGTGAAAAATGGCACGCTTCCTGACTGCTTTGAACTGACGTCTTGGACGGAATTTGAAGATGGCAGCATGGACGAGATCATGGGTTATCAACACAAAACCTTGCCGATTGATGCGGTGCAATTTCACCCTGAGTCGATTAAAACAGAGCAAGGACACCAGCTTCTCGCTAACTTCTTAGCGCGTTGATTGTTTAAATTCGACCGTTTCTCCGCCTAAATAAGCCAGTTAAACCTGTTAGTCCATTCGTTAAGCGTTTAAATTCGGGCGCTACGCGTCTCTTACTCCTCTGACGCTGATCACTTTTTATAACATTTCTCCCTCTTAAGGCTAAGTTTTTAGCCTATGCAAAATTATTCGCCTTATTTCGTCTCGAACCCAATATACCGCAATGCCAGTAAGGCTTTGCCGTTGCAGGTTATACGTTTAGGTAAAAAAAGCTTCATAAAACAGATTAATTGATGCATAAATAGTCATAGGTAGTGACGTTTAGCTGGTTGTTAGGGATAGCTAAAGAATAATCTACTATTGAAAACGTTAATTAAATGTAAATATAATGCTGCAGCGGGATTATGGCGAGAGAAAATATCTTTGTCTCACTTATGAACCAGTACGCTTATTTGCGAAGCTTGCGGTATCGAAAAGGAATGTACGATGACAGTGGAAAAAAAAATAGAACGTAGTCTGTTTAATGAGGTGATGGTGCCTTGTTATAACCCAATGGAAATGATCCCGGTAAAAGGGGAAGGCGCACGCGTTTGGGACCAACAAGGCCGAGAATATATCGACTTTGCTGGTGGTATCGCTGTGAGCTGTTTGGGTCACTGTCACCCAGCAATGGTTAACGCAGTTACTGAGCAAGCAAACAAGATTTGGCATTTAAGTAATGTCATGACCAACGAACCTGCATTGCGTCTAGCGAAGAAGCTAACCGACGTATGTTTTGCAGAAAAAGTATTCTTTGCCAACTCTGGTGCAGAAGCGAACGAAGCTGCATTGAAGCTAGCTCGTCGTTGGGCAGCGGATGTGCACGGTCCTGAGAAGTCTGAAATCATTGCATTCAAACAAGGTTTCCACGGTCGTACTTTCTTTACTGTAACTGTGGGTGGTCAAGAGGCTTACTCTGATGGCTTCGGCCCTAAACCGGGCGATGTAACTCACTTGCCTTACAACGATATTGCCGCGCTAGAAGCGCACATCTCAGATCGCACATGTGCAATCATGATGGAACCTCTGCAAGGCGAGGGCGGTATCATCTCTCCAACATCTGAGTTCGTGAACACGGTTCGTGAACTGTGTGACAAGCACAATGCGCTGCTTATCTTTGATGAAGTGCAAACAGGTAACGGCCGTACGGGTAACTTTTACGCTTACCAAGGCCTAGGTGTGACACCTGATATCCTAAGTACAGCGAAATCACTAGGTGGCGGCTTCCCAATCGGTGCAATGCTAACGACCACCGAACTCGCGACACACTTAAAAGTCGGTACGCACGGTTCTACTTACGGCGGCAACCCACTGGCGTGTGCCGTTGCTGAAGCGGTTGTTGATGTGGTTAGCCAACCTGAAACGCTAGCTGGCGTGAAAGAACGCGAAGCTATGTTCCGTGATGGTTTAGCTAAGATTAACGACAAATACCAAATATTCAGTGAAGTTCGCGGTAAAGGCCTATTGCTAGGCGCTGCGCTTAATGAAGCATGGCAAGGTCGTGCTCGTGATGTATTAGTGGCAGCAGGCGAACAAGGCTTGATGGTACTGGTTGCGGGTGCAAACGTGGTTCGTTTCACACCATCACTGGTTATCACTACACAAGAAATTGAAGAAGGTTTATCAAAACTAGACAAAGCAATCGCTACGCTAGTTTAGCCTGAGCGGCGTCATAGGAATGATCGCCATTAGAGCGATCCCATGACGTACTGCTAAAGGCCCAAGATTCTCGTTTTGGGCCTGTTTTGCATCTGGAGGGAATATTGATGCTAGTTGTTCGCCCAATAAAATTATCTGATTACGATGCGTTGCATACCTGCGCGGTTGAATCTGGTCACGGATTCACATCTCTTCCGGTTAACGAAGAACTGTTAACCAACCGAATTACTCATTCTGAATACAGCTTTGCTAAACAAGACGTGACTGAACCTGGTGATGAAGGCTACCTAATGGTTGGCTTTGATACCGAAACCGGAGAAGTCGCAGGTACCACAGGTATCGAAGCCTCAATTGGCTGGGATGTTCCGTTTTACTCTTACCACATCAGCAAAGTGGTTCACTCATCGCAAAAGCTTGGCGTGAATAACGTCGTCAAGCTACTGACTTTCGGCAATAACTACACAGGATGCAGTGAAATCTGCACACTGTTCTTGCGTCCGGCTTTCCGTGGTGGATTGAATGGTCGTTTGATGTCTAAGTGTCGCTTTTTGATCATGTCTGAGCACCCAGAGCGTTTTTCGAAAACGATTTTTGCTGAGATGCGTGGCGTATCAGATGCAGAAGGTAATTCTCCTTTCTGGCAATGGCTGCAAGAGCACTTCTTCTCGATTGATTTTACGCTCGCCGATTACCTAACGGGTATTGGTAAGAAAGGCTTCATTGCTGACCTAATGCCGAAGTTACCTATCTATGTGAACCTACTGAGCAAAGAAGCTCAGGCGGTGATTGGAGAGGTTCATGACAATACGCGCCCTGCACTTAAGTTGCTGGAACGTGAAGGTTTCACCAACCGTGGCTATGTCGACATCTTTGATGGGGGCCCAACGGTTGAGTGTGATCTAAGAAATATCGAATCAGTGCGTCATGCGATTCGAGCTCAAGTGACAATTGCAGAGCATTCAAGCTCTAAAGACTTCCTCATTGGTAATACCTCGTTTGAGAACTTCCGCGCAGTAGCCGCGAAAGGCGCGTATGACCAAGCAAGCGACACAGTGATTTTATCATCTGAAGTAGCAAGCGCTCTTGAAGTAAAAGAAGGCGAATTCGTTCGCATGTTGGCTCAATAAGAGCGGCGATTATCTGTCGAAGATTTTAAGGATAGAAGTATGACTCAGTGGATAGCAGGACAGTGGGTGGCAGGTCAAGGCGACGCCATGACATCAGTAAGCCCATACAATAATGAAGTCGTGTGGCAAGGCGATAGTGCAACACCAGCACAGGTTGAATCTGCAGTAGCAGCGGCGCGTGACGCTTTCTTAGTTTGGAAAAAATTGAGCTTTGCAGAGCGTGAAGCGATCGTGTTGAACTTTGCTGAGAAGGTAAAAGAGAACAGCGAAGAAATTGCACAGATTATTGCAAAAGAGACGGGTAAACCGATTTGGGAAACTCGCACTGAAGCGGGTGCGATGGCGGGTAAAATCGCTATCTCTATTCGTGCTTACCACGAACGTACGGGTGAAGCTTCACGTGAAGCCGCAGGCAACCAAATCGTACTGCGTCATCGTCCATTAGGCGTTATGGCGGTATTTGGTCCTTACAACTTCCCTGGTCATCTGCCTAACGGTCATATTGTTCCGGCATTGCTATCGGGTAATACCGTGGTATTTAAGCCGTCAGAGCAGACACCTTGGACGGGTGAGTTTGCGATGAAACTGTGGCAAGAAGCAGGCCTTCCAGCTGGCGTGATTAACCTAGTGCAAGGCGCTAAAGAAACCGGTATCGCACTGGCTGATGCTAAAGGTCTTGATGGCGTGCTATTTACGGGCAGTGCTAATACCGGTCATATCCTTCACCGTCAGTTTGCTGGTCAACCGGGCAAAATGTTGGCGCTAGAGATGGGCGGCAACAACCCTATGGTGATCACTGACCAATTTGGTGATGCTGACGCGACGGTTTATACCATTATCCAGTCGGCCTTCATCAGTGCGGGCCAACGTTGTACATGTGCGCGTCGCTTGTATGTGCCTGTTGGAGAGAAGGGCGATCAACTGCTGGATAAGCTCGTTGCTGCGACCTTGAAGATTCGTGTCGATCAGCCATTCGCTGAGCCAGCACCCTTCATGGGACCACAGATCTCTGAAGCTGCGGCTAAGTTTATTCTGGACGCGCAAGCGAATCTGCAATCGTTAGGCGGTGTCAGCCTAGTCGAAGCAAAAGCGGGTCAAGCGGCGTTTGTTTCTCCGGGTATTATCGATGCAACCAACATTGCTGAACTGCCAGATGAAGAGTATTTCGGTCCATTACTGCAAGTGGTTCGTTATCAGTCACTAGAGCAAGCGGTTGAACTGGCTAATGACACACGTTTTGGTTTGTCTGCAGGCTTAGTTTCAACAGACGATTCAGAGTGGGAATACTTCGTTGACCATATCCGAGCGGGCATTGTTAACCGTAACCGCCAGCTAACAGGCGCAAGTGGTGATGCACCATTTGGTGGTCCTGGTGCTTCAGGTAACCTACGTCCAAGTGCGTACTATGCAGCTGACTACTGTGCTTACCCTATGGCTTCAATGGAAGGTGGTGAGACTCAACTGCCAGCTACGTTTAGCCCGGGTATTGAGCTTTAATTTAGGCTAATGAGTCTTTGGCTCATGCGTTAAGCTTGAAATAGGGAAGTGGTGTTATCGCTTCCCTTTTCCATCACGTCCGACACCTAGATTGGGCGGTCGATAATAATAGAACAAGTATGTCACAGGCTGATGGCTGCTGACTCTGTGTCCAGCCTCTCCCTCTCTAATCCAAATTACTAGCTTGCTAGAACCTCTGACAAGGAGTCACCATGACGCCCGATCTACTCTTTAAATCACTATGGGACGATTACATTCACAGGCTTTGCCCATCGGCTGAGAAAGTTCATCATCTGCTGAAAGAAGACGAAGCCCTGATTAATGATCATATTGCACTGCGAACTTTCAATGTTGCACCACTGGGCATTGAAACACTGGCTAAGCCTTTCCTTGAATTAGGCTACAAGGCTTGTGGCGACTACTTGTTTGAGAGCAAGAAGTTAGTGGCTAAGCACTACGAGCACCCAGACCCAAACCAACCGAAGGTGTTCATTAGTGAGTTGAAGGTAGAAGAGTGTTCAAGTGACTTACAACAGATCGTTGCGAAGTTGGTTGAGCAAGTAGACGCAAGTAAACTTCAAGGTCATGAGTTCTTGTTTGGTGGTCGCCTTTGGGATCTGAGCTTCGCGGATTTCCAAGTTCTAGCAAAAGAGAGTGAATACGCGTCTTGGCTAGCGGCTCATGGTTACGGTGCAAACCACTTTACGGTGAGTGTGAACCAGCTTAATGAGTTCGATGAAGTACAGACTGTGAATGACTATTTGAGTGATTCAGGTTTCACTATCAATGCATCTGGCGGTCAGGTTAAAGGCTCTCCAGAGGTCTTATTAGAGCAATCATCTACAATGGCAGACAAAGTCCCAGTTTCATTTGTTGAAGGCAACGAGGTGATTCCTGGTGGCTTCTACGAGTTCGCTAAGCGTTATGCGATGGCGAATGGTGAGCTTTATACAGGATTTGTTGCAGCATCGGCTGACAAGATCTTTGAGAGCACCAACGGTTAAAGAAAGATATGAGCACGGGCTTTACCCTAAAGATGCGAGTACGCTTCGCTTCGAGGAAGTTTACAAATAGGATTCAGTGAGTTCTTCTCGTATCTCGCATCTGCTCTCTAGATCTTTAGAAAACAAAAAAGCCACCAAATTTGCATTTGGTGGCTTTCAAATTTTTGGCTCAGTTAATCGAGATTAACGAGTGCCGTATACCACGATAGTTTTACCGTGTGCAGAAATTAGGTTCTGCTCTTCTAGCATCTTCAAGATACGACCTACTGTCTCACGAGAACAACCAACGATCTGGCCAATCTCTTGACGAGTGATCTTGATTTGCATGCCGTCAGGGTGAGTCATTGCATCTGGCTGTTTCGCTAGGTTAAGTAGCGTTTGAGCGATACGACCTGTTACGTCAAGGAACGCTAAGTCACCAACCTTTTGGCTAGTTACTTGTAGACGATTTGCCATTTGCGCTGAAAGGCGCATTAGGATATCTGGGTTCACTTGGATAAGTTGACGGAATTTCTTGAAAGAAATTTCAGCTACTTCACAAGGAGATTTTGCACGAACCCATGCAGTACGCTCTTGGTCTTCTTCGAAGAGGCCAAGTTCACCAATGAAGTCACCTTGGTTTAGGTAAGAAAGAATCATTTCCTTACCTTCTTCGTCTTTGATAAGAACTGCCACAGAACCTTTAACGATGTAGTACAAGGTTTCTGCCTTTTCACCAGCATGAATCAAAGTACTTTTTGAAGGGTACTTATGAATATGACAGTGTGAAAGGAACCACTCTAATGTTGGATCGGTTTGGGGTTTACCTAGAACCATAATATCTTACTTCCTCTGCAGGGTATGCTTGCCGCTTTCCGTATTTTAGCTAAGCCTGGATTGACTTGTAGGATAAGAGCACTCGTTGAGCGCTGCAAGCTATCTTGTGTTTCGTTTAAGAATAGTATCCTTTTTCAGGTACTATTTCTTGATTTTAATCGTGACCAAGCTACGATTTTTTACGCAAAATTGTGCACATGATCACGGTATGAAAAGTAATCAACCAGAATGGCGTATTGTTAACCTATTTTTCCGGTTTCGATGAGCTGTTGTAGGATGGGCCGTACAATGAGCTCCATAGCAAAACTCATCTTGCCGCCTGGCACTACAAGCGTGTTGTGGCGTGACATAAATGAGCCATCTATCATAGCCAGAAGGTAGGGGAAATCTACGTTTTTGATGCCACGCAAACGTATAACCACGAAGCTTTCGTCTAAACTTGGAATCCCTTTAGCGTTCAGTGGATTCGATGTATCTACGGTTGGGACACGCTGAAAGTTGATATGAGTGCGCGAAAACTGCGGGGTAATGTAGTTAAGATAATCATCCATTGAGCGAACAATAGAATCCATTACTGCTTCGCGTGAGTGCCCACGATCGCGTGTGTCACGAACGAATTTTTGGATCCACTCAAGGTTGACGATTGGCACCATGCCGATCAGCAAGTCGACGTGCTGTGAGACATTGATGTCGCCATCTACCACGCCACCATGAAGACCTTCGTAGAACATCACATCGGAATTTTCTGGGATCTCTTGCCATGGCGTAAAGGTGCCCGGCATTTGATTGTAAGGCACGGCTTCATCGAAGGTATGTAGGTAACTACGGACTTTACCCGTGCCTTCATTACCGTATTGACGGAAGAACTCTTCTAATGCGCCAAAATCATTGGCTTGTGGACCAAAGTAGCTGATGTGCTTACCTTGCTCGCGAGCCTTACGGATCTCGACATCCATCTCTGGTCGAGTGAAGCGATGGAAACTATCCCCTTCAACCCAAGCGGCCTTCACGTCCATCATATTGAACATTTTTCGGAAGGCTTCTGAGGTAGTGGTGGTGCCGGCTCCTGATGAACCCGTCACCGCAATAATTGGATGTTTAGCGGACATGACAACCCTTGTCTTTTGAGTAACTTACTTGTTAGCAATCGTTTACCACTATAACACGGCTCCTTTATGAGCGCAGCCTAGAAGCGTTTTGTGACTTGAATATCAACGGTTTCATGCAGCTCAGAAAACACGATGCTGACTTCCTTTGAGGCTAATTGATGTTTCACTTGATCAATCTTGTTTTGCAGTGAAACCTCTACGTCGCCGTAGTCTGTGCCTTCACGCAGCACGAATTCTTTAATGAGGTTTTCCAGTGTTTCTGGCGCAATGTCTTGCCATGGGATGATCATAAATACTTCTCTCTTTTATGTTCATAAATAGGTTTATTGATGTGTTGATTACTGTGTTTAGTGACGTCTACTACTCAGTCCTTAAAAAAGGCTCGGCCATTATGCCGAATCTTGGATACTTTCATAGTAAGCAGGTAATGCTTCTTCTAACCAAAACCTTGGTTTGAGCGTGCTACCGGTAATGAACCCCACATGGCCGCCTTTTTGAAACAGGCGATAGTCGATGTTGTCAGGTAACACGAACTTTGGAATTACGTCGTCTGTCATAAACGGATCGTCTTTGGCATGGATGATCTGAGTCGGTAGTTTAATCTTATTAAGTTTAGGAAGTGCTGAGCACTGAGCATAGTAGTCCTGAGCATTCTTGAACCCGTGCAGAGGCGCAGTAATCCGTTCATCAAACTCATACAGCTTGTCTATCTTCTTAATGGTTTCGGCGGTGATACCGAGCTTTTCTTGCAACAGCTTAATCTTTTTCAAGGCATTCGATTTGAGAGAGTTGAGCAGGTACTTTTTATAGAGTTTAGAGAAACCTCGCTCAATACGACTAGAGCAACAAGCCAGATCAAAAGGTGCAGAGACAATCGTCGCCGCCGACAGCAATGGGTCGTCCGCGTACTCAGCCAAATAGTTCGCCAGCATGTTACCGCCCAAAGAGATACCAACCGCTACCTTAGGGTTATTGGGAAACTGGGCGTGTAGATGTCTTAGGAAAAAGCGCGCATCTTCGACTTCACCAGAATGATAAGCGCGAGCCAAGCGATTTGGTTTTCCGCTGCAACCTCTAAAGTGCATCATCACTGATAGCCAGCCATCTTTAGCAAAGGCATTCATCAGTCCGTTGGCATAAGGGCTTTCAAAGCTTCCCTCTAAGCCATGGAATAGAACGAATATCGGCTTGTTACTTCGAGCATCATTACTTGAGGTGTCACCCTCTGGCGATTCGCTCCAAGCAAGATCGAGAAAGTCACCGTCGGGTGTTTCTAAGGTTTGCCATTGAGGGGCAAACAACGCCTGCTTTCTAATAAATCGTGGCACTAAGGTTTGTAAGTGCGGATTAGATAAACCAGCGGCTGCGGTAAATATTGTCATAAAAACAGTCCATGCTTCTTTTATGGGCTTTGATAAAGTGTTGAGCTTTTAGCGAAACGCCCACGTTTTTATTTGAGCTTGGTTGATTCTCGGTATAAGCGCAAGGGTTTCACTGATACGGGCTACAAAAACAAGGCGTAGGTAACTAGTTGAATATTGTCGAGATTGAGCTTCAAACATATTGCCAGTCATGCGCGCCACTCCCGTGTGAAAACGAAGAGCGATACTACCAAGGTAAGCTTGGATCTTGATTGAAGATAAGAGAAAGGAAACGCGTTAGGGTTGAGGGGCTGGTTCAGAAAAAGCGTCGTAGAGGTTTTCAGCCCCTAATAAACGACAGTATTGAAAAGCGAGTGGTGATTGCTGGTTAGCCGTAAGCTGAAGAGAATTAATGCAGTCGACGAGATCAGATTGCTGTTGCTTCTCTAACTGCAGTTCAAATTGGAGCGCTTCACGGTAGAGGGAATCGACAACTTGAGGTTTGAGGTGCTTACGCAGCTCTCGATAGCTATGAAGCAGGGTTTCAGAGCGGCTTAAGCACTGTTGTACCTTGTGCCACTCTTCCTCAGCAAAAGACAATTGCTGCTCATCAAGCCATTTGAGAAGCAGCAGTAGATTGACGTTGCCGTGGAACTGGTTTTGCAAAGCTAGGCACGCATCCTTTACACCGCGCACACTGTAATACTGAAGGCTAAATTGCCATAGTCGTTCCAGTGTTAGTGATATTGGGGCGTGCTCTGGGCTCATAAGCTATCCATATCCTGTTCCATCTGCTCAAGCTCTTCTTGAGTGGACATCCAATCCATTTCAACTTCTTCTAGCTGTGACTTACTGCTCGCTTGGAGAGCGAGTACTTTATTCAGTTTAGCCTTATTTTCAGCTTCATACAGTGAAGTGTCGGATAATTCTTGCTCAGCTTCTTCGAGAGATAGCGTTAACTTATCCATCTGCTTTTCAAATTGAGTCAGCTTTTTACGAAGTGGTGCCGTCAGTTTACGGAACTCTGCTTCTTTACGTTTCTGCTCTTTTTTCGCTGCTGCACTGTTGGCGCCGTCTTTTGCTGGTGCCAATGCTTGTGCTTCTTTGCGCTCAACTTTCTGCTGTTCGGTTAGCCACTTGTAGTAATCGCTTAGGTCACCATCAAACGGTGCAACTTGACGGTCGTGCACAAGGTATAAATCATCAGTAGTCGCACGAAGTAGGTAACGGTCGTGCGATACGATAACCATTGCGCCTTCAAATGTCTGTAGGGCGAAGGTCAACGCCTGACGCATGTCGAGATCCAAGTGGTTGGTTGGTTCATCGAGTAGCAACAGGTTTGGTTTTTGCCATACCAGTAGCGCTAATACCAAGCGCGCTTTTTCACCACCCGAGAATGGCGCCACCTTGTCGAGTGCTTTTTCACCTTGGAAGCCAAAGCTACCTAGGTAGTCACGCAGTTGTTGCTCGGTGTGTTTCGGCGCAATTTGCATCATGTGCTGAAGTGGCGTTTCTTCTGGGTGCAGCGTCTCCAATTGATGCTGAGCGAAGTAACCCATCTTAACGCCTTGCGAATAGCTCAGCTCACCGCCTTGCTGTTTCAGTTCACCTGAAAGCAGCTTGATTAGCGTTGATTTGCCGGCACCATTTCGACCAAGCAGACCGATACGGCTGCCGGGTACTAGATTTAGGCGAATCTTCTCTAGAATCAGATTGTCATCATAGCCCGCTGATACTTCATCCATCATCATGATTGGATTTGGTAGCGCGTCTGGCTCTCTAAACTCAAAGCTGAATGGGTTATCAAACTGAGCGGGCAGCACTTGTTCCATTTTCTCTAGTGCTTTAATACGGCTTTGCGCTTGGCGAGCCTTTGATGCTTTGTAGCGAAAGCGGTCAATGTAGCTCTGCATGTGAGACATTTGTTTCTGCTGCTTTTGGAACATTGCTTGCTGCAGGATTAACTTTTGTGCTCGTTGAGTTTCAAACGATGAGTAGTTACCGGTGTATTCATTGAGCTGCTGGTTTTCAACATGCACGATGCGGTTGACGATAGGATCTAAGAAATCTCTATCGTGCGAGATAAGAACGAGTGTGCCTGGGTAGTTTTGTAACCAGCGCTCTAGCCACATTACTGCGTCTAAATCCAAGTGGTTGGTAGGCTCATCGAGTAGCAGTAAGTCACTGCGACATAGAAGGGCTTGCGCTAAGTTCAAACGCATACGCCAACCACCCGAGAACTGGGTTAGGTTCCATGTCATTTGCTCTTGGCGAAAGCCTAGGCCATCCAATAACTCGGCAGCACGTGCTTTGATGCTGTAACCACCAATGGTTTCAATCTTGCCGTGGATCTCTGCGACTAATGTGCCGTTGTCGGCTTGTTCCGCTTTCTCTAGTTGATCTTCAAGGCCACGGTATTCACGGTCGCCATCAATCACGTATTCAATGGCTGTTCTTTCTAATGCTGGTGTTTCTTGAGCAACCCAAGCCATTTCCCAATGAGCTGGTTTACTGAACGAGCCTGCATCAATAGACAGTTCGTCCTTGATTAGGGCGAACAGCGTAGATTTACCACAGCCGTTTTTACCAACCAAACCGATCTTGTCGCCAGGATGAAAAGTCGCAGATGCTTGGTCGAGGAGTGGCTTACCACCGCGGAGCAATTGAATATCAGAGAAAGTAATCATAATTGAAATAGCATAGAAATTAGAGGTGAACAGACGCCTGCATAGTAGGCTGAAACCAGATAAAAGTCGATCACAATGCAATTTGCGTTATGATGCCAATAACATATTAATAACTTTTGCTTAAATTCTTGTGGCCTTGCCACCGTTTAGCCCTCAAAGGAATGAGTAATACTCCCTCGACAGACAAAGCCGTGCCAAAGGTGTTAATAATCTACGCACACCCAGAGCCGCACACCTCTATTGCTAATCAAATGATGGTTAAAAAGGTCGAGTCGCTCGGTCATGTCAAAATTCACGATCTCTACGCCATCTACCCAGACTTCTTTATCGATGTGCCTTATGAGCATGATTTACTCCTAGAGTACGATGTGATTGTGTTCCAGCATCCTCTGTTTATGTATTCCTGTCCTTCGTTATTGAAGGAGTGGTTTGATCGTGTGTTAGGAAAAGGATTTGCATTCGGTGAGCAGAGTGCGCTTAAAGGCAAACACTGGCGTAGCGTTATTACTACCGGTGGTAAAGAAGAGGCGTTTGGCGCCGCAGGCTATAATAAATATCCATTACAAGAGATCTTGCAACCATTCGAGCTAACTGCTGCTTTGTGTCAGATGCACTGGATATCCCCCTTAGTTTTACACTGGGCGAGAAATGTTTCGGACATGACGCTTTACCAACACGCAGAAGCGTATCGAAATTGGCTGCGAGACCCGCTACAAGATATAGGAGCGAATGATGGCTCTGACTAATGATTTTCTACAAAGTAGCGTTATATTTTTAGCGGCTGCTGTGGTTGCGGTTCCTATCGCGCAGCGAGCTGGCTTAGGTTCAGTACTCGGCTATCTATTAGCTGGCGTGGCGATTGGCCCGTGGGGGCTTGGTTTAATCAGTGATGTAGAGGCGATTCTACACTTCTCCGAATTTGGGGTGGTGCTGCTGCTTTTCTTGATTGGCTTAGAGCTTAACCCTAAAAAACTGTGGCAGATGAGGGCGCCTATTCTCGGACTCGGTGGTGCGCAAGTGCTGATCACCACCTTGATTATTACCGCCATCGCCTGTTTGTTCGGATTAACATGGCAAACCAGTCTCGTGATAGGTATGGGCTTGGCGCTGTCTTCCACTGCGATTGCCTTGCGTGTTATTGAAGAGCGAGAGCTTGGCGGAAAAGAAGCAGGACAGTCAGGCTTTGCAGTACTACTTTTCCAAGATATTGCCGTTATTCCAATGCTAGCGATGTTGCCTCTACTTGCGGGTAATACGGGCGGCAGTTGGGCTGACATGTTGTGGATGCTGGGCGGTGTCATTGGCTTGCTTGTCGGTGGTCACTTCTTATTGAGGCCACTGTTCCGATACGTAGTCATGAGTGGCGTACGTGAGCTGTTCACGGTCGCAGCGCTGCTATTAGTTATTGGTATTGCCGTCATCATGCAACAGATAGGTTTGTCGATGGCACTGGGTACTTTCTTAGCGGGCGTACTTCTGGCTGAAAGTGAATATCGACATGAGCTTGAAATCGCCATAGACCCATTCAAAGGGTTACTGCTTGGTCTGTTCTTTATCTCTGTGGGTATGGCGGTAAATCTAGGTTTACTGGCAGAAAGTCCATTCGCAATATTGATCGCGGTGTCGTCTCTGGTCGTATTGAAAGGCTTGGTGTTGTATGCGCTGGCCCGTATCTTCGGTACTCAAACTAAAGCGCGCAGCCGTATGGCGATGATTCTCAGCCAAGGTGGTGAATTCGCTTTCGTTATTTTTACCGCTGCGAGTGCACAAGGCATCTTAAGCGGCGACCAAGTGTCGTTCTTACTAGTTGTTGTGAGCCTTTCTATGGTGACCACGCCATTGATGCTTAAGCTGCAAGATCGCTTCTTTGCTCGTCAACTCAATCAAATCAGTGAAAGCGCGATGTCTTCGGATGTGGTTGATCGCAGCCCTCGAGTGATTATTGCGGGCTTTGGTCGTTTCGGTCAGATCATTGGGCGTCTAATGTATGCCAACAAGATTCGTATCACCGTTCTTGAAAGTGATGCCAGTCAAATCCATATACTTAGAAAATTCGGCTACAAGGTATTCTACGGTGACTCAACTCACCTTGAACTATTACGAGCAGCGGGAGCTGATAAGGCCGAAGCGATTGTGCTGTGTACCGACTCTCCCGATGAAATCATGAAAACCGTGGATTTGTGTAAGCAGCATTTCCCGCAGTTGAAGATCTTAGCGCGTGCTCGAAGCCGTGTTGAAGCGTATCAATTACTTAACCATGGTGTGAGCAACTATTCTCGTGAAACTTTCCTTGGGGCTCTAGATTTAGGTCGTCAAACATTGACTGAACTTGGTATGCATCCATATAAAGCGAAGCGAGCAGAAGCACATTTTAGGAAATTGGATAATGGTATGCTCAAAGAGTTGCTTCCTCAGCATAGCGAAGATGCCGAGTTAGCTCAGAGAGCGAAAGAGGCTCGTAAAGAGCTTGAAGAGATCTTTGGACATGAGATGGAAAATGATCACCAATCTAGAAACTATTGGCAATAGCCTTAGCTTAGAGCTTAGAGCTTAGAGCTTAGAAGTTAGAGCTAATCGCTTGAGCTTAGCTCTGTAGTTGCTCTTAAAAACTGTAACTTAAAGAACCAATCTAATAATAAACGCGGTCTCTGCTTAGTCTCGAATAGAGCATGTGGGAAGAACTGCGAATCCAGAGTAGTAAAGGATATGAACGTGAAACAGAAAAAACGCTTTATCGCAGGGGCGAGCTGCCCAAGCTGCAAGACTCAAGACACACTCCGCTGGTGGGTTGAAAATAACATCGAGCTGGTGGAATGCGTCGATTGTGACTTCACAGAGCAGCGCAAACCGAAAACTGTAGAGAAATCTGAACACGCGAATCAAGAAATGATCGGTATTTTTAAGCCAGAATGATTGAGTTTCGTTAATTGATCCCCATAATATCCCGGTACAGAATTTTTCCTAAGCTCAACTGTTCGAGCTTAGTCCAAACCTCCTTGGAGCTCTCATGAAAATTGAAAAGAACGTAGTAGTTAGTGTTGCATATCAAGTGAAACTTGAAGATGGCGTAGTAGTTGACCAATCAACTGCAGAAGCTCCACTAGATTACCTTCACGGTCACAACAACCTAATTACAGGTCTTAAAAAAGAGCTTGAAGGCAAAGTAGCTGGCGACAAGTTCTCAGCAACGGTTACTCCAGAAGACGCTTACGGCGAGCACAACGATGACTTAGTTCAACGTGTTCCTGCAGACGTATTCCAAGGTGTTGAGCAAATCGAAGTTGGCATGCGTTTCCTAGCGGATACTGACCAAGGTCCAATCCCAGTTGAAGTTACTGAAGTAGATGGCGACGAAGTTGTTGTTGATGGTAACCACATGCTAGCTGGCCAAACTCTAACGTTTGACGTTGAAGTTGTAGCCGTTCGTGAAGCGACTGAAGAAGAAGTTCAACACGGTCACGTACACCAAGAAGGCGGCTGTGGTAGCCATGGTCACGACCATGATCATGACCACGAAGGCGGTTGCTGTGGTGGCGAAGGCCATGACCACGCTGAAGAGAAAAAAGACGGCTGCTGCGGCGGCGGTAGCTGTGGTTCTCACTAATACCGAACTAACGGTTTAGTTTAAGAATATTGAAAGCCTCCCTTGTGGAGGTTTTTTTCGTTTAAGGAGTCTCGCTTTTTGAGCTGACTTTTAATCTAGCGAACTAAGTGTCCGCAAATCTAAGTGTCCACAAATCTAAGCATTCGTAAAAAGTTTGGTTTTCGCTATCAGACATCAAACCATGGATGTGGTATTGATAGCACAACATTATAAGACGACGTCAGTGGAGAGTTTGCATGTCACAGCCTTTTTCAATTGCCATTCATGGTGGTGCAGGAACTATCTTGCGAGAGCAAATGAGCGATGAATTAAAAACGGGTATTACCGAGGCTTTGGAGAAGTCGGTTTTGGCTGGCTATCAAGTTTTGCTATCGGGTGGCGATGCGTTGGATGCAGTGGTTGCGTCAGTCAAGGTGATGGAAGACAGCCCGCATTTTAATGCCGGTAAAGGCTCTGTTTTAACTCATGATGAATTTGTTGAGATGGATGCTTCTGTGATGCACGGTCGCGAAATGGATGCGGGTGCTATTGCCGGTGTCCGCCATATCAAAAACCCCATTGAGCTTGCGCGTGATGTGATGCTTAAAAGCGATCATGTGCTGTTGATTGGTGAAGGCGCAGAGAGGTTTGCGTTTGAGCATGAGTATATCTTCACCGAGCAAGATTACTTCTTTACTGAGCGTCGTTATGACCAACTTCAGTCGATGAAAGAGAAAGGTATCTTTGCTTTGTCTGAAGCCAAATACGATGAGCAACAAGCTCAAAAATACCCAGATGATAAAAAGTACGGCACGGTTGGCGCTGTCGCATTAGACCAAGCCGGTAACTTAGCTGCAGCAACCAGTACCGGTGGCGTAACCAATAAAAAATACGGTCGTGTGGGAGATTCTCCAATCATCGGTGCAGGCACTGTTGCTGAAAATGGCAACGTGGCCGTATCAACGACAGGAATGGGCGAGTTCTTTCTACGTAAAATGGTTGCCAGTGATGTAGCAGCACGAATGCGTTATCTCAAAGAAGATGTGCACACGGCTTGTGAAACTATCATTCAAGGTGAATTGAAAACCATGGGCGGAGAAGGTGGCTTGATTGCTATTGATGGCCAAGGTGATATTCACTTCGGTATGAACAGTTCAGGGATGTATCGTGCGAGTGTTGATACGAACGGCTGCGTGGAAGTGAAGATTTATGCCGATGACTAAGATTGTATTGGCTTAATTGGCTTTAGCTTATTCACTCAGGTGAAATAAACAAAAGGGCGGCAGATGAGTATCTGTCGCCCTTTTAGTTTGCAGATTTCTAGCGATACACGTCACTAGAATCAATTCGTCATTTTGAACGGCGCTTAATAGTGTGGAGGTGGCGTCTCTTCTGATGCATCAGCGAGGTTTGAGCCATCCATATTTTTCACTTTACCCACCACGAACTTCATTTGATCTTGCATTCTCGTGATCAACATCTGTTGTTGGCTAAGCGCTTCATTGAGTTCTTCAATGGTTTGTTCTTGGAAAGCCAACTGACATTCTAGGTCATTCACGCGGCTTTCTAGTTGTTCAATTCGCTTTTCTGTCATCGTTCTTAATCCACATTCCAAGCTTGGGCGATGCCCGCAGAGGTGCCCGATATCACACGGTTCTTTTCATCAAAGGCTGCATCATACACTACCGCACGGGGAGGGCGAGCATCTTTTAATGGCTCGGCATCGTGACGAGAAATGCGTTTTCCATCTTGAGTATTCCACACACTCACTTGGCTTGATGGCGTACCCGTCACCAACATACTGCCGTCGTCAGAAAAGCGAGCACTCGAGAATATCAGCTGTCGAGACCAGCTCTGCAATTGCGCTTGAGGTTCACCTGTTTCCAAATTCCAGATCATCGCTTGGTTGCCGCCATCGGAAGTAAAAGCCAATTCTCCATCCCGTTGTAGTGCAACTCGCACTACTCTTTGTTCATGCTCGAAGGTACGTAACACCAAGCCTGATTCGGTATCCCAAAGATAAGCTTTGTAGTCGTTGCCGCCTGATAATGCGTAGCGGCCATTAGAAGAGAGGGAGACGGAATTAACTTTTTCTCGGTGAGCAAGGAACTCAAGACGGCGTCCGGTGACTAAGTCCACATAGATAGCTTTGCCATTAGACAGGCCAAGTAAGACTTTTTCACCATTACTGGATATGTCGACATCGCGAATTAAGCCATCGGAAATAGACCAAAGCCCTTCAGCTTGAGTCCAAGATAAGTCCCAAACGGCGAAATTCATCTGGCTGGCGGTAATCGCAAAGCGGCCGTTGTCAGAGATGCGGATACGCGATACTTGGTTTTCTGATTGATCTTGTGGGCCGAGCTGAGCGAGTTCTTTATCTTGGACGAGGTCCCAGAGTAACAGTTGTTTTTGCTGAGAGTAGAGCAGCGCGAAGCGTCCATCTCTGCTTAGGGCAAAGCTGGTGGCACCATTGGGTTCAATTTCCCAACGTTGCTCATCATCTTGAAAGAAAAAGCAACCATTTAACAAGGTGATGACAATCGTACATAGCAATGAGTGGAAAAATATTCGCATCACATCTAATAATCCGGTTTGTGTCGAAAGACATATGACTAGTATATTGTTATAACTAACGTATTCACACCAATCTAATCATTAGATTTGTGCACAATAACCAATGGCTTGGCCATTAATTGGAGAATTCAATGAAATCAGTTTTAAAAGTATCACTGCTTGCCGCAACGGTTATGCTAGCAGTTGGTTGTCAGAAAGAAGAACCAAAGGCAGAAGCTCCACAGGTAGAAGAAGCTAAAGTTGCAGCAGTAAACTTTAAAACAGAAGATGACAAAGCGGCATACGCAATCGGTGTATCTTTCGCGAACTACCTAAGCACAAGCATTGATAAGCCAAGCGAGCTAGGCATTAACCTAGACAAAGATATGGTTCTTCAAGGTATCGAAGACGTATTCGCAGAGAAAACAGCACTTAACGAAGAAGAAACTCGTGCAGCTCTAGAAGCTCTAGACAAGCGTGTTGCTGAAACAATGCAAGCACAAGCGGCAGAAAAATCTGCAGAAGTGAAGAAAGCCGGTGATGATTTCCGTGCTGAGTTCGCTAAAACTGAAGGCGTTAAGCAAACTGAATCTGGTCTACTTTACCAAGTAATGACGGCTGGTGAAGGTGCTTCTCCAAAAGACACTGATACCGTTCAAGTACACTACAAAGGTACGCTAACAGACGGTACTCAGTTCGACAGCTCTTACGATCGTGGCGAACCAGCAACATTCCCACTAAACCGCGTAATCCCAGGTTGGACTGAAGGCGTACAACTGATGCAAGTTGGTTCTAAGTACAAGTTCGTTATCCCGCCAGAGCTAGCATACGGTGAGCAAGACACACCGACTATCCCTGCTAACTCAACGCTAGTATTCGAAGTTGAACTACTAAACATTGATAACGCTGAAGCGGCTCCTGCTCAGTAATATCAGCTAAAAGTTTTATTCTAAAATACGTTGATTGAATAAAAAGCCTAACTCTGAGTTAGGCTTTTTTTATGATTTGAAGGTGAGTATTTGATTTTTAAACTTGTTCTAAATCACTAGTTGCAATGTTAGCTAGGTGTGCAATTAAAATTTTCTGATAAACTTACATAAATTTGTTGATTTTTCACACGAAGGTAAGGAATAAGTGACTACTACAGAAACAGTCAATGCAGATGTGTTACTTGAAATGGAATCAGTCCACGTTATGCCATTCAGTGAACACGATAAAATCATTCTAAGATCTTATGAGGCCGTGGTTGACGGTATTGCGAGTCTTATCGGTCCGTTTTGTGAAATCGTTTTACACTCTTTAGAAGACCTCAATACTTCTGCGATTAAAATTGCCAACGGCGAAAATACAGGTCGTCAGGTTGGTTCGCCGATCACCGATCTCGCATTGAAGATGCTGAAAGATATTGAAGGTTCTAAGCGTAACTTCTCACGTTCATACTTTACTCGCGCTAAAGGCGGAGTATTGATGAAGTCGATCACGGTTGCTATCCGCAATGGTGAAGACCGAGTGATTGGTTTGTTGTGTATTAACGTAAACTTAGATGCGCCATTCTCACAAGTACTGCAATCTTTCATGCCTACGCAAGATGCGGACGAAGCAGCATCATCAGTAAACTTTGCGAGTGATGTGGAAGAGCTTGTCGACCAGACGGTTGAACGCACCATTGAAGAAATCAATGCCGACAAATCAGTATCGAACAATACTAAGAACCGTCAAATCGTGATGGAGCTTTACGACAAAGGTATTTTCGATATTAAAGACGCGATTAACCGTGTTGCTGAGCGATTGAACATCTCTAAGCACACCGTATACCTATACATCCGACAACGTAAAACAGAGGATGAAGAGGGTTGTTAAGCTATACACTTTTAGTGAATGGACCGGTCTACGGTTCACAGTCGGCAAGAAGTGCGTACCAGTTTGCAGTGGCTCTTATTAATCAGGGCCACAAACTTCACAGTGTATTCTTCTATCAAGATGGCGTCAGTAATGGCTCTGACCTTACCGTACCTGCTAATGATGAATTCGACCTGGCTTCCGCTTGGCAAAAACTGGCGGATGAGCACAATGTTAGCCTTGAAACGTGTGTTGCTGCTGCGCTTAGACGCGGAGTGATCAGCACGGATGAAGCAACGCAACATCAATTGAGTGCATCTAACTTGGCGGCTGGGTTTACCCAAGCTGGGTTAGGGAGCTTATCTGAAGCACTTTTGACGCAAGATAGGGTTGTACAGTTTTGAGTAAATTGGCCTTTGTATTTAACACTTTCCCTCATACGACGGCAGCGGGCAGGGAAGGGCTAGACGCACTGCTAGCGGCTTCAGCCTATAGTGAAGACATTACCGTGTTCTTTGTCGGTAATGGCGTTACACAGCTTCTCAAGGCTCAACAGCCTGATGAATCCCTATCACGTGACTATATTTCTGCATTCAAGCTTATGGACCTCTACGACATCGAGCAAGTTTACGTGTGTCAACATAGTCTCAATCAGTTTGGTCTCTCGACCGATAACTTACTGATCGATGTGACTGCGCTAGAAGTGAATGAGTTGACGCAGAAGTTAGCTCAGAGCCAAAAAATACTGACTTTCTAGGGAACGTTATGCTTCATATTGTAAAATCAGTAGACAAACTCAAGCTTGCATTGGCGTACTCGCAACAAAAGGATCACATCCTTTTGGTTGAAGATGCGGTGTATGTTTGCCTTCCAAATCATGAGTTATTCAATCAAATCTCAACCGTTGAACATGTGTCGGTATTAAAAACAGATCTCGATAGCCGAGGTTTACAACAACTTGCTTCAAGCACTCTGGATCAAGTGGACTTCGACGGATTCGTCAAACTAACGGTTTTGAACGACAAATCAGTAACTTGGTAGCTGTGTTTTATCAGTATGGTTAAAAAAATACCATACTGAGCTCTAGACGGCTAAAAAAGATCTGTATATTTCTTGACACACATCCCACTGCTGAATAGAATTTTGCGTCCCTATTTACACTATGTGTAATAGGGCTAGATTTTTCATCAAGCTTACTTTCAAGTAAATCAGGAGCTAGTTAATGGCAACTATTAACCAGTTGGTACGTACTCCTCGTGTAAAGCAGGTTGTTAAAAGCAACGTGCCTGCACTAGAAGCGTGCCCACAAAAACGTGGTGTATGTACTCGCGTATATACTACTACTCCAAAAAAACCGAACTCAGCACTACGTAAAGTATGTCGTGTTCGTCTAACTAACGGCTTTGAAGTTACTTCATACATCGGCGGCGAAGGTCATAACCTTCAAGAACACAGTGTTGTTCTTATCCGTGGTGGTCGTGTTAAAGATTTACCAGGTGTGCGTTACCACACTGTTCGCGGTGCACTTGACTGTGCAGGCGTTAACGACCGTAAGAAAGGTCGTTCTAAGTATGGTGTGAAACGTCCTAAGTCTTAATGCGTCTTTTTTAAAAAGAAAGCGTTAAGTAAGGCCAAACACTATTTATTTATTATTCTGAAAAGTTTTGGAAAAAACCTGAAGAAGACAACGGAGAAATTCCATGCCACGTCGTCGCGTAATAGGCCAGCGTAAGATCCTTCCAGATCCTAAGTTCAAATCTGAACTGCTGGCAAAATTCGTTAACATCCTTATGGTTGACGGAAAAAAATCTACTGCAGAGAAGATTGTTTACACTGCACTAGAAACTATGGCTGAGAAATCTGGTAAAGATCACTTAGCTGTATTTGAAGAAGCTCTTGAAAATGTTCGCCCAGCGGTAGAAGTTAAATCTCGCCGTGTGGGTGGTTCAACTTACCAAGTACCTGTAGAAGTTCGTCCGGTTCGCCGTAACGCTCTTGCTATGCGTTGGGTAGTTGAAGCTGCGCGTAAGCGTGGTGAAAAATCTATGGCTCAACGCCTAGCTGCTGAAATGCTAGACGCGTCTGAGAACAAAGGTACTGCGGTTAAGAAACGTGAAGACGTTCACCGCATGGCTGACGCAAACAAAGCGTTCGCACATTACCGCTGGTAATACCTTTTTAGTGCTGCAAGGTTCCTTGCAGCACTTCTTTAGTTCCTATGCTTATGCTAGGAACTATTGCTATTTCTAGGGCAAGCACTTTTTAGCGAAGCATCGCTTTTAACGCATAATCTAGACATAGCAATAGTCCCTAAGTCTCTAATAAGAGGATTCAACCGTGGCTCGTAAAACTCCTATAGAGCAATACCGTAATATCGGTATCGTTGCTCACGTAGATGCAGGTAAAACAACCACAAGTGAACGTATTCTGTTCTATACCGGTCTTTCTCACAAAATCGGCGAAGTTCACGATGGTGCAGCAACCATGGACTGGATGGAGCAAGAGCAAGAGCGCGGTATTACGATCACTTCAGCAGCAACGACTACGTTTTGGCGTGGTATGGAAGCTCAGTTCTCGGACCACCGTATCAACATCATCGACACTCCTGGACACGTTGACTTCACAATCGAAGTAGAACGTTCTCTACGTGTACTTGATGGTGCAGTTGTTGTTTTCTGTGGCTCGTCTGGTGTTGAACCTCAGTCAGAGACAGTATGGCGTCAAGCTGATAAGTACCAAGTTCCACGTATGGTTTTCGTTAACAAAATGGACCGTACAGGCGCAGATTTCTTGCGCGTAGTTGAACAGATCAAGGACCGCCTAGGCGCAACCCCTGTTCCAATTCAACTGAACATTGGTGCTGAAGAAAACTTCCAAGGTGTTGTCGATCTTCTCAAGATGAAGGCAATCAACTGGAACGAAGCTGACCAAGGCATGACTTTCACGTACGAAGATATTCCTGCAGACATGCAAGAAATGGCTGAAGAATATCGTACCGAACTTGTTGAAGCTGCTGCAGAAGCAAATGAAGAGCTGATGGATAAGTACCTTGAAGAAGGTGAATTAACAGAAGCTGAAATCAAGCAAGGTCTTTGTATTCGTACCCTTAATAATGAAATCGTACTTGCCACTTGTGGTAGTGCATTCAAAAACAAAGGTGTACAAGCTGTTCTAGATGCAGTGGTTGACTTCCTTCCTTCTCCAGTCGATGTACCGGCAATTAAAGGTATTGATGACGACGAGAATGAAATTGAACGTCACGCGGACGACAAAGAACCGTTCTCAGCGCTAGCATTTAAAATTGCAACAGACCCATTTGTTGGTACTTTAACTTTCATCCGTGTTTACTCTGGAGTTGTTGAAAGTGGTAAAACAGCTTACAACTCTGTGAAGAAACAACGTGAACGTTTAGGGCGCATTGTTCAAATGCACTCAAACAAACGTGAAGAAGTAAAAGAAGTACGAGCAGGTGACATCGCAGCCATTATCGGCCTTAAAGATGTTACTACTGGTGAAACTCTATGTGATCAGAACCATAAAATCGTTCTTGAGCGTATGGAATTCCCAGATCCAGTTATTCAGATCGTTGTAGAGCCTCGCTCTCAAGCTGATCAAGATAAAATGACTATCGCTCTAGGTAAACTAGCAGCAGAAGACCCATCATTCCGCGTTGATATGGATGCGGAAACTGGCCAGACACTGATTTCTGGTATGGGCGAACTACACTTAGATATCATCGTTGACCGTATGAAGCGTGAATTTAACGTCAACTGCAACGTTGGTAACCCGCAAGTAGCTTATCGTGAAACGATTCGCGGTACTGCGAAAGCGGAAGGCAAATTTATCCGTGAGCATGGTGGTAAAGGTCAGTACGGTCACGTGTGGCTAAAACTTGAACCATCAGAAGCTGGCGAGGGCTTTGTCTTCGTTGATGAAATTGCCAACGGTATCGTACCTAAAGAGTTTATTGCTTCAGTCGCTAAAGGCGTTGAAGAGCAGATGAACAATGGTGTACTTGCTGGCTATCCAGTTTTGGATATCAAAGCTACACTATATGATGGTTCTTACCATGAAGTAGATTCAAGTGAGATGGCGTTTACAATCGCTGCCTCTATGGCTTTCAGATCGGGTGCACTTGAAGCGCAACCGGTTCTGCTTGAGCCTATGATGAAAGTTGAAGTAACTACTCCAGAAGACTGGATGGGTGACGTTGTTGGCGATATTAACCGTCGTCGCGGCATCATCGAAGGTATGGACGAGGGGACAGCTGGCCTGAAGATAATTCGTGCACAAGTTCCGTTGTCTGTCATGTTCGGTTACGCAACTGATTTACGTTCTGCGACACAAGGCCGTGCTTCTTACTCTATGGAGTTTAGTGAGTACGCTGAAGTGCCTAACAATGTTGCAAAAGCAATCATTGCAGAGCGTGGTTAAACAAAAGGGCCGCATTTTTTTCATTTTTTGAAAGATCAATGCGTCCAAATATTGCGCTAACGAGAGTTGGCGCATAAAATAGCAATTTCTGGCGCGTCTCGCTCAATAATGAACGTGGCGAATCATAACTAGGAAGGAACACGATTGTGTCTAAAGAAAAATTTGAACGTACGAAACCGCACGTAAACGTTGGTACTATCGGCCACGTTGACCACGGTAAAACAACTCTAACTGCTGCTATCTGTACTACACTTGCAAAAGTGTACGGCGGTGTTGCTAAAGATTTCGCATCTATCGATAACGCTCCAGAAGAGCGCGAGCGCGGTATCACAATCGCAACTTCTCACGTTGAGTACGATACTCCTGAACGTCACTACGCACACGTAGATTGTCCTGGACACGCCGATTATGTTAAAAACATGATCACTGGTGCTGCTCAAATGGACGGCGGTATCCTAGTTGTTGCTGCTACAGATGGCCCTATGCCACAAACACGTGAGCACATCCTACTTGGTCGTCAAGTTGGTATCCCTTACATCATCGTATTCATGAACAAATGTGACATGGTTGATGACGAAGAGCTACTTGAGCTAGTAGAAATGGAAGTACGTGAACTTCTTTCTGAGTACGAGTACCCAGGAGACGACCTTCCAGTAATTCAAGGTTCTGCACTTGGCGCTCTAAACGGCGAAAAGCAGTGGGAAGACAAGATCGTTGAGCTTGCAGAAGCACTAGATTCTTACATTCCACTTCCAGAGCGTGCTGTTGATCTACCGTTCCTACTTCCTATTGAAGATGTATTCTCAATCCAAGGTCGTGGTACAGTAGTTACTGGTCGTATCGAGCGCGGTATCCTACGTGTAGGTGACGAAGTAGAAATCGTTGGTATCAAAGAAACTACTCTTACTACTTGTACTGGTGTTGAAATGTTCCGTAAACTGCTTGACGAAGGTCGTGCAGGTGAGAACGTTGGTGCACTTCTACGTGGTACTAAGCGTGATGACGTTGAACGTGGCCAAGTACTTTCTGCTAAAGGTTCAATCAACCCACACACTAAGTTTGAGTCTGAAGTATACGTACTTTCTAAAGACGAAGGCGGCCGTCACACTCCTTTCTTCAAGGGTTACCGTCCACAGTTCTACTTCCGTACAACTGACGTAACAGGCGATATCACTCTACCAGAAGGCGTAGAAATGGTAATGCCAGGTGACAACGTTCAAATGACTGTTGAGCTAATCGCTCCAATTGCAATGGACGAAGGTCTACGTTTCGCAATCCGCGAAGGTGGCCGTACAGTTGGTGCTGGTGTTGTAGCTAAAATCTTCGCTTAATAGCATTTAGATTTTTGCACACTCTTCATTAGAAGAGCACGCATCTGAAAAGGGAAGCTACGGCTTCCCTTTTATTATTTATAGAGAAACATTCCTTTCCCGCGCAATACTCCATATATCCCCAAGTTCCTTTTTCAATATATTCCGATTATTTTCCCAACACTACTTGCATACTAAAACGTGATCTGTATAATGCATCGCACTGGCTAACGCCGGTTTGTGAACCAATGAGCACTGAGGAGTAGGTCTTACCTAGTAATGTATACTCAGCTTATGTTCGCGGTTAATAAAAATAGTAAACTTCGTGTTTACTTCAAAAGTTAACTGACAATGCGTCCTGATTTTGGATGCTACGGTTTCACATAAATCAATCGGCATTCTCTCGTTCTTTCGAGCTTGAGTGGCGATATTGTTTGTGTAATTTTTAATAATTGGAGCTCTGTCTCATGCAGAACCAACGTATTCGTATCCGCCTTAAAGCGTTTGATTACAAGTTAATCGATGCTTCAACTGCGGAAATCGTTGAAACAGCAAAACGTACTGGCGCACAGGTTCGTGGTCCTATTCCACTTCCTACTCGTAAAGAGCGTTTCACTGTTCTTACCTCTCCACACGTCAACAAAGATGCACGTGACCAGTACGAAATTCGTACTCACAAGCGTTTGATCGACATCGTTGAGCCAACAGATAAAACTGTTGATGCTCTAATGCGTCTTGATCTTGCAGCTGGCGTTGATGTTCAAATCAGCCTAGGTTAAGGGAGATAAGAATAATGATTGGTCTAGTCGGACGTAAAGTGGGTATGACCCGCGTATTTACTGAAGAAGGCGTTTCTATCCCAGTAACTGTTGTTGAGGTTGAAGCGAACCGTATTTCTCAAGTTAAAACTCTTGAGACAGACGGCTACGCAGCAATCCAAGTAACTACTGGTGCTAAGAAAGCTAACCGTGTAACTAAACCTGAAGCTGGTCACTTCGCGAAAGCGGGTGTAGAAGCAGGTCGCGGTCTTTGGGAATTCCGTTTAGAAAACGGCGAAGAGTTTGAAGTTGGCGCTGAGCTAAACGTAGAACTTTTCAACGAAATTAAAAAAGTAGACGTTACTGGTACATCTAAAGGTAAAGGCTTCCAAGGCGCTATCAAGCGTTGGAATTTCTCTACTCAAGATATGACTCACGGTAACTCTTTGTCTCACCGCGCACCGGGTTCAATTGGCCAATGTCAAACTCCAGGCCGCGTGTTTAAAGGCAAGAAAATGGCAGGTCACATGGGAGCTGAGCGTGTAACGACTCAAAACCTAGAGATCGTACGTGTTGACGCTGAGCGCAATCTACTCCTTATTAAAGGTGCAGTACCAGGCTCAACAGGCGGTAACGTGATCGTAAAACCTGCTGTTAAAGCATAACGTCTAGGAGTAAGTAATGGAATTGATGGTTAAAGGTGCTGATGCACTAACTGTTTCCGAGACTACTTTCGGACGTGACTTTAACGAAGCTCTAGTACACCAAGTAGTTGTTGCATATGCAGCAGGTGCTCGTCAAGGTACTCGTGCTCAAAAGACTCGTTCTGAAGTATCAGGCGGCGGTGCTAAGCCATGGCGCCAAAAAGGTACTGGCCGTGCACGTGCTGGTACAATTCGTAGCCCAATCTGGCGTACAGGTGGTGTTACTTTTGCTGCGAAACCACAAGATCACAGCCAAAAAGTAAACAAAAAAATGTACCGCGGTGCTATGAAGAGCATTCTGTCTGAGTTGATTCGTCAAGAGCGTCTAATCGTTGTTGATAACTTCTCTGTAGAAGCACCAAAAACAAAAGAACTTGTAGCTAAGCTTAAAGAGCTTGAGCTAAACGACGTTCTGATTGTGACTGGCGAAGTAGATGAAAATCTATTCTTAGCTGCTCGTAACCTATACAAAGTAGATGCACGTGATGTTGCTGGTGTTGATCCAGTATCACTAATCGCTTTCGACAAGGTTCTGATGACTGCTGATGCAGTTAAGCAAGTTGAGGAGATGCTAGCATGATCACTGAAGAGCGTATCTTAAAAGTTCTACGTGCTCCGCACATCTCTGAAAAAGCAACTATGGCAGCTGAGAAAGCGAACACTATCGTTTTCAAAGTAGCTAAAGATGCAACTAAGAAAGAGATCAAAGCAGCTGTAGAAAAGCTATTTGAAGTTGAAGTTAAGTCTGTAAATACTCTTGTATTAAAGGGTAAGACCAAACGTCAAGGTATGCGTGAAGGCCGTCGTTCAGACGTTAAGAAAGCCTACGTTACTTTGAAAGAAGGTCAAGATCTTGACTTCGTTGGCGGCGCGGAATAACAGGAGTAGTAAAAATGGCTATTGTTAAATGTAAGCCGACTTCCCCTGGTCGTCGTCACGTCGTTAAAGTTGTTAACGCTGACCTGCACAAGGGTAAGCCATACGCACCACTTTTAGAGAAAAACTCTAAGAACGGTGGTCGTAACAACAACGGTCGTATTACAGTACGTCACATCGGTGGTGGTCATAAACACCATTACCGTCTGATTGACTTCAAACGTACTAAAGATGGCATCCCAGCGAAAGTTGAGCGTCTAGAATACGATCCAAACCGTAGTGCTAACATCGCTCTAGTTCTGTACGCAGACGGTGAGCGTCGTTACATCATTGCACCTAAAGGTGTTAACGCAGGCGACCAGATTCAATCTGGCGTAGATGCTGCAATCAAAGCAGGTAACACTCTGCCGATGCGCAACATCCCAGTAGGTTCTACTGTACACTGTGTTGAACTTAAGCCTGGTAAAGGTGCACAACTAGCTCGTTCGGCTGGTGCTTATGCTCAAATCATCGCTCGCGATGGTGCATACGTAACTATCCGTCTACGTTCTGGTGAAATGCGCAAAGTACTTTCTGAAGGTCGTGCAACGATCGGTGAAGTTGGTAACTCTGAGCATATGCTACGTGAACTTGGTAAAGCTGGTGCTTCACGCTGGCGCGGCGTACGTCCAACCGTACGTGGTGTAGTAATGAACCCGGTGGATCACCCACATGGTGGTGGTGAAGGCCGCACATCTGGTGGTCGTCACCCAGTATCTCCTTGGGGCGTTCCTACTAAGGGCTTCAAGACTCGTAAGAATAAGCGCACTGACAAGTACATCGTACGTCGTCGCACTAAATAATTTATAAAGAGGAATCGCCATGCCACGTTCTCTCAAGAAAGGTCCTTTTATTGACCTACACTTGCTGAAGAAGGTAGAGAAAGCGGTGGAAAGCGGAGACAAAAAGCCTATTAAGACTTGGTCCCGTCGCTCAATGATCATCCCAACAATGATTGGTTTGACCATCGCTGTCCATAATGGTCGTCAGCACGTCCCTGTTTTCGTTACCGAAGAAATGATCGGTCACAAACTAGGCGAATTTGCACCAACTCGTACTTATCGCGGTCATGCTGCAGATAAGAAAGCTAAGAAGAAATAAGGAGTAGATGATGGAAGCTTTAGCTAAACATAACTTTGCTCGTATTTCTCCACAGAAAGCTCGCTTAGTTGCAGACCAAATTCGCGGTAAGTCGGTAGACCAGGCTCTAGAAATTCTAACTTTCAGCAACAAAAAAGCTGCTGTTTTAGTTAAGAAAGTTCTTGAGTCAGCTATCGCTAACGCGGAACATAACGAAGGTGCAGATATCGACGATCTAAATGTCGCTAAAATCTTCGTAGATGAGGGCCCTATCATGAAGCGTATTATGCCTCGTGCTAAAGGCCGTGCGGATCGTATCTTGAAGCGTTCAAGCCACATCACTATTGTTGTAGCAGATCGCTAAAGACTAGGAGAGTAAGCAATGGGTCAGAAAGTACATCCTAATGGTATTCGTCTTGGCATCGTCAAGCCTTGGAATGCTACATGGTTTGCTAATACCAACGAATTCGCTGACAACCTAGACGGCGACTTCAAGGTACGTCAGTTCCTTACCAAGGAACTACAAAAAGCATCATTATCTCGTATCGTTATCGAGCGTCCAGCGAAGAGCATCCGTGTGACTATTCACACAGCTCGTCCTGGCGTTGTTATCGGTAAGAAAGGTGAAGACGTAGAGAAGCTACGCGCAGCTGTAGCTAAAATCGCAGGTGTACCAGCGCAAATTAACATCGCTGAAGTACGTAAGCCTGAGCTAGATGGTCAGCTTGTAGCTGATAGCATCGCGTCTCAACTAGAGCGTCGTGTTATGTTCCGTCGTGCAATGAAGCGTGCGGTACAAAATGCTATGCGTCTAGGCGCTAAAGGCATCAAAGTACAAGTAGGCGGCCGTCTTGGCGGTGCTGAAATCGCACGTTCAGAGTGGTACCGTGAAGGCCGTGTGCCTCTACACACTCTACGTGCAGACATTGATTACGCAACTTCTTCGGCTCACACTCAATACGGTGTGATCGGCATTAAAGTTTGGATCTTCAAAGGTGAGATTCTAGGCGGTATGCCAGCTGCTAACGCAGTAGAGCCAAAAGGCGATAAGCCTAAGAAGCAGCGTAAAGGCCGTAAGTAAGGAGTCGAACGATGCTACAACCAAAACGTACTAAGTTCCGCAAGGTTATGACTGGTCGTAACCGTGGTCTAGCTAAAGGTACTGAAGTAAGCTTCGGCGAATTCGGTCTTAAAGCTGTTGGCCGTGGTCGTCTGACTGCACGTCAAATCGAAGCGGCACGTCGTGCTATGACACGTCACATTAAGCGTCAAGGTCAAATCTGGATCCGTGTTTTCCCAGACAAACCAATTACTGAAAAGCCTCTTGAAGTTCGTCAAGGTAAAGGTAAAGGTTCAGTTGCGTACTGGGTTGCTCAAATCCAACCAGGCAAAGTTATGTACGAGATGAATGGCGTACCTGAAGAGTTGGCACGTGAAGCGTTCCGCCTAGCGGCGCGTAAACTGCCTGTTAAAACTACTTTTGTAACTAAGCAGGTGATGTGATGAAAGCACAAGATCTACGCGAAAAGAACGTTGAAGAGCTTAACGCTGAGCTATTGAATTTGCTACGTGAACAGTTCAACTTGCGCATGCAAGCTGCAACTGGTCAACTTCAGCAAACTCATACTCTAAAAGCTGTACGCCGTGACATCGCACGTGTGAAAACTGTTTTGACTGAAAAGGCAGGCGCATAATGAGCGAAACTAACCGCATCCAGCAAGGCCGTGTAGTAAGTGACAAGATGGACAAGTCTATCGTTGTTGCTATTGAGCGTACTGTAAAACACCCAATTTACGGTAAGTTCATCAAACGCACGACTAAAGTACACGCACACGACGAAGACAACACTTGTGGCCTAGGCGACAAAGTTGAAATCGCTGAGTGTCGTCCTCTGTCTAAGACTAAGTCTTGGACATTGGTTAAAGTTCTAGAAAAAGCGAAGATTTAATCTTTGTAATTCTATAACTTATAAGCGGCTCCAAATTATTTTTTGGAGCCGCTTGTTTTTTGTCTACCCAATTTAAAAAAAGGGTGGTACAATTCGCGTCCCTTTTAAAGAGGTAGCCCGACCCGAGAGGGTCTAGTTTTAATATTTAGCGGAGCACTAACAATGATCCAGATGCAAAGTACACTTGACGCAGCAGATAACTCTGGCGCGCGCAAGGTAATGTGTATTAAGGTTCTGGGTGGCTCTCACCGCCGTTATGCACATATCGGTGACGTCATCAAGGTTACAGTGAAGGAAGCGATTCCTCGCGGTAAAGTAAAGAAAGGTGATGTTCTGAAGGCGGTAGTAGTGCGCACCCGTAAAGGCGTTCGTCGCCCAGACGGTTCTGTCATTCGCTTCGACAGTAATGCTTGTGTATTGTTAAATGACACTACTGAGCAACCAGTCGGCACACGTATCTTTGGTCCTGTGACTCGTGAACTTCGTAACGCGAAATTCATGAAGATTGTATCACTTGCACCTGAAGTTCTGTAAGGAGCGGCAACATGGCAGCTAAAATCCGTCGTAACGACGAAGTAATCATTCTTGCTGGTAAAGATAAAGGCAAGAAAGGTAAAGTAACTAAGGTTCTGACAACTGGTAAAGTTGTTGTTGAAGGCATCAATCTTGTTAAAAAACACCAAAAGCCGGTTCCGGCTCTAGGTCAACAAGGTGGCATCGTTGAACAAGAAGCAGCTATTGATGCTTCTAACGTTGCAGTCTTTAACGCGGCTACTGGTAAAGCAGACCGTATCGGTTTCCGTATCGAAGATGGCAAGAAAGTTCGTTTCTTCAAATCTAACGGCGAAACTGTTTCTAACTAATTAGAAGTAATTTGGAGTTCTACTATGGCGAAACTGCATGATTACTACAAGTCGTCTGTAGTCGCTGAGCTTACCAAAGAGTTCAGCTACACAAGCGTCATGCAAGTCCCTAGGATTGAGAAAATCACCCTAAACATGGGCGTTGGTGAAGCAATCAACGATAAGAAACTGCTAGAAAACGCAGCATCTGATATGGCAACGATCTCTGGTCAAAAGCCACTTATCACGAAAGCGCGTAAATCTGTAGCTGGTTTCAAAATTCGTGAAGGCTACCCAATTGGTTGTAAAGTAACCTTGCGTGGTGAGCGCATGTGGGAATTTTTAGAGCGTTTAATCTCTATCGCACTTCCACGTGTACGTGATTTCCGTGGTGTTAGCGCTAAGTCTTTTGACGGACGCGGTAACTACAGCATGGGCGTTCGCGAGCAAATCATCTTTCCGGAAATCGACTACGATAAAGTCGATCGTGTCCGCGGTCTTGATATTACTATCACGACATCTGCGGGATCCGATGAGGAAGGCCGAGCTCTGCTGGCTGCCTTTAACTTCCCATTCCGTAAGTAAGGGTAGGGTTACTGTTATGGCTAAACAATCAATGAAAGCACGTGAAGCTAAACGTGCAAAACTAGTAGTTAAGTTCGCTGAAAAGCGTTCTGCGCTAAAAGTTATCATTAGCGATGTAAACGCATCTGAAGAAGATCGTTGGAATGCGGTTCTTAAACTGCAATCTCTTCCACGTGATTCAAGTGCATCACGTCAGCGCAACCGTTGCAACCAAACTGGTCGTCCACACGGTTACCTACGTAAATTCGGTCTAAGCCGCATTAAGGTTCGTGAAGCTTGCATGAAAGGCGAGATTCCGGGTCTTCGTAAGGCTAGCTGGTAATTGCCACTTAATCATTTGGAGTAAATCTTATGAGCATGCAAGATCCGATTTCGGATATGCTGACCCGAGTTCGTAACGGTCAGGCAGCAAATAAAGTTGCTGTAAAAATGCCTTCTTCAAAGCTTAAAGTTGCAATTGCTGCATTACTTAAAGCTGAAGGTTACATCGTAGACTTCGCTGTTGACAGCGAAGTAAAACCTGAGCTAGAAGTTACTCTTAAGTACTTCCAAGCTAAACCTGTAATCGAGCAAATCAAGCGTGTATCACGTCCTGGTCTAAGAGTTTATAAAAATAAAGACTCTTTACCTACAGTGATGGGTGGTCTTGGTATTGCAGTTGTTTCTACTTCCAAGGGTCTGATGTCTGACCGTGCTGCTCGCAAAGCAGGTCTTGGCGGTGAAATCATCTGTTACGTAGCTTAAGGAGTAGATTATGTCTCGTGTTGCTAAAGCACCTGTCGCTATTCCAGCTGGCGTAGAGGTGAAACTAAACGGCCAAGAAGTTACTGTAAAAGGTAGCAAAGGTGAGCTTACTCGCGTTCTTAACAGCGCCGTAGTTATTGCACAGGAAGAAAACAACCTAACTTTCGGTCCGAAAGAAGGTGTTACTAACGCATGGGCACAGGCTGGTACAGCTCGCGCTCTAGTTAATAACATGGTTGTGGGTGTTACTCAGGGCTTCGTTAAGAAGTTAACTCTTAAAGGTGTTGGTTACCGTGCTGCTATCAAAGGCAACTCTGTAGGTCTAACACTAGGCTTTTCTCACCCAGTAGAGCACGCTCTACCTGAAGGTATTAAAGCTGAGTGCCCTAGCCAAACTGAGATCATTATTACTGGTTGCGATAAGCAAGTAGTAGGTCAAGTTGCGGCTGACATTCGTTCTTACCGTGCTCCTGAACCTTATAAAGGTAAAGGTGTTCGTTACGCAGATGAAAATGTGCGTACTAAAGAAGCTAAGAAGAAGTAAGGTATCACTATGGATAAGAAAGCATCTCGCATCCGTCGTGCTACACGTGCACGTCGTAAGATTGCAGAACTTGGCGCAACTCGCTTGGTAGTACACCGTACTCCTCGCCATGTTTACGCTCAAGTTATCTCGGCAAACGGCTCTGAGGTTATCGCAGCTGCTTCTACTGTAGAAAAAGCGATCCGTGAGCAAGTTAAGAACACTAGTAACGTTGATGCAGCTAAAGCAGTTGGTAAAGCTGTTGCTGAGCGCGCTCTTGAAAAAGGCGTAGCTACAGTTGCATTTGATCGTTCTGGTTTCCAATACCACGGTCGAGTAGCGGCGCTAGCAGATTCTGCTCGCGAAGCTGGTCTGAAATTCTAAGGTAGGGTTGGAAGATGGCTAAAGAACAACAACAAGCTAATGATTTGCAAGAAAAGCTGATCGCTGTTAACCGTGTATCTAAGACGGTTAAAGGTGGTCGAATCATGAGCTTTACTGCACTAACAGTAGTTGGTGACGGTAATGGTCGCGTAGGTTTCGGTTACGGCAAAGCTCGTGAAGTACCTGCTGCGATTCAAAAAGCAATGGAAAAAGCGCGTCGTAACATGGTTACTGTTGCGCTTAACGAAGGCACTCTTCACCACCCGGTGAAAGGTCGTCATTCGGGCTCTAAAGTTTACATGCAGCCAGCTGCTGAAGGTACAGGTGTTATTGCCGGTGGTGCAATGCGTGCCGTACTTGAAGTTGCAGGCGTACATAACGTACTTTCTAAAGCATACGGTTCAACGAACCCAATCAACGTTGTTCGCGCAACGATTGGTGCTCTAGTAGACGTTAAGTCACCAGAAATGGTTGCTGCTAAACGTGGTCTAACTGTTGAATCTATTTCGGAGTAAGAACACGATGGCAACTATTAAAGTAACTCAAACTAAAAGCTCAATTGGTCGCCTACCTAAGCACAAAGCGTGTCTTAAAGGTCTAGGTCTTCGTCGCATCAACCATACAGTAGAACTTGAAGATACACCGTGCGTACGCGGTATGATCAACAAGGTTTACTACATGGTTAAGATTGAGGAGTAATCAGAATGCGTTTGAATACTCTATCACCGGCTGCTGGCTCTAAACCTTCTAAGAAGCGTGTAGGTCGTGGTATCGGTTCTGGCCTTGGTAAAACAGGTGGCCGCGGTCACAAAGGTCAAAAGTCACGTTCTGGCGGCTCTGTTCGTCCAGGTTTTGAAGGCGGTCAAATGCCTCTAAAACAACGTCTACCTAAATTCGGTTTCACTTCTCGTAAGAGCCTAGTGTCTGCTGAAGTTCGTCTAGCTGAGCTAGCGAAAGTAACAGGTGACGTAGTTGATCTTAACAGCCTTAAAGCTGCTAACGTTATCACTAAGAACATCGAGTTTGTTAAGATCGTTCTTTCTGGTGACCTAAGCAAAGCTGTGACTGTTAAAGGTCTACGCGTGACTAAAGGCGCTAAAGCTGCAATCGAAGCTGCAGGCGGTAAAATCGAGGAATAATCTCGAGGAACGAGGTACAGATGGCTAAGAAACCAGGAAAAGATTTTCGTAGTGCTCAAAGCGGCTTAAGTGAACTAAAGTCGCGCTTATTATTCGTAATTGGTGCACTTTTAGTATTCCGAGCCGGCTCTTTTGTGCCGATCCCTGGTATTGACGCAGCTGTACTTGCCGATTTGTTCGATCAGCAAAAAGGTACCATCGTAGAAATGTTTAACATGTTCTCCGGTGGTGCTCTTGAGCGTGCATCTATATTAGCATTGGGTATCATGCCGTACATTTCGGCATCGATCGTAGTCCAATTGCTAACTGTAGTTCATCCAGCGTTAGCGGAACTCAAGAAAGAGGGTGAAGCAGGCCGTCGTAAGATAAGCCAATATACACGCTACGGCACGCTTGTACTTGCAACATTCCAAGCTATTGGTATCGCAACAGGCTTACCAAACATGGTCGACAATCTGGTTGTTATCAACCAAACCATGTTTACGCTTATTGCTACCGTGAGTTTAGTAACTGGTACCATGTTTTTGATGTGGTTAGGTGAACAAATCACTGAGCGAGGAATCGGTAATGGTATTTCCATTCTGATTTTTGCAGGTATTGTTGCTGGATTGCCTTCTGCAATCGGTCAAACAATCGAGCAAGCGCGTCAAGGTGAATTGCATGTGCTTCTTCTGTTGTTTATCGCGGTATTGTCTTTTGCTGTAATTTACTTCGTGGTTTTCATGGAGCGTGGTCAACGTCGTATCGTCGTTAACTATGCGAAGCGTCAACAAGGTCGTAAAGTGTTTGCAGCACAAAGTTCTCATTTGCCACTTAAGATTAATATGGCAGGTGTTATACCAGCGATTTTTGCATCAAGTATTATTTTGTTCCCAGGAACATTAGCGCAGTGGTTTGGTCAAAATGGTGAAAGCAGCGCGTTCGGTTGGTTAACTGACGTGTCATTAGCTCTTAGCCCAGGTCAACCGTTGTATGTAATGCTTTATGCAGCAGCTATAATCTTCTTCTGTTTCTTCTATACAGCGTTGGTGTTTAACCCACGTGAAACAGCTGATAACTTGAAGAAGTCTGGTGCATTCGTACCCGGTATCCGCCCAGGTGAGCAGACAGCGAAATATATCGATAAAGTGATGACTAGACTAACCCTTGCGGGCGCTCTATACATTACTTTTATATGTCTGATTCCTGAGTTCATGATGGTCGCGTGGAACGTTCGTTTCTACTTTGGCGGCACTTCCCTACTAATCGTAGTGGTTGTTATCATGGATTTCATGGCACAGGTACAGACTCATCTGATGTCACAACAGTATGATTCTGTGTTAAAGAAAGCGAATCTGAAAGGTTACGGCCGTTAATTCGGTAGTAATTATTTCGATTCCATTTACGGAGTTTAGCAATGAAAGTTCGTGCTTCCGTTAAAAAAATCTGCCGTAACTGTAAAGTTATCAAGCGTAACGGTGTCGTTCGCGTGATTTGCAGTGAGCCAAAGCATAAGCAACGCCAAGGCTAATCAGCAGAAATTTTTACTTGAAATACTAGGTAGAGTCGAGTATATTCCTCGGCCTACCTTTTGCGTGCAAAAGAAGTAGTATGCCGCAGCGTATCCATAACGGGCTTTGCTGCGGATAATTCTTTTATGAACCCCCTTAGGAGTGAATAATGGCCCGTATAGCCGGCATTAACATTCCTGATCATAAGCATTCTGTAATTGCACTTACTGCAATCTACGGTATTGGTAAAACTCGCTCTCAAGCTATTCTAGCTGAAGTGGGTATTGCTGAAGATGCTAAGATCAGTGAACTAACTGAAGAGCAGATCGATCAACTGCGTGATGGTGTAGCTAAATACACTGTAGAAGGTGATCTACGTCGTGAAGTATCGATGAACATCAAGCGTCTTATGGACCTTGGCTGTTACCGCGGTCTTCGTCATCGTCGCAGTCTACCACTACGTGGACAGCGTACTAAAACCAACGCTCGCACCCGTAAGGGTCCGCGCAAGCCGATCAAGAAATAGTCGGATAAGGTAGAGTACAATGGCAAAACAACCAACTCGCGCGCGTAAGCGCGTACGCAAGCAAGTAGCTGATGGCGTAGCGCACATTCATGCTTCTTTCAACAACACAATCGTAACTATCACTGACCGCCAAGGCAACGCTCTTGCATGGGCTACAGCAGGTGGTTCAGGTTTCCGTGGTTCTCGTAAATCTACTCCGTTCGCAGCACAAGTTGCAGCTGAGCGTTGTGGTGAAATGGCTAAAGAATATGGCCTAAAGAACTTGGAAGTTATGGTTAAGGGTCCAGGTCCAGGTCGCGAATCTACTGTTCGTGCACTGAACGCTGCTGGTTTCCGTATCACTAACATTGTTGATGCGACACCAATCCCTCATAACGGTTGTCGTCCACCTAAGAAACGTCGCGTTTAAGTTTCGTTTCTAGGAATATTGGAGAAAGATCATGGCAAGATATTTGGGTCCTAAGCTGAAGCTTAGCCGTCGCGAAGGTACTGACTTATTCCTTAAGTCTGGTGTCCGTGCGATCGATACCAAGTGTAAAATTGATAACGCACCAGGTGTACACGGCGCTCGTCGCGGTCGTCTATCTGAGTATGGCGTTCAGCTTCGTGAGAAGCAAAAAGTTCGTCGTATCTACGGCGTTCTAGAAAAACAATTCCGCAACTACTACAAAGAAGCTGCACGTCTTAAAGGCAACACAGGTGCAAACCTGCTTCAGCTTCTTGAAGGTCGTCTTGATAACGTAGTTTACCGTATGGGCTTTGGCGCTACTCGTGCTGAATCTCGTCAACTAGTTAGCCACAAGTCTGTTCTAGTTAACGGTAAAGTTGTAAACGTTCCTTCTTTCAAAGTAGCGGCTAACGACGTTGTTTCTATCCGCGAGAAAGCTAAACAGCAATCTCGTATTAAAGCGGCTCTAGAAGTTGCTGAACAACGTGAAAAGCCAACTTGGATTGAAGTAGATGCTAGCAAAATGGAAGGTACATTCAAGCGTATGCCTGAGCGTTCTGACCTATCAGCTGACATCAATGAACACTTGATCGTCGAACTTTACTCTAAGTAAGGTTAAAAAAAGAGAGGACACAATGCAGGGTTCTGTAACAGAATTTCTTAAGCCGCGTCTTGTTGACATTGAACAGATCAATACGACACACGCGAAAGTAACTCTTGAGCCATTAGAGCGCGGTTTCGGCCACACTCTAGGTAATGCTCTTCGCCGCATTCTTCTATCTTCTATGCCGGGTTGTGCCGTAACAGAAGTTGAAATTGAAGGTGTGCTACACGAATACAGCACTAAAGAAGGCGTTCAGGAAGATATCCTGGAAATCCTTCTAAACCTTAAAGGTTTAGCTGTACGCGTTGCTGAAGGCAAAGATGAAGTGTTTATTACACTGAACAAATCAGGCTCAGGCCCTGTTGTTGCAGGTGACATCACCCACGATGGTGATGTAGAGATCGCTAACCCTGAGCACGTAATTTGTCACCTAACGGATGACAATGCTGAGATCGCTATGCGTATCAAAGTAGAACGTGGTCGTGGTTACGTTCCAGCTTCAGCTCGTATCCATACTGAAGAAGATGAGCGTCCTATCGGTCGTCTATTAGTTGACGCTACTTACAGCCCGGTTGATAAAATCGCCTATGCTGTAGAAGCGGCACGTGTAGAACAACGTACTGATTTAGACAAGCTTGTTATCGATATGGAAACGAACGGTACTCTAGAACCTGAGGAAGCAATCCGTCGTGCAGCTACTATTTTAGCTGAACAACTGGATGCGTTCGTAGATCTTCGTGATGTACGTGTACCTGAGGAGAAGGAAGAGAAGCCAGAATTCGATCCTATCCTACTACGTCCTGTAGACGATCTTGAACTAACAGTTCGCTCTGCTAACTGTTTGAAAGCAGAAGCGATTCACTACATCGGTGATCTTGTACAGCGCACTGAGGTTGAGCTACTTAAAACGCCAAACCTTGGTAAGAAATCTCTTACAGAGATTAAAGATGTGCTTGCTTCACGTGGTCTTTCTCTAGGCATGCGCCTAGAAAACTGGCCACCAGCGTCAATCGCTGAAGATTAATCGAAAAGTTAGAAGGATTAGGTCATGCGCCATCGTAAAAGTGGTCGTCAACTCAACCGCAACAGCAGTCATCGCAAAGCGATGTTCAGCAACATGGCTAGCTCTCTTGTTCGTCACGAAGTTATTAAAACTACCGTGCCTAAAGCAAAAGAACTACGTCGCGTAATTGAGCCATTGATTACCCTAGCTAAGACAGACAGTGTTGCTAACCGTCGTCTTGCATTTGCTCGCACTCGTGATAACGAAGTTGTGGCAAAACTATTTAATGAACTAGGCCCGCGTTTCGCGGCTCGCCAAGGTGGTTACACTCGCATTCTTAAATGTGGTTTCCGTACTGGTGATAAAGCTCCAATGGCTTACATTGAGCTTGTAGACCGCCCAGCTGCTGAAGAAGCTGCTGAGTAATCTATACTAGATTCTTAATACAAAAAGCCGAGCATTAGCTCGGCTTTTTTTGTTTCTATCGAATTGAAAAATTGCACCACGATGTTTGGCATTTTTACTTGCCTGCTCTGATCTATTTTTTAAAAATATCTCGTATCTCGTATCTCGTATCTCGTATCTCGTATCTCGTATCTCGTATCTCGTATCTCGTATCTCGTATCTCGTATCTCAAATATCTTTTCTTCCACGCACAAAAAAGAGCACCGAAGTGCCCTTACAATATTCTTTAACTAATCGCTAATCGCTAATCGCGATGGCCTTACTGCCAAATAGCGGCAAGTGAATCCATAAGGCCGCTCGTTGCACCTTGTGATTGAAGTGCCTGAAGAATGATTGGTGCAAATGTCGTAACCATTGACGAATCCATACCTAACCCAGCAAACGCACTTTCAACAGCACCTTGTGAGCTTAGAACTGATGATAAGCCAGTTGATTCAAGCGAAGACATTCCAGGAATGAGTGATGCGAGTTCTTTATTGTCTGCTGAGCCAAGTGAATTTTGTGCAAGCGCCAACATTGAACCGATACCACCAATTGCTTGATCGCTGGTAACAGATGCTTGATCAGCAACGGTATCAGCAAGTGGTGTTGTTTCGTTTTGTTGAGACCACATATTCACTGCTGCCATCAGGGCAGTTTGCGATAGTTGGGAATAGTTGGTATCTGATGTTGAACCGGTTTGTTCAGAGTCGCTAGTGCTAGCGCAAGAAACTACAGCAAGGCTGCTGAGCATAGTGATGAGTATTTTCTTCATTATTCTTCCTTAAGTAATAAAGTAATCGACCTATTCACTATAAACGAAAAACGGCGATGTAGTCACATCGCCGTTGGATTATTTTAATTTTATTTGCCTATAGTATTTTGTTTTACTAAAGGTTTTTATAAAAATTAAAGGATAGCTAGAAGTTCTACTTCAAACACTAGAGCTGCAAATGGTGGAATTGCAGCACCTGCGCCGCGCTCACCGTATGCTAGATCTTGAGGGATGTATAGCTTCCACTTAGAGCCAACAGGCATCATTTGTAGAGCTTGTACCCAACCTTGAATTACGCCAGTTACTGGGAATTCAGCAGGTTGACCGCGAGATACAGAACTGTCGAAAACAGTACCGTCAGTTAGTTCACCGTGGTAGTGAACACGTACTTGCTTGTCTGCAGTAGGGATTTCGCCAGTACCTTCAGTTAGTACTTCGTACTGAAGACCAGACTCAAGAACTGTTACTTCTGAACGAAGAGCGTTGTCAGTTAGGAAAGCTTCGCCGTCAGCAGCTGCTGCTTTAGCTAGTTCTTGACGTGCAGCTTCACCACGAGTGTGTAGCTCTTGTAGTGCGTTGTTGATTTCGTCAACTTCGATAGCTGGCATGTCACCAACTAGAGCTGTTGCGATACCAGCAGCGATTGCGTCAACGTTTAGGCCTTCAAGACCAGAACCAGCAAGTTGTTGGCCCATTTGTAGACCGATACCGTAGCTAGCTTTTTGCTCTACAGTTTCAAATTTTACTTCAGACATGAAAAGTCACTCTTTTTGTCAGTACGAAAAGGGTAAGAATACCAGTATTAGCAGCCTGAATAAACGGCTAGCCCCTGATCACTTACGCTTTAACGTGTCCAAATCACAGCTATGTCAATTTTCTTGCTTTGGTCTCTGTTGTAGCGGAAAGATCTATACTGTTGGTACTTTGGTTTTTATACTGTAGTTATTCAATGTATAGGACGCAGTGGCATGAATCGTCGTCAAAAGAAAAAACAGAAAGTAGACCACTTAGCAGAGTTCAAGGATCGACTGAATCAGGTCAAAGAGAAATTAAGCTCGATCGATATCAAGAAAATGAAAACCTCAACCGTGCAGGCTTGGGGATCATTGCCGAAATTACACCAGAGATTATTGATGGTGATTTCGCCGATCGTATTGATCTTACTTTTTGCGCCGCTACCAGAACCTAAAGTAGACGCAGCCCCAGCAACATCGCGCGTTGAGCTTGAGATAAACACGGTTGGCTTAAGCGAACAGCAAAATGCCAAGAGCAGTTCATCAGAACCGAGTAATAACAACTGGCAGGAGTATCTTGTAAAGCAAGGGGATACGTTAGCGCAGGTTTTTCGAAATAACGACTTACCGTTGTCTGACTTGAACGCGCTAGTGCGTATTGAAGGGGCAGACAAACCACTTAGTCAGATTCGTAAAGGCCAGCTAGTTCGATTCAAACTCGCCGAGACCGGGCAACTAGACATTCTTCAGCTAGAAAAAGGCAACACTTCGGTGATGTTTTTCCGATTGTCTGACGGTGGCTTTGGCCGTAGTAAGTAGCTCAATACTGAGCCTGCGTTAAAGCGTTTCGTCAGATACAGATAGTCGATAGAAAAGAGCTAACGATTAGCTCTTTTTTTTGGTCGCTTGAAAGGTGCAAGCGGTAAGATGATGAGCATAATTCCGATAAAGGTTAACGTATCTGGAATCTCATCAAACCATATAGCGCCTATTATGGCGACAAACACTAAGCCTGAGTATTCAGCCAAGGCAATTTGACTTGAGTGTGCTTTTTGGTAGGCAGCGACCGCAAGCCCGTTGTAGCTTAAGATTAGCGTCGCACTTAATGCTATGTATCCCAAATGCTCCACAGATACCGGTTGCCAGTATAAGAAGCACAGTATCAATGATGCTGGAATAGAAAATAACGTTGTCCACCACAGCGTAGTGACCACCGTTTGCTCACTCGGAAGCTTTCTTACCAATACATTGAACAGTGCGAGCGTCAGCGCTGTGCCTAATGCAAACAATGCTGCCCAATGAAATTGCGATGGCCTTAAGACAATCAGTGCGCCAATGAAGCCGATAGTGGTTGCTATCACCTTACCCAGTGCGGGTTGCTCTTTGAGTAGAAATATCGATAAAGGCAGCATTAACAAGGGCGCGACGTAAAATACAGCGTTAGCGGTGGCCAAAGATAAATGGGTAATCGCGACGACCATACATCCGCTGCCGATTAGGATCAGTTGTCCTCGAATAAAGGTCACTTTAGCTTGTTGTAAGCGTCGTTGTTCTTTTTTCTGTTGTAGCCACAAAGGGGTGATGATGAGCAGAGATATCAACTGTCGGAAAAAAATATACTGAAGAGGCGGTACTTCGCCATTCAACAGTTTTACCGCTACGTCGGAAAGCGAGGCAAACAAGTTACCTGCAACCAACAATAGAATACCGACAGTGATATTCGTCATTACTTTTCAAATCTCATGTCTACATGCGGAATATCGTCTTCCAGATATATCTCAGAGATAGTTTCGAACCCGTGATTCGCATAGAAGTTTTCTAGGTGTTGTTGCGCGCCAATATCGATGGTCTTGCTCGGCCAAAGAGTCTCACAGCGTGTTAACGCTTCTTTGATCAATTGATGACCCAAGCCATCACCTCTTGCTGATTGCTTGGTCGCCACTCGGCCGATGCTGGTATTGTCGTAAGAAGTACCTGGTGGTAACAAACGGGCACACGCCACTAGCTCTGCATCAGCATAGCCAAGCAAGTGTTCAACACCTGCGAGTGTATCTTTACCATCGAGCTCTGGATAAGGGCAATTTTGCTCAACAACGAAAACATCGACTCGTAATTTAAGTAATTGATAAAGCTGTTGTGTTGAAAGTTCAGAGAAGGGAATTGAGTGCCAAGTGATCATGTTTACATCCAGAGATTATCGATGCTCTGAATGTACTATGTGCGATGATTGTTGGCATTAACTATTGTTAATTCGACCTTTAATTCTGCTCAGACTGATCGCGGTTATACCTAGGTAAGCCGCAATTTGATTGTCGTTCAAGCGCTGTTCAAGGTCGGGGTAATGTTCGCAGAACAGTTGGTAGCGTTGCTCTGGGGTATAAAGCAACATAAAGCGTTCTTTGTTTTCCTTGTGCATGAGCTGAGTTTCTAGCAGCTTTAAATACAGAGGGTTATTTGATGCACGCCACTCGATAACCGCATTCATTGGCAGTTCTAACATTGTGATGGGTGTGAGCGTTTCTAGTAGGTAAGGGGACGCTTGGTTCTTTATCAAACTCTCAAAGCCGATGATCCAGTCTTGTTCCCAGTAGAATTCTTTGCTGTATTGCTTGCCGTCATTAGTGAGATAACAAGCGTGGCACAAGCCTTCAAGTACAAAGTAGATCGAACTCGCCATCTCACCTTGATTGATCAGGATGTGTCGGGTTGGCAGCTCAAGCGGCTTCGCGACAGCTAATAGAGATTCAATCTGACTCTCAGAGAAGTCAAAGCTTTGTAGTTGTTCGATAAAAGAGGAGTGCATGAAAATAACCTAACCCAAATAAGTGCCGAAATCATCGCACTTATTTGGGGAGAGGTACAGAGCAGGCTAAATCAGCGTCGACTGTGTTGCTCTAGATAATCTTGAGCGAGGTCTCTGCCCATGTATTTGCCTAGGGTTTTCAACGGTACTTTCTTAAGATTAACCACAATCAAGCCATCCAAGGCATCATTAAAAGATGGATCGACGTTAAAGCACACAAGTTTACCGTTCATCCCTAAGTATTGGCGTAGCAGTACCGGTAGGCCTTTCCCTTGCTCCATACGAGCCAACACTTTAGAAAGCAGAGGGACACTCGCCAATGACGATAGCAGGTGATTCTGCCAGAACACATTATTATTGGTATTGAGTGGTGACGAAGGAGAAACCAAGTTCGCCTTTTGTTCATCGTAATGGTGTATGGATAGGGTAGTCGCAATCAACAGACGCGCATTGTGGCTGTAATCATTACTGATACTGACTGGGCCGAATAGGTGAGTGTATTGAGGATGACGATACACGAAGGCCGCGATACCTTTCCACAATAGTAATAGTGAGTTAAGGCTCTTTTGATAAGGCTTGCTCACTACAGAACGCCCAAGCTCGATACTGTTGTCTAAAGTATCGATGAATTTTTGATTGTAGTTAAACAGGCTACGAGAGTAGAGCTTATCAAGCCCGTGCTCAGCGATGAGCTTGTCGACCATACCAAGTCGGTATGCACCCACTAATTCAGCCTTAGCTTTGTTCCATACAAACAGTTGATGGTAGTAAAGGTCATACTCATCTAAATCACAGGCAAGCCCGCTGCCTTCTCCGACTTCTCGGAAACTCTCTTCTCTAACTCGACCAATTTCGCGCATTAAGTTAGGAATAGATTGGCTTGGCGTACAGTAGACCTCGAAGTCTCCTTGCTCAAGTAACTTCATCTCTTCAGGAAGAGAATCGACCTCTATTGCCAACACTTCTGGTGGAATAGGCGCAATCACTTGGGTGTCAAAAGAGGGCGCGTGGATTGGCGTATTCGGGCTATCTTGTTGACTCATTAGGTAGGTATTGAGTCGTAGGTAGTTGACGATATCCATCTCTTTTTCAAACGATTTGATCTCTGAATACGGAATCGAAGAGCCAATCGAGATAGAGATAGTCGTCGCCTGTTTATTAAGAAGTTCACGGCCAAGTAAAGCCGTTCTCAGTAGTGGGTGAACACGGCCTGCTTGGTAGAAAAGCTCACTGTTCTTGCCATTGATAAAGATAGGCACCGTGGTGGCTTGGTGACGCTTAACAAACTTTGCGACTGATTTGCTCCACTCGATGTCTGTTAGTGTCTTGGCCCCTTTACGGTAACTCGATACTTCGCCAGCAGGGAACACAATCAAGAGTCCACCGTCTGCTAAATGACGATTGGCATCTCGAATCGCTTTAGCATTGGTGCGTTTCGATTCTTTACTGTTAAAGACATCGACCCCAATGAAAAGATCATCCAGTTCAGGCAGTCGCTTGAGCAACTCATTGGCCAACACCTTCACATCCTTTCTTACCGATCCTACGAGATCAGCAAGGATCACGCCTTCAATCGCACCAAGTGGGTGGTTAGCCACAATGACTACTGGCCCTTGTTCGGGAATATTATCAGTGGCGCCTGCTGAAACGGAATAGTCGATATTCAATGCTGACAAGGTGTGATGCATGAATTCAAAGCTAGATAACTCATCAGGTCTATCTTGATAGAGCTTATCTAGCTTTGATAGCCCAGTTGCCCACTCGACAACAGACTCACCTAAACCAAAAGGCGTGTAACGTGGTAAACGAAAAGGACTATCAATCATAATTAAGCTACCTTATTGACTAAAGTTGTTTAGGAAACCGTCTTGATTCTTGAAATCTTTTACACTTAAAAATGCACCGCAAAGCCATACTAGGCATGCCATGCCAAACAGTAATCCGCCGTCATAACCGACAATTTCACCCGCTGCGTTAAACTCAGGCATTTGAATACCGAGTGGTGTAAACAGGTGGAAGAAAATCGCACCACTCATAATTCCCACACTCATGATGGCACCTAGGCCATGCCAACGAGTAAACAGCAAAATGGCCGCAATCAATTCAGCGAACCCAATCAAGTAGCCGCCAAATGAACCGAACCAACTTAAGCCAGACCATGTCGCCAAGGTGCCAAAGATATGCTCAGTCTCGTATGAGCCTGTGAACTTAAAAAACAGCGACTGAACAAATACGAAAGCGATAAATGCCGCAGGGATATGTTTAGCTGGAGTGAATGTCATGGTTATTCCCTTATTTGATCAGTTGCGGCCAAACGGTGTCGGCTTTTTGAATATGTTGTGCTCGGTCTTGTTCCCAACGCTGTTTAATCTCTTGGTCGTAGTTGAGGTAAAGCTTGTTATCAACAATCGTCCATTGATTTGGGTCACCGGGTGCAAAGTCACTTTTTGCTGAAACAGCCCAAGCGCAATAACCCCCATATTGAGGGGCATATTTTTCAGGATTATTAACAAATAAAGTCAGATTCTTTTCAGAAGAGAAATACCAGTCCGCGCCTTTGTACTCGGTGCTGAATTTGTTACTGCCTTCGATGGGCTTACCTGAAGTGAAATAAGCCACAGTGTCGTAGCCATCGAGCGCCTTACTGCTAAAGAATCCTGTGTAGATTTCATCGGCGGCAAATACGTACGGGCTAACGAGTAGCATGACCATGGTTAATAGTTTTCTCATGATGGACTCCATCTATAGATTGATTGCTGGTGATAAATCGAAGGTAAAACGCTGTTGATTTATCTGGCATGGTTTAATGGGTTCACAAGGCGAGCCGGGTGCGTAAAACATCGAGGCTTGGCCGTGTAGATTGCGTAAGTGTGTAAAGCTCACGGTGTGCGCGTCTTCACGATGCATACAGGTCGCTAAATGAGGTTGTTCGCTGTGATGGTGAGAGTGAAATTGAAGTAAGTTCTGTTGATTCTTACCTGTTGCCACAAGCTGATCGTATTTTGCTTGTCGATAGGCTTGTACTCGCTCTAAATCAACACCGGATGAGAAGAGTGGAGAATCGGTGTCGACGATGTGCTGTTGAATACCATCCCACATGTAGGCGATAACCAAACCATTGTTCTGAGTTAAATTCGGCGCGAAAGCCAACAAGGTGAATGGAGCAAAAGAGTGCAGGTCGAGCTGATGAAATGCTTCAGAGAGCTGACTGATGTTACGACTCGATGATAGATTTTTGAGTAGCAAACCACGGCTGACTAAAGGTCCAACAGGCACTATGCCTTGATAGTTATTGAGTAGGCATAGTGAAAGCCCGAACTCATTGATACTGATCCAGCTACCACCGCCAGTTGGGTCGAGTGGCATGATGATATCGACGCCGTTAACTCGATATTGTTTAGGTGGCATTGCCAGTGCTCGCGTCTTTTGTTCGTCACGGTTAAAAAAGACCTGATAACCATTTTCTTCAAGCAGCCAAGATACTGAACACATGATTATTGCTCCCTCAGATAGCTGCTGGTGGTTGGGGCATAACCAAAGGTATTGCATGTTTCGACATCAAGAAAGGTCGTGATCACCTTGATCATCGCATAGTGATGATTGGCATGCAGAGCAGCAAAGGTGACCTCTCTTTCTAACGTAGAAGGCAGGCTGGCGAATACTTGTGTATCCATTGAAACTTCGGTTTGGATCATGATAGGCGCTTCGAGATCTCTGCGGTCTAATCGTTCAAGCCAGTTGATCACATAATGGATCTCTTTTACTGCAATTGAGCGGTCGTATTCGACGGGATGACCACGACGACGAGTGTTGTAATCAACGGTCGCATTCTCTTTTAAGATTAAGGCGTGAAAAAGATCGAGCGTGTGACGAGTATGCTCACCAATAGAGCTTGTGACGTGCGGTTTTGCTCGTGTCAGATAGTCGCTGTCAGATATCGCTAACAAAAACTCTAGACCCTGATTCAATATCTCTACCGCTCCTTTGATACTAGGAGAGAAAGAAGTGAGGGCGCTTGGTTGGGCTATGGGGTTCATTCATGATCCTCGTACAAAGTTAGTCAGTGGTCGGATATTGTTGAACAAGACGTCGCTCTTCTTGCCACGCAGCGAATAAGCTCTTGAAAGAAGGAGTCTTATGGCCTCGTTGTTTTTGCTGAGCGCCAATATCAAAAAGAATGCGGTATTGCAGAAGTAGCGTAGAAAATATCTCTCGCAGCGGTGTGTTGCGATCCCAGATATGCCCAGCCTCACTGCTTGCGCCATTGACCTCAAGGATCGTGAAATCCTCGCCGTTCATTAGGCTGTGCATGTCCTTAAACTTGACGTCGAGTCGGCCAAAATGAAAACCATCGAAGTCATCGAATATCTCGTCTAAGCGTTCGGTTAAAGCTTGAGTGATGTATTGGTTGCCGTCTCGGAAGATACAGCCACGGCTATGGCTACCTGCGAACGCGAGTTGGAACTCTTCGCCCTCTGCGAGCACGTGATCCAATTTATCTTCATGCCTTGGTAGATACAGGTGGCTGAGTTGCCCAGCACGCGGGCTATTTTCAATTAACTGCTTGAGTGTCGACTTGCCATCACCCATCACCATTGGCGCATACTTGAGTGTGATCGAGATGATCTCGCCTTGCTTTTTGTTTGGGTAACGAACATAGAAAACACCCGCTTCTGCCTGATAAGGCGCCTTTTCTTGCAGTAGAAAGCGAGCATTATTTGGGAAAGATTCAACATATTGCTCAAGTTGATCTTGTGTGTTGATCAGCTTGACGCCTACGCCTCGACAGCCAAGATCCGGCTTCGCCACGATTGGAAAATCAAGATCGGATTGTATGAGTGCGCTGCGTGCATCTTCAGCTTGTTTCTTACCGCTGAGATCCGTTTTGGTGAGGGTGATAAACGGAGAGATCCAACGCTGACTTGAAGATCCGGCAAGGCTTAATATCTCGTGTTTTGATTCGCCTACCATGCCGCTTAACTTGATGCTTGGGTTGGCAATGAGCGGCAGCGCCCAGTCAAAGTGCCGTAACCCTTGCATCAGGCTTTGAATCACGACTGGCGTGTAGAAGAACCAAGTCGGAAGAAACTCATAAGGAGAGACACTGCGCACGGTATCTTTTTCAAGCAAAGGCATGCCTGCATTGATTTGATGTGCGGGAATGATGCGAATATCTTGCGGTGAACTCATGATAATCCTCTAGAGTAGGTTTTATTCATTAATCGATTACCGATAAACAGTAAAGCGATGGCACACGGGATAACGATCCATTGATATTCAGAGGCTTGCAGCCACGCTGATGTCCCTAAATAGTAGATGGCAGAGAAGACAATGCCAGTCCAGATCGCGGTGGCGCTGATGACAGCAAACAAGAAAGTAGGCAGTGGGATGGCGAAAAAGCCACTTAAGGTAAACCCGACGGTGCGAAGCCCTGGAATAAAGCGGATAACAAAAAGGCTGCTGAATGCGTTCTGACGTAATTTGGTACGAAGCGAACGAAAGTACTTATTCGTGAGGGCTTTATATCGAACACCTCGGAAATAACGTCCTGACTTCCCTAAGTAATAAAGACCGAGATCACCCGTGGCAATACCGATGAAAATAGCAAGCAGCGCATATTGAGGAAGTATTAGACCTTGAGTCGCTATACCTGCCGCCGTAACAATCGCAAGATCTTCAAGCAGGTAAGAAAGCGCGATGATGCCAAGCATCAGCCATAGCAGCGACTCCTCTCCTGAATGTAACCATGCTTGAATGCTCTCGACGGTGCTCATCAAATGTCCTTATCTATCCTATAGATGAATGGCTTAACCACCATTCATTGAGTGTAGTAAATTAAATAGACAGGAGGAGCAGATAAAAACTTACAGCTGATTAGTGTTTTTTTGTGTTGGATTCATTCAATTGGTGGTTTGAGTCGTGCTGTTTGACTGCTGTTTTGAAGCTAAAGGCGTGGCATTTGGAAGCGGGTTGAACGAGAGTTTGTCGTTCGACAAATTAGAGCTTTGGACTGAACATTTATAAGAAAAGAAAAAGGCTGAGTCGTTAAACTCAGCCTTTCATAACGTTAACTATAGATTACTTAAGCAACCTATTTAGTTAGGTCAATCTGGTAAACAGCAAAACCAACATCGTCAGTCGCAACACGTTTCATCGGGTATTGACCCTTCTCTTTAATGAACTCTGCTGCTTTGTCGCTTGGAGATGTTTCAAAGCGGATATCTAGCTTGTTATCTGTTTTGATTGGCGCAAATGACCAATTGTTATCCGCGCTTGGGCTCACTTGACCTTGCTCTTTGCTTACGCGAGAGATGTAGTTTGCAAGAACAGTACGGTTCTCATCTGGTGCATCAAATGCGATGAAGTCTTCGCCTGTACCTGGGAATTTAGCGCTGTATGCACGGTAGTTGTTGGTGGCAATCAGGAAGTCTTGCTTCATGTCGATTGGCTTACCTTGGTAAGTTAGGCCAACAATACGTTGTGAGTCAGGGTTAACGACTTTACAGTTTGCATCGTATTTCGCAGGTTGAGTTACGTCGATTTGGTAATCAACACCATCGATAACATCGAAGTTGTAAGTGCGGAAGTTATCCCACTCGATCAATTGTTGTGGTGCTGTTGAGTTAACATCCACTTGGTTGAACTGACCTGCAGAACACTCAAGCCACTCTTTTACTTCGTGACCTGTTACCTTCATCGCAACTAGCGTGTTCGGGTAAAGGTACAAGTCAGCTGCGTTACGGAATGTCAGTTGACCAGATTCAACCTCAGTGAAGTTCGCTGGGTCATTCTTACGGCCGCCGGCCTTGAATGGTGCAGCCGCTGAAAGTACTGGTGTACCGTCTAGGTCAGGGTCACCTTGGATGAACTGTTCAACGTAATCTTTCTGTGCAAGGTTAACGATTTGAACTGTTGGATCGTCTTGTACTAGAGACAAGAAGCTGTACATCACATCGTCTGCTTTACCAATCGGTTGGTTAACAAACTCACGAGTACCAGCGTGGTCTTTTTCTAGTGCTGTTACGATGCCTTCATCAGCTGCAGCAAGCGATTTCTTCTCGATTTTGTCGTAGATAGGGCGCGCTTCTGATTGGCCTTTAACCACTTCCCACTTACCGTCTTTTTGTGCAAGTGTTAGATCCATAACACCAACGTGGCTACCCCAACGACCAGGCATTACTGCTGCAACGCCGTTCATGGTGCCCGTTTCGTTGTCGATGCCTTGAATGTCATCAAAACCTTTACCTGGGAAAACTGCGTGAGAGTGGCCGAATGCGATCGCATCGATGCCGTCTACTTCAGATAGGTAGAACGTTGAGTTTTCTTCGCCATTTTTGTATGGGTCAGTTGATACGCCTGAGTGAGGGATAGCAACGATAACTTCAGCGCCTTCCGCTTTCATTTGAGGCACTAGCTCGTTAGCCGTCTCAATGATGTCGCGAGCGATCACTTTACCTTCAAGGTTCTTCTTATCCCACGTCATGATTTGTGGTGGAACAAAACCGATGTAACCCACTTTTACTTCGTGCTCTACGCCAGCAGTATCTTCGAACGTGTGCGTCTTGATGATGTAAGGCGTGAAGTAGTGTTCTTTGGTTTCTGCGTCGTAAACGTTAGCACTGATGTACGGGAAGTCAGCGTCGTTGATAGATTCTTCTAGGAACTCAAGACCGTAGTTGAATTCGTGGTTACCTAGGTTTGCAGCGTCGTAGCTTAGTTGGTTCATAGCTTTGTATGCAGGGTGAACTTCGCCCGCTTCGATGCCTTTGTCTGCCATGTAGTCACCCATTGGGCTACCTTGTAGCAAGTCACCGTTATCAACTAAAACGCTGTTGGTTACTTCGCTTTGAGCTTCTTTTACTAAAGTTGCAGTACGTGCTAAGCCAATTTTTTTCGATGGCTTGTCTTTGTAGTAGTCGTAATCCATTAGATTGGTATGGATATCCGTCGTTTCTACGACACGTAATTTAATCACTTCATCGGTATCTGGTGTTGTTGTGCAGCCTGCTAAAGTCAAACCAAGACCCGCAAGTACAGCCAATGACAAAGGTTTCATTGCAACTTTCATTTTGTAGCTCCAAAGTGGATAGTAGAAAATTCGTTGCGTAATGTAACAAAACCGAATGAAACAATGATTACAACGAATGTTAATTCGTGACTTAGATCGATTACTTTATGGTGTTCTGCAAGACGCCTCCCAAAGCTGCTCAATCGATGCGCAACTGATATCGATAATATTAGTCCATTCATTTCACCTGCTTATCGGTAAATTCAATCCCTTATCAGCTTTTCGAATAAAAAATGAAATTTTAGAATTTCCAGTAATATGAGAGGCTCGTCATAATGCCTATATCAAGGACGTATCAGGCAGATGAATAGCAAGGATAGCTCAAAACGAAGCTTCTGTTTTCTTCTAGTGCCAATACTCCCATTCACTCAAGTGGATGAGTTAAATCCCTTGCTTGGCAAGACCAAGTAATGAATTGCTCGTAACGCGAGCCTTAAAGGAAGCACTGAAATGGACCAAGAACGTTTAACCCACCTAAAACAGCTCGAAGCGGAAAGTATTCATATTATCCGTGAAGTAGCGGCTGAGTTTGATAACCCAGTGATGATGTACTCCATCGGAAAAGATTCTTCTGTGATGCTTCATTTAGCTCGCAAAGCGTTTTATCCAGGCAAAATTCCATTCCCGCTATTGCATGTAGATACGGATTGGAAATTCCGCGAGATGATTGAGTTTCGTGACCGTACGGCTAAAAAGTACGGCTTCGACCTTTTAGTACATAAGAACCCAGAAGGTATTGAGATGGGTTGTAGCCCATTTGTACATGGTTCTTCGAAGCACACTGACATCATGAAAACACAGGGCCTTAAGCAGGCGTTAAACAAGTATGGGTTCGATGCGGCTTTTGGTGGTGCGCGTCGTGATGAAGAAAAATCTCGTGCGAAAGAACGTGTTTACTCTTTCCGCGATAAGAACCATACGTGGGATCCAAAAAACCAGCGTCCAGAGCTTTGGCACACCTACAACGGTCAGGTTAATAAGGGCGAAAGCATTCGTGTCTTCCCGCTATCTAATTGGACTGAGCTCGATATCTGGCAATACATCTACCTAGAGAGTATCGATATTGTTCCACTTTACCTTTCTGATAAACGCCCAGTTGTTGAGCGTGATGGCATGCTGATCATGGTTGATGATGACCGTATGGAGCTGCAAGAAGGTGAAGTGATTGAAGAGAAAAGCGTTCGTTTTCGTACTTTAGGCTGTTACCCATTAACCGGAGCGGTTGAATCTGAGGCGAATACGCTAACGGGCATTATTGAAGAAATGCTGGTGGCGACGTCTAGTGAGCGTCAAGGTCGAGCGATTGACCATGATCAGTCTGGCTCTATGGAGCTGAAAAAGCGCCAAGGTTATTTCTAAGAATCTAAGGAAAGAAAAATGAATAGTGCAGTAGAAGCCGAATTGGCTGAACTAGGGATTGAAGGTTATCTAAGTCAGCATCAGCATAAATCTATGCTTAGATTTTTAACTTGTGGCTCGGTAGATGACGGTAAAAGTACGTTAATCGGTCGCTTGCTCCATGATACAAAACAGATTTATGAAGATCAGCTAGCAGCGGTTCACTCTGATAGCCAACGAGTGGGTACCACAGGTGAGAAGCCTGATTTAGCACTGCTTGTTGATGGCTTGCAGGCTGAGCGTGAGCAAGGGATTACGATCGATGTGGCTTATCGTTACTTCTCGACTCAAAAGCGTAAATTCATTATTGCTGATACCCCAGGGCATGAGCAGTACACGCGCAACATGGCAACCGGCGCTTCAACGTGTGATCTGGCTGTGATCTTGATTGATGCTCGTAAGGGCGTTCTGGATCAAACCCGTCGTCACTCGTTTATTTCTAACCTACTTGGTTTGAAGCATTTCATCGTCGCAGTCAATAAGATGGATCTGGTGGAGTACTCGCAAGATCGTTTTGAGGAGATTCGCGATCAATATCTAGAGTTTGCTGAAAACCTAGAAGGCGAAACTAATATTCAAATTCTGCCTGTTTCCGCGCTTGAAGGCATTAACGTTGCAGCGCCAAGCAAAGAACTTGCATGGTTTGAAGGCCCGTCTCTATTAGAAGTGTTAGAGAACGTCGATATTGACCAAAAACGTTCTGCAGGTGAATTCCGATTCCCTGTTCAGTACGTAAACCGTCCTAACTTAGACTTCCGTGGTTTTGCAGGCACCGTTGCCTCTGGCCGTGTCAGTGTAGGTGATGAAATCAAGGCGCTGCCATCAGGTAAAACGTCTAAGGTGGCAAGCATTGTGACCTTTGATGGCGAACTTGAATCGGCGCAAGCGGGTTTGGCAGTAACGCTGACTCTTGAAGATGAAATCGATATCAGCCGTGGTGATTTGATTGTGCTGGAAAATGCTCAAATTGAATCAACTAACCATGTATTGGCTGACATCGTATGGATGACAGAGCAACCACTGCAACCGGGTAAAGCCTACGACATCAAAATCGCAGGCAAGAAAACCGTCGGTCAGGTTGAAACGGTTCGTCACCAATATGACATCAACAACTTGTCGACTTACGCAGTTGATGAGTTGCCACTGAATGGTATTGGTTTGTGTGAATGGTCATTGAACGAGACTATCGCGCTGGATAAATACCGTGAGAGTGCCGATACCGGTGGTTTCATCGTTATCGACCGCCTGACTAACGTGACGGTGGGTGCTGGTTTGATTCGAGACCGTTTGGACTCTGTTGAACAGCAAGTCGGTAACTTCTCTGCATTTGAACTTGAGTTCAACACATTGGTACGCAAGCACTTCCCTCATTGGGATGCCAAAGATCTAAGCCAATTACTGAAGTCATAAACGACTAAGTAACAGCTTATTGAATCAGGCGGAAACCCATCGTTTCCGCCATAAAGGACGGGTATATGTGGCAACAAGGATTTGTATTAGCGATTTTGCTCGGCATCATTACTTGCCTGCTCGTTACCCGTATTAAGCCAAGCTTTATCTTTGCTGGCGCGGCGTTTATTGCTTTTATGGCTGGCATGATCGATTTGTCGAGCTTAGCCAATAACTTCACTAACTCCTCGTTACTGACTTTAATTCTTCTTATCCTCGCATCAAGTGCGTTGGAGAAAACTCGCTTAATCAGTTGGGTTAGCCGTAATATCTCTGAAGGTAGGCTAGGTACCGTGGTTGCGAAGTTGGGTATTTCCACAGCGTTACTTTCTTCTTTTACTAATAACACGGCGGTGGTTGTTTCTTTGATCGGGGCGATCAAACGTAATCAACAACATGCGCCATCTAAACTGCTTATCCCTTTGTCATACGCTGCCATCTTAGGTGGAACCCTGACATTGATCGGCACCTCTACCAACTTGATCATCAATAGCTTTGTTGAAGATGCTGGACTGCCAAGCTTAAACTTTTTTACACCGACCTTGATCGGTTTAGCTGTGTTGGTCGGCGGTGTGTTGATCCTCATTCCTCTGAGCTACTTCTTACCCAGCTACGATGATGGTTCTCAAGACGATCTACCTTACTTTCTCGAGGCGCGAGTTGAGCCGGGTTCTCCTTTAGTTGGCCGCAGCGTCAGCGAGAATAACCTCAGAGCATTGAGAAAACTGTTCTTAGCGGAAGTGATTCGAGACGGTAAAACAACCGCGTCTATAGACCCTGACTTCATACTCCAAGCTCGTGATCGATTACTGTTTTGTGGTGATGTCGAGAGTGTTGCGACACTGCAAGAGATCCAAGGGCTAACTCTGTTTGGTCAGCACCACCTGAATGGCCAGAGCTTTGTTGAGGTCGTAGTCAGTTCATCGGCAAGCTTCTGTAATAAAACCCTCAAGACCAGCCAGTTTAGAGATCGCTTCGATGCGGTTGTGGTTGCCATTCGTCGTGGTCATGAACGCCTTGAAGGTGGCCTTGGAAACATCACATTAACCGCTGGCGATACCTTGATTTTGGTTCCAGGAAAACGTTTTGAAGAACAGCGTCAACAACACAATAAAGAGTTTGTGTTGATGAACGATCTAGACTCAAGCGCCAAGCTTGATGCCGATAAATCGACGTTTGTGTTGCTCGGCTTTGCCAGTGTGATTGGGTTATCGCTCGCTGAAGTCGTGCCGATTATTAAAGGGCTAGCGGGATTTTTATTATTGCTGGTGGCATTTGGTGTAGTACAACTTGGTGAGCTTCGCCGCCGTTTCCCCGTCGATATTGTCGTGATCGTTGGTTCGGCACTCTCTATTGCTCAACTGATGATTTCATCTGGGTTGTCTGAGCGAATGGGGTTGATGTTTATGGAGGCCTTTAATGGCTGGGGCGTGTTTGGAGCGCTAGTCGCGACCTATTTCATGACGTTGGTCCTAACTGAGTTGGTGACCAACAATGCGGCAGCGGCACTCTCATTCCCCATTGGCTACAGTATGGCAGTAGGCTATGGCGTCGATCCAATGCCGTTCATCATGGCGGTTCTGTTTGGTGCCAGTGCCAGTTTTATTTCGCCGTACGGCTACCAAACCAACTTACTTGTTTATAGCGTAGGTAATTACCACCTTACGGATTATCTGCGCATCGGCATCCCAATCTCGATTGTTTATTCGGGTTTGGTGCTGACCCTAATTCCTTATTTTTTCCCATTTTAATGCTGTTTATTTAAAGGACTAATTATGACCGCAGTACTCAAACCAAAAGATGAGAATGTTGTGTGGCATCAACACTCGATTGATAAAACATTTCGCTCTGATCTGAAATCACAAAAGCCAGCCGTGCTCTGGTTCACGGGATTATCTGGTTCTGGGAAGTCGACAGTCGCTGGAGCATTAGAAAATCGCTTGGCACAGCTTGGTTACCATACTTACTTATTGGATGGCGATAATGTGCGTCATGGGTTATGTAGCGACCTTGGCTTCTCTGAGCAGGATCGCCGAGAGAATATTCGTCGTATTGGTGAACTTGCTAAATTGATGGCGGATGCGGGTTTGATCGTGTTGTCAGCGTTTATTTCTCCACATCAAGCGGAGAGACAGTTGGTACGTGATTTATTGCCGGAAGGTGAGTTTCTTGAGGTGTTCGTCAATACACCACTCGAGGTTTGCGAACAGCGTGATCCTAAAGGTTTGTATAAGAAAGCACGTGCTGGAGAAATCCCGAATTTTACTGGTATTAGTTCAGCTTACGAAGCGCCTCAGAATCCTGAGATAGATCTACCTGCGGGTGAGAAGACACTCGATGAACTGGTGGAGTTGTGTATTGATGCTTTAGAGAAGCGTAATATTTTAACCAACTGAGATCGTTGGTATGACTAAGGCTACTCAGTTGTTTATCTGTTTATTCACGACCGATAAATAGTGCAGCCTTGGTTACCGAGACAAGAAACCTATCCTCTAGATTCTCTTTATTCTTCTCGATACTCTTCACTTTTTACACCGTCTATTTTTTGCACCGTCGAGTGCCTAGACGGTGTAATTCACACTGCTTTTAACTTCTGTTTGAACCGTGAATTTCTGGCTCAATAGTGCAATCAGTTGGTCGTAATACTGCATGTTGGGTTTGTTGCCAAGTAAGGTGCACAGCTCATTACCTGTTGGACTGAATCGGTAATAAACCAGTTTAACCCCTTTTGAAATAGGCGCCAGTGACATGCTCTTACCTTGATAAGTCAGGTGTAGGGCTGGGTCGAAATCAATCTCTCCAGATTCTAATTCTGTTCCTAGAATAATCCCGAGCTCAATCAAGTGGAGCAAACTAGAGTAGGGCAGGTTGTGTCCACCAAGGTTGATGGTGTTGGTGGTGTCTCTTTTGCCAAAGCTGAAGATTCCAGCATGGGATTTAAAGCCGAGTAATAGTTTTCTGCTGTTATCACTACCAAAGCTACAACCCAGTGACGCGGCTCTTTGCAGGGTGAGTGCTTCTTTTGGTGTCATGTCTTTTAAGATCTGAAGCGCCTTCATCGACGTCGAGCCTGGGTTGGTGACTTCTCGTTTCAGTACTTGAGCCCATAGCCTCTGCATCGATGTATTGTGGATCTCTTGTGCCATATCGAAGAAACGGTATAGCCAGTCCTGATCAGGGTCTCCAGCCGCTTCATCCTTACATGAAGAGTGTGCCAACTTTAGAATCTGTTCTAGGTTCTTTTGGCGAAGCTCTCTACGTTTTTTCTCTCTTAATAGTGCCCGTTCGATAAGCGTACTCTCAGCTTTATCGTTTGGCTTTGTACTATGACTAATTAAGGAATCGAGGCCGAAGCTTTGTGCGATGTGCAGCATTCTGCTTGCACTGTCGGCAATATGAGGCTTTTTCTCATGCTTTTGCTGTGTATCGCTAGCATGCTCAATGATCACTGGCTGTTTAGTTTCTGACATAAGAGTACCGTAAGGAGACGACCCAACACCAATCGTAGTAATTAATTGCTCGCCCTAGCTTGTTAAAACGCTCGATAACAGCGTTAGAATTTTTGATTGTAGAATAACTACTTATCAAAACTATTTATTGAAAAGAGCTTCCTTGTTCTCAAGCCTTTTTCCTACGCTATTTCTGAACACTTACTTATTGTGATTGGTATAACTGTCTAAAATGTAACTCTTTATCTTATTGGTGGCTAGATTTTGCGTGCAGAGTTGAAGGTTTCAACAAAATTTTACTTTTGCTAATGATAATAAAATGTTAAATTTGTTGTAATTCTCAAGGAGGAGTTATGAATCAAGTCAATGATAACAAGCTGAAGAAACAGCTTAGTATAGGGTTATTACTCGCTACTTATGTCGCTGTTCTAGCGTACTTATCTAATTACATCGCGTAATTTAGAATAAAATAATCGTTATTAAACTGTTATTGAATGATCTCACTCGTTCAGTGACGGCAGCTCATCCTTGAGCCACCCTTCTAATGACTACATGTCGTCATATTCTTCAATTGCAGTACCTTCAATAAGATAACCGGTTTGCGCCAAGTCATGGCTTATTGACTCAGTTTTCAGCGTACCCACTAAATAGATCACATCCCATAACTGCTGGATTGGTGCACCTTTAGGGAACTTCACGTAGATGATTTGGTTTGGTGGTGGCGGTGGCACGTGGATACATGCGCCAAAGTACGGTACCAGCAGAAACTCAGTGATCATGTTTTCATCGCCTTCCAATGGAATCACAAAGCCAGGAATTTTGACTGTGCTGCCATTCAGCTCTGGGCGAACAGCGCCAAGTGTCGATTGTTGAGGTTTGTCCATACTGTCGTGGTTAACCATCGGCATGCCAAATGAGTCGAGTTGTGCTCGCTCTGACTCTGGAATCAAGTCAATCCAATCGAGTGTTAATACCGATTCGTCAGTCTGAGTGGTTTCAGCGTGAGCTGTGCTGATAAATGGGAACATAAGTAACCCAAGTATCAGTAGGAATTTGCGTTGCATCGTAGGTTCCTATTTTAGATTCTAATAGTCATGCCATCAGACAATGACTGACGGTAAGCCCTGAAAGCGGGAATAAAGCCGATAATGATTCCAGCAACTTGCACCAACATAAGCAGTTTCCACTCATGAGGTGTGATTGCGGATATCGATATGTTGATACCATAACTTTGTTGCACAATAGGAGCAACTACTGCGATCAAGGCAAACAACACGGCAACACCCAATGTGATACCGAGGAAGGTTAGGGCACTTGCTTCACTGATCAGTAAACCAAATACATGACGAGGCCTTGCTCCCATCGCGCGCAGAATGGCCATCTCTCGACGTCTTTCTTGCAAGCTAGTGAGTAGACTACTCAGCATCCCTAACAGTCCCGCGATTACAACAAACCCTGAAACAATCAGTAGTGCTTGTTCTGCTACTGCCATCATTCCCCATAATTCGTGAAGCGCAATGCCTGGCATAATGGCGCTCAAAGGTTCTTGGCGGTAGTTATTGATTTCTCGTTGCAGTGCAAAGGTTTGGATCTTCGATTTAAGGCCAACCATCATCGCGGTAATCTGCTTCGGTTGGAAGTCACGTTGCTTTAGCGCTTCAGCATTCGGTGTGTGCCCGAGGTTAGCCCCCGATTCCCAACCAACGTGAATCGCTTCAATGGCCTCTAACGAAACATGCACCGTTTTATCTACTGGTGTGCCGGTTGGCGCGAGTATTCCGACAATGGTGAAGGGCAGGTTGTCGTGGCGACTGAAAGCGACATCACTGATACCGTGCGCCAGAATGATGTGATCACCAATCTTGTAATCTAACTTCTTCGCGACATCGGCACCAATCACGACATCAAATAGCTGATTGAACTCTTTGCCTTGCTGAAAAGTAAGTGGTTGCTTACTTCCATAGCGATAATTTTCGAAGTAGCTATGGTTCGTGCCCATTACGCGGAAGCCTTTATGTGAATCACCCAATGAGATTGGGATCGCCCACTTTACAGCGTTGTGCTGGCTAAATTCTTCATAGCTTTTCCAGTCGATGTTGTTGGTCGCATTACCGATTCTAAATACGGAATAAAGCAGCAGGTTTACCTGACCAGAGCGGCCACCGACGATAAGGTCAGTACCTGAAATCGTATTCGCAAAGCTGCTCTTAGCTTCGGTTCTTACACGTTCCACACCGAGTAATAGAATAACTGACACCGCCACAGTGAGAATAGTTAGAATGGCTGTGGCTTTACGGTTGAGTACGCTTTTTAAGGCTAAGTGAGTAATTACTTTCATACGACAACCTTAGCTTGGTTAACGGTTTTTAAATCTATGGTTCGAGTGAACAGTTTTTCTAATGTTGGATCGTGACTAACAAAGATCAGGGTAGAACCCGCCTGATTCGCTTGTTCTAGCAACAGTTCGATAAAGGCTTCTCGGTTGTCATGATCCAGAGCCGATGTCGGTTCGTCGGCAATAATGATTTTGGGTTGGCCGATCAAAGCACGAGCGGCAGCAACACGTTGTTGTTGACCAATACTCAACTCGGTAACGGGCTTGTCCATTAGAGCTTGAGGTAGCTTTAATCTGAGCAACAACTCTTGAGCGGTTGCTTGCAGGCTGTTCTGACTTTCAGTGACTTGCTGCTTACGAATCTTAGAAAACTGACAAGGAAGCGTCACGTTGTCGATGACTGACAAGTAAGGAAGCAGGTTAAATTGTTGGAATATATAACCAATATGATCGGCTCTGAATTTGTCTCTCTGGCGAGGTGTTAGCTGTGTGAGATCTTGGCCAAGGATAGATACTTCGCCTTGTTCAGCTTGGTTGATTCCGGTCAGTAACCCTAACAATGTTGATTTCCCGCAACCACTAGGCCCTTTGATGAAAAGGTGCTCTTGGGCTTGGATATGCAGTGAGGGGATCTCTAGCGTTGGGGGCAATTCAGGCTTCCAACGAAAGCTGATATTTTCGAGTTTGACCACAAGTGATGAACTGTCAAAAGACATATTAGCTCCAATAATTAAAGCGGTGTCTCTACTGGACAGTTATTAGAATCATAAATTCCCAGAGCATACCGATTTGTACAGCCAAGTAAGTGAATACTTACTTGGCTGCTTATCTACGTTTAATTCAATCTAATGCTAATTAGAATCGAAAACTAATACGATCTGCGTTAAGTACTTCTTGAATTTGAGCACTGTCAGTTAGCAGGTTCACAGTCATTGATTTTGTGTTGCTGAACTTAGAGAACCACTGAGTATTCACGGTATCCAGTTTTTCAATGTCAGAACATTGGTAGTGATACTCGACAGTGAACTCACCGTGGCCGCCTTCTGAGTGGTCATGGCCTTCGTGGTCATCATGATCGTGCTCAGCATGGTCATGGCCTTCGTGGTCATCATGATCGTGCTCAGCATGGTCATGGCCTTTGTGGTCGTCATGATCGTGTTCCGCGTGGTCATGGTCTTTGTGGTCGTCATGATCGTGCTCAGCGTGGTCATGACCTTCGTGGTCGTCATGTTCGCCTTCAGCGTGGTCATGGCCTTCATGGTCATCATGATCGTCTTCTAGGGTGTTCGTCACTGACTTGAACTTCAAAGTACAGCTTGCATTGTTGAAACCAAATAGTTCTTCTGGCTTGTTCAGTTGCGCAATCGCTTGTTCAAACACTTTCTTTTGCTCGGCAGTTTCTGGAGCATGTTCAAAGCCAACCACATCAGCGCCGGGAGCTGTTACTTCAACAAGCAGCTCTTGCCCATCTTGAGCGATGTTCACTTCAACTTTACCGTGCACGTGTGCTTCGTGAGAGCGGAATTCTTCGTTAGCTAGAACATTCGTTGAGACAGTCATGCCGATAACAACGGCTAAAATAGTAGGTTTCATGTTTTTTTCCTGAATAAAGGTTAATTAAAAAGTAGTGGTAATTAAGCGATATTTACAGGAGGTGAACGTGCTAAATAAGCGAAATACAGGCGCTGTAACGAAATTACTGACTCTGTAATAGTGGCTGTAAATTCTGAATGGAACTCTGGAACTTGTGGTAGTGAGTGCGCAGTAATGAACTGATTTATCGAAAACAGCTCACAGTGATGCGAAGTGTGGTGATCGGGGTCAATATCCACCATATGTGTTGCCGCTAACACGCTTAACATGAGCATCAGCCCAAGCAAGAAGCCTGTTTTGCGTTTCACATTGTTAGGTGTGTTTTGCCACATGAGTATGTTTAACCACAGAATTAAAAAAGGATACTGTTATAATATAACAATATCCTTTGGTTAGGTCTCGAAAAAGACGCGAATATCTTATTAAAGGCTCGCTTTAATCAACTCAATGACTTGAGTGACTTCTGATTCGTTTAATGCCCCTTCTTTAACAAACAAGATTTTACCTTGCTTGTCTTGAACGATAATCGCAGAGCTTTCTTCTTTTAAAGCCCATGATGACGCTACCGTGCCGTCTTCATCTAGCACCATAGAAGACCATGGAAATTCTTCTTTGCTACTTTCTGCTGACGATTTAACAAAAGACCCAGTACCCCAAATCGCATCATCTTGGTTGATGATGGTAGTGGTTTGGTAGCTGTCTTCTGCGAATTTCGATGCTGTGATGGCTGCCATCAGTGGTGCGTTGAGCTCTTTCGAGCTGCTACGGCCTGCAATAGCTTGAACGACGCGAACTTTACCTAGAAGAGCGTTGGTTGCCCAAGCTTGATATCCAGTATTTCCATCGTTTAGTACGATTTCACCATAGTTGCTAACATCGACAGCGGGCAGAGTTTCACCTACAGATAAGTTGTGAGCATTGGCTAAGAGTGGAGAGGCTGCGGCTAAAAAAGCCAGTAGAGTTTTGTTTTTCATTATATTTTTGTTCCGCTTATTGGTTTGCTCTGGAAGTATAATATGAAATTTGAAAAATGCCTCTTTAACTTTTTTATCGTACGACGTAGAAATAAGTTGCAGGCTTGTTACCAAAAGGTATAATGCATCAATATCGAGATGAACAATAGATTATCTTGCTGTTTGCTAAAGGAATTAGCGATTTAATGTGCTTTGAATGCGGTGGTGTTCAGGTACGTGACTGTAGTACTCAAATGGAATTGAGGTTGTATTATGTTAAGAAAATTTTCTACTTACCGTCCACATCAGGTGGCGCGTTTCGTTAAAGTCCTGTTCAAAGGCCAGTTTGCTATTGAGGGTATCGGAGAGTTTCGCTTCGACCAAGGCAAAGTGCTTCTTCCTGAAGTTTCAGACAAACAAAAGCTCACTATTTTTAAAGAAGTTAACGGCACCATTGCTGCGCTGCCGGTGTAACTGACTGTTATAGATTTGCATTGCGTCAAATAGATTTCCAATGAAAAAGGGCTTCCTAGCGGAAGCCCTTTTTTAATGGATGTTGTTCTAGTTTGTATGCCTAACACACATTATTGCGGAGGGAAGCAGACACCCGTACCGCCCAACCCACAGTAACCGTTAGGATTTTTGGCTAGGTATTGTTGGTGGTAGGTTTCTGCGAAAAAATATTTTCCAGCAGGTAGAACTTCCGTCGTGATCTCGTTGCCTAATGATTCAGTCATTGCTCGTTGATATTCACGTTTAGAGTGCTCGGCGACGGCTTGTTGCTGTTCGCTGAATGTGTATATCGCGGAACGGTACTGAGTCCCTAAGTCGTTGCCTTGGCGCATACCTTGGGTTGGGTTATGGCGCTCCCAAAAGGTCTCAAGTATTCGAGCTAAAGATGTTTGTTCGCTATCAAAAATGACACGAACGACTTCGGTATGACCGGTTTGTCCGCTGCATACCTGCTCATAAGTGGGATTGACTGTGTATCCACCAGCGTAGCCAACGGATGTGGAAATAACACCATCAAGTTGCCAAAACAAACGCTCAGCTCCCCAAAAGCATCCCATACCAAGTAGGACTTCTTGTTGGGAACCCATAGGAGCATCGAGTAAGTCAGTTTGATTGACAAAATGGCGCTCAGTGATTCGGATTGGGTCTGAATTTCCCGGTAATGCGGTTGCTGCGGAAACCAGTTGTTGTTTGTTTAGCATGTTATATTCCTTTTCGCATACGTTTACCGCGTAAGTTAACATTAGATCCAGGTTTATATTAACTGTAGGTTCATATTAACGGCTGGTTCATATTGATTAAGTCTTTAAATTAGACCGTGTTATTCCAAGATTTATTACAGACTCAATGTCTTTTTAGCGGTATTATTTCTTTTCATTTATTAACGTATTGATAACTTCTTCACCAATTAAGCATGATAAGAAAAACTTTACCAGTTCTGATTGGCACTCTATTGTCATCGACGCTCGCTTTCGCTGATGTTTCCCTTGAAATTAAAGGGCTTAATGGAGCGCTTGAGGATAATGTTGATGCTTATCTGAGTGCGATTCCTGAAGAAGAGTACTCGGTTTCATTAAGGTTCCAATCTCGCTTGGAGTCTATGATAAAAGAAGCCCTGAATGCGTTAGGTTACTACCACCCTAATATCACATTTTCTCACCCCGAAGATGATACCGAAATGACCGTTACGGTTGAGCCGGGAGAGCCTGTTGTTATTTATACTTCAGATATCGTTCTGACTGGTGAAGCCAAAGATGATCCTGACTTTTTGGCTTTGATAGCTAGAAGTAAGCTGTCTAAAGGTTCGATTCTGAATCATGGCAATTATGATTCTTTGAAATCATCGATCCGCAACCTTGGATTAGCGAAAGGCTACTTCGATGGGTCGTATGATCTTAGCAAGCTAGAAGTCGCCCCTGAATTAAACCGTGCTTATGTCCGCCTTCATTATAACAGTGGTATACGCTACCACTTTGGCACAACTACAGTGACGGGCAGTCAAATTGAAGATGACAAAGTTCAATCTCTCAAGCCGTTTAAAGATGGCGAACCTTACTCTATTACCAAAGTCGGCGAGTACAACCAAAACTTGTCGAATACAGATTGGTTCTCCTCGGTATTTGTTGAGCCAGATTTAAGTCAGTTAGGCGAAGGCCGAGAAATCCCGATGAAGGTTAGCCTTGCTCCGCAAGCTCGTAACCAAATCGAAACGGGTATCGGTGTCTCAACAGACCTTGGTGTGAAAGGCACTCTTAAATGGAAAAAACCTTGGGTTAATGATCGAGGCCATAGCTTCAATAGTAGCTTGTCGATCTCCAAGCCTGAGCAGACGATCACTGCAGCTTATAAAATCCCATTGGATGACGTACTTAATGACTACTACCAAGTTAAGTACGGTATGAAAAATTTGGATAATCGTGATACCAAGAGTTTGGAATCCAACCTCGCCTTAGAAAGATATTGGCGTCTGGACAATGGCTGGCAACGCACGGTGTTCATTCGATACTTGGTCGAAAACTATGAACAAGGTTTACAAGATGACTTGGCACAGTTTGTTTTGCCGGGTTTCTCTTTCTCACGAACTCGAACGCGAGGTGGTTCGATGCCGATGTGGGGCGATAAACAAACCATTATGTTTGAAGCGGCCGATGATACCTTGTTATCCGAAACTAAGGTTGTTCGTTTTCAAGGCCAAACCGCTTGGATTAGAAGCATTGGCGATAACCACCGAGGCCTAACTCGGCTTCAATTTGGCGGTAACTTTGCCGACGAGTTTGAGAAGCTGTCTCCTTCCCTAAGATTCTTTGCCGGTGGTGATAACAGTATTCGTGGTTATGGCTATGAGTCGATCTCTCCGCGCGATGAAAGTGGCGCTTTAACGGGTGCAAAATTTATCGCAACCAGTTCGTTTGAATACCAATACCGCTTGGTTGGAAACTGGTGGGGCGCTGCATTCTACGATATTGGTGATGCATTTAATGACAAGCCAGAGTGGAAGCACGGCACCGGTGTCGGGGTGCGTTGGGCGTCCCCCGTTGGTCCAGTGAGTCTAGATTTTGCTTGGGGCCTAGATGCGAAGAAAGGCGATGAGTTCCAACTGCACTTTAGTTTAGGACCTGAATTATGATCAAAGTGATGGGCAAGTGCCTGAAATGGACGTCGATCTCATTGACGTCTATTTTGCTATTGTTGATAGCCCTGCTCGGTTTTGTTTTGTTCACCAATCTAGGGTTGAACACCGTGTTGTGGGGCGCTGAAAAAGCATTACCACAACTTAAAGTGGAAAGTACTAAAGGAGCCCTGTTCCCAAGCTTTACGCTTAATAATGTTCAGTTTAAAGATGACAGCCTGCATATCGACACCAAGGTTCAAAAGCTGAACTTGGCTATTAACCCTCGTTGTTTGCTTGATCCTAAGCTGTGTGTTGATCGTTTAGCGATTCAAGGGTTGGACTTCGCATTGACTGAACTGCCTCCCCCCTCTACAGAAGAAGTAGAACCGACTCCGCCCCTAACATCAGTGAAAACACCATTACCAATAGTGATCAATCGCATCGCTTTATCTGATATCAAACTGAATATCTTGGGTCATGAAATCGAATGGGGTCTGTTCTCAACGGCTCTGAGCATGCAGGGAGAAACGCTGACGGTATCGCCAACCTTGTTCAATGACCTAAAAATTAAGCTTGCTGAATCGACAGAAGAACCGCAAACAGAAACGGTAGAACCAGAGGCTGCCACTAAAACGGCTATCGAGTTACCTGAAGTCTTAATTCCTTTGCAGGTTGTACTTGAGCGTTTTGATCTTAACCGTTTCACCTTAGAACAAGAAACACCAATCGTTGTTAATCACCTTGGACTAGAGGCACGCGCGGGTAAACACACGGTTGATGTTTCCACTCTCGAACTCGATATGCCACAAGTAAGCGCAAATCTAACGACGAAGGTTGAGCTTAAAGGTGATTACCCGTTAGAGCTGTCTTTGGATACGTTAGTGAAAGAAACCGACCTTGCTGGGCAGAAGCTATCCCTGAAAGCGCAAGGTAGCGTAGCTAAACTAAACTTAGATTCCGAGTTTTCTGAATTGATTGAGGCAAAGCTGTCTGGGGATATTCAACCCTTAGAGCCAACTCTACCATTTGACCTTCTTTTAGAGGGCGGACAAGCGCAGTGGCCTCTTACCGGAAAAAGCGATTACCAAGCGACAATTGAGCAATTCAAAGCTAATGGCTCACTAGATAGTTTCAATGTTCTACTTAAAGGTGGGGCCGATGGTAAGGAAATCCCTGAGTTATCAATCGATCTACAGGGTAAAGGCACCACGGAACAGATCGAGCTCGAGCGTCTAAAGCTCAACACGCTAGGCGGTGAACTTAACGGTGTCGTTAAAGCGAATTGGAAGAGTCTCGTTAACTGGCAAGCTGACGTGACACTCAAAGACATTCAGCCGGGCCTGCAATGGCCAGAAGCCGAGGGTAACATTAGCGGAAGCATCGTCACCTCGGGTGAGTTGACGGAAGCGGGCGGCTGGGCGATTGAATTGCCTAAGTTGGATATTGAAGGGATCTTACGAGAATATCCTCTCGATATCGAAGGTCAGTTGTCAGCGTCGGATCGCAGCGCGAACGGTGAACCAAAGCTGAAAACCAGCGGTTTGAGCTTGGCTCATGGTGTGAACTCGATTAAGGCACAGGGGCAACTTGATAAGCAATGGGACATGGGCGTTGAGATCTTCTTCCCTGAGCTTGCAAAAAGTAGTCCTGAGCTGAAAGGTAGAGTGATCGGTAGCATCCAACTTAGCGGCCCAACGAAAGAGCCTGAAGTCGATCTTGCTTTAAATGTTGATAAGGTCGATTGGAATAACGAAGCAACACTAGAATCCTTGTCGCTTAATGGCTCTTTGGTTCCTCTGCCATTACCTGAAGCCCAAGCCGATCTTGTACTCAAAGCTAAGAACTTAACCTATCAAGATCAAAACGTGGAAAGTATTGATCTCACGGTGAGTGGTGGTGAGAAGAAGCATACCGTGACACTTGATGTGATATCCGACATCGTGTCTACAAGCTTAGCTATTTCCGGTGAGTTGATTCAAAAGCCTTCTCTTATTTGGGATGGGTCGTTAGACAGAGTCAAAATTACCACGCAACAGGGGCCTTGGGTGTTAGATCAACCTGTCGCGATTAAGGCGGATGTCGACAAGCAGTTTGCCGATGTACAAGCACACTGTTGGAATCAATCGGGTTCGAGTGTATGTCTGGATGAAGACGTTCGTGTCGGGAAATCAGGTGAGGCGAAATTGGCGATCAACCAATTCGACTTCGAACAGATTAAAGCTTTTGTGCCTAAAGAGACGCAACTACAGGGCTTAGTCAATGCGACCGCTCATGCTAAGTGGTCTGAACAAGGTGAGCCTGAGGTTACGGTAAGCGTTGATATGCCGAAAGGTCAGGTTGTTCAACAAGTTGGTGAGCCAATCACACTGGGTTGGGAAAGTATTGCATTGAATGCCCAGCTGAAAGATAACAAATTGGATGCCGATTTTAAGCTGGATGTTTCCGACAATGGTGACCTGTCTGGTACGGTGTCGTTACCGGATATTCTTGCCGAAGACAAAATGGTAGATGCTGCAATTAAGCTGACCACGTTCCACCTCGATTTCTTGCAACCAATCCTAGGTGAGTACAGCCTGTTGAAAGCCGACCTTGAGAGTGATCTTCAAGTTAAAGGCTCTTTGATGCATCCTCAAGTCTTTGGTCAGTTCTCGGTTGATGGTATTCAAGTCAAAGGCGACGTTACGCCTGTTGATGTGAAAGATGGCCGTATCGATCTCGACTTTGATGGTTATAGTGCAAAGCTTGATGCGAATGTAGAAACACCTGACGGTCACCTTGATATTGAGGGAACCGGAGATTGGCAAGATCTTAAAGCATGGCACTCTAACGTTAGAGTTTTTGCCGATGAGTTGATGGTTGATATCCCGCCGATGGTCAAGGTTAAGGTCGTACCTGATATGACTATTGATGTCACGCCCGAGCTGGCAAAAATTACCGGTGACATAGCACTACCATGGGGACGAATTGTGGTAGAAGACTTACCACCGTCAGCGGTTGGTGTGTCTTCCGATCAGGTGATATTGAACAAAGATCTTGAGCCTGAAAGTGAAGATACGATCCCATTCAATGTGATGACCAATATTAATATCTCCATTGGTGATGACTTTAAATTGTCTGCCTTCGGTCTTGAAGGCGACTTGGTTGGTAAGCTCAATGTAGCTCAAAAAGACCAAGGCCCATTCATCACTGGTGAAGTGAATATCGTCGATGGTACTTATCAATCATTCGGTCAAGACCTCTTGATCGAAGAGGGTAAGATTCTAATGAATGGCCCACCGGATCAGCCATATGTAGCCATCAATGCAATTCGTAACCCTGATAATACTCAGGATGATGTGACCGCAGGTATTCGAGTTACAGGCCCTGCGACAGAGCCGACCATCGAGATTTACTCTGATCCAGCGATGCCACAAGCGAACGCGCTGTCTTATATTCTGCGTGGCCAAGATATCGATGGTGAGTCCAGCGGTTCGATGACAACAACCTTGATCGGTTTGAGTTTGGCGAAGAGTGGTAAGGTTGTTGGCGAAATCGGCGAAGCCTTTGGTGTACAAGATTTACAACTGGATACAGCAGGCTCTGGGGATGACTCTCAGGTTACGGTAAGCGGCTATATTCTCCCAGGTTTACAGGTGAAATATGGTGTGGGTATCTTTAACTCGTTAGGCGAGTTTACCGTTCGTTATCGATTGATGCAGGATCTCTACGTTGAGGCAGTATCGGGTCTAGACAGTGCTGTGGATCTTCTCTATCAATTTGAATTTGAGTAACACTTTGAGCGGTGATTGATTAGCGGATGACGAATGCTAGGGAGTGAGTATGAAGCACCTCGTTTTTGTTTACGGGACATTGAGAAAAGACCAATCGAACCACCACTATTTAAAACAATGTGAGTGTTTAGGAAGGTTTGACACACCTGAGGAATACGCACTTTTTGATTTAGTTGCGTATCCGGCGATGATTTTCGGAAAGAAAAGTGTCGCTGGCGAGGTCTATATCATTAACGACGAAATTTTGGAGTCGCTCGATCGGCTAGAAGATGTTCCTGTTGAGTATCGTCGCGAGCAAATAGAGACTATATTTGGATTAGCATGGGTATATTTATATCAGCTTGATCTAACAGCTAATAAAGAAATACTTTCGGGTGACTGGTGTAAGCGGAATAACCCGCTCTAGTGAGTGAACTAATGAAAGCATTCTGACGTAATAGCTAACAGTCTCAATGTACAGGCTAGTCTTTTTTCCATCAGGAGGAAATCATGAAATATCTATTATTGGTGCTATCAGTAATGTTATTCGGTTGCGCGCAAACCCCGCCACCAACATCAATGAATACGACCGATTGGCAGAGCTTTGGCGAAGAAATGGCGCTAAAAGGGAAAACCAAACAGACTGAAGCAAGTTTAGCAGAAGCTGCGTCTTCACCATCTATTGATGCCGATTTGTATGCGGCTTACGACCAAGGTTATGAAGTGGGTAAAACTCAGTACTGTTCGCAGAACCCGCGAGCGCTAGGACGTCGCGGTGAGACCTACCTTGGCATTTGCGATGACGTCGATAAATGGTTCCGTTTCAACTTTGAACGGGGTGCTGAATCGAAGTATCAGGTTCGATAATCCGGTAAATAATCACTTAGTGAGTACTAAAAAGCCAGCATATAAATGCTGGCTTTTTTAATGACGTTATTTTGAGAAATAAACGAGAGGATTAGTCTCGGTTAAGCTCAAGAAACTCTTCTACTTTGCGAACCATGTCTGTTGAGCCAACAAAGAAAGGTACACGTTGGTGTAACTCAGTTGGTTTGATGTCCATGATACGTTGAGCACCGTCTGAAGCGATACCACCCGCTTGTTCCATAAGGAAAGCAATTGGGTTGCACTCGTAAAGCAAACGCAGTTTACCTTGAGGGTGGCTTTGTGTGCTTGGGTATAAGTAGATGCCGCCTTTCAGCAGGTTACGGTGGAAATCTGATACTAGAGAACCAATGTAACGAGAAGTGTAAGGGCGGTTATCACTTGGCTCATCTTCTTGGCAGTACTTGATGTACTTTTTAACACCCGTAGGGAAGCGGAAGTAGTTACCTTCGTTGATCGAGTAGATCTTACCTTCATCAGGGATCATCATGTTTTCATGAGATAGACAGAAGGTACCCAGTGATGGGTCGTAGGTGAAACCATTGACGCCAGCGCCTGTTGTGTAAACAAGCATGGTTGAAGAACCGTAAATTACGTAACCAGCTGCGACTTGTTTGTGTCCAGGTTGTAGGAAATCTTCTTGTGTTGGTGGGGTACCAATCGGTGACACTCGGCGGTAGATAGAGAAAATCGTACCAACCGATACATTCACATCGATGTTTGAAGAACCATCAAGTGGATCCATCAGAACAACGTATTTTGCGTTTTTGTTGAGCTCTTTATTGAAGGCAACAGCTTCGTCTTCTTCTTCACTTGCAACGCCACAAACTTGGTCACGAGCTTCTAGAGCCGCTTTAAATTTGTCGTTCGCGTAAAGGTCTAGCTTTTGTTGCTCTTCACCTTGAACGTTGTCTGTACCAACAGCGCCAGTAATGTCGACAAGACCTGCTTTGTTGATTTCACGGTTAACAATTTTCGCAGCAAGACGAATTGATGACAAAAGGGATGATAGATCACCACTTGCATGGGGAAAGTCACTTTGTTTTGCAACAATGAACTCACCAAGGGTGCGCATCTCAGACATGTTATTTCCTTAAACTTCTCTCAATATTAGGGGGGATTTGAGCACTGTAGATTAGGCCTCTTGAGTGGGCTTTATTCATCTAGACGCTTACCTAAATTCTAAAGGTTAGATCTTTTTAATGGTAATGAACTAAGCGACACAGATCTCACTTACAATGTCGACTAAATTTGTTTTGCATTGCTGCTCGCTTTTAATCGCCATTTAATGATAATGAGTGCAAGTAGTTTGATTTAGACATGGCTCATTTAGCCAAGCGTTTGGAAGCAATATATGCATATTCACATCTTAGGAATTTGTGGCACCTTCATGGGTGGTGCCGCGGTATTGGCTCGTCAATTAGGTCACAAGGTTACGGGTAGTGACGCGAATGTTTACCCTCCAATGAGCACTTTGTTGGAATCACAAGGGATTGAAATTATTGAAGGGTTCGACCCCAGTCAATTAGAGCCAAGGCCTGATCTCGTGGTTATCGGTAATGCCATGAGCCGTGGTAACCCGTGTGTTGAGTATGTATTGGATAATAACCTTAGATACACATCAGGCCCGCAATGGTTGCAAGAATTTCTACTGCATGACCGTTGGGTATTAGCGGTATCGGGAACGCATGGCAAGACAACAACATCGAGCATGCTGGCTTGGATTTTAGAAGACTGTGGCTATGCGCCTGGCTTCTTAGTTGGCGGCGTGTTGGGTAACTTTGGTATCTCTGCTCGCCTTGGTGAAAGCATGTTCTTCGTGGTCGAAGCCGACGAATATGACAGTGCTTTTTTCGATAAACGATCTAAGTTCGTTCATTACCACCCAAGAACCTTGGTGATGAATAATCTTGAGTTCGATCATGCGGATATCTTTGACGATCTTGAAGCGATCAAGCGACAGTTCCATCATTTGGTTCGCACTGTGCCAAGTAATGGTCGTATTTTCTCACCGAAGCAAGATACGGCTATTGAAGATGTTCTATCTCGTGGGTGTTGGAGTGAGACTGAATCGAGCGGCGAACTTGGCGATTGGGATGCCAAGAAACTGGTTAAAGATGGCTCTAAATTTGAGGTCTATTTCCAAGACGAATGTGTTGGAACCGTAGACTGGGATTTGGTTGGCGATCATAACGTAAGTAATGCCTTGATGGCGATTGCGGCGGCAAGACATGTTGGTGTGACACCCGACTTAGGATGTGAATCACTGGCGACTTTCATTAATACCAAGCGTCGCTTAGAGTTTAAAGGCGAAGTGGCAGGTGTTTCTGTCTATGACGATTTTGCTCATCATCCTACAGCGATTGAACTTACGCTGGGTGGCTTACGTAATAAGGTCGATACGAAAAAAATCATTGCTGTTTTAGAGCCTCGTTCTGCCACCATGAAGCGTGGTGTGCATAAAGAAACCTTGGCTGATTCGCTCAAACAGGCGGATTCTACCTACTTATTCCAACCGGATAATATTGATTGGTCTGTACAAGATGTTGCCAATGCGTGCCATCAACCCGCACATGTAAGTGATGACATGGATGCATTCGTTGCTAGAATTGTCTCAGAGGCACAAGCGGGCGACCAAATCTTAGTAATGAGTAATGGTGGCTTTGGTGGTATTCACCAGAAATTGTTGGATGCGTTGGCACTCAAAGGCTAACGGCATCCACGACCTTATATTTTGAAGTAATTGAGAACATGACAAAACACGATAAAGCTATAACCCTCGCTTTCACTGGCGCATCAGGTGCGCCTTATGGCCTGCGTTTACTTGAATGCCTTTTGGCGGCGGATTATCAGGTCTATTTACTGATATCGTCGGCTGCGCGAGTGGTGTTGGCGACCGAGCATGAACTTAAGTTACCTGCAGGGCCCGATGCAGCGAAACAAGCTTTGGTTAAACACCTTGGGTGTGACCCCGAAAAGCTGGTGGTGTGTGGCAAAGATGATTGGTTCTCTCCGGTTGCCTCTGGCTCAGCAGCGCCGAAGCAGATGGTAGTTTGCCCATGTTCAGCGGGAAGCTTGGCTTCAATTGCTCATGGCTTATCGGATAACCTGATTGAGCGTGCTGCAGATGTGGTCATGAAAGAACGAGGCCAACTGTTGTTGGTGGTTCGTGAGACGCCATTCTCGACGCTGCACTTGGAGAACATGCATAAGCTATCGACTATGGGCGTGACGATCATGCCTGCCGCTCCGGGTTTTTATCATCAACCTAAGTCGATTGAAGATCTGGTCGATTTTATGGTGGCGCGCATTTTGGATCATCTTGGCATTGAGCAAGGTTTAGTGCCACGTTGGGGTTACGATCAACGTAATTGATCCAAACTTGATAGCTTATTGTTAAAATTCGAATTACAATTCTGAACACTCATCGGGGAGCAAACCATTCAAATAATGAATGCGAGCTGAGATCAAGCAAGTGCTTGGGACCCGTAAACCTGAACCAGATAATGCTGGCGTAGGAATTGAGTTAGGAATAACTTCTACCGTTCTCCTCCCTCAAACCTGTGCCGCTCAGACCATGGAGAGCGTCCAGTGAAATTCACATTAACAACTCTTGCTGTTACTACAGCCATCTCTTTTTCTGCCTTTGCTGCAGACAATACCCTAACGGTTTATACCTATGATTCTTTTGCTGCGGATTGGGGCCCTCGTCCTGCCGTTGAAAAAGCATTTGAAGAAAAGTGTGGCTGCGATGTGAACTTTGTCGCGCTAGAAGATGGCGTGTCTATTCTGAACCGCTTGCGTCTTGAAGGTGGGAACAGCAAAGCAGATATCGTGTTAGGTTTAGATAACAATCTGATGGCTGAAGCGAAAGCGACGGGCTTATTAGCTAAGCACAGTGTTGATACGTCATCAGTAACGCTTCCTAATGGTTGGAACGACAGCACTTTTGTACCCTATGACTTTGGCTACTTTGCTTTTGTTTACAACAAAGAGAAGTTGGCAAACCCGCCTAAGAGCTTGAAAGAACTGGTTGAGCAGCGTGATGACCTTAAGGTTATCTACCAAGACCCACGTACATCAACGCCGGGTCAAGGCATGATGCTATGGATGAAGTCAGTATACGGTGATGAAGCGACAGCAGCTTGGAAGAAGCTCGCTCAGAAAACGGTTACTGTGACTAAAGGTTGGTCTGAAGCTTACTCTATGTTCTTAAAGGGTGAGTCGGACTTAGTCTTGTCTTACACGACTTCTCCGGCTTACCACATCATTGCAGAAAGTGATTCTAAGTACGCAGCAGCAAGCTTTGAAGAAGGCCATTACACTCAAGTGGAAGTGGCAGCGAAAGTTAAAGGCAGCAAGAACGAAAAGCTTGCCGATGAGTTTATGGTGTTTATCCTAAGTGATGAATTCCAATCTGCGATGCCAACGGGCAACTGGATGTACCCAGTGACGGATATCGAGCTACCAAAAGGGTTTGATCTGTTAACAGTACCGCAGAAAGCTCTGAGTTTTACGCCTGAAGAAATCGCTGCTAAGCGTAAGCCTTGGATTCGTGAATGGCAGAGTGCACTTACTTTTTAAAAGATTAGCTCTCTAGCTTAACTTTCTAAAGATGAGTTTCCTAAAATTCAGCTTTCTAACTTTCTGTATTTAAAGGTTCGTTCGATATACTTTGAGCGAACTATTTACGGTAAAAAATCAATTTATGATAAAGAAAACACCTAAGGTCGGGATCTGGGTTGCGATACTCATTACCGCCTTTGTGGTTTCAGCAGTTGGGGCATTGCTTAGCAATGCCCCTTCTCTTGATATCAGCCAAGTATGGTCCGATCCTTACTATTGGCATGTAACGAAATTCAGTTTTTATCAAGCGACACTCTCAACTGTGCTGAGTGTTGGCTTTGCTATACCTATTGCTCATGCTTTGTGTCGCAGGCAATTTTTTGGGCGGGCTCTGTTGTTAAGGCTGTTCGCGTCGACCTTGGTTCTGCCTGTGTTAGTCGGTGTGTTTGGTTTGCTTGCTATTTATGGCAACAGTGGTTGGTTAGCTAAATTTCTGGCGAACTTCGATATTGAACTGCCATTCTCCATCTATGGATTGAATGGCATTTTACTCGCACATGTCTTCTTTAATCTGCCCTATGCCAGTCGTTTACTTTTACAAGCTTTAGATACCGTGCCTGCCGAGCAACATAAGCTGTGTGCTCATTTGGGTATGAGTCATTGGAATAAATTCAAATGGGTAGAATGGCCGCGATTGAGACAACAACTGCCTCATGTGTGTGGCTTAGTCTTCATGTTGTGCTTTACTAGCTTTGCTACCGTGATGGCGCTAGGTGGCGGTCCGAAATCGACCACTATCGAACTCGCTATTTATCAAGCGATTAAATTCGATTTTGACCTACAGGCTGGTGCCTTGCTCGCGATATGGCAAATGCTGCTATGTGGTGTATTAGCGGTGAGTATTCAGCGCTTGTCTAAGCCTATCTCCGTGACAGCCAGTCAGCTGTCGGAAGAGAAATATTTGGTTAAGGACAGCTGGTGGTCAAAAGCTTGGGATAGCTTTTGGATCATAGTAGTCTCAATGCTGGTATTGCCGCCATTAGCCATGGTTATCGTCAGTGGTATTAACTCACAAGCACTGATTGTGCTCAGCAGCGAACCGTTTTGGGCTGCGTTAATGACCTCCGTTAAAGTTGCGTCCTTAGCAAGTGTTATTGCTGTCGGTATTGGTATTGCGATACTGCTGACCAGTCGTGCATGGCGTTTGCAGAATAAGAACTTTAGAGCCGATAAAATCGAGCTGATTGGTACCATTATCTTAGTGACACCAGGGTTAGTGATCAGTACGGGACTCTTCTTATTACTGCGTTCATTTACCGATGTATTTAGCTTAGCTTTCTTTATTGTGATTGCAGTAAATAGCTTGATGGCACTGCCTTATGTGATAAAAACCTTAGCCCAACCTATGTTGCATTTATCTCAACAGTATCAATACGTGTGTGCAAGCTTGGGAATGACAGGTTTCACACGTTTTAGGCTGGTGGAGTGGCGCGCACTACGTAAACCAATGGCGCAAGCCTTCTCTATTAGCTTTATGCTGGCGATGGGTGACTTAAGTGCCATTGCCTTGTTTGGTAGCCAAGATTTTAGAACGCTGCCTTTGTATCTATTCCAATTGTTAGGCAGCTATCAGATGGAAGCTGCAGCGGTGGTTTCTGTGAGTTTACTGCTGCTGAGTGTGGGCAGTTTTAGCTTAATAGAATTTTTATTTACTCGAAGTTCAAAGCCCAATGCTAAAGAGTTAAGGAACCGATGATGTTAGTGATGAAAGAGGTGGACTACCACTATCACCGAGAGTTGTTTCGCTTTGATTTTCAAGCTGAGCAGGGCGACATTGTCGCGTTGATGGGGCCGAGTGGCGCTGGTAAATCAACGTTGTTGGCGCTAGTCGCGGGATTCATAGAGCCTACATCGGGTGAGATCTCAGTGGCAGGACAATCGCTTATTGGTAAAGAAGCGCACCAACGTCCATTGGCGATGTTGTTCCAAGAGCATAATTTGTTTGCCCATCTCACCGTACGTGAAAATATTGGTTTAGGGCTGCATCCAGGATTAAAGCTTACCGCAACCCAAAAGCTCAAAGTTGAGCAAGCAGCCGCACAAGTAGGTGTTGCAGAGTATTTAGATAGATTGCCTGAGCATTTATCGGGTGGCCAGCGCCAGCGTGTCGCGTTAGCCCGCTGTTTTGTTCAGCCTCATGATATCTGGTTGCTTGATGAACCTTTCTCTGCGCTTGATCCTTTGCTGCGCGAGGAGATGCTTAGCTTAGTGAAGCGATTAGCGGCAGAACGAAATATTACGGTATTGATGGTGACTCACCATTTAGGTGATGCACGCAGTATCGCGAATAAGTTTATTTTTGTGGCGCTAGGTAAGGTGTTGGTTGAAGACTCGATAGAGGTACTGACAGCTGCTCATCCACAGCAAGAATTAAGCTCGTTTGTTAAAGCGGGTGAGTGACGACTGAGTATTGGTCTTGATGGCTTTTGATATAGAGTCAGTCGAAAACAAAAAGACCTAGCATGTGCTAGGTCTTTTATTATCTTTCTGAGCAAAGGGAGACGAAGATTAGTCGCCTTGCTTTAGCTCTTTTAAGATTTGGAAGATCTCGCGAGAAGACTTCGCTGGTTTGTTCGCTGATTTCTCTTTGTTAGCTTGGCGAGCTAGCTGACGAAGACGTTGACGGTCTGCTTCAGGGTACATTTCCATAACGTCAGAAATGGCAGCATCGCCTTCTGCAACAACGCGGTCACGCAGTTGTTCTAGTTTGTGTAGTTCAACTGTTGCTTGAGAGTGTTTGTTGCGAATTTTATCTAAAGCCGCTTGAATTGGCTCTGGATCTACATTGCGCATTACTTTACCAATGTATTGAAGCTGACGGCGCTTTGCTTCATTTTTAAAGCGTTGTGCATCTTTAATCGCTTGTGCCAGGTCTTCAGACAAAGGGAACTTATCAAGAATAGAAGGCTTTAGTTCAACAAGCTCTTCTCCCAGCTTTTGCAGGGCATCCATGTCCGTTTTCATTTCTGTCTTACTTACCCAGATGATTTCTTCTTCTGGTTCCCATGGGGCTTTTTGGTTTTTGCGAGCCATCTTTTCTGCCTATGTCACTATCTCAAACGAATATATTGCCTATTTTAGCAAGAATCTTGGGGAGAAAGCGAAATTCTTGTTATCCTACGTAATATTGACCTAAAAAATTAGAATAGATATGGATGTAAAACAGCAAGTCGCCCAGCAAAGAGTTGAGCTAGAAGCCGCAGTAGCTAAAGCGTTGGATATGGCATCAGTGAGTGCAGACGCAGCTGAGGTCGCTATTACTAAGTCAACGGGTTTAAGTGTTTCAACACGTATGTGTGAAGTGGAAAACGTTGAATTTAATAGTGATGGTGCTCTAGGTATTACTGTTTACCGCGGCCAGAAAAAAGGCAGCGCATCTACATCTGATCTGAGTGAAAAGGCAATTGCTCAAACAGTCGCGGCTGCGCTTGATATCGCTCAGTATACTTCTGAAGACCCATTTGCAGGTCCTGCAGCAAAAGAATACATGGTAAAAGAAATTCCAGATTTGGATCTTTTCCACCCTGATGAACCAAACCCTGACTATGCCGCTGAGATTGCAATTGCTGCTGAGAAGCAAGCGCTAGCTTATAGCGACAAGATCAAGCAAAGTGATGGTGCAAGCTACGACAGTCATTATGGTGTTAAGGTTTATGGTAACAGCCATGGCTTACTAGCAAGCTACGCCTCAAGTCGCCATAGCACGAGCTGCTGTGTGATTGGACAAGGCGCTAATGGTGAAATGGAACGTGACTACAGCTACACCGTTGCACGTCATCGTGATGAGCTATGGGCGCCTGAGCGTGTTGGTCAAGAAGCGGCAGAAAAAACCATCAGCCGTTTGGATGCTAAAAAGCTACCAACAGGCCAATATCCAATTATGTTCGCGAACGATGTTGCTACAGGTCTAATTGGCCACCTTGTGATGGCAATTAGCGGTGGTAACCTTTACCGTAAGTCTTCGTTCTTACTGGATCATCTAGGTCAGAAAATTTTGCCAGATTGGTTCAATATCTCTGAGCGTCCGCATATCTTACGTGGTTTGGCTTCAAGCCCATTCGATAGCGAAGGTGTTTACACTCAAGATCGTGAAATCATCACCGACGGTGTGTTAGCAACTTACCTGCTAACGAGCTACGCCGCACGTAAAATGGATATGACGCCAACAGGTCATGCGGGTGGTATTCATAACTGGTTCGTTAAATCGACCGGTCAAAACTTTGAGCAGATGCTAAAAGAGTTAGGCACAGGCTTCCTTGTGACTGAAGTGATGGGTCAAGGCGTTAATACCGTGACAGGTGATTATTCTCGTGGTGCTGCAGGTTTCTGGGTTGAGAACGGAGAGATCCAATACCCAGTATCGGAAGTGACGATCGCAGGCAATCTAAAAGATATGTTCACTCAGATTGTAGCGGTAGGTAACGACGTTGAAACTCGTTCACAAATTCAAACCGGTTCTATCTTGCTTGAATCGATGAAAGTCGCGGGTGAGTAATTTACTTAATTTGTTGTAGTTTAAACATGAGACTTAAACCTGAAGCGTAAATCTGACCTATTAAAAAGGGAGCCTCTGGCTCCCTTTTTGTATTCAGCATCCCATCTTAGAATAGGCTATCTGTTTATTCACACTAGATAAGCATGAGTTAGATAAGAATGGTGGCTAGGCCTAAGAATACCGATAGGCCAATCACATCGGTTACTGTGGTCAGAGCCATACCGCCTGCAAGGGCAGGGTCGATATTCATCTTCTTCAGCATCACAGGAATGGTTACACCGGCGATACCCGCGACAATCAAGTTTGTCATCATCGCTGCTGAGATGATGCCTCCCAAGATCCAATTGCCTTTCCAAGCAACCACTATGCCGCCAATGATAACGGCCCATAGAATGCCGTTAAGGAAGCCGATAGAGGCTTCTTTGAGTAGCAGTTCGCGTTTGTTACTGTCACCAATGTGACCAAGCGCTAAACCACGAATCACTAGAGCGACGGTTTGGTTACCTGCAACCCCACCCATGGACGGTACGATAGTCATCAAAACAGCAATCGCGGCCATCTCATTCAGTGTCGCCTCAAACATGTTAGACACAGACGCTGCCGCGAGTGCTGCCAAAACGTTTGCGCCTAGCCATACACTACGACGACGAGCAGATTTGACGACCGGTGCGAAGGTATCTTCGTCATCGTCCATACCCGCCATACTCATCATTGAGTGTTCGGCATCTTCACGGATAACATCAACCACATCATCGATCGTGATACGACCGACAAGGTGTTGATTTACATCGACAACAGGAGCTGACACCCAGTTACGACGTTCGAACAGGCTGGCGATATCAGAGGCACTGGTTTCAACTGCGATCGCTTCGTCGGCATCTTCCATCACTTCTGAAACAGACACATCAGGCTGAGTCGTAATCAGTGTGCTGAGCGATAGGTTACCAATGAGGCGTTCGTCGTCATCGATAACATACAATGCATCGGTAGCGTCAGGTAATTCACCACGCATACGTAAATAACGCAGTACGACCTCAACATCGACATCACCACGTATCGTGATTACGTCGGTGTTCATTAACGCACCCGCTGAATCTTCTGGGTACGATAGTGCGGTTTCAACTAAAGCACGATCAACGGAGTCCATTTGAGAAAGGACTTCGCGAGAAACATCGTCAGGTAGGCTTCGAAGTACGTACGCGACGTCATCGGTTTCCATGCCTTCTGTTGCTTCTGCCAAGGTCTCTGGTGCCATTTTCGACACAAGAGCATCTTTGACGTCTTCGTTTAGTTCATCAAGAATTTCACCGTAGTCTTCAGGGTCGGTGAGTTGCCAGAGTACGTCACGACTTTTGCGAGGGGAGGCTTCTAAAAGGTGTGCAATATCCTCAGGTTCCATATCCTGAAGTTGTCGGCGTACGTGAACAAATCGGCCGTTTTCTAGGGCTTCGCTGACTTCTTGGAGGGTTTGGTGAGCTTGGTCGAATTCTAATTGCTCTGCCATATTTTCCTCCTATCTCATTATTCTAACAATGCTTGGAATAGTAACTTAATTCTGGGGCTTATTTAAATCATTAACTTAGGTAGAACTAAGAATTAATATTGGTTGATGCGTGGTTTGAGTTCTAGATGTTGTGAGTGAAGCGTTTTTGCTACTCGCCTTCATCAAACCGGTCTTCAATTAGGTGACAAACGGCATCAAGCGCTTGCTGTGAATCGGTGCCTGCGGCTTGGATGGTGATGTGTTGCCCTTGCGCCGACTCCAGCATAAGTAGCCCCATCACACTGTCTGCTGTTGCCGTTTTATCTTCTTCACTATGGATAGTGATGGTTGCATCAAAGCTTTGTGCAAGCTCAACCAATTTTACGGCTGCTCTAGCGTGAAGACCCAAGCGATTTTGGATCAGTACAGTTCGAGTTAATTCCATGGTTAGCCCTGTTGGTGCTTCTCTAGGGAGGCGTGTCTGATTTGAACTTGATGGCCAAGTTGTTCGAAGTATTCACCAATTTTCTGAGTTAGGTAAACCGAGCGGTGTTTACCGCCAGTACAACCAATCGCGACCGTTAGATAGCTGCGATTATTCTTCTCTAGCATTGGCAACCACTGCTCAACAAAGCCTTGAATTTGCTGCTTGAGTTCAAGAACTTCTGAATGTTTTTCAAGAAAAGAGTGAATGGGTGCATCAAGACCCGTTAATGGTCGCAGTGCGGGTTCCCAGTGAGGATTCGGCAAAAAGCGAACATCAAACACATAGTCGGCATCACTTGGTAGGCCGTATTTGAAGCCGAAAGATTGAAAGACAATGATCAGCTCTTGCTTCTCTTTGCCTTCAACTTTAAATCGAACCTTTTCGCTCAATTCATAGAGGTTGCAGTCACTGCTGTCAATCACAATGCTGGCTTGCTCTGCGAGAGGTGTTAGGAGTGTCTTTTCTAAATCAATCGCTTGCTCAAGAGATAACTTTTCCTGACCGATCGATAAAGGGTGGATTCTGCGTGTTTCGCTGTAGCGGTTGAGTAGCGTTTGCTTGCTTGCGTCTAGGAACAAAACGTTCACATCAATATCAGTGGCGGCTTCTAGTTGTTCTAGAGTCTCTGTAACTAACTGCGGTTCTTTCGGTAGGTTGCGAATATCAATGCTAACAGCGACGTTTTGATTGATCTCGCGTACCGATTCGACGAAGTCGCTTAGCAGGTTTACTGGAAGATTATCAACACAGTAATACCCCAAGTCTTCAAGGACTCGTAACGCAACACTTTTACCGGCCCCAGATTGGCCACTCACAACGATTAATCGCATGTTATTGCTCGCAAGTTGGCACTTGGATCATTATGTCGTAAAGCTCTTGATCGCTTTGAGCATTACGCAACTTTTTAAGAGTCTGCTTGTCGTTAAGTCGTTCTGCCATACATGAAAGGGTTTTTAGATGTTCCTTGCACTGTTCACTTGGAACAAGCAGGGCAAATAGTAGGTCGACAGGACGATTATCAATCGCATCAAATTCGATTGGGTCTTGGCATTGTAGTAATACAGCTATCGCTTTATCACTGACATTCATACGAGCATGAGGAATAGCGATACCATTACCAATACCAGTACTGCCCATTTTTTCACGGCTCAACATGCACTCAAACAGTTCTGTTGAATCTTGACCGCAGCTTTCTGCAGCGATCTGACTGATGAGCTCAAGGGCTCTTTTTTTGCTTGTGCATTGGACTGCACTTTTGGTGCAGTCCAATGAAAGTACTTCGCTTAATTGCATGTTAGTGACTACTTAGCTTTTCTTTGTGCTTGTTGAGTTGGCGGACGAGTTTATCAACCAATGAATCAATCGCGGCATACATGCTTTCATCAGTTGCTGTCGCATGGATTTCCCCCTGATTTATATGCAGGGTAGCTTCCGCGATTTGATTGATTTTCTCAACTTTTAAAACAACCTGAACGCTATTGATATGATCAAAGAAGCGCTCAAGTTTGTCGAATTTAGTGCGAACATAGTCTTGCATTGAATCGGTAAGATCAACGTGATGGCCTTGAATATTGATTTGCATAGACTTTCCTTTTCAGTTGGTTGCCAGGTTATAACTAAATTAATAGTTAACTAAATAGCTAACTAAATTAGCCTATAACAGGCGTTTACGCTGACTCGATGGGGCAATGCCCAGAGACTCACGGTATTTCGCTATGGTACGTCTAGCTACCTGAATTCCTTGGTCAGCCAGTAAAGCAGCAATCTTACTGTCACTGAGAGGCTTCGCGGTATTTTCCGCTGCGACAAGCTTCTTAATGAGTGCGCGAATTGCTGTAGATGAACATTCACCGCCATTGTCAGTGCTGACATGGCTTGAGAAAAAGTATTTGAGTTCGAAGATGCCACGTGGCGTGTGCATGAATTTTTGAGTCGTCACACGAGAGATCGTGGATTCGTGCATATCAACGGCTAACGCAACATCATTCAGAACCATTGGCTTCATCGCTTCTTCGCCATGTTCGAAGAAATCACGCTGATGTTCAACAATGCATCGCGCAACTTTGAGTAGCGTCTCATTTCGGCTTTCTAAGCTTTTGATTAGCCATTTTGCTTCTTGCAAATTTGAGCGAATGAATTGGTTGTCTGCGCTGCTGCCCTTGCTACCAAGAGCGGCATATTGCTGATTTACTTTCAGCTTAGGGACACTATCAGGGTTAATGGTGACTAACCACTTTCCAAGATCTTTGAACACCGTTACGTCTGGAACCACATATTCAGTTTCGTCCGGTGTAATCTTACTGCCAGGTCGAGGATCCAGTTGCTGAATCAGCTGCAGAACCTCACGTAGTTCCGCTTCTTTCAGCTTGGTTTCTTTGATGACTAATTTGTAATCGCGGTTACCGAGTTGGTCGATGTGGCTAGTAAGTACTAACTTAGCTTCGTTAAGCCAAGGGGTATCCTGGGGAAAGGTTGCCAGTTGCAGTAACAAGCAATCTTGTAGGTTCACTGAACCGACACCCAGCGGGTCAAACTGCTGAACTCGTTTGCGGACGGCTTCAATCTCATCAAGCTCTACTTCTTCGCTATCGAAGTTTTCAAGGATATCTTCACAAGATACGGTGAGGTAGCCATAGTCATCAATGGCATCAATCAGCGCGAAAGCAATGCTTCGGTCAGTTTCAGAGAATGGTGTTAGGTCGAGTTGCCAAAGTAGGTAATCGTGTAGGCTTTGAGTCGTTTCGCCTTGATAAACAGGCATGTCGTCATCAATCGCAATACCAGTGTTACCTGTGTTTGCGCTGTAGACGTCTTCCCAAGTTGTGTCGATTTCTAGTTCGTTGCCAATTTCTGATTTTTCGATTAAGTCTGAACTATCAGGTAAATCTTGCTCTGTGGCTTCAACTGTTTCTTTCTCGTCACTGCTAGGTTTCTCTTCCGATGTAGGCGTATCTTCATTGCCTTCTTCGACATCGAGTAGTGGATTAGATTCAAGTGCTTCTTGAATCTCTTGCTGCAAATCTAAAGTAGACAATTGCAACAAACGAATCGCTTGCTGCAATTGAGGAGTCATTGCTAACTGTTGGCCTAGCTTAAGTTGTAATGAGGGTTTCATTCAGTGTGACTTACCTAGTTATTATTCTTAGAACTCTCGATACTCTCTATATAATCATAGACGGAATTGTTCGCCTAGATAAACTTGTTTAACTTGTTCGTTATTGAGAACATCTTCAGGAGTACCCTCAGCGATCAGGTGTCCTTGGCTTACGATGTAAGCTTTTTCACACACATCTAATGTTTCACGAACGTTGTGATCGGTAATCAAAACGCCCAAGCCGCGATCACGTAGGTGAACAATGATTTTCTTGATATCGATAACTGAGATCGGGTCAACACCGGCAAACGGTTCATCCAGCAGAATGAATTGCGGGTTTGCTGCTAGAGCTCGAGCAATCTCCACACGACGACGCTCACCACCTGACAGAGCCATACCATTACTGGTGCGGATATGTTGGATGTGAAATTCTTCTAGAAGGTCTTCCAGCTTATCTTGGCGCTGTTCGTTAGTCATCTCATCACGGGTTTGTAAAACGGCCATGATGTTGTTCTCAACAGACAACTTACGGAAAATCGATGCTTCTTGCGGTAGGTAACCGATACCAAGACGAGAACGGCTGTGCATTGGCAAGATACTGATGTCACGGTCGTCAATGCTGATAGTACCTTCATCACGCGCAACCAGGCCAACTATCATATAGAAAGAGGTCGTTTTCCCCGCACCGTTAGGGCCAAGCAGACCAACGATCTGGCCTGACTCTACCTGCAAGCTTACATCGGTAACAACTTTGCGCTTGCTGTAGGTTTTCGCTAGGTTTTTTGCTTTAAGAACAGCCATCGTTACTTATTCACTTCCGTTGGTTGTAAAACCGTTGACACTCGTTTGTTTTCACCACTGTCAGCGACTAATTTTTGAGAGCCGATCTGGTAGGTGATCTTAGAGCCACGAATGATGCTGCCATCTTGAGATAGCATTGCATTCTTAGTCATGATCAATTTGTCGGCAACAAGCTGGTAATGTAAGTCATCAGCTTCACCGTAGAGTGTCTTCCCGTCGTCAGTCAGTTGAGAGAAGGTCGCTGGCTTACCGAAGCCTTGAATTTCTTCAATCTCACCGTTTACGGCGTTGCGGGTAACAATAACCTTATCGGCATTGATATTGATGCTGCCTTGCTTAAGGTTTACATCACCAAGGAAAGTCACTTGGTTACTTTTCATATCCAATTGCTGGCTGTCTGAGTCAATGTAGACAGGTTGCTCGCTATCCGAAGAAAGGGCATAGACATTAGGCGCCGCAAGGGTCAAAGCGAATAAACTAAGGTGTAAGAGTTTCATATCTACCTTGAACAGAATTAAAGAGGGTTGCATTGTTGGTACCGAAGTTACCTTTCATTGCTTGTCCCTCAGTTTCAAAAAATGTACCGATCATATGGACCGGAGTCTCTGAATAAAAATCTCGGCTAGGCAGCTCAACAACCATTTTATCTGTGGTCATTGTATCGAAGCTGGCTTCTGGCAACAGGTTCTTTGCCACGACGTTGTCATAAAACGTGACAACTTGATTCTCATCCATAATCGCGCGATCAGCGGTGACTTGCCATTCAATCGTGTGCCCTTCTCGGAATACCGAAAGAACCGGGTTTTGAAAGTGCGTATCGCCAACCACTGAGTAGTGCTCTAAATACGTCGATTCAACCTGATAGCTACGAATACCGCTTTCGTCATAGCTAATGTTGTTTAGACTTTTGCCACTAAACGCGGGCAGCTCCAAATTTGGAGCCACTTGTATCGTTGATGTTTGCTCTTTGTCGTACAAGTAATAGGTCGACCAAGAGGCAATAAATATTAGTATTAAATAGATAATACGAGTAAAACTCATATGCTTAAACCTTTATGCACGTCGAGTTCATTTCTTGCTTGTAAAATAAGGTCGCAAACTTCACGTACCGCACCGTGACCACCGTTAATGGTTGTCACGTAATTTGCACGCTTTGCAAGTAGTGGATGACCATCTGCAACACATACTTTCAAGCCAACTTTTTCCATCACAGGCCAGTCGATCAGATCGTCTCCGATGTAGCCCGTATTTTCAGGATTTACAGAAAGCTTATCGCAAATATCTTGGTATGCCTTAACTTTATCATCCTGACCTTGGTAAATAAGCTTAATACCGAGAGCGGTCATTCGATTCTCAACAATTTGAGATTTACGGCCAGTGATGATCGCGATTTCGATACCGGCGTTCATCAGTGACTTAATGCCATAGCCATCACGAGTGTGGAAGGTTTTCAGTTCTTCACCGTTGTTGCCCATGTAGATGCGACCATCTGAGAATACGCCATCGACATCGCAAATAAGCAATTTAATCTCTTTCGCTACGGCAAACACTTCTGAATCTACCGTGCCGTATAGAGTTTCGACTGTCTGTGTCATTACATTACTCCTGCTTTCAGTAAGTCATGCATGTTTAACGCTCCGACTAGTTTGCCTTCATGGCACAGCATTAGGCCATTGATGCTCTTAGCTTGCATCAAGTTCAAACCCTCAACCGCGAGCATGTTTGGTTCTGCTACCGTCGGATTTAGCGTCATCACGTCGCCGATCTGCGTATCATGGATATCGATGCGCTTGTCTAGGATACGGCGCAAATCACCATCAGTAAAAATACCGGCCATTAGACCGTCTTCACCTACGACTGCCGTCATCCCCAAGCCTTTTTGAGATATCTCCAAAAGAGCGTCTCGTACCAATGCTTCCGGTGCTACCACTGGGAGTGCATCGCCCGTATGCATGATATCTTCAAGCTTCAATAATAGTTGTCGACCCAAAGCGCCGCCAGGGTGGGACAAAGCAAAATCTTGCGCAGTAAATCCTCTGGCTTGTAACAGTGCGACGGCTAATGCATCACCCATCACCAAGGTAGCCGTTGTACTGGTTGTTGGTGCAAGCCCTAATGGACACGCTTCTTCTGGCACTGATATTTGTAAATGAATATCAGACAAAGTCGCCATGTTTGATGCTGGCTTACCTGTCATGCTGATAATCTTGATGTTCAAACGCTTCAATACCGGGAATAAGCTTAGGATTTCACCTGATTCGCCAGAGTTGGATATTGCTATCACGACATCGCCAGCCCCGATCATTCCTAAGTCACCGTGCGCAGCTTCCCCTGGGTGTACGAAGAAAGCGGATGTGCCAGTACTTGCTAGTGTTGCTGCTATTTTTTTGCCGATGTGGCCAGATTTTCCCATGCCCATCACAACCACTTTTCCTTTGTTGTTCAGGATAAGGTCGCAAGCATTGCAAAAGTCATCATTAAAATATTGGTCCAATTGAGTAAGACCTGCAACTTCGGTTTCCAAAACTTGCTTTGCAACACTGCGATAATCGAATGACTGAGACATTAAATACTCCAAGTACGGGAAGTTAAATCAATAATTAAGCTGACATGTTCATAAGTAGGTAAGCTTGGTAGGCCACGAATGTCACTATTAACACACCGCCTTCAATACGATTCACACTACGTGATTTACCTAGCGCCATGACGACAAGCAGTAGCGATACACCTAGCATTACCCAGAAATCACGACCCATCGCAAACTCGCTCAAGACTGAAGGGTTGAGGATGCCAGGGATACCCATAACAGCAAGGATGTTGAATACGTTCGAGCCAATGATATTACCCACGGCCATATCATCCTCACCCTTCATTACGCCAGCAAGTGATGCTGCTAGCTCAGGCAGACTTGTACCAACGGCAATAATGGTTAAACCAATCACAAGGTCGCTCATGCCAAAGAACTTCGCGATAACAACCGCGTTATCAACCAACATGTTGGCAGCTAGAGGCAGAATAATCAGACCAACTACCACCCACATTGCGGCTTTAGGGTTGCTCACGCCTTCAGGAACTTCAGATTCTTGTTCTTCAAGGAAGGCATCGCCGTTCTTTTTCTCACTGCGGCTGATTTGCAGCATCGCGAATAAGAATGCGGCAAAAAGAACAAACAATAATACGCCTTCGTAGAATCCTAAATGGTTGTCCCACAGCAAAGCGCCCGCTAGTAGAGTGACACCAATCATCAATGGTAGTTCACGGCGAATCACACCAGAGCTAATTGATAGCGGTTTGATAAGCGCTGTAATACCCAAAATCAGTGCGATGTTGGCGATGTTTGAACCGAGAACGTTACCTACAGCCGTATCTGTTTTTCCATCAAGAGCAGCTGTTGCTGAAACCATCATTTCAGGAGCCGAAGACCCCATTGCTAGAATCGTCATACCGATAACTAATGGTGAGATACCAAAGTTGCGAGCAAGAGCAGCGGCGCCGTAAACCAGCTTATCTGCACTCCACACCAAAAAACCTAGACCGATAATAAGAAGCGCAATCGCTTCAAGCATGATGATTCCTAAAAAATTAATAAAAAACGGAGAATTAACCGCTAATTTTGACCTGTTGCTAGATAAAAGGGAAGTCACTCGGCAAATTAATTACCAGTTAGCAGGCAAGAAAGAGAGCTCAATAGATAATTTTCTAATGCTTTCAAATCCCTGCATAGATTCCTGTTTAATATGAATTAATTGAACAGTGCTTTTAATTCTAAAGTAGACTCATTATTATTGCAGCCATAATTGGCGTATTTTAAAGCAAGGAAACAACAAAAATATGTTGAACACTGAGCTTGTGAAAGTTAAGAACCTCAGCTTCTCACGCGGTGAGCGCGTTATCTTTGATGACATCAGTTTAGAGGTGCCTCAGGGAAAAATAACCGCAATCATGGGCCCGTCAGGGATCGGTAAAACGACCTTGCTGCGTTTGATTGGCGGACAATTACCGCCAGATGAGGGCGAAATTTGGTTTGATGGCGACAATATCCCTGCATTATCACGTCGTAAGCTATATCAAGCCCGCAAGAAAATGAGCATGCTTTTCCAATCGGGTGCACTTTTTACTGATCTTAATGTCTTTGATAATGTGGCGTTTCCGCTGCGAGAGCATACTGAACTTAACGAAAAATTCATTCGTACCATCGTATTACTTAAGCTTGAAGCCGTAGGGTTACGAGGTGCTGCGCAATTGATGCCGAGTGAATTGTCTGGTGGGATGGCGAGACGTGCTGCGTTGGCCCGTGCGATCGCACTGGATCCTGAACTCATCATGTACGATGAACCATTTGTTGGCCAAGACCCGATCACTATGGGCGTCTTAGTTGAGCTGATCCGTAATCTCAATCAAGCCCTAGGCTTAACCTCTATTGTCGTTTCCCACGATGTGCCTGAGGTGATGAGTATTGCCGATTGGGTTTATCTGATGGCTGATGGAAAAATCATTGCTGCTGGTGCGCCTGATGAGTTGTACAACAACAGCGATCCGAGAGTGCAGCAATTTTTGCAAGGTGACGCGGATGGCCCTGTGCCGTTTAGATTTCCTGCGAAGAGCTTAAAAGAGGATTTGTTTTAATATGATTGTTAAAGCTATTGCGGGTGTCGGTAAGCGAACACTTGCGATCTGTGAGTCATTTGGTCGAGCAAGCCTGATGTTATTTGGGGCTTTGTTTGGCATCCCGAGACTAAAGAATTTCCCTTTATTCGTTAAACAACTTTATAGCGTTGGTGTTCAGTCATTAGCTATCATTTTAGTTTCGGGTTTGTTTATTGGCATGGTGCTCAGCCTGCAAGGCTATGTCGTGTTAATCGACTACGGTGCTGAAGGTAACCTTGGTCAAATGGTCGCGCTTTCATTGTTACGTGAGTTGGGCCCAGTGGTGACTGCATTATTGTTTGCAGGCCGCGCAGGTTCAGCATTAACGGCTGAGATCGGCTTAATGAAAGCAACCGAACAGATCTCTAGCCTTGAAATGATGGCCGTCGATCCTCTCAAACGCATTATAGCGCCACGCCTTTGGGCCGGGCTTATCTCAATGCCACTGCTCGCGATGATCTTTATGGCGGTCGGGATTTGGGGGGCTCAGTTGGTTGGTGTCGATTGGAAGGGCATTGACCACGGCAGTTTCTGGTCTGCGATGCAGTCTTCCGTTGAGCTAGGTCGAGATATTGGTAACAGCACGATCAAATGTATGGTCTTTGCTATCACAGTAACTTGGATCGCACTTTTTAATGGTTATGATGCGGTACCGACCTCAGAAGGTATTAGTCAGGCAACCACACGCACTGTAGTGCACTCTTCTCTAGCGGTATTAGGGCTAGATTTTGTTCTTACCGCATTGATGTTTGGGAATTAATCATGCAACAAACTCGAAAATTAGAATTATGGGTCGGCACCTTTGTTATTGTCGGAATTTGCGCAATCTTAATCATGATCTTTCAAGTCGCTGACGTAAAAGGCTTAGGTTCGAACCATACTTACAATCTAAAAGCGACCTTTGACAACATTGGTAGCCTAAAAGTTCGCTCTCCAGTGAAGGTGGGTGGTGTCGTTGTCGGTCGAGTTAAAAGTATTGAGCTTGATACCGAGAGTTACCTTCCTGTCGTTGAATTATCTATTGATGCGAAGTACTCACAATTTCCAGATACCTCTAGTGCTCAAATCTTAACGTCTGGCTTAATCGGTGAGCAGTACATCAGCCTGGTTCCTGGCTTCATTTTTGATGATGAAGAGATGTTGGTTGATGGTGATTCTATTGAAGACACCAAGTCAGCATTGGTACTAGAAGATTTGATTGGCCAAGTGCTGTATAGCGTTGGTGGCTCTGATGACAGCGAAGCTAAGGAGTAAGATGATGTTGAAAACTATTAGTCATTTAAAAGATATTAGTCATTTAAAAGCTATCGGTTACTTGAAATCAATGTTTATGGTCGCAATGGCTTCACTTGTTTCTGCTCAAGTTTTTGCTTCAGAATCGATTGATCGCACTCAGCCTTATCAGATGATGACGCAAGTTGCTGAAGTGGCATTTGATCGTTTGAAGAGTGAGCAAGAGAATATCCAGCAAGATCCTGAGTTATTGAAGGTCATTGTGGAAGAAGAGTTGATGCCCTATGTTAATGCTCAATATGCGGCTCTTAAACTGCTAGGTCCAAACTTGAAAGGCGCGGATAGAAAAGACGTAGGCGTGTTTATCGATGCGTTCCGTAAATACCTTGTATCTTCTTATGCTCAAGTACTGACTCAGTACACAGATCAGACGATTGAATTTGGTCCAGAACCAAAAATCAAAGCAGATAGTCGTATTACCAGTATTAAGGTTAGTATCATAGATACGCCGCGACCAAACATTAAGCTTGAATTTAAGTTACGCAAAGACAAGAAGTCGGGCGAGTGGAAGGCGTTTGATATGGTTGCTGAAGGTATTAGCCTATTATCGAGCAAGCAATCAGAGTGGAATACTAAAATTCGTCAAGAAGGCATCTTACAAGTTGCCGATGAATTAGAGAAATTGGCAGCACAACCGATTCGTTTTGAGAGTAATAAATAATGAGCCACTCTCAATGGCAAGCACTAAGCTCTAAAGAGTATCAGCTGCTCGGTGACATAGACCGAGACAGTGTCCCTGCAATCTGGCGTATATTGGAAAAGTGGCAAACGACGGAATCGAGCGTTGAAATTGACCTTAGCCATATAAATCGAGTCGATTCAGCAGGAATGGTGATGCTAATTCACTTATTAGAGCATGCAAAAAATCAAAACTGTCATATAATGCTCAGTTTCGTGCCAGAACAATTACGAACGTTGTTCCAATTGAGCAATATCCAGCCAATGATGGCAGAACACATAAAAAATTAGGCAGGAGCTATTTGTGGACAGCACAAAAGTACAAGAATTATTAGCAGCGGCACTGAACCTTCAGGAGATTTTCGTGAAGGGTGAAGGCAGTCATTACGAAGTTGTTGCGGTTGATGCATGTTTTGACGGCATGAATCGAGTTAAGAAGCAGCAACTAATCTACGGCCCACTAATGGAATACATTCAACGCAATGACATCCATGCTCTTTCTATTAAGGCTTTCACGCCAGAAGAGTGGGAACGTGATAAGAAACTGATGTCACTTTAAGGTTTATGATGGAAAAGTTTCGAGTTATTGGATCGGATAAGCCGTTAAGCGGTGAAGTGACGATCTCAGGCGCAAAAAATGCAGCGCTACCTATTTTATTCGCCTCAATCCTTGCTGAAGAGCCGGTTGAAGTGAGTAATGTTCCTCACCTACGTGACATCGATACTACGATGGAACTACTTAAGCGTTTAGGCGCAAAAGTATCACGTAACGGTAGTGTTCATGTTGATGGCAGCGAGATTAATGAATTTTGTGCGCCTTATGATTTAGTAAAAACAATGCGTGCTTCTATTTGGGCTTTAGGTCCTCTAGTCGCTCGTTTTGGTGAAGGCCAAGTGTCACTTCCTGGTGGTTGTGCAATTGGCGCTCGACCTGTTGATTTACATATCCATGGCCTAGAGCAACTAGGTGCGACCATTAAGTTGGAAGATGGTTATGTAAAAGCAAGTGTTGACGGCCGTTTGAAAGGCGCGCACATCGTGATGGATAAAGTAAGTGTGGGTGCCACCATTACTATCATGTGTGCAGCAACGCTAGCGGAAGGTACAACTGTATTAGATAACTCAGCGCGTGAGCCTGAGATTGTTGATACGGCTGATTTCCTAAACAAACTAGGTGCTAAGATCTCTGGCGCAGGTACGGATACGATTACTATCGAAGGCGTTGAGCGTCTTGGTGGTGGTCATCACTCTGTGGTTGCTGACCGTATCGAAACGGGTACGTTCCTTGTTGCTGCTGCTGTTTCTGGCGGTAAAGTGGTTTGTCGTAATACCAACGCTCATCTTCTTGAAGCTGCATTAGCGAAGCTTGAAGAAGCGGGTGCGAAGGTTGAAACGGGCGAAGACTGGATCAGCCTTGATATGACAGATCGTGAGCTGAAAGCGGTGAAAATCGTAACAGCACCTCACCCAGGTTTCCCAACCGACATGCAAGCACAGTTTACTCTGCTCAACATGATGGCGAAGGGCAGTGGTGTTATCACTGAGACTATCTTTGAAAACCGCTTTATGCACATTCCTGAGTTACAGCGAATGGGCGCAAAAGCGGAAATCGAAGGCAACACGGCTATCTGTGGTGAAACTGAGAAGTTAAGCGGCGCTCAAGTAATGGCAACGGATCTTCGTGCATCTGCGAGTCTAGTTATTGCTGGCTGTATTGCCCAAGGCGAAACTATCGTTGACCGTATTTATCACATCGATCGTGGCTACGATAAGATTGAAGATAAACTTTCAGCTTTAGGCGCAAACATTACACGATTTAGCGAGTCGAACTAACTTAGGTTAGTGGATTCATGAATCAGTAAGATGAAAACATAAAAGTCGGAACCTTGGTTTCGGCTTTTTTATAGTTGTATTTACCGCAAGTGAATCTATTGCCTATTTTGTGTGAATAGATGAATCAACTTGGCGGTTGTGAGGAGCAAAATGATAGCAATATTACGTATTTTCGCAGTGGCGATATTTGCGATTCTTATGTTTGTATTTGGTTGTGGCTATTGTCTATTAAGCCCACGTAACCCGAAACACGTATTTACCTTTGGCCGTTATTTCGGTCGCATGTCGAAAATCTTTGGCATGAAGTTAGAGCTTCGCATCCCGGAAGATGCTTACTCTCGTGGCCAACATGTTTATGTCGCAAACCACCAAAACAGCTGGGATCTATTTACGATTTCATCAGCGGTAACACCTAAAGTCGTGACTGTTGGTAAGAAAAGCCTAGCGTGGATGCCTCTTTTTGGTCAGTTGTACTGGTTGACGGGGAATATCCTAATTGACCGAGCTAACCGCAGCAAAGCGGTAGGTACGATCGATCAAGTGGTTACTAGTCTAAAAGAGAGTGATGTTTCAGTATGGATGTTCCCTGAGGGGACTCGTTCTCGTGGTCGTGGTTTGTTGCCATTTAAAACGGGTGCTTTCCATGCTGCGATTGGCGCTGGCTTACCTATTATTCCTATCGTGTGCAGCTCAACAGGTGGCGTGAAGCTGAATCGTTGGAACAATGGTCATGTGATTGTGGAAATGCTACCACCAATCAGCACTGAAGATTACGATAAGTCTAATGTTCGTCAACTGGCTAACTTAGCCCGTGAGCAGATGGCTGCTAAGCTTGAAGAGTTAGACAAAGAAGTGATTGAGCTTAATAAGAAGTAATCATCTAAGTGAAATGATGAACAATAAAAAAGGTTGCCAATTGGGCAACCTTTTTTGTATCTGATAAACGCTCAGCGTTATGCCAACTTGTTTACTAGAAACCGTTTATTCTATAGGTAAAAAACTATTTGCGAACCGCAATAGCTTCGATCTCGATACCTACATCTTTTGGTAGACGAGCTACTTCAACACATGAACGTGCAGGGTAATTTGCAACGCCGTGCTCATCAAAGAACTTACCGTAAACTTCGTTTACTGTGCCGAAGTCGTTTAGGTCTTTAACGAATACCGTTAATTTTACGATGTCTTTTACAGTCAGGCCAGAAGCTTCAACAACTGCTTGAACGTTGTCTAGAGATTGGCGAGCTTGCTCTGCGATATCAGCAGATACTTCACCAGTTGCTGGGTTTACTGGGATTTGACCAGAAGTCAGAACCATATTGCCAAGGTCAACACCTTGTACGTATGGGCCGATTGCAGTTGGAGCAGATTCTGTGTGAAGTACTTTAGTCATTGGTTATTCCGTCAGTTATTGGATAAAAAGCAATTTTTAGTGTGCCTTCAAACTCAGGATAGGTAAAGAGCAAAATACCCCGCACAGGCGAGGTATTGAATAGTTTTTGCGTTCGATCGGCGTTGCCGTATGACGTTATCTTTCTGTCACGATCTCACGAGAGAATACTTTTTCGCAGTACTTACACTTCAATCGAATATCTTCTTTCTTTTCAAAGATCTTAAAGCTGCTTTCTACGGGCTCATTGTGAGTAATACAGTTGGTGTTTGGACACTCAAACACATCGTTGATTTGCTCAGGAAGTTCTAGTGGTAGCTTCTTAACCACTTCGTAATCTTCGATTTGGTTTACCGTTGCGTGAGGTGCGTAAAGTGCTAACTTGCTCGCCTGCTCTTCAGTGATAAACACATTCTCTATCTTGAGTAAGTCTTTGCCGCCTAGAGCAGAAGATGGCAGGTTTAGGCCAATCGTTACTCGCTGATTTGAGTTATGCATGTCGAACAGTTTGAGTACCTTGATCCCGATGTTGGCTGGGATATGGTCGATAACCGTTCCGTTCTTGATTGCTTCAACTTTTAATTGAGTCTCTTTAGACATGATATCTCTCCTCTACAGCGTTTCGTTAAGAACAAGGGCTAGCAGTGCTTCACGTGCGTAAACACCGTTCTCTGCTTGCTGGAAGTAGTAAGCGTAAGGTGTTTTATCGACATCGACAGTAATTTCATCAACACGAGGAAGAGGGTGAAGAACCTTTAGGTTATCACGTGCATTTTCCAGCATCGGAGCAGTCAGGATGTACGCTGATTTGATGTGCGCGTATTCCGATTCATCGAAGCGCTCTTTTTGAACTCGAGTCATGTACAAGACATCAAGTTCTGGAATGACATCTTCCATGTCTGTCAGCAGTTGATACTTGATACCCGCTTCATCAAGTTCTTCGCAAATGTAGTCTGGCATCGCCAGTGCTTCAGGTGCCACGAAGTAGAAACAGATGTTATCGAACTTCGCTAGCGCTTGAGTCAACGAGTGAACCGTACGGCCGTACTTAAGGTCACCAACGAATGCAACGTTGAGATTGTCTAGGCGGCCTTGTGTCTCAGCGATAGAGAATAGGTCTAATAGCGTTTGTGTTGGGTGTTGGTTTGCGCCGTCACCTGCGTTAATAACCGGTACACCGTTAGAAAACTCAGAAGCCAGACGCGCAGCACCTTCTTGAGGATGACGCATTACGTAAGCATCAACGTATGAAGAGATAACCTGTACCGAGTCCGCTAGCGTTTCGCCTTTCTTCGCCAGTGAGGTGTTACCACCACTGTCGAAACCAATCACATCACCACCGATGCGTTGAATAGCCGTTTCAAAAGAGAGACGAGTTCGCGTTGAAGGTTCGAAGAAGCAGCTGGCAACAACTTTGTTCTTGATGAGTTCTGGGTTTGGTTCAGCCTTTAGCTGACCTGCCGTTTGAACAATTAATTCTAGCTCTTCACGAGAAAGCTCTGGAATTGAGATGATGTGCTTTTGATAGAGCGAATTCGCCATGATCTTCTTCCCCACAATAATGTATTGGCCATAAAAAAGCCCCCCATAATGGGAGGCTTTAAAAAAGTGCTGAAAAGCAGAATAGACGGCCTGGCAAGCATGCTAGCTTGCGAGCAATATTTGGTGTTTTCACAATTTTATTATGTTTTATCACAACATTGCTTGGCGTCATTTTCACTACTCTCAGACAAATTGCCGAGAATTATACGCTTTCAATTTGTGAGCGCAAGCGATTACATCAAGCTTTTGTTTACTTTCAGTATTCGCTATTGGCCCAGAGTCGCAACCATTACTGCTTTAATGGTATGCATGCGATTCTCTGCTTCATCAAATACAATTGAGTAATCCGATTCAAAGACTTCGTCAGTGACTTCTAAGCCGTTCATTCCATATTTGTCTGCAACTTGCTGGCCGATCACGGTTTCATTGTTGTGGAAAGCGGGCAGGCAATGCATGAATTTCACTTGAGGGTTACCTGTGAGCTTAATGACATCCATATTCACTTGGTAAGGTGTCATGACAGCAACACGTTCGTCCCAAGCTTCTGGCGCTTCCCCCATAGAAACCCAAACATCGGTGTAAAGGAAATCACAGCCTTTCACACCTTCGGCAACGTCTTCTGTCAGCGTGATTTTTGCACCTGTACTTTGCGCGATAGCTTGGCACTCTTCGACAAGGTGCTCTTCTGGCCAAAATGCTTTTGGTGCGACAAGGCGAATATCCATGCCCATTTTCGCGGCACCCACTAACAGAGAGTTACCCATGTTGTTACGTGCATCACCAAGGTAAGCAAAGCTGATTTGGTGTAGATGTTTACCGCGACCATGCTCAAGCATAGTGAGGAAATCAGCCAAGATCTGAGTAGGGTGGAACTCATCGGTTAAGCCATTCCAAACCGGTACACCAGCATAAGCGCCTAGGTCTTCGGCAATGCTTTGGCCAAACCCTCGGTATTCAATGCCATCGTACATGCGACCTAATACACGCGCCGTATCTTTCATTGATTCTTTCTGACCAATCTGAGAACCAGAAGGGCCTAAATAAGAGACTTGAGCGCCTTGATCAAAAGCAGCTACCTCAAAGGCACATCGAGTTCGAGTGGATGCTTTTTCAAAGATCAAAGCGATGTTTTTACCGTTAAGCTTTTTCTGCTCTGTACCTGCATACTTAGCTTTTTTAAGGTCGGCAGACAGGTCGAGTAAAAACTGAATCTCTTTAGGAGTAAAGTCGAGAAGTTTTAGAAAGTTACGATTGCGAAGATTAAAGGCCATCTCTCGCTCCTTGCGTATGTAGAATCAATGAAGAACTCAGTTAAACATAAAAATGCTGTATTTGTGAATATTTATTTTATTAATTTAATAAAAAAGGCCAGTACAATGGTACTGGCCTAGATAAGTTAGTGTGTTCGTTTTATTGAGTTTTGTGGCTTAGATACCGTCTCTTTCGATAGGACAACTCATACAGCGAGCGCCACCTCGGCCACGACCTAGCTCATTGCCCGGAATCGTCAGAACTTCGATACCTGCTTTGTCGTATTTCTCATTGGTGTAAACATTACGCTCATAACCGATAACCGTACCCGGTTTCACCGTCAGTACGTTGTTAGCGTCATTCCACTGCTCACGTTCAGCTTCGTAGTTATCACCACCGGTTGTGATAATCTTCAGTTGATCGAGGTCCAGTGCGCCTTCAATCGCTGTTAGGTAGTTTTCAGCTTTCTCTACTCGCATTTCGCCATTTTCTTTCGGCGTTAAGCGCCAAGTATCTAGGTCTTTACGAACGATCTCTGGATAGACTGAGAATGTGTCGATATCCATGTGTGTCATTACCGTATCAAGGTGCATACAAGAGCGGTGCTTAGGTAAATCAATCGCAATCACTTCTTTAGCTTGACCGGATTTGAATAAACTAGCGGCTAGGTTTTCAACACCTTGTGGCTTAGTACGCTCTGAAATACCGATAAGCACGGCACCTTTACCGATAACCAGAACATCTCCACCTTCAATATTCGCATTGTCATAGTGAAGATCTTCATCACCGAAGTGCTTAATGAAATCTTGGCCTGCGAATACAGGGTGCCAGCGGTAAATTGCTCGCAAGTGATTCGTTTCTCGTTGACGAGCAGGCATCATCATAGGGTTAAGAGAGACACCTCCATAAACCCAACAAGAAGTATCGCGGGTAAATAGATGGTTTGGTAGCGGCTCAATAACGAAATCAAGCGGGCGGTGCATCTTCGGTAGCATTGAAGAAGATTTAATAGGAAGTTCAGAGTAGGCTAAACCACCAAGTAGGATCGTGGCTAAGTGCTCATTGTCCATTTGAGCAAGGTATTCTCTTAAATCACGAGCGAATGTAGGGCCGTAACGGAAATCAGAGATTTGAGTAGTCAGTAGCCACTCACGAGCTTGAGCTACAGCGAGAGTCTCAACCAGTAGGTCATGCAGTAATAACACTTCAACGTCTTGGTTACGAAGTGTTGTTGCAAATGCATCGTGTTCTTCACCTGCTGCTTCTACTGCAAGTACATCATCAAAGAGTAACTCATGACAGTTAGAAGGGGTGAGGTGGGTGAGTGCCCTTTCAGGTCGATTTAGGAGAACTCGTCTTAATTGACCGACTTCGGAGCCAACGTACAGCTTACTCATTTTGCATCCTTACTATTAATCCAGCGTCTATTTATGACAAGCTTGTTCGTAATATGCAAGTTTTGAAAATTGTGTAAAGGTTGTGTTATTTCTCAACTATTGGTTTTTAATGCTAATTAATTAAAAATTAGTAATATTAAAATCCAATTGAAAGACTCAATGCTAGAACAAACTTTTTGCGGTTCTATGCTCAAATTTCAGTAATTCGATAATCCATTTTGCTTGGTGAACTTGATTTTTCATTCAAAATTTATGCAATTATCTACTTTTAAATGAGATCTTATGCACCAATGAAGTGATCGTCAGTATGCATTTGATATGACTAACCACTCAGTTTTAGAGAAGTAAGGCGAAAAGTAACAATAAAAATGAAATGCTAAAACACACGATAGTTAATAATATGTTGAAAATTTGTTTCTGTGATTTTGATTTCACTTTTTAATTGATATCCCCTTTGTTATCTAGCGATAAACTTACTCTTCTATACCTGATCTAGGTGGCTTTTCTAGACGATCCATGCCATATTTCGTGGCAATCAAATTTGATCTTTTCATAGTCAACACTCTGGAGCAGACACATGTCTCACGAAGATGAATATCTATCAGTAGCGGAATTAATTGAATTTCAAAAAGGAGAGACTCGCGACATCATTGAAGCACTAATCGAAGATGGTAGCGATCCTGAAGCTCTATACGATATCGAGCATCACCTTTTTGCTGAAGATTTCGCAGTACTTGAGAAAGCCGTTGTTGAAGCATTCAAAATGGGCTTTGAAGTGCTTGAAGCTGAAGAGACAGAAGACGAAGATGGCAACAAGCTACTTTGTTGTGATGCAACGATGCAGTGTACTCTGAATGCAGAAGCGATTGATGAGCAAGTTGAGAAGCTTGTAAATCTTGCAGAGAAGTTTGACATTATCTACGACGGTTGGGGCACTTACTACGAAGGTGAAGATGCTATCTACCCAGACGAAGATGATGAAGACGAAGAGTAATTTCTTCCCAGTTTTAAAAAATGCCAGCCTTGAGCTGGCATTTTTTATCCTCAGAAAAATAAATGTCTTTATATGCATTCATTCATTATAATGCGGTCAAAATTGATCTAGCTCAAGGAATGCTATGCGATTACCTCTCGATGGTCTTTGGCAAATATCGCCACTAACGGATCTCTCTATTCCACAAGATGACATTACCTTTCCGGCTCCGTTAAGTTCAAAGCTTCCTGATAGCTTGAGTGAAAGTGAAATCGCAGAGCAAGAGTGGCACCTGATGCATGACATCGAAGTGGATGATGCGATGTTGGCGTGCCCGTTTGTTGAGTTAGTAATGGCAGGTGTTGATTACTTTGCGGAAGTGCGACTCAATGGCGTTGCCGTGTTTGATTGTGATGGTAGCCAAGTCGAATATCGTAAAGATATTCGACCTTACATGCAGTCTGGTCGCAACCGTTTTGAGATTCTTTTCCTTGAAGAAGAGGAGAGCCTGTTGCTTGAAGAGGATATGGATGAGTCAGTCTCTTCACCGGCTGTCTCTAAATCGGATTCTCGTATCGGAATCTGGCAAGCGCCATATCTGCAGTTCGTTCGTCACGTCAAGCTTGAGCAAGTTGTGACAGAGCAGATCTGGCATTACGGTGGTGGTTGTGAGTTCAAAGTGGATGTTATCTATCAAACGCTAAAGCCGGGGCTAATATCGGCATCAATCAAGTTTAATGGTATGACATTGGTGATGCCGATAGATGTGCGAGCAGAACATACGGGTGTTGTTTTCCAGGTTGAGGCGCCGATCATTTTTGATATTGAGAATCCTAACCCTAAACATTTATACTCGTTAGAAGTGGTACTTGATGGGCAGGAAGAGAGCTCTTTTGTCGCCTTGAATCCAGCTTCTTGCGTCAGTAATTTTTTGCGTAGTTAGCGGTTATTTAATTGGCCCGTTACGTAAGGAATCAATTCGCTCACTTGCTTATCATCTGATGAACTGCCGACGCTAACCCTATTTCAAAAACACATTATAGCGTTTTGGCCATGACAACCTCACAAGCGTCATGGCCTGTTTCTCCCCAAGCTGAATCAAGGTGTTCAAAGCCCAATTTTTCGTAAAGTTTAACGGCAGCATTAAGGCATTCGGTCGTTTCTAGATACATATGTTGATAACCCAGTTCCTTAGCTTTCTCCATCGACATATTAACCAACCTCTTAGCTAAGCCTTTGCCTCTTGTTTCTGGCAAGAAGTACATCTTTTGCAGTTCACAGACTTCTGGCATACCTGCTAATGGTGCAAATCCACCACCACCGACAACCTTTCCATCAAGTTCAATTACCCAATACTGAGATCTTTCATTGTTATAAACGCTGAACATGTCTTCTAAGGTGGGATCTGCTACACCATAACCTTTATCTTCGGTTAGCCCATTCTCATAAGAGACTTGGCGAATTACATTGGCCACTACGGTGTTGTCTTGCTGTTGTAGGGGACGAACCACCACATCACTTGAAGCGTGGCTTTGTTGCAGTGCTTTAAGGTAGTGCTCGATTCCCCCCGAAACTTGTTGAGTTTCCGCTTCCGTTAAACGCTCAAGTACCGAGTCATAAAATTGATTTTGTTGATTGTGAAGTTTGGCAAGAGTGTTTATCCCTTGCTCTGTTACTGAAGCAACAACACTGCGCTTATCGTTGGGGTGTGGCGAGGTTTGGATTAACGAGTTCTTCGCTAGATTATTGACTGCTCTACTGGCGTTGGACTTATCAATATTGAGCTTATCCGCTAATTGATTCACGGTTAATGGCTGCTGCTCTAGTTCGATAAGCGTATGCGCTTGAATCGGAGGTAGGGCAATATCACCACAATCTTTGTCGAGCATTCCAAGCTGTCGAACGAGCTGACGTGATAATTCTCTAAGTTGTGCTGAAGTCATGTTGCCTCTCAATATGGTTGCGATGTACAACTATAATTTAATTGCGAGCCGCAACTATGTCAACAATAAACTCTCTAGGTTAAGCGTGTTGGTGCAAACAAAACTGTGGCTGTGTTGTTTGGCTTTCTGCTTTTCGTAGCCAAACTTTCTCATGGAAGTAGTAAGCCACGGTATTCAAAGCGGGTTCTAACGTTGCCATCACACCACCAACAAAGGCATCGCCAGTCAATAAGTAGACAACGGTAAAGGCAACACTAAAGTGGATAGTAGCGAAGCTTGCTGTTTTTAATTTAGTCATCCACTGACGAGCTTTAAGCGCTGGAACTTGAGCCCAAGCCTTTTCATGAAAATAGAAGGCCACAGTATTCACAGAGGGCTCAATCATGGCAATTAAGCTGCCAATTAAGATGTCGCCTGTGAGTACGTAAGCGACACTAAATGCGATAGTAAAATGTAATGCGGCAAAGGTTAGTGTCTTTTTCATGATAATTACTCAATCGTTGTGTTGTTTCGATAGAGCTATTATTGAGAATTATTATCATTAAATCTAATGGGAAGTAGAGATTAATTTGATAGGTAAAAACTATCAATAAATAAGTGACGGACGACAAGACTTGGAGTGAGAGGCATAAAAAAAGGTTGGTCACGAAGACCAACCTTTCTATTTAGAGCGAGAAGTTCGAAGCCTTCTCGTTCAATCAGTTTTAAAGTGCAGCGATTGTCGCTTTTTGCTCTTCAAGCTTAACAAGAGTCTCTTGGTAACCTTCAAGCTTTTCACGCTCTTTCGTGATAACCGCTTCAGGTGCTTTAGCAACAAAACCTTCGTTACCTAGCTTACCTTCGATACGCTTAATCTCACCGTGAGTCTTCGCTACTTCTTTATCTAGACGAGCAAGCTCAGCATCTTTGTCGATAAGACCCGCCATTGGGATCATCAGCTCAGATTTGCCAACAAGCTTAGTTGCGCAAGCTGGAGTCGCTTCGCCGTCTGCTAGAACTTTAATATCGTCTAGCTTAGCTAGAGAAGTAAGAACGATCTTATTTGCTTCGATACGAGTTGCATCTTTCTCATCAGCGACTTTGATCATTACCTCTAAGCCTTGGCTTGGTGCAATGTCGTATTCCGCACGTAGGTTACGGATAGCTGTGATGAAAGTTTTAACCCATTCGATGTCGTCAACGATCTCAGCATTGAAGTTAGCTTCATTAAACTGAGGAAGCGCTTGAGTCATGATGGTCTCGCCTTCAACGCCGTCTACTAGCGGCTTAACGCTCTGCCAGATAGATTCAGTGATGTAAGGAAGAACAGGGTGAGCAAGACGTAGAGTCTTCTCTAGAACCGTGATAAGCGTGTAACGAGTCGCTTGTTGTTGAGCTTCAGTACCCTTCCAAAGAACAGGTTTCGTTAGCTCTAGGTACCAGTCACAGAATTGGTTCCAGATGAATTCGTAAAGCGTGTTCGCCGCCATGTCTAGACGGTAGTTGTCTAGGTGAGCGTTAAACTCTTTCGCTGCAACTTCAAACTGAGATTCAATCCACTTGTCTGCTAGAGAGAATTCCATGTTTGCACGGTCTTCAACAGACAGTGACATGCCACAATCGTGCTCTTCTGTATTCATCAGTACGTAACGGCTTGCGTTCCATAGCTTGTTACAGAAGTTACGGTAACCTTCAAGACGCTTCATGTCCCAGTTGATGTCACGGCCAGTTGAAGCCATAGCTGCAAGAGTGAAACGCAGTGCATCAGTACCGTACGGTTCGATACCATCTTCGAAAGTTTTACGCGTAGCTTTTTCGATCTTAGCAGCCAGTTTAGGTTGCATCATGTTGCCACAACGCTTTTCTACTAGCTCTTCAAGGCCGATGCCGTCAATCATATCGATTGGGTCAAGTACGTTACCTTTCGACTTAGACATCTTGTCGCCGTTTTCATCACGGATAAGGCCCGTCATGTAAACTGTTTTGAAAGGTACTTGAGCCTTGCCATCTTCGTCTTTCACGAAGTGCATGGTCATCATGATCATACGAGCAACCCAGAAGAAGATAATATCAAAACCAGATACTAGTACTTCTGATGGGTGGAATGTTTTCATTGCTTCAGTATCTTCAGGCCAGCCTTGTGTGCCGAACGTCCAAAGTGCAGAAGAGAACCAGGTATCAAGAACGTCGTTGTCTTGCTTAAGAACAATTACCGGTGAAAGGTTGTTCTTTTCACGAACTTCTTCTTCAGTGCGACCTACGTAAACTTTACCATCGTTGTCGTACCATGCTGGGATACGGTGGCCCCACCAAAGTTGACGAGAGATACACCAGTCTTGCACGTCACGCATCCACGCGAAGTACATGTTTTCATATTGCTTAGGTACGAATTGGATCTCACCATCTTCAACGGCTTTAACAGCAGGCGCAGCAAGAGGTGCTGTACGCACGTACCATTGGTCAGTCAGCATTGGTTCGATAACCACACCACCACGGTCACCGTAAGGAACGGTTAGATCGTGATCTTTGATTTCTTCAAGTAGGCCTAGCTCTTCAAATTCAGCAACCGTTGCACGACGAGCAGCAAAACGTTCCATGCCTTGGTATTTAGCAGGAAGCTCTGTTGAATACACATCGCTCTCTTCACCGTTAGTTGTGAAAATTTCAGCCGCATCACGGATATCACCGTTGAACGTTAGGATGTTGATCATTGGTAGGCTATGGCGCTTGCCCACTTCGTAATCGTTAAAGTCATGAGCTGGCGTGATTTTTACACAACCCGTGCCTTTATCCATGTCAGCGTGCTCATCTCCTACGATAGGGATAAGACGATTAACGATAGGAAGCAGGATTTCTTTACCGATAAGATCTTTGTAGCGAGGATCTTCAGGGTTAACCGCAACGCCTGTATCACCAAGCATGGTTTCTGGACGTGTAGTAGCAACGACGATGTAGTCTTTGCCATCAGCCGTTTTAACACCGTTCGCTAGTGGGTAGCGGAAGTGCCACATGAAACCTTTTTTGTCTTTGTTTTCAACTTCAAGATCAGAAATAGCAGTGTGCAGTTTAGGATCCCAGTTTACTAGACGCTTACCACGGTAGATTAGGTCTTCTTCGTATAGACGAACAAACACTTCTTGAGTCGCAGCCGATAGGCCGTCATCCATAGTGAATCGCTCACGATCCCAATCTACAGAAGCACCAAGACGACGAAGTTGTTGAGTGATCGTGCCACCTGATTCGCCTTTCCATTCCCAGATCTTGTCGATGAAAGCTTCACGGCCGTAGTCGTGTTTTGTTTTGCCTTCTTCAGCAGCGATCTTACGCTCAACAACCATTTGAGTGGCGATACCAGCGTGGTCAGTACCCACTTGCCAAAGAGTATTTTTGCCTTTCATACGTTGAGCACGGATAAGCGTATCCATGATCGTATCTTGGAACGCGTGACCCATGTGTAGGCTGCCAGTGACGTTCGGTGGCGGGATCATGATGCTGTAAGCTTCTTTTGATGTGTCACCGTGTGGCTTAAAGTAGCCTTTCTCTTCCCAAGTCTTATACAGAGCTTGTTCGATTGATGTTGGGTTGTATGTCTTTTCCATAGTGCTCTTATAACGGATACTGTGAATGGTTAATCGTGGTCAAACTTCATAAGTGAAGCTTCTTGAATCTAAATCCAAAGATAGCTTTAACTATGAGGTTTGACTATGGATGTTGAATCTCGATAGTTTGTAGCTGATATCCAGCCTGACGGTAAATTTTATACCTTTCTCGAGCGAGTTGCTTAGCTTTTTCTTCGCAAGGAACGAAGTCTATCACCTGAGCAAAGGCGTTCGCAAAGGTTGTATTATTATCGGCCAGATTTATTACCAGTTGGCGATTCCAATTATGTTTTACGCCTTGATAGCCAATTTCGATGTTGGTTGAATACTTTGGGCCTTCGCCAACTAAGTTATGTGCAATAAATTCATTGGGTTCGACCTGCCAGAAAACCTCAGCGATACGTTCGGCATGTTCTTTGTCATTGCAGTTGAGATAAAGTTTAGCGCCTTGTTTAGCAAAGTGCTGAGCAAGAAACAGCACATAGTGAGCAAAACCATCTTCGCTGGTTTGCGGGCTGTCTGAGGGCACAATGTAAAATGTGGCAGTCTGCATACTTAACACTCGAAACTTGAACTGAAAATCGTGGATATCAATATTACTTGGTTAACAGGGTCTAACAAATAGCGCTTATTAAAAAAGGGCCCGTAGGCCCTTTTCATTATTTTGAAGATTGCTCTTCAGTCTCTTGGCCGCTGCGGTTCAATAAGAATTGGACTAGCATTGAGACAGGACGACCTGTCGAGCCTTTCGCTGCACCTGACTTCCAAGCAGTACCTGCACTGTCGATGTGAGCCCAGTGGTACTTCTTAGTGAATTTAGACAGGAAGCAACCTGCGGTGATAGTACCGCCTGGGCGGCCACCGATGTTTGCCATATCAGCAAACGGACTGTTCAGCTGCTCATGGTACTCGTCTGCCATAGGTAGACGCCATGCGCGGTCACTTGCTTGCTCTGAAGCATTAACAAGTTCATGAGACAGTGGGTTGTGGTTAGATAGAACGCCACTGATGTGGTGACCTAGAGCGATAACACATGCGCCAGTTAGCGTAGCAACATCAACAACACAATCTGGTTCAAAGCGCTCAACGTAAGTTAGGGCATCACATAGAACCAAGCGACCTTCTGCATCAGTATTTAATACTTCAACGGTTTGGCCTGACATGGTTGTTAGAATGTCACCTGGGCGGTAAGCATTGCTACCTGGCATGTTTTCACAGCCTGCAAGGATACCAACAACGTTGATTGGCAAGTTAAGTTTCGCCAGTGCTTTCATTGTGCCGAATACAGATGCAGCACCACACATGTCGTACTTCATCTCATCCATGCCTTCACCTGGCTTAAGCGAGATACCGCCTGAATCGAAAGTAAGACCTTTACCGACTAGAACGATAGGTTTTGCATTTGGGTCAGCAGCGCCTTTGTATTCCATGATAGACATCATAGATTCGTTCTTAGAGCCACGACCTACAGCTAAGTATGAAGTCATACCCAGCTTTTCCATCTCTTCTTCACCGATGATCTTAGTCTTTACTGTCTCATAATCGTCAGCTAAACGACGAGCTTGAGAAGCTAAGTAAGCAGGGTTTGCGATGTTTGGTGGCATGTTGCCAAGATCTTTAGATGCTTTCACACCTGAAGCAATAGCAAGACCATGAGAAATCGCTTTTTCGCCAAGGCTTAGCTCGCGACGAGTTGGTACGTTGAATACCAATTTACGCAATGGACGGCGAGTCTCTGGTTTGTTGCTCTTAAATTGGTCGAATGTGTAAAGACCATCTTTAGTCGCTTCTACCGCTTGACGAACTTTCCAGTAAGTGTCGCGACCTTTAACGTGAAGTTCTGTAAGGAAACATACTGCTTCCATAGAACCAGTTTCGTTTAGTGTGCTGATGGTTTTTTGGATGATTTCTTTGTATTGACGCTCGCCTAGCTCACGTTCTTTACCACAGCCTACCAGTAGAACACGTTCTGAAAGTACACCAGGTACTTGATGCAGTAGCAGCATCTGGCCAGGTTTACCCTCTAGATCACCGCGACGAAGCAGTGAACTAATGTAGCCATCGCTAATCTTATCTAATTGCTCGGCTACTGGAGAAAGGCGGCGCGGTTCGAATACACCGACAACGATACATGCGCTGCGCTGTTTCTCTGGGCTGCCACTTTTTACACTGAACTCCATGCGTACTCCTACATCCTGAAGACAAATCGAACTAAATGTTAGATAATGGGTTCTTACTTGTTGGATCCTATAATGGAACTAACCTTAAAGAAGAACGCTAACACTTAGCTAAAAATTTAAAAAAATAAAAGGTTCAACGGGAAATTATAGTGATTCAATCAAAAAAACAAGTTTTGTATAGGTAATTTGAGCGTGATTATTGTTAGATATTTGATCCGCGAGACAATCAAGAGCCAATTTGCGATCTTTTTTGTTCTCTTTCTCGTGTTTCTCAGCCAAAAATTCATCAGTGTTTTAGCGGACGCCTCTGATGGTGATATTCCTGCGAGCCTCATATTGTCGATTGTTGGTCTAAATATGCCAGCGATGGGTTTATTGATGCTTCCACTCAGTATCTATATTGGTATTTTGCTTACTTTTGGCCGTCTTTACGCTGAAAGTGAAATAGTCGTAATGAACGCTACGGGTATTGGTAATAAATTCCTTATCCAATCTGCGCTTTATTTGGCTTTGATAACCGCATCAGTTGCCGCTTTCAACTCATTTTGGTTATCTCCTTGGTCGCAAGACAAAGTTGAGCAAATGTATGAAGAAGTGGCTGCAGAAAATAGCGTTGATTTACTTCCTAAAGGTAAGTTTGAAGGTACGCCGGATGGTTCTTCTGTCGTTTTCATTGATGATATCGACGGTAATAAGTTAGAAAATGTGTTCGTTGCTCAAATGCGCCCACGTGATTCGGTATTGCCTAGTGTGATGTTTTCTAAGTCGGGTGATGTCAAAGAACTGAGCGATGGTCGCCAAGTCATCGTTATGTATGACGGCACTCGTCATGAAGGGGTTCCGACACGTCTTGATTATATGGTGACGCACTTTGAAGAGTACGAAGGCTTAATTGGTCAGCGTGAAGTTGAGAAAAAAGGTCGAGATTGGGAAGCCATTCCTACACTCGAACTGATTGGTAATCCAGAAAACAGTGCGAAAGCGGAATTACAATGGCGAATTTCATTGGTACTTTGTATTCCATTGTTGACCATGCTTGTTGTGCCACTGTCTGCGGTGAACCCTCGACAAGGTCGTTTCGCTAAAATTGGGCCTGCTATTCTAATTTACCTAACCTATTTCTTAGCAATCAGTGCAACCAAATCTTCGATTGAAGAGGGGAGTATCCCTGCGGTAGTCGGCATGTGGCCAATTAATGCGTTATTGTTATTTGTCGCAATTGGTGCAAACTTTATGGATAGCGTGCCAGTAAGGCGTTTGAAAGAAAAATTCAAGAATAAAAGGTTAGCTTAAGCCGTGTTTAAGATTCTCGATTTATATATAGGCAGAACCATCATCGCAACGACGTCTCTGGTATTGGTGACGTTTGTTGGTCTCTCTGGAATTATCAAGTACGTAGAGCAGTTGAGAAAGGTTGGTCGTGGTACCTATGATCTACTACAAGCGCTGTATTTCGTTCTATTAAGTGTTCCTCGTGATATCGAGATGTTCTTTCCAATGGCCGCATTACTTGGTGCATTGATTGGATTGGGTATGCTTGCTGCGAGTTCTGAGCTGGTGGTGATGCAGGCGGCGGGTTTCTCTAAGTTAGATATTGGCCTATCGGTACTCAAAACCGCAATTCCATTAATGATCGTGGTGACTCTTCTTGGTCAATGGGGGGCGCCTCAAGCACAGAAGATGGCTCGTGACTTAAGAACTATATCGATTGCTGGTGGTAATATTATCTCTACCCAAAGTGGGGTATGGGCACGTGATGCCAATGACTTCATTTTCATTGTCAAAATCGATGATCAGAAGTTATATGGTATGAATATGTGGCGCTTTGATGAGAACAAGGCTTTGAAAACAGCTATATACTCAAAAGAAGTCGATTACGTTGGCAACAACGTTTGGACTATGAACGATGTAGAGATCACGTCTTTCGAAAATGAGCTTCAGATTACCAAAGAAAGCTTACCAACTTATACTTGGGAAACATCACTCGCTCCGGATAAGCTTGCGATCGTAACAGTTAAACCAGAAGAACTGTCTTTAAGTGGGTTGTACGATTATGTTTCCTACCTTAAAGCCTCGGAGCAAGATGCATCACGTTATGAACTCGCTTTATGGAGAAAGATAACTCAGCCGATTTCGATAGCGGTCATGATGTTGATGGCATTGTCGTTTATCTTTGGTCCACTACGAAGTGTGACTATGGGAGCTAGGATTCTTTCGGGGGTTATTGCAGGTTTTACCTTCTATATATCCAGTGAGTTCTTTGGTCCGGTCAGTTTGGTTTATCAAATACCACCGGCCTTTGGTGCGCTAGCCCCTAGCGTGGTATTCCTCGGAATAGCCATAATGCTCTTGAGGCGTAAACTGTAAATAGAAAAAAGGAAGGCATAACGCCTTCCTTTTTTGATCTTGACTGTAGCAGGTTTAATCGCGTTATCGTGCTTGTGGTAGCACTACTACTTCGGTCTTCGCCCAGATGTCGTGAAAGCCACGTTTCTGAGGATCGAATGGAACACATAAGTTTGCTAATCCAAATCCTGAGGTTCCTAAGCGAATCAGAGCTTGGGTTACAGTAATAGCGGAGCCATCTTTGTTTTGAATGCGCAGTTTCCAAGCTCGCATTCCTAGCGTTTGACCTGCTCTTGTCCAAAAGAACACAAAGAAGTACACCCAAACTACAACTAAGTAAAAGGTATATGCAGGGCTCCAAATAGGGTGGTTGCTCAAGAAGTCACTAACATCGGCATAACCGCTATGGTTAAAAACGCCAAGTGCCATGAGCGCATGCAGCAGAGCGACAATGACGCCAGCCGCCAGCATCTCAATAGCGATTACGATAAGGGCGTCATAGAACAAGGCACCAAATCGGCGCATTACTCCTGCTGGTGGCATTGTGTTTGTTGATGTCATGGTGTTATTACTTCTTCAAAAATTTAGGCGTCAGAATATAGTCTAAGGCTTGGCGTGAAAAGAGACATGACGCACAGCTTATGACTTAGTGGCGAAATTATCGGCAAACACACATGAATTCAAGTTTTTATACTTGCCACATCAGTTCGCATACGTATAATGCCAGACATCGAAAGGGCAACGCCCCAAGATAATGCCGGTATGGTGAAATTGGTATACACGACGGATTCAAAATCCGTTGTAAATCAATACTATATCATTAGCATTTCAAGTCTCAATAATTAAGTAATACCAGCCAGTCGCTCTCTATAGCGGCTTTTTTTATGTCTGAAATAAATTACTTCCATAACGAACTATGGTGCATCTATGGTTCATCACATGTTGACTCTGTGCTCAAGGGAATCCTAGTAAATCCAAAAAATGCAAACTTCTACAATCTTGCAAGCCAGTATCTCCAAGGGCTGTAGAGTCTGAGAACCATGGTACGACCATGGTGACTTTACGGTGCTATGAATTTTTAATGTGGCCTTTGGTTGCGAAAAGATCGTTTTTATGGGGTTGTTGTTAAGCCTTTTATCATGGGCGTTGTTGGGTAGTGTGTCACTAGCGCGCTGGGGATATACATCAGTAATCAATCACAAAGGGGGGAAGTCGAACTTTGTGCGATTAGTCAGGTGCATTTTTGAGTTAATATTATATCTTAGGGAAACAAATTCGCCGTTTAATTAAGATGTGACACAAGGAAAATATGCTCTTAGAAGACAGACCTTATCTTAGAGAAATACAGTTAAAGCGAAATAATATCGTTAGTTTTGATACATACCCTTTCTGTATTCCTGCCGTCAAGGAGTTAGATCATCTAGAATTTCATCCTGATGTCACGTTCTTCGTAGGTGAGAATGGGACCGGGAAATCTACTCTTATCGAAGCGATTGCAGTTTCGCAAGGGTTTAACCCAGAAGGAGGGACTAAGAATTCAACTTTCTCGACGAGCCGTACACATTCAGAATTGCACGAATTCATCAAATCTATAAAGAGTTTTAAACATCCCAGAGACGGTTATTTTCTTCGGGCAGAGAGCTTCTATAATGTCGCGACACTGATGGATGAAACTGGATATTTACAAGGTTATGGGGGGAAATCTCTTCACCAGCAATCCCACGGCGAATCATTTATGGCAACATTAATAAATAAGTTTCGTGGTAACGGCTTATATATCATGGATGAACCTGAGGCAGCACTATCACCTTCACGTCAGATGGCTGCGATATCTGCCATACATCAGCTAGTAGAAGAAAATTCACAGTTTATAATCGCTACGCACTCCCCAATTTTATTAGCGTACCCTAGAGCCAAGATATATCAATTTTCAGAAACGGGAATATATGAGGTGGCTTATGAAAACACTGAGCATTACGCTACCACTAAAGACTTTCTAGACCACCATGAACAGATGATGAAGATACTAATGGAAGAGTAACGTGTAACAATGACAACTAGAAGGAGTAAAAACACGCGCTTCACTCTGGTTTCCCCCCCTTTTTTTTAGCTAGGTTTGAGATTGGACGCTTACCTTACTATACCTAGTCTTTGATAGCAGTTTAATAACTCAGGATGTAAAGTAACCTGATCAAGCATACCCCCGGATTACAAGAAAAAGTGGGTATCTTATTAGCCATGTATTTTTATATGTAAATGACTCGATATTCTCTTTGTAAACCCACTAACTAATTTCAGTACAGCCACCAGAAACGATTCTAACGCTATGATTCAGTATCGTTATTACTAACGTTCGATGGGTTAACTTTGCTGTTGTCAGCCCTCTGAGTGATTGTCAGGAGCGTTTCTGTAGGGAAGTGGGTGAGATTACTGAGTCAGGTACTGCTGGGCGAATAAATCTATATTGCTGGTGCGATTGCTATGCGATGTATGGATTTTGATTTAGGCGGTGGTATCGGTGGCTAGTTGATTGCGTGAATGTGGTGAGATGAACTGGGAGCTAGGTTTCAGATAGAGTATTAATATGTTGGTGGTTCTTGCGATGAAGCTTTGTGTGCGAGTTCTCATGAGCTTTAAGGAAAAAGTGTGAGTAAGATAATTTTGGTTCGAAGCCCAAGTGAATTGATTTCTAAAAATTTAGCTGGGTACGGGTGGGACTGTATTGAAATGTCGTCTTTCAGTGACTTTAAAGATTTAATGAAATTCGTTGAAGATGAACAGATCAACCTTGGTCGACAAAGAAACCAAATCTCTCGATTTTTCCATACTAAGCCCGGAGATATAATCGTAGTTCCTGTGTATCGTGCGGTCGTTATTGGGATTGTTCGAGAAGGTAAATCCTTTGATGAGAATGGTGGCTATGGTGCTAACCGTATTAATGTTGACTACTTCAAGGACGAAAGTGGTTTAGCTATTAAGATCCCGCGTTCCAAATTATCTCAGGCATTGGAAAGTCGATTGAAAATCAGAATGACAATTGCTTCTTTGAATGAGTTTTCTGGTGAGATTGAAGAGTATGTAACTCAGCTAAAAGCCAACAACCAAGTTTGCTTTGATAGTATTTTTCAACAACAGAAAGATAAGCAAGTTGCTGACTTTAAAGAAACATTACTTGCAAAGCTTAGAAGCGGTTCAACTACGCTAGAAAGTGGTGGTTATGGTTTGGAGAGGTTGGTTAAAGAACTGATGGAGTTGGAGGGGTATTCTGCTCATATCGCTGCTAAAAATAAGATCTCAGACATTTCTGACGTTGATATTGAAGCAAGTCGCACTGACCCTGTATCGAGTAATCGAGTGTTTATTCAAGTTAAGCACCATAGAGGTGAAACTAGTGGGTGGGGAATTCGTCAACTTGCAGCTATCGAAGAAGATGAGCATGTTGATAAATGGCTTATTACTACAGCTACCGTGGCTGACTCTACCTTAGAATTTGCTAAGCGTGAAAATGTTTCTGTGATGGACGGTGAGAAACTCGTTGACTGGATTTACGATAGAGTTGATGAGCTGTCACCTTCCACCAAAGAACAGTTAGGTATTGGAGTAATGCCTCAAGTGATTACATCTTAATTACCCTTGGCCTTACTTGATCCGTAATACAAGAAGACTAACTATTGTAAAGGTGGGGTAATTTATCCCCTCAACAGAATAAGGAGAGGGGATAGTTTAAGTAATATTAGAAGCTGTAAGCAATTGACGCTTTAAAGTTACGACCCGCTTCGTAGCTGGTGTATTTATCTGAGCCCCAAGAGATACCAAAGCCAGTATGCTCTGCGTACTTCTTATCAAGTAGGTTATCGACACCAAGATTCACTTCTAGATCTTTAGCAAACGTAGGTGTGTAAGCCGCCCAGATGTTATGAGTTGCGAAACCTGCGCGTTTAATTTCATCACCATCTTCATCCGTGTAATCATTACCCGGTACAAAGCGTGAATCCCAACCAAACACAAACTCACTGTTTATGCTGTAGTTAAAACCAGCCTTAAAGTTATGAATACCGGTTTTATTCATGTGGCTTGTCTTGCCATTTTTCAGGCTCTTTTGCTCGCCATCTGAGTACGAATGGTTAGCGTAAACACTTAACGCATCTAGCTCATAGCTTAATACCGTTTCAACACCCCACACTTCAACATCATACTGGTTAGCTAATGTTGAGTTGTTTTTGGTTGGGTGCATTTGATTATCAAGGTTGTAGGTGTAAGCTGTGAAACCTAAGATAGCGTAATCAGCCGCAAGCAAACGTGTTAGCTCGTAATCAAAGCCCGCTTCGTAGTTGTTACCGGTCATCGCCTTGGTATCAGACTGGTCAACATCGGGTGCTGCTTTCATCGTTAGCGTTTCTGGTAGTGATGCACCTTTAAACAGGCGACCGTAACCTACACGAAGTTTTAGGTTATCCGTCGTTTGGTATTCCCCCTTGAACTTTGGAGACAGCTGATCAAAATCACCCGTGTAAACACCGCCCAACTTGTGAACGTCGTAACGCAGACCTGTGGTTAAACGGAAATCGCTGAACTCATACATATCTTGCACGTAAAGGCCGTAAGCGGTAACTGTGCCGCCATCCATACCGTACTTCTTGGTTTCGCCTTGCTTTGAACCGCTTTGATAAACGCCATCGCCAGCATCAATCCATTGTTCAGCTTTGTAACCATCAAGACCGTAAGTAAGCTCATGCTCACCAACCCAAGAAATGTTACGAATGTCACCACCGATGGTCGTCACGTTGTATTCACGATCAGGGATAGATAAGTCACCGTCTTTAGTGAACTTCCAAGAACCATTAACTTTCTTCCAATCGCCGTATTCTTCAGTTAGAGCATCGCGGTCCATGTACTGACGGTTGTAGTAGACGTTAGTTTTCAGATGAACCAAATCACTGCCTGCATCGTATTCGTGCTGAAGTGTCACTGTATCGCGATTTAGTGAGTGGTAGTTGTGTTCATCATCAGCATACAGTGCACCTGCCTTCTCACCAGAAAGTTGACGCTTACCGCCATCGTTGTAACGGTTGAAGGTCAGTTTAAATTCGTTGGCATCGTTCGGGATGAAAATAACCTTAGCCATACCAGATTTAAGCTCGCCCTGCTTGGACGTTACAGCTTCCTGATCGGGAATATGCAGATCACCATCTTCTGAGTAGTTTGCAATACCCATGAACTGTAGCTTGTCGTTCACTTTTGCATACACAGCGACATTGGTCGCGAAACGCTCATAAGCCGTTTGATAGCTCGTTTTTACTCGTGCACCGACACTTTCGCCCGGCTTAAGAAGATCGCTAGGATCTTTGGTTTCGTAGCTAAATGAACCGTTAATCGTACCTGAGCCAGATAACGCAGAGTTACCACCGAGTTCAATTTCGGCGCGTTTAAGCATTGCAGGATCAATCGCTTGGTCGCCTGAGTGGTGGAATAGTTGGCCTTCTTGGCGAGCTCCATCAATAGTCACTACGGAAAATTTGTCTTCCATACCACGTACAAATACTTTTCGAGAGTAACGTGCGTTTCCGTCTACCGTTACGCTAGGCATGGTGTTCAGAACATCTTTGATGTCCGATGCTTGTTTCTTTTCAAGGATATCTGAATTGATTTCTGTCTGAACAAGTTGATCAAGAGCGGAACCGATAACGACAACGGTTTCATCCGCCGCTTGGGTTGTAAAAGGTATAAGAGCCGTGGTAATAGCGACTGATAATAATTTTAACTTCATAGAAGTACTTTAAAATAATGTATTGATTTTTCATTGTTTCAGATTGCAAATGAGAATTCATCTTATTTACATTATTTACATTTGTATTCTTTATTTTTATGAGTGGAGTTAATATTATTGGTTTTGTGGATTCCATCGTATTACTTCTGAATAGTTTCTCTTGGCATTCACCTCTATACATTTAAACTGACTCTGCCTTATCTAAACCTATTTTTTTCAACACTGATAATAAATATACCAACAATGCTCACACCTGATGAAATAAAAAATCTTGCTTTATCACTTTCAGATTCAAGACTAAAAACTCGATACCTTGCGGTTCATTACTTTGAGTTAGGTCATAATCGAGTTCAAATTGCTCAGTTGATCGGAGTTTCAAAAGATAGTGTGAATGCATGGATTAAAAACTATCACAATCATGGTCTTGACGGGTTAAAATCAAAGAAACAGACAGGTAGACCAACTCTACTCAAGGAAGAACAGTTATCGAGATTATCTGAATATCTTGAGAGTAACTTTGTAAATGACCAAGTCCGGTTGTTTATGGCTGAGGATGTCAGGCGATACATCAAAACAGAGTTTAATGTGAGCTATGCTTCACGTAATGTATATCGTTTAGTACATGCCCTAGGTTTCAGTTTTATAATTAGCCGATCTAAGCGACCTACACAGTCATTGGAAGAGTTTAAGCGACGATTAACTAGATAAGTTAATAATTGATATAAATATAATGATGGTTGCTCAATGAATGCCATCCTAATTCCCTTTTCTTGAAATCTTTAGGTTTTATTTCAATCCCTCTTACAGTTAATGTTTATAAAATTTCGTTGGATGTGTTTTTTATTAAACAGTGTACGAGAATTTATAGTTTAAATACGCTTAACTCAATTCATATGAATAATCACAAGGAGGAGACAGGTGAATTCATCTGCTTCAATAAAAAGTAAATTACCCAAAAGAACAGTTTTTACTCGATTTTTAGATGGTGTTGAATATTTGGGGAATCTATTACCCCACCCGATCACTCTTTTTGCAATCTTCTGTGTCGCAATCTTAGTTACTTCAGGTATCGCTGGGTACTTTGAAGTTTCAGTTTTAGATCCTCGACCTGAAGGTGCTAAAGGTCGAACGGTTGATGGTATGATACATGTTGTAAGTTTACTTAATGCCGAAGGTCTACAACTTATAGTGACTAATCTAGTTAAAAACTTTGTTGGTTTTGCACCTTTAGGTACCGTACTTGTTGCAATGTTGGGTGTAGCTATTGCTGAGCACTCAGGTTTATTATCTGCGGCGATGCGTGGTATGGTAATGGGTGCGTCTCAGCGCATGGTTACAGTAACCGTAGTTTTTGCTGGTATCATCTCGAACACTGCTTCAGAACTTGGTTATGTTGTACTTATCCCTCTTGCAGTTATGCTTTTCCACTCTTTGGGTCGTCACCCATTAGCAGGTCTAGCAGCAGCATTTGCTGGCGTATCTGGTGGTTATTCTGCAAACCTTTTAATCGGTACGGTTGACCCTCTGCTTTCTGGTATTACAGAAACAGCAGCTCAAATGATCGACCCGACTTACAGCGTTGGTCCTGAATCAAACTGGTACTTCATGTTTGTTTCTACTTTCTTCATCGCGATTACAGGTGCCTTTGTAACTGAGAAGATTGTTGAACCAAAATTGGGTAAATACAACGATGAAGACGCGTCTGAAGATTTATCAAATGATTCAATGGGCAAGCTAACAGACGTTGAGAAGAAAGGTCTTAAGCTTGCGGGTATCGCAGTGCTAGCGGTTTCTGCGCTTCTTGCTTGGACGATTGTCCCAGCTGATGGTGTTCTACGTTCCGCAGCAGGTACGGTTTCAGGTTCTCCATTCTTGAAAAGTATCGTAGCGTTCATCTTCGTATTTTTCGCCGTTCCTGGTTTTGTTTACGGTAAAGTTACCGGCACAATGAAAACAGACCGTGATGTAATCAATGCAATGTCTAAGTCTATGTCTTCAATGGGCATGTACATTGTACTTGTGTTCTTTGCAGCTCAGTTTGTTGCGTTCTTTAAGTGGACGAACTTCGGTCAAGTATTCGCTGTAGCAGGTGCAAGTTTCCTACAAGATATTGGTCTAACAGGTCCAATGCTGTTCTTCGCATTCATATTAATGTGTGGATTTATTAACTTGATGATCGGTTCGGCTTCTGCTCAGTGGGCAGTAACAGCACCTATCTTCGTTCCAATGTTAATGCTTGTTGGTTACGCGCCTGAAACGATTCAAGCTGCTTACCGTATCGGTGATTCAACAACCAACATCATTACTCCAATGATGAGCTACTTCGGTCTTATCCTTGCAGTGGCAACGCGTTATACGAAGAACCTAGGGATCGGCACTTTGATTGCAACTATGCTTCCATATTCCATCTGCTTCATGGTTGGTTGGAGTATTTTATTCTATGTATGGGTGTTTGTATTTGGTCTGCCAGTTGGTCCTGGAGCGTTAACGTATTATACTCCTTAATTGAGATCTTATAGCATAAAAAAGCACACTTAACGTCGGGTGTGCTTTATGTAAATAGACCTGTTTTTTTGAACGTTTTCTGTCGCCCGAACCAAAAACCGATTCAAACACATATTAACTAATTGAATATCTAGTTAATGGAGGTTTGAATGAAGACAACAGTTCTCAAGTCACAACGACTCACCACCACTTTCCTCAACAACCTAAAACCAAATCCAGCCAACGCTAAATCCACCGATTATGAAGTCAATCTATCCGCAATGAAAGACTCCGGCTTACCTGTTGGTGTACGGTGTTTGGTGGGGAAGAGAACAGGTTCAATTAGGTTCATATTCAGGTTTACTAGCCCTGTAACTGGTCGCAAGGCGTCGATCGGTCTAGGGCGGTTCAATGACACTGACCTAATCACCTTGCGCAAGAAAGCGAAAGAATATCGGCAGCAAATTCTTGAGGGTATTGATCCGAAGATCGAGCGTGATACTGAAAAGGTCGATAATTCTATGACCCTTGAACGGTTCTTTAATGAAGTCTATTTACCACTGGCTAAGCAAAAGCGAAGCTGGAAAGATGATCAAGCGAGGTTCCGTCATGCTAAGTCGATATTTCATGTTCCCATTAATGAATTATCGGCGGCACATATCGTTAAGATCCAAATGGAAATGCAGGGAGCTATAAGTAAGACAACAGGGAAACCTTATGCTGTAGCTACGATTAATCGTGTATTAGCGCTGTTGAAAACGGTGAACCGTCAGGCTTACAAGTTGATGGACGCGCCGTTGGTTGCTGATAAGGTCAGCTTGTTGAAAGAAGACAACGTCCGCACTGGTTACTTTACCGAAGTACAGCTGAAAGAGTTCATAGGTCATGCTCTCAATCATGAAGATAAAAGTATTGGGGCATACCTAATTATTCTGTTTTTGACCGGATTACGCGATAGTGAATTACGATTGAGATTAAAATCCGATGTGAATTGGGAGGAGAAAACACTCACTATTCCGCAAACGAAAAATGGTAGTAGCCATGTTATTTATTTGAGTGATTACATGCTTGAGATTTTGAGGTCAGTGCCTCATGTGACGAATAACCCCTATCTCTTTCCTGGACGTAAAAGGGGTAAATCTGTAGGGCAGCCTAGGCATGCCTTCAAGGCTATCAAAGCCAAGATGGGACTGCCTGACATACCCGGTGATAAAGCGAATCTAACCCTACACAGTGCTCGTCATACGGTTGGGAGTTTGTTAGCTAGCCAAGGAGTCTCGTTACACGACATAGCCAAGCAGTTGAATCACGCTGACCTTTCATCCACAAGGCGCTACTCAAAATTGACCGTTGGACGTAGGCGAGAAATTGGTTCTCGTTTGTCGGATATGGTGACTGCGAAACCAGAGATACGTTGGGAATGAAGAAGTTAGGTTTACCCAATTAATTTAGAAATGACATTAGAAAAGCCCCTGTTTAGCGATGAGCTAAACAGGGGCTTTTTCATTATTAGGAGAAAATAATTATGAAAAATGTAAACAAGTTTGAAGATATTCAATCATTGCCAATGCCTGATGGTGTGAAAGCAAAACTGCTAGAGCATCTAATAGAACCATTCGGTGATGAAGAAAGTACGAAAGCGTTCTGGGATGAGGTCGGTACGACTTTGTACTTGATTGAGGAGTCCGATACCGATGAAACCTTGAGTAAAGAATCGGAAGGTGATCAAAGCTTTCTACGTTTTGTTACTAACTACCCTGAATGGGTTTTATTACTAAACGATGATGAATGCCCTTGGCTACTTGCTGTTGCCATTGTCACTACGGTTGGTAGTGGAGTGTATTGCTGCGCTCCAATAAACAGTCCAACGTTCCCTGTCGTCAAGCTTGCTGATCAAGCTGAATCTTAATCTCGAATTTAATCTTAATAGTCACTAATCGTATGGAGGTGTCCCATGGCACGTAAAACCAATCAAAAAGAAGAAGTCGTTCAACCTGAAGTATTAGGGGGTACTGAACAAGTCACGGTTACTGACGATAATCCAGTAGACCATTTCACTAATATCGTGCTCGAAGGCAAAGCGAAAAAGTTATCACCGAAAACTCAGAATCATGTGTTCTATGAGCTTTCGGTACATGATGATCTAAATGCTCTATTCCTTAGACTTTCGGGTAATGAAGGTGGCGGTCTTCATAGTAAAGAGTGGGCAGCCTTTGAAGATATCGTCGCTGTGTTAAATGAGCAAGACGACAAGCCGTTTAAAAGCACTGTACTTAAATCTGTGTTCAAAGGTGGGTCTGCTAATAATGCTGGGTTTATGGCGGCGGCACTGCGTGGGTTATTACTTATCCTGCCGTCAGAGAAATCGGTATTTCTCCACGTTCTTGCGCCTGACTACGAGCAACGTCGTGATGAACTCCTGTCATTAGTGGACGGTGAAAACGAAGCTAAATAACCTCGAAACTCACATCAATCCTTATCCACTAAGCCAACTCTGGCTTTTCATACCGAGCATTTAACAAGAGTGCTTCCTTAGCAAACTAAAAGAGAATTTATTATGAAACTATGCTTTTCAAAGAATAAGCTGACTTTACCTGTCAGTGTCGATCTTCAAGATACTTTAAACCGAGTGATCAGCGAATCAGGCAAATGGACACCTATGATCCAATCGATCGTCTTTTCTTTCCGTCAGAAATCTTACAGCCCAGAAAATGGTGGCTATCACCCTGTCGAGATTCGTATCACTAGGCTTAATGACCAATGGTTTTTTGATTACATCACTGACTTTAGTTACTGTGGATTGATGCCTGAACTAGAGAAAGAAATCGACTTTGATTTTGGTCATGGGGTGGCTTACATCCGATACATGGGTGAAGTTTCCATTACTGAATCCAGTGTCGCTGAGTTCTATTCGATGTGGGAAACCAACTTTCTAAGCTACATCGGAATGGACTGCTTTGATGAGATAAAAGTCACGGTGGATTAGTCCATCACTAACCAATCAAGTTGAAAGCACCATGTATGCACCATAAAATCCGCCTCTCACACCCTAGTGAAATCAAGGCTTCCTATTGCTCCATGTAACTCATGGTGTGATGGGAAGCCTTTTTCATTGGGGTAACGTTCTACAACGGATTACTTAAACGTTGCTGTCGGGATTCAGAGAGGGTTAAGTCGCTGGACTGCAATGGACGGTGGAAACACCAAGGAAGGGAGTTCTAATTTTAACGAGTTTGCTTGGTTCTCACTGGTGTTTTGTTATTAAAGGCTCCCATTGCTATCTGGAAGCAATGGGAGTGAGTGTTTAGGTTTAGCTATGGCGCGTAACGTATAGAGGTATTGAGAACAACTTCCCCGGAGATTTTCCATAGTCATCCGTTCTAATTACAGCGCCAAGAGCGCACCTTAATTCGATGTTTACAGCTCGGAGTGAAAACTTGGATACTTTCACTTTTGGCATTAGAAACAAGGTCAAAATGGGTGTTTCACTACGAGTGCGATGAATGTGAGTTTTCGGAATTCACGGTTAAATGGGGCGTGAGTAACATTTGGACGAAGATATTGCAGCCACGCCTTGTATAAAATCTCGGTCTTGTGTGATTATTTTGTATGGGTTTGTAATTATTTTATTTTAATATCTTTAATTATATCTATTTATTTTTACATTAAATTATACATTTTATTGTTCTTGATGGAAGTTAATTTCAAATTCGTGCTTATTTATATAAACAATAAGAATGCTATTTTTAGGGAGCTACTTTCGCATCTTTTGAATAATGCAACTGATAATTCAAACTGTTACAGTTGTGTTATGCGATTGAGGTGAGAAATATGAAAGTTAAAGAAAGCATCAAGAAAAAAAGAATTATGGAGAGTTCGTTAGTATACTTTTCCAAGTATCACTATAACGATGTTAGGGTTACGGCGATTGCTAAGTCAGCTAAGGTTCCCGCATCACTACTTTATTACTATTATGAGAATAAAGAGCAGCTTTTACTAGAGTCTTACGCATATGTAATAAGTGAAAGGTGTCTTCTTATCAAGGACTTAAACTTTAAAAAGCTAGTGCTGGTTTATTCGTCGATTTTTATCGAACACCATATGTACGCACTTTCAATTCACGACCTACTCTCTAAGAATGAAGACGTTAAGAATGATCTCAATGAAGTTATCTATTCTTACTTTAGACTCTGCGAAGATATTGAAAAAGAAAACTATGAGCTTTACCGAGTAGCGCTGGTTAGCTTATTTGCTCATCCTGGGATTATGCTGTCTCGAAATGAGGCTAATTTCACAACAGAAGAAATCATTGCAACGTATCAAAAAATATTAAAGTAATGGTGCGTCTTACAATTTTGATTGAACTTGTCATTTATAAGCTCAATGACAAGTTCAATCCATTAAAACCACTCTCACTAAAACAACCAAGTTATCTGGCTTAAGATAACCACCACTGCCACATTGGTGATATCGACGATAAACAGATATGGACTGGATTCAGTGATTTAATTAGAGATAGTAATTTTCTGTCGTAACTATCGATGGACTGCTTCGATGAGATTAAGGTAATGGCTGAAGAGGCATAGCGCTTATTAGTGTTGTGATGGACAGGAACGTGACCGGAGCGAGTAAAGGAAAAATGCTCCGTGGTTTTGTCCTGTTCATCAATTCATATGGGTGAATGTGTGATGGGGTATTAGCACTTAATTTATAAACATAACTCAAGGATTGTACATCCGTTGCGCCGTGTTGGAGGGGCTATGAGCGTGTCCTACCTTTACAGTTTAATACGATTTAGTAGGAGAGTGTCGCTCAGAGTTAACATGAAAATTAATGACGAGAAAACGGCTAACCACAAGGTTGATAACAGTATGAGATGGATGCTTTCCATTAAGAAAGGAACCAAAACAGATAGAATGGCAGCGACTAAAATTACAGCCTCCAAACACAAGCTTAGACAGGGACTATTTAGTCGTAAGTCAGTCCACTTCTTTAACATACATCCTCTCACTGTAACTGTCGCATTGTAAATGTAACCATCACGTTGCAAGTGTAACTTTACTTTTACGACAAGGGTGTGTTCTTAGTTGAAAAATGTTGAGATCTATTCAAGGTGGGTAAGGATGAGATTGTCTGGTGTTTTGTTATTAAAGGCTCCCATTGCTATCTGGAAGCAATGGGAGCGAATGTTTAGGTTTAGCTATGGCGTATATTTATTTTACTTTTGGGGGCTTTATCGCAATAACCTGCATTTGTTTCTTGTTGAATATTTTCTTGCACTTTTCAGCTTTTGGTTTGTTCATGTTGGTATGATTCAAGGTTTTCTCATTGGAAATGAAAGGTAATGAAAAATACCGTTAAAAGGTATAAAGTTTCACTTAGTCAAACGGAATTTAATATAGAAGACTCAATAAATAAAGTGTTCCTTAAACGAAGTAAAACGACTTTATGTACCTTAATTATCAGTCTTGTTGTTAACTTGGTGGTTAGATTTGATTTTGTCGCTTTGGGGGGGGGGGGGGTTGGTGAAATGTCGGTTACTGAAACGCTACAGCAAATCTTATTACTTGTAACGTCATTATCTTTTGCTTATTTAGCCAAGGAGAGGTGTGATATTAAACATGCATCAGTGTTAATTTGTGCATTTTTTGGTGTTCTATTTATTCGAGAGATGGATTTTTGGTTTGATAAGTTAACCCATGGTGCGTGGGTTTATCCTGCGATGGGGCTCGCCTGTTGTGCTATCTTGTATGCTATTCAGAATGGGCGACGAACTCTTGAACAGTTGGCATTAATATTAGCTTCCCCGCACATGAATGTGTTAATTATCGGGTTGATGCTTTTGCTCGTATTCTCTCGACTTTGGGGGATGGGGAGTTTTTGGCAGGGTGTGATGGGGGAACATTATATTCGTGATGTGAAAAATATTTCGGAAGAGGGCCTAGAGCTTTTAGCTTACTGCATTATAACATTTTCGAGTTTAAGCATTGTTCTCCATTTAACCCAAAATATACAAGCTATACCTACCTCGTGTAGTAAGTCCACATAGCCAGAGACAAGCATTGATTGGAATAGGAACTTGTCACATCTAAGCTCAATGACAAGTTCAATCCATTAAAACATTCTCATTAAAATAACCAAGTTATCTGGCTCAAGATAACCACCACAGCAACATTGGTGATATCGACGATAAACAGATATGGACTGGATTCAGTGATTTGAAGCAGAGTTCTAGCATCAGTTCTCATAGTAATACCCCTATATATTCAACCTGCTCAAAGTGCAGTTATTTATTAGTTAGTCACCGTTCGCTGAAAAACAGCATCGTTTTGAGCCTTCCCTTAACTGGTATCGGTTTTAAGTTTGGTAAAACACCCCAGTTCCCATATCTAACATCGAAAGCTTAAAAAGCGCTGTATAGTGGTATCTTTATGACATGGAGCGACTACAACAGAGAGCAGAAACAACATTATGTCTTGGTGGTTGCATTTCATCTCAACGAACCATCAACAAGCCCAGCGACGTACTTCAATCAGCTCAGTGCCTTCTACTTGGTTGAGTCCATATAAACTTGGAGCACTTGCTTCAACAAGTAACGTATCCAATCAGGTGAGAGCACCTCCACATGAGGTAGCCACGTTTTAAGTTGGCGTAGTAACTCTGGAATGTTCTTGGTTTGGTGACTAACAAGCACTTGCCCTGAACTTAACTCTTTTAACACCCTGAAGTCATCGGCATTACCTTCATTTAAGAAAGCTTCCACGACTTTAGCGCTCATCTGTATAAGGACTTCAACGGGATTGAGTCGTTCATCTTCATATCCACAACCAGTTAGCTTCTGCTCAACGCTAGGGTCAGGAGAGTATTTATCCTCGTAACGCACTAACTCACGAATCTTAGCCACTCTGAGAGGCTCTAGGCAGTTTCTCTGTGTCCCAGCGATGTACCAGTAGCCAGAGTCATTTACTAATTTGTAGCTGTGGAACTCATCGTAGGTTTTTCCTTCATGGCTAAAGCTAATCACGTTTCGTCGTTGTATCGATTCGATAAGTTTCTCGAACACCGAAGCACATTCACTAATGTCCTCGATTTGTGGGTTCTTGAAGAGAAAGGGTGGTGTGGTTTTGTTGTTTAATACGCCATTACTTAGATAGTGCTTACCCGAAAACAACGTATCGAATCCCATGTTTAACAGTAGGAGAGATAGCTCATTATTGGTCTGTCTGCCTAAGAACTTAGGGTCTAACGAGTAACAAGCTCCGTCACGTTGTATAGGTAGGTAATTTAACCGTTCATTGAAGTCACGATTTAACGTCCTTCTTGCTACCCCAAATTCACGACTTAAATCATCTAGATGCAACTTCTCACCTGTATTCAAACGGGTAAGGATAATGCCAAGTCGTTTCGCTAGTTTGTCATGCTCTTTCATTCTACGCATTGTAGATAGGTCACTCGTCAGGTGGTGTCATGGTCGGAAAGAACCTGATTATTTCTAGCTGATTTTCATAAGGTTACTGATATTGCTATAGCTTTCATTAGTTATCTCAAGGTATGCCTTACAAGGCATTCATCAATCATTTCAATATTTCTATATCTGAGCGACACACCCTGTCGTTCACCCTCTTTAAACTAATCATCAATCACGTTAACGCCGTCTCTTATAAGCGGCGTCATTACGTATTTAAGGAAAACAACAATGAAAAAATCAATCATCCTGCTAGGTCTAACTTCGCTATTCGCATCTCCGGCATTCGCAGGTGGTACGTTCAGTGGTAATCCGGGCGATATCTCGAAGATAGAAAAATCCTGGAATGGAACAGCAGGGAAACAAGTTTACACTCTGTCGGGAGCTCGCATTGAGTGGTATGCCGATGCCTGTGGAACCATGAATGGAAAAGTAATGGATACGGCGAAATGCGCCTCAGATACCCCGAAAGGTAAAGCACAATAAGGTTTGTTGTATTGGTCAATTTAGCTCAACGTTGGTTTAAGCCTAGCGTTTCAACGAAAGGTTCTGATTTTTCAATTGGGAAATTCAACCAAAACTGTACAGATGTGATTAGATTATTTTTAATTAGGAGGGGAGTCTTATTGAATGTAAAAAATGCGGCGAAACAGAACTTATAGACCGAGTGAAAAGAACTTGGCTAGAAAGTATTATATATCGAAAGAAGAAAAAGTTTCGGTGTTATATGTGTAAAAATATACGCTTTATTTAATAGGCGAAGCATAGAGGCGATATCAGTAATGGTGTCGCCTTTTTCATATCTATAGGAAGGGAGTCAGTACGTGGATAAAGACAACTATTCTGAACCACAAAAAGGATCAGAGACTCTATCTAAAAGTAGGAAGGAGTTAGGATTCAAAGCTGCCCAGCTTGGCGGCGCGATCGGACTTCGATTTGGTGGGCCGTATGGGATGTTAATAGGGACAATTTGTGGATTTTCAGCGGGAATTTTGATTGATGAGGTACTAGAGGACTAGTTACACAATAAAACAGGGACGCATGTTTCCCTGTTTTTTTTTTCGATAGCGACAAGAACAAACCATATCGCAAAATGGCATTGTCTGTGCGGGCAGATAAAGCCTTTTACCGTATTTCAAGTTTTGTCCGTGGCTCTTAACAAAGTAATAACCCTGTACGATAGCACCTCACTGTACAGGGATTACTTTAAATTAATCATGTAGGATAAAGTCATGGAAAACTTCAGTAAGATTATCGAGCACAACACAAGTGAACTTAAGAACGGCAATATGAGTGCATATTTGACTGTGCTTGAAGACAGTATTTATCAATACGAGAAAAAGTATGGCCGATGAAAGGCAGCGCTTACCTACGTAACTATTTTTGGTCTTGCTTCCGCAATGGTCTAGCCAATAAAGGTGGTTACGATTCCTTTGGTCGCAAGCAATTCAAGACTTATATCAAACGTTGGTTCCACAAGGTTGGCGCGAGATAAAACCACAGATGGTGTATCAAGAGCGTATCGCTATGTGAGTAAAAAGCGGACACTGGGCCTAAAGTAATATATTTAAAGGTTTCGAGTCCGCTTTTTACTTGTTTTATGGATGCTGAATTGTTTTTGGACATAAATGAGTTGCTGGCAGAGCTAAAATAGCCAAAAGCGAATTAGCTCAAGTATGGAAAGCTCTGATAAGTAAAAGCATGAATATAGCGATGACAATGATGTAGGTAAGTTAATTGGAGATAGCAGAGTCAACAGTTCAAACGGGAAGAGAGTAAGGTTTGAAAGCTTAGATGAAATGGAAGCAGTAGTTGAATCTATTAATAGACAATCTCCTGAAGATGCATTGATTGAAAATCAGTTGTCTTTGAATAACTTGTCAGATAAGGAACGTGAAGTTTTAGATTTGATACTTAGAAAGAATTCACACATAGAAGTAGCAAAAGAGCTTGGGGTTGATGTTAGGACTATTTTTAATCGAGTTAGTTCTATTGAAAATAAAGCTAGGAGATATCAAAAACGACAGCAGCTGTTTCAAACATCATTTTTGCGCATAGATCAACCATTTACTAAGGACTTTTTAGGCGCAGTGGTATATTATGTTCAGATACTAACACTATTTACATGTCCCATTTGAGAGAGTTGATCGCCAAATGCCTTTTGAAGATAAGCCTCGGGTAAGGTTCCATAATGATCCCTTGGTTGAAGTCGTATGCCAGTTTGTTTTTGTATCTCAAGTAGATGGAATCGAGGATGCTGATAGACTCGTTAAGCTACATACTTTAATAAAGGATAGACTTCCTTTATTTAAGAGATCTAAAAATGTTAGCTTGGATGTGAATGCAGATACTCAGTCGGTAACTCAAATAGAGAACCCTGTGTATGAATTTGCATCACTTGATGAAACAGTTCGAGCCATAATTAACACTGACTCTATTGCTTTTGTTACGACTAAGTATGAGTCGAAAGAAGCTTTCTTTGGCTATATAGATTGCCTTCATAGCGCACTAGTTGAACTTGGTATGATGCTTCCTATTAAGCGCGTTGGCCTGCGATACAAAGATGTTATTCAAAGAAGTTTGCTCGGTGAGGACTATATAAGCCATTCATGGAATGAACTGCTTAATGCTCCTCTGGTATCAGTATTTGAAGATCAAGAGTTATCTAAGAGTAAGATTTTAGGAGCTCAATCTAATTTTTCTATAGCACTTGATAGTATTGATAAAAACGCAAAAATGAATGTAAGTTGTACAATTGTTAATCACGCTCAATCTCAAGAGCAGTGCTTTATGATTGATAGCGATTACTATAACGAAGGGATTTTTGATTATGACGCTGCAAGCAAATTCTTATCAGCAGCCAACATCAAGGCTAGAGACTTTTTCCAATGGTGCCTTACTGAGCAGCTATACGAAGCCCTCAAACCTGAACGAATCGAATAGTGATACGCTGAGTAAAGTTGCTGTTGCTGCAATTACAGCTTCACTATTTATGGTATCTGGCTTTCAAACTACCCCAGATATTGCGTCGTCTATTCAAAATCAATATGAAGATAGTACGATTTGGGCTGAGTTTAATAAGACAAATGTTCTATTAGATGACTCTGTTGTACAGAAGCTACCTTGGTTAAAAGACTTTTATGATATTGGGAACTCGGCACATACAGCTAAAGAAGTACTGCCTTTGATATCAGGGATTAAGCGACTATTTTCCGAAAAACAGTACTCGACAGTTAGTGATATTCTTCTTGAGATGGAAGTGAATAAATTGAGCCCTACAGCTATGATTGCGTTTATCAGTGCTGCTTACCCTGCAAGGAATAAGCTTAGCAGTTGGTCTTTAGCTGTCGATAAAGTAAAAGCATCGTTAACGATTCATGAGCTCGATGCCGATGAGATTCTTAAAGGTTTGATTTAGACTTACATGCAAATAAATTCTCCAAAAGATAACCCATTCTCTGAGGTTGATGCGGTAGGTGTAGCTTTGGCTCAATATCCTGGCGAACAGAATCATATAGCCATATTATTTCATGGTGAAGATGGTGTTATGCTCATGCACGTCGGTGAACATAAAGGTGAATTGATAGAGCAGCCATCAGACAAGTATATATGGCTAGATTTAGGGGATGATTTCCATTCATTTCGAAAGCAAGTGATACTTGCTCACCTTCTTCATATCGCCGAAGAGAATAAAGACAGCCAAATTCGCTATGGTTTAGATCATGCGGTCTATTGTTTAGATCCTGAAACCGGAAAGTTAAATGATCAATATGATAGTACTATTGGTTTCACATGCGCTACGTTTGTTGTTGAAGTTTTTCTCTCTTGTGGTATTCAACTTATAGATTGGGACACTTGGCCTGCTGCCGATGAGGTCCATACAAGCTTTCAAAAGAAAGTTTTTAATTACCTACATCACTTGCATCAACAAAACCCAGATGTAGTCACATTGGAGTTCTTGAAAGCTCAAATTGGAAATATAGGGAAATCAAGATTTTTACCACAGGAAATAGCAGCTTCAACACAAAGTTCTGAGCCATCAATAAAAGCCGAAGTTGATATGTCTGCCCCAAGTATTCATAGTCAACTTTGTGACTATACGACTCAGTATTATCAAAATCGAGCATAAAACTAAGAAATTAGGTTATGCTCGTAACTAACTGAGCTAGTTTACGTAACGCTTCTTTCCGCTCGTCAAAATAGTCATAAACAGCTTCTACCCCTCTAAGCTTGTAGTTTAGGCATTTCTCTGCAATATGAGGGGAACTCTCAATTCTGCTAATAAGCTACGACATGTCAAGTCCTCCTTAAATCGTGAATAATAAAGTGAACAATCTCTTTATTACCGATTATTTTGGGCAGTTCTCGCTTGGTTTTTTTGATGTAACCCTGATTGCCAAACAGCTTTGCTAGAGCATGATGCAGAGTGTCACCTGAGATATACCCGTGACGTTTACTAAATTTTCTAGAAGGGAATAGGTACTCTTGAACCGTTAGCCTTGGGAAGTGATAGAGTCAGGTCTTTCTTTTTGCCGGTATTATATCAAGTATTTCAAAGTATGCTCTCTACAATCCGTACTGGTATCGATCGCAACGCACTTTGGGGGAAAAATAAGCTAGTGTCTTCACTTGTGTAGCCACTCTTCAATGGTGTTTACATTGCCATCTTTATTCCAACATGTAGGTTGTAACGTATTGATGTCTGTTCGGATGTTTAGTTGAGGGTAGCGCTCCTGAATGACCTGAATCATTACCTGAGACGTCAGGCTCGCAACTCCCTTTAATTCTTCTGCTGGGGCCTCAAACACAAAAGCATCATGTAATGCGACAATCAACTTAGCATTATGGCGCTTATATAATTGATGTAGACGATTGCCCGAGACTTTAAACAAGGCTGCAGCAGTGCCTTGCACTGGCATGTTGACCATCCAATTCTTTTCTTTGCGGTTACGTTCAGTATCTTGGGGACGTAACCGTTGTAGACCCGTTGCTGTACTCACATAGCCACGAATAAAACCATATTGTGGTGCTAAATCCATAGACTTACCGAGGGTAGGAAACATATTGAGAAACTTATCCATTAACTGCTGGGCTTTAACCTCGTGAACTTTGAGTTTCTTAGATAAGCCGTAGGCTGTGATTCCATAAATGAGTCCTAAAGTACACTCTTTCATCACGTTACGCTTATCGCTGTGGTGTTCTTTGAATATGTCAGGTGTACAGGATTGGAACTCCATCGGTAGTTCATCTAAATAGAACTCTTGAGCTAATGCTGTGTATAAATCTCCTGCATTATACTTCTTTATCAAGTCTTTATCGTTATACACAGCAGCCGTTATCGCTACCTCAATCTGAGCAAGATCAACCTCGCCAATACCATAGCCTTCAGGTGCAACAACGATGGGGCGAAGAACGGCAGGTAACCCTAGGAGGTTAGGAGCCATTGTTGCTTGTCGGCCTGTTACGGTATCTAGGTGCTTGTGTACTGGATGGATGCGACCGTCAGAGCCAATTATTCCTCGCTCTAATATTACATCCTTAGAAATTGAAACCATATTCGAGTATTTTGCTAACAACTTGATGGCGGGATGTAAGTCGTAGTTAGCACTTAGCATTTCACGGTCGAAGCTATAGTCGTTGCCTTCTTTAAAGTGATGTAGCAAGCCAAGAGCGTTAAAGAAGGCGATCTTCTCATCAGTGCTGCTAGGGTTTGCTAAGCCATAGACTTCAAGTTCGGACTTCCACTGAGCAAGTTTAGCCTTTGTCCCGTTTAGAACTTTCATGCATTGCTCACGAGACACAAGGACGCCATTTCGCTCCATTGCTGCATTGGTAACAATCCAAGGCATTTCGACTTCCAGTAGGTGGTTATGGATACCTTGTATTACAACAGCTTGAACTTGTAACAAGTATAATTTAGCGACTTCTTCGCACAACGTTCCGGTATACCCAGTCAACGGGAACTCTAGGTAGTAACGGGAATGAGTTGCTTTAAAGCCATAGAAATTCTCACGTTCCACAGCAAAGCTATCTTTAGCCTCGATTTTGGCCACTAAGTTGTCAAATTCTTCACATTTATTGAACTGATGCAGGCCAAGGTAGCGAGCTTTCTCTGCAATCAGTATGTCCCAGATACGGAATGGTTCATTAAGCTCTAAAGCCCAGAGGCAATGCACCAGTTTGTTAGCATCGTAAGCAACAAAGGTTGCTGGTAAGTCAAACAGTGCTTGTAGTGGACTGACGTCAATACCTGATACTAAATCAATGATGAATGTATGCTGCTCTATCGATACCATATCATTAGTGCAAAGTGACAGGCACAGCTTAGTTGGATGAATCGCTGAAATATCATGTTTTTCGTAACCATTGGGTAAGGTTACATGAGTAGTACTATAACTATATTTGCAATCAACACCAATGTGGCTGATAGGGAGTTGTAACGTTAGGTCAATGAAGTCAACCACTCCCTGCTGTGTATTGATATGTGTAGTCCCCCCACTGGTAAAGTTAGGGTTTCTAGGTAATACAGAGATAGATGTTTTCTTTTCCTTGGCTGGTGCAAAGTGTTGCTCAATTCCTGGAAGTAAGTCCACTTGTATAATCCTCGTAAGAGGGGGGAATTATTCCCCCATAGTTAATGGAGTCAGGCTTTCATATTGGATTGATGGCGGCGGACAGTGCGCACACTGATACCCAACTGCTCTGCTATTTCAGCTTGTTTGAGGCTTTTGGCGCTGAGAGCTCTAACATTATCAGCCGTAGAATGACTGCTACGTGTACGCTTGGTCGCTAGTCCGAAGTGCTTGCGCAATTCTGCTAAGTTCGAGAACTCTTTGTCGTAAGTCGTACCTAAAGGGTCATTGCTCTGAAAGGTAATAACTTCACGAGTCTTAGTGAATGGACGTACACGGCCCACAGCTTGAATGACACAACCCATTTCTAGGGTTTGTAGCATTGGGTTCACTACCTCGGCTACATCTGTAAATCGGTATTTATCATCAGCCACGACGCCATAGCGACGACGTGGCTTTTTCGAGTATGTAATTGCTACATCAATTCGCTCACTATCAGCCCGAAGGTCTTGTATTGAATCACTGAGCGTTCCTTGCTTCACGTAGTAGCTGTTAAGGCAATAGCAACAATCAAACTCTTCAAACTGGTTAATACCAATCACGCCATAGTGGATGACAGGAACCAATGTTATATCGGGATTCTCCACGTAATGCTCACCGTGAACTACACGGATATCGTTTACACCTTGTTCTACTAACATCTGGTTCATTGCTTTCACGCAGTAGCCAACATGAGATTTTTTCGAGACAAGTAGAATTCGTTTACCTTCACGTATGCGTAGTATTGTTAGCTGCGTGAATGCGTCTAAGATTTGTGGTGCGTTCTTAATGAAATTAGAACTAGCACCCGTAGCGGAAGCAAGATTCAACCAAGTCGTCCCTTCACCTTTAAACTCGTAATTGTCGTAAGGTGAGTAGAAATCAATACCTAACCGCATCTTTAAAATGGATAGGTGGCTGGTACCACTGTAGAGCAGTACATCACTTGTAGAGGTCAAAGGAGATGCGGGAAAGCGGATATCACCGTTCGGTAATTTCTCGCGAGATTCAGCACTGGAATCGCCAAAAGCTTGTAAGTCGTAAATGATGTTGTGGAATGAATCACCAAAGATCTCGTCGCCAATGGTTAAGATCTGCGTCATGTCATTAGTGCTTAGGCGAGGGAAGTGCCAAGCGTTTTTATCTTGTAAATCTTCACTAGGTGCATCTAGTAGACAGCTTAAATAGTGACTAATAACTGATTTATGCTTGCTTGATACATCTGATTTACTCGTTGCTTCCATGAGTTGGCGAATAGAGCTTACGGTAAGAGTACGGCTATAATTAGCTAGGCTGACATTGGCTTCATCAAATATGACCAGCACTTTCCTAGCGTTAGATTGCTGTTTTACATGAGTAATGAAGTACGGGTTTCGCTCAAGGTGCGTTTGGGTTGCAAACACTACCTGCTTACCTTGCAGGTCTTTCCCATATTGGCTAGGCCAGAAGCACTCTGAGCGCTTAGGACACAAATCACAGCAGTGACGTTTACCAAGGTGACTTAAATTCCTTGCTTCATAAGATTGCCATACTTTGTTGCGTTCTTCGCCGCACAGGTTGACTGGACGTGGGCGGATATTGATAACTTCAATGTCATTAGGAGGGTTTACGATGAACTTACGCTCATCGATGATCTTACGCTCATCGATGATCTTACGGGTAGGAGCCATGACAATCACAAGATCGTATTGGCCTTGTCGAATGGCTGCTTCGAGCACTTGATCCATGTTATAGGACTTACCGACACCAACTTGCCAGTTAACGACAACGTTCTGGTGCTCTAGGCAGTGCTGAAGAATAACCTCAGCGCTTTCTTTAAGTCTGAAGTTAACGAGGCCCTCAGCCTCGTCAATCAGTTGGTTGTCACCAGTCATTAGGCTGCGCGGCCACGCTTCAGGAATAGGCGTGTCTTAATTTGCGAAATGTCTTCAAGCTCTTCGTTGCTTTTTATTTCGTAGATGTCTGCTAGCGAAAACTCGTTATTGTCGTAGGCATTTTTAAATGCCAATACCTTATCGCCGTCGATGCCCATACCTTCCATGATATCAGCTGAAGTCACTTCGTACTGGTAGCCATTTTTCGTGATGCTAATCATCAGGCCACTCTTGCTAAATAACGGCTTTAGCTGCGGAGCTAGAGATGTTGGCTTCATTGCTGGTGGAATAGCCAGAACTTCCATGCGTCCTTCGAAGAAGTTATACACCGGTGTCAAAATGCGATGGTCTAGCTTAATGCCTGCCTCGCATAGCGAGCAATCCTTGCAGCCATTGCATTGCGCAAAACCTTTAAATTCAGGTGTGTCTAGGTAATGGAAGAACACTTTTTCAAAAGTATTCATCACGAAAGAGATCGTACATCCATCCTCGTTCAAACGGGTGTTAAAGAGGAAATCTGGTTGAGCGTATGTGGGCAGGTTAGCAGCATCAGGCCCAAAGATATCTTCATGTGTGCCTTTCTGGTTGCGCCCATGATTGCTTATTGTTTTTTGTTCAGTTGTCATGTTTCTTATTCTCTATCTAGTTTTTAAAGGAAGTTTTTTCTGTTTGAGTGGTTAAGGCGTTAAGGCGTATCAATCGGTTCTAGCGCATCAATCAGGTGCTCCCACGAATCTGATTGGGAGAAATCATTGGTTAATGCACGTTCAGCATCAAAGTAAAATGACTGACCATCAGCAAAATCAACATAGTCGAAGCATTCGCTGGCCAATGAAAAAGTGGAGGCACAAAAGAATTCGATGGCATGCGGGTGGTAAAAAGGCAGATCTTTACTTGCGTAGCCCACTGCCTCATAAATTGAATTAGGTATGCTTTGAGTGGTGCTTAAGTCATGTGTGCAGGTAAATATCTTTCTTGCGTGACCTAATTGATGAACGGTATCAATGGTTAACACGTCGCCTTCACGGCTAATGGTGTTAGAGGCTAAATGTAATTTTTCATTGAAATAGAATTCAATGTGTTCATCGCCTTTGTTTTCATATTCTGCTACGCGTTGTACCGTCATGACGGCAATAGGTGTTCCCCCTCCATCACCGTAAGAGAGATCCTCATTTTCCGTAAACAAACGAACCCAATGCAGTGGTAATTCTTTACGGTTGTAAGCTAAGCAAGCCGCAACATAGGCTATGCGTTTGCCGTGCAAGAGGTACTCTTGGTTAGAGTTGTCTTCATCCGTAACCATAGTTTTTAGAATGTCATTCATATTATTCTCTACTTGAAATTATAACTATAGGGTAAGCTTTTCAGGTAAAGATTACGACTTGTAGCTCAGTTATGTCAATAAATAATTGAAAAAAATTCCCGCAGCGTTAAAATTTCAATTCTGAGTTAGAGAGGCAAGTATGAAGTCAAAGGTCGTAGGAAAAGTAAGTATCTTTACGCTGATATCAGAAGCGGTAAAAGATCTAAGAATGTATGGCTGCGATTTTGTGTTGGGTATGGGTTTAACGAAAAGAGTTAAAACTAAAACCAAACAAGCAGAATATGCCGATTTACTTGGCGTTAAAGGTGCGTTTTATTCTCGTCTGGAAAGTGGTAGTTCGGCATTTAACATCGCGCAGCTTCATACCTTGTGTGAAGCCAAGGGGCTTTCATTAGGGGAGCTTTTTACCTATATAGACCACATGAAGAAAGATCTAATAGGTGCGGGGTATCAAGTCGTGACGGAAGCATTGCCAATTGAACAAGATGCAATGCGCAAAAAAAACTGGATTGAGGAAAAGGCGACGGCTCTGAATAACAAGTGGACACGTGAACAAAAGAGCTTAAAGCAATATAAAGACCTAACAGATCAACAAATCTCAGCTAAAAGACAAGAGCATGAGTTACATGCCACGGTTTTGTTTGCTGACAAGTTTGGTCATGTAGAGGATGTTGAGTTACGGGGCGGCTTGTGGGATGAAGCGTTCGTTGAAGATAGAGCGAAAGAGTAGACGCGAGTTTGCATGTAAGTGGACACGAAGCCTAATTAGATTATCTGTTAGGTTTGGTGTCCATTTTAGCGATGATTTTGCTAACACATCTAGCAGGATAAGATGTCTTGATCCGTCTTTGAGCCCTTGTAAACGTGTTATGAACAGCCTAATCCAATTCGGGGGTTAGGTGGCACTAATTTGGTGCAGGGCGCCGGGAGCTATTTATTATTCTCACTATCTATCATTTGTGTTTTAATGCACTCAAATGCTTATTGGTAGAGAGTTAAATGGCACGACGTAAAGATGGAATTATATGGCGCTTAATGGATGCTCCATGGTGGCTTAGTGTGTTGCTCGCTGGTGTTATATACCTAGGGCTCTCATATCTATTACCTAGCTTAGCAGCTAGCAGTGATAATTTTATCTTTAACGCTATGGCTCCCAACCTTCCTTTGATGGCCCCCTATTTTACCTTTCTATTTTTACTCCCTGCGCCGATAGCTTTCTTTAAACAGTACAAAAGAAAGCAAAGTTATCTAACGACAAGTTCTCAAATTAAAGTTCGCAAGAACACTTCACCGTTGAATGACTTAAGTTGGATTGAGTTTGAAAGTTACATTGGTGAGTACTTTAAATTTCAAGGATATAAGGTCAAACAATCTTTCTCTCAGAAGCCCGATGGTGGTGTTGATATTTGGCTGACGAAAGAAGGGGAGTTAAGTCTTGTACAATGTAAGCACTGGAAGGCACGTAAAGTAGGCGTACAAGTTCTAAGAGTATGGTCGCTAACAATGCCAGTAAGATGATTATTGTTACATCAGGCGACTTTACTTCAGAAGCGATTGCCTTCGCTGTCGATAAGCGCTTGTGGTTGGTTAACGGTAGTGAACTGGTCCACATGGTCGAAGTTGGACGTAGTTTTCTGGATAAACCAGTAATACCTGAGTCTGAGGCCGTGTCAGCTGTTCAACATAGAGTTTGTCCTAGTTGCCAATCTAAGCTTGTGATGCGTGTTGCTAAAAGGGGCGTTAATTCAGGTAAGAGCTTCTATGGCTGCTCAACTTATCCGAAGTGTCGTTACACCTGTGATTGTTGATATTCAAGGTACAGATGTTACGAGCTATCACTCAGGGCAAATGGGGACTACCAGAAGCACCAAAACGCGCTCCACGAGGTCATTACGATAAGATGGTCGCTATGTTTGAAGCTGACGGTATTGAAGGTGTCACTAAACAAGATTTGGCTAATTCGAAGGGACGTAAGCTACTGGAATCTAAACTGCCTGTAACGCCACGTATGTTGCCACTCATATCATGGTTAGTGCGTAAGTACCCAATGGTCAATATGACATTGATTTTCCATCCTATCGAGGCTGAAGAAGCAGTTTCCATGCTAGAAGAGTACAACCGAGAACATACTGGAAAACTAGTAGCGTAGTATCGCGCAACACTTACAGAGCCAGATTCCGTAAGGGGTCTGGCTTTCTATTTCAGAACTGGTGGTAGCAGTGAGTGGAACGATTGCTGTCATTCTTTGGTTATATTTCAATGCTTTAGCCGTTTTGATTAGACTAGTGATACTGTTGTAATAACGACAGCAATATACATTGCTAAAGACTGTTTCTAAGATTTAGCTCTTAACCCACCAACAACAGTAGTTATAGACCCTACCCCATAACTACGAATCGCATTTACCTCGTTACACTCCTATGCTCATGCAACTTGTTTTGAAATTTAAGGTTTTATTTTCAACCTTTTCCTTACGTGGCTGTGAAAATATTAAGAGTATAATTACACCCCTTCACAGGTAAACGCTGTGCTGTAAGGCGGTGGTCGTTGTTAGCTCAATTTATATAAGAAGAGACCAAAGGATACTGTGTAATAATGTTGATTGATTCAGTTAAGAAAGCCCTTGATAATTTGTCGAATAAAGAGCTTGTGGTGCTAAAGCGCGAAATTGAGCTGAAGTTAAATGAGAAAAGTTCCGGGGAAGCATTGGTGTCAGAAGATGAATTGAATTTTATAAATAACCTCTTCAGGTAACCTTAAATAGTTTATCCTCGATTCAACTGGCTACATGAAATATGATTCATTATGTTTAAATTATTTAGTCTTGTGAATAATGATTACTTCTATGTATTAGTAATTGAACTGTACCTTGTTCATCCTCGCTTTCGACCTCAACACGATATGTTCCTTTAGCTTGTACAGCGTCAATAAGCTCTTTTAATCTAGCTGTTTTAACGGTTATCGTTAAAGGTTTAATTTGCTTATTGTTTTCATCAAACCCTTGCTTTAATCTTTTTTCTTTCATATAGATTACATCGGTTTCTCTTTGGTTACTGCCTTGTTCAAGCAAGGATGGAAACTGGTATTGTTCGAACAAATCTGTCAGCAGTATGTAGAGCTCGTCAGCTTGAGTTAGGTTTGCTTTGTAGTTAAGGCTGATCTGATTCAGTTCCCATAGCTTCTTTTCGAGATTCCCCTTAGCGTTCCTGCCTACCACTAGCATTGCCTTGATGTCTTTTTTACATACCGTAAATTTGGGCATTTTGCTTCGAGATTTTAAGAACTTGATTAAGTAATCGTTTCTTTTCTTGACCGTCCAATAACCTTTCTGGGTTGAAATTTCGAGGTACAAAGCGGTTAAGGAGTTCGTTACTAGCTTCTCAAGCATGTAGTAGTGTTGAAGGTTTTGATTCATAGCGAGCGTTTATTTTCGGTAAAAAATCAGTTTAACAGAAAGAGTCGCTCTAATTTGTACAATAAAAGATCACTTAATTGCATATTTTGAAGCGAGAGCGAGCAAGTGCTCGTTACACTTCTATGTCATTACCTTTCACTTTTTGTACTGTAACGTTTTCAAATACTTCTCAAGGTAAGTCACAAGCATCTTGTGTAGATAGTCCCCCTCAACGCTCTCAGCTACTTTTTAAATAAAGGATACGTTGACAACGTCCCGCAGTCTTGCATATTTAATTAAGGTTTGTGTTGATATTTTGTGCTTTATCGCTACCTCTTCTTTAGATTGAAAATTGCCTGATGTATAGTCTAAGAGAGCTTGGTTGAGGCGCTCTTTTGATATTTTGGGCTGATGGTTGATGACATTACTTGTATTGTAATTGGTGCGCTCTCTAGACCTCGCATGCTTACTCCAGCGAGTTAATTCTTTTAACCTAGTTTGATTGGTATCGTCAGATGTAGAATTTTCTTTATATTTTTTCATAACAGCTACGCATAGGTATGGAAAAGATATATTAATTTTAACTAACTAAAGCTTTTTATACCATCATCCGGGGGTAAATCTATCGTGAATATCCCCACATCCGCGAACCGGACACAAACCCTAAATAAGAGTTACTAATAGGGATTTTGGCCGTTTTCCGGTTATGCTTCACTTAATTGATAAGATATTGACCAATGGTATGTGATTTTTTGAATTGGTATTTAATTTCTATAAGTCAAACGTTGTGCCTTAACTGGGGTGATGTAAATTAATCAACGAAACATGTTGTTTATCTTACTGTGCGTGACTGCTTTGTGAGAATAGTTCATTTCAAATGGATTTGAATACTTGCTGTTTCGATATACTTGAATAGCCATCTCTTCGGAGGTGGCTTTTTCATTTCTGGGATAAATTAAAAATACAAGCTGTTGAAAATAAACAATAAAAATTCAAATTATCAAGTCGTACCATGTTTCAATAGAATATGTAAATGCTCCTATTTACATCTAAATCCTTTCTTGCGTAAAAGATACCTATCGATTTATTGCATAGGCACTACTTCGTTCATGAGTAGTGCTATTTTTTTATCTTACATTCAGCAACCAAAGTCATATAGAAATGATTCCGATGAAGAATATCTAATCCTTAGCCCAATACCTAGACAAACTCAATGCTGAGATAAAAATAGAATCAGACCAAGCTAAATTAGCTCTCCTGCACCAAGAACGTAACGAGATTGAGGTTAAGGCTAATGCTTTTGAGGCTAAGCTGTACGAGAAACATAACTAGATAGTTCCAATTAGTGATAGATGCTCATAACCCCATCATCCCTCTCAACCCCATCAATTCCAATCACCACCACTGAAACTCTCGAAACCAGCCCTAAGTTCATGGGTTGATATTCATATTAGACTCGGTAATACCAAGGCTAGAACCCATTACAGCATGAATCACGTATGAATTTGGGCGAGAAGTTAGGTTAGCGAATGGTGGTTCCTTAACCGGACACGAAACCTACACAGTAATTACTTATAGCGTGGCGTCCTATTTTGTCTAAAAAATAACCATCTTGGCATGGAGTTGGTGGTGAACTGAATTCGTCTTGGCTTGGTGTCGCGGTTATGTGGGACGAATGAGTTATAGCGCGATGAGTTGAGAGTTTCCGAAGTTGGGTATCGGGAATTGGAATCTGGGCTAAGGTGGAAACCCTTGGTTGATATGGGAACTTTGAAAATGATGCTGTTTTTCGTCGAACGTAACTAAACTAATAAATAACTCTGCTAAGAGATCCGATTTAAATATGATTTACCCTAGTAGTGAATGGTGGATAATTGAATGCGTATGAATTTCTATAAGTCTATGCGAGTGATGGATAACCTAAACATAATTAGGGTTAGGTTGTCATGTTGAAATTCTCCCTCTTATTTTCAAGTTTTATTGCTCATTAAGGCGACAATGGAGCATGTTTTCACCAGGTTTTTTTGGTTTGGTTAAATTTAGTACTCAAGACTTATCCTACATAGTTGAATTTGATAGTTATATTATACGCAGTGCTTTTCAAGCCATTATTGCTTCCGACGGTGAAGTGTTTGGTTATGAAGCGTTATCACGTATTCAGTGCAGAGATACAGGGCAGGCTATTCGTCCCGATATTTTCTTTAATGCGGTGGATAAGTTGGAAAAATTCCGAGGGATTCTTTTTGAGATCAATCGATGTCACCTGATGACGTTTCGATTGAGTAAGTTTTACTCCCCTCATATGAAGTTATTTCTTAATCTTCCTCCTGACTTTTTCGATAGACTCATCAAAGATAAATATACCATTTACCTTTTTAAAGGGTTACTTTCTGCTTATGGATTTTCTCCTGATGATGTTATAGCTGAAGTTACGGAGGCTCATGCTTTAGATGATAAGAAGTTAGCCCAGGGCGTTGAATTTATGTCTGATGGTGAATTTAATATTGCGATCGATGACTTTGGTGATGAGGGTTCGACATTGGAGAGAGTTGAGTCGTGTAGACCACATATAGTGAAAATAAGTCGTCATCTTTACCTAGGAAATATGGAGAATAATCAGAGTTACTTGGTAGGGTTGATTGATTATTTCCACAATATAGGTGTGAAAGTGGTTATTGAAGGGATAGAAGAACCTTCTCACATTGGAATTTTAAAGGAGATGGGAGTAGATTTCTTTCAAGGGTTCTTATTTCACAAGCCTGAGCTGGTTGAACTATTAGATGTTGAAGATGCTTGCTAGGTTGATTGTTTTTACTTTCTTTCTTTGGTAGTTAGTGCTTTATGTGTGTGTGGAAAGTTATTTATACCTAATTAACTTGAAGATGTTTGCTGGAGAGCTCGAAAATTATTATTTATTCGATACGTCGAAGATACAGGGCTACCGTATGAATGCCTAGTTTTTTCACCACCTGACTAAAGCCAGCACTTAATACTGTATCTAGTCTGGCTGTATTCATCATGCATCGCTTTTGCTTCCCAATAATGCTTAGCTTGGTTGACTTTTCTCGGATCATGTTCAAGCTCATATGATGTAAGCAAGACAATTTTTTGGACCATGATCTTTGTATATCTGGAACACATCTTCACTCATACTGACATCAAGCACTCAGTGCATGGACTCTATCCACCAATGCTCTCTAACTGCCATCGCTGCTTGCTCTGCGCTTAGTACTTTAAAACTGATGTAATAGCGATACTCTAGGTCTAGTGCTTTTCCTTTTTCAAGGCGGAAGCTTTCTACCATTATAATACTCTTCAAGTCTTTCCAACGAGAGAAGTTACCTTCAGGTTTGTCGTGTAAAAAAAACATAGCCTTGACGAGACTCTATATGTCCATGCCCTTGTTCAAGACAAGGAGCATCTGCTATGTTTACTCGCTGAGAGGAGAGTGCTTTTTCTATCGCTTGTCGGAGTTTTCCTTGGTTACTCCTTACCGCAAGTAAGTAATCGTCACCTTGCTCGACAATGATTTTAGTAACCTTTGCTTGGTAGGCCATTGCATTAATGGTCACCAGAGCCCCCTTGATATCGAGCAACTTTATCAGTTCAGGGATTGCCGTTATTTCATTACTTTTTTTTGCTCGGTCTTTAACTGTACCCGAGCAAGCTTGTTTGATGACGTGTAAGCGGCTTTGTTTCCTAATTGGATCTCAGATAGAAACGGCCAGTATGGGTAATTATTAGGCTATTTCTATCGTTTTAGGCATACCTAACCCTGTGAGCTTATTCAACGCTTTAATCATGGCGTAGGTTTCACCAACCTGAGCATTATAGTTTCTTAAACTTAATCGCCCACCAAACAGTGTCTTTACACGGAACATAGCCGTCTCTGAAAGTGACCGTTTATGGTAACCGTACTTCTTTTTCCAATGTTTATTTGAGCCGTATAATTTCTGGTAAGCTACCGCCAGATTACGGGGGGGACCTCGCACCCAAAAAAGTAGCACCTTCTCTCGGTGGAATAAGTGGAACAGCTTGTTTAATACGTATGGCTTCGTAGCATTGTCTTGTATCGTAAGCTCCATCACCAGATATCTCATTGATTCTACGACGAGTTTGATTCAGTAAATTAGGAAGAGCTTCACCGTCAGTGACATTCGATAAACTTAACTCAGTCGCAATGATTTCATGAGTGCCAGTGTCTACGGCTAAATGGAGCTTACGCCAAACTTGACGCTTCCCGTCAGTACCATGTTTTTTTACTTTCCATTCACCTTCACCGTAGACCTTTAGCCCTGTTGCATCAATGGCTAAATGCTGTATTGCGCCTCGGGTCTTTGTCTTGAATGACACATTAACCGTTTTGGCTCGTTTACTGATGCATGAATAATGAGGACATGACAACGGGAGTTGAGCGAGTTTGAAAACAGAATCGATGAATCCTTGTAACGCTCTCAACGGCATCGCGAATACTCGTTTAACCATGAGGGCGGTCGTAATGGCTAAGTCACTAAACAATCGAGGTCGACCTCGTTTACCTTGCTTGAGTTGCTTCCACTTTTGAATCGCTTCTTCATCAATCCAGAATGTCAGTGAACCACGATTGATTAGGGCTTGGTTATATTGTTTCCAGTTAGTTGTTCTGTAGCGAGGCTTTGGCATTGCTCTAAGTATGTGAGTGAACTTAGATGATCTGATCGTAGCTTTAAGCATTAGTTCCCTGATTTAGGAAACAAAGCCTTAGTAGTGTTGAGGGTGACTGGAATTACTAACCGAAAAACATGGTAAGGCTTGAGCACTCATCATATGAAAAACTATCTGAAGACAATTCTTTAACATATGAAGTTATATTAAAGGCTGGCGTTAAGTATAAATTTTCATCAGGGGTAATAACGCAAGAATTTGTTTTTTAGACTTACTTGTCCTTCCCTCTTGAATTTCCAGCCACTAAACCACCTACTTCGGTAGGTGGTTATCATACAGTTAGGCTTTGCCCTGAGGGGCACCCTCAGTGCTTTATATGAAGCAGATGTCTCAGCGCTTTACCAAGCGATTACAGAGCATGTCGTTGATAATCTTAGACTTAAAACAGACTCTGACCACCTTGATGTCACTATCTTTCATGTCGATGGTGAATAAGCCCAAAACGAAGATCTTAATGCCATCAAACTGTTAAAAGGCTTCAGCCGAGATCACCGTCTAGAGCTAAACCAAATGGTCCTTGAACTGATCTGTGAAAATCAAGCAAGCCTGCCTGTTTACATGCAAGCCCTCAGTGGCGACATCAATGATGCTTAGGCATTTTCAGAGGTCACCAAGCGACATATTCATTGCCTAAAAGCAGCTCAAAACAGTCGCAACTTCATCGATTATGCCGCTCTATATACCGAAGAAAGTATTCGTTAACTGGATGAGCAACAACAGAAGTTTATTACGCGTGTGCCAATGACTATTAAGTCAGCCAAAGAACCCTTATTGAACTTTGAACCGTGAACCAGAGCAGCTGAGCTGTATCGGCAATGGTTACACGGGTTGTTGGGTTGATGCTGACTATGGCTCGGCATCTCAGAAGTGGTTGTTGGTACATAGTAAGTACCTCGTGCATGCACGGGGGTATCTACCTTGTAAAAAATCCGTGGATTCCATATGCGAAGGAGGTGGCGGCCTTTTCCGTTATCTAACTCTTTAGTTAGCTCAGCCAATTGCCTTTTGACCTTGGCGACTTCAGCTGCGAGCTATCTTTCACGTTGATTGGTACTGGTCTCTTTATTAATTGTCTTACGCTAACCGTAAATCTGAGATTCATGACATCCGAACTGTCTCGTTGTCGCTGCAACACCCACTCTGTCTGATAGCTTCATAGCTTCTGTCTTAAATTCAAGGGGATGTTTAATTCTCTTTTTTTGTTCGTTGTCATTGTTCACTTCGTTTGTGACTGTACTCACTTAACTCAGTGTCTGAAAATTGGTTCATCGCGGATTAACGGGAACTAAAAACAAAAACGGTAGTAAGTGATATGGTTTAGTCGCCAAACAAAAATTATACACAAACTACCGTTTTCATGCCGAATCATACTTTCCTATCTTCATTCTGGGAAGGCTTTAAAATAGTAGAGTCTCACCAGACAGCCTCACTTATTACCCTAACTCTGAGGCGAAATGCTCATGTGGTCTCGAGGCCCAGGCTATCCATGAGTATCAATGGCGTCATGTAAAAGAAGCCATGTTGCTCGGTGTTCCTGTTGAACTTTCCGTGCAAACTCGAAGGATTAAGTGCCGTGAATGCGGCATAAAAACAAAGGCTTTATCTTGGTTGGAGCCTTATGCTCGTATAACGAAGCGCCTAAAAGCTATATAGAACAACTACTGCCTCTTCTTCCTAATTGGAAGGGATAAACAACAAGATAAAGCTAATCAAGCGAATGGGATATGGGTATCGAGATACAGACTACTTCTTCTTGAAAATAAAAGCGGCTTTCCCCGGAAAGCCGCGATGAACCTAAAAATTTTGGGACGGTTCAAAAATTTCCATTCCTTTTTATTGTAAAGAAGACTTCCGTGTTTATTCAGAGAACTTGTCGAGAGAAAAACAAATCATAGGTATGCTGTATAAGCAAAGGAGAGAACGAACCAAGCTCACCTTAAGAATTCGTTTCAAGCGACTCGTTGAAAAACTATCGGTTTCTCCAGATCAGAAGTAATGAACGATAAGGTCATCGGAACCTTTATAGAACGGGAGTTTTATCATTAATCACCACGTTGGAGTTATGACCAATTGTATCACTTCTAGGTGCTTGTTTTATAATGTGTTTTATGAGGGGGAGCCGCACAGTCTGTAGCTTCTTAGCTTAATTATTTTTATGTGCATTGCGTCCCTTATGGTCAGTGCGCGTTGATAAATAATATTGAAAATATAAGCGAAATTATCAATCTGATATGCCAGAAAGGCGATAATTTATTTTCGATTCATAAATCTGTGAATTGTATTAAACATTATTTCAACATATGGAACATTAAATGATTACTAAAACCTCAATTGCTTTAGCACTTTTTTCTTTGGCTGGTTCAGCTCTGGCAAATACAGGTACGACACACTTTATTGGTGCTGTTACTGATACTACATGTGACATCGTTACATCTCAAAATGGACTTGAGGGTAATACAGTTGACCTAGGCACATATACCGTAGCTAATGTTGCTGCAAGTGCATTGACTGTTGATTTCCATCTAGTGGGGAAAAAAACAGATGGTACAAATTGTGAACTTGCAAGCGGAAAGTCAGTAGATATTTCATGGCTGCCGAGTACAGGTACTTGGGCTACAAATGGCCTAAAAAACGCTGGTACGGCTAAAGGTGTCGTAGTAGGTCTTATGGACAATGCTGGTAATAACTTTAGTGCGCTTAAGCAGACTGTTAGCTATGATGACAGTATTGCAGTAGCAGGCAAGTTACCTTTCAAAGCTAAAATAGCAGTAGATGGTACTGGTACTACTATCGAAGCTGGTACTGTGATTTCTTCAGCTAGATTTGCAGTTGCCTACAAGTAATTTTTAAGTAAATTAAAAAATGGTTTTTTTAAAAACTAATTAAAGCTTTAATTCTATGATGTTTATCCCATTCAATTATAGGATAAACATCATAAGTATTATTCTATCACACCATGTAATTTCGTGATTTTATTAATGGTAAAGATGTTTATATTCAAAACCCCAGAAATTCGCACTTGGTCTAAGTTATTTTTACCTGTACTGTTATTATCATCAAATGTTGTCCATTCTCAGGATGATCTAGATTATTCTTTTTTAAATACAGACGGTGGTAATATACCTGAGGTTTTTAAAAACCCTGAAGGAAATGTTTCAGGTGAATATTTTGCTGACGTGTTTTTTAATGGTAAAAACTTAGGTTTATACAGATTTAAAATAAGTAATTTTGAAAGGGAGGAGCTTTGCCTTAAAAAACCTTGGTTGAAATCAACGAATGCACCTATAAAATATCATGAAATAGACGTGTTACTAGATTCAAAAAATGATTGCTATGTTTTAAGTAAAATTGACGGTGGGTTTTCAAAATTTGACTATACAACCCAGAGATTAATCTTACAATTACCTCAAGTTCTTACCTTAGAAGAAGAAGATATAGAAGATAATTGGGATTTTGGCGATGATGGATTTCGGTTAAATTATTATTTAAACGGGAATAAGAGTTTTTCTAAACATGGCCAAAAAGATTACGATGACATTCATGGTGTCTTAGATTTTAACGCCAATGTTGACCGTTGGGTTCTTTCAGGTAAGGCTAGCGGTAATCAATCAAGAGGAATTAAATCTCCTGATCTAACTTTATCTACAGCCATACAACCAATTAGGGGTGACTTCAGTATAGGTAAGTCCTTTACTAGGAGCTCTCTGATTGACAATTTTTCTTTTTATGGAATCGCTCTTAACTCGAACCAGTTGATGAAAAGCTCATTTAGTTCAGGATATGCTCCTATAATTGAAGGTACTCTAAATACCAATGCTAAGGTAACCGTAGTTCAAGGCAAGTATACTTTATATTCACGAAACCTCCCAGCTGGGCCATTTCGTTTGGATAATATATCAACGGTATCAAATGGCGAGTTAATTCTTAATATTGAAGAAGATAATGGAAGTGTAACAAGGCGGGTTTATCCGGTAAATATTTTACCAAATTTATTGCGTTCGAGTGAAATTAACTATAGTTTTGCAACTGGTGTTCGAGAAGAGTCGAGTAACATCTATGGTACTTTTGGTATGGCATCTATGGATTATGGCTTCGATTTAGGTACCGCCAGTCTTTCTTCTGTTATACATAGCAATTATAAGAGTATTGGATCTTCGTTTACTGTTCCCCTGGGGATGCTAGGTGTAATATCGAGTGGTTTTAACTTATCAAAAAGCAGTTATGATAGCCCGTTATTAAACCCTAGAGGTTTGACTCATCAAACTGGTGTTAGCTTTTCTTTAAAATATGCCAAATATTTTGGGCAAGATACGAATGTACAACTATTAAGCTATCAATACACAGGTGAAGGGTATGAGGATTTTGCAACATTCAACCCTTCAACATCGTTCTTATACACTGAAAAAAGTAATCGATATGAAGCGATAATAGAGCAAAATATTGGTTTTGCTCATTTGAATTTATCCGCTTGGGCACAAGAGTACAGAGGTATAAGTAGGCGAGATGCAGGCATAAATGCTTCATTTTCTAAGAGCTTTTCCGGAGGGATATCAGCAGGTCTCAACGGTTCTTATTCTGAAGTTTATAATTTGGGCAGTCAATATTCCGCCGGTATAAATGTTAGTGTCCCACTAGACATCTTTAGCGATAAAAGTGGATTTTTAAACAGTGGAGTTACACATGATTCCTCTAGCGGTAGTTCATTTAACGCCGGATTAACACTTGCAAGTGAAGATAATATATCACACAACGTAAATGTTAGTACTAATAAGCATGGTACTTCATCAAGTTTGTATACAGGCATTCGGTTCGACAACTTACAAACAGGTTGGTCAATATCTGATAGTCCTAATTCGACATCTTTGTCGGCAAGTGCTTCTGGTGTTATTGCTGGTTCAAGAGATTTGGGGGTTGCCTACTCTAGTCAACAAAGCGATACACTAGCTATTGCTCAGATAAAAGGTATTGATAATGTTACATTTAATGGGTCCAATCCAACAAATTCTTGGGGTAATGCTATAGTACCATTAACTCCGTATCAGGTTAACAATCTTAAAATTGACACAAAAAATATTCCAAACAACATTCAGTTGAAAGAGAGTAAACATATTTTTACACCAACAGGAAAATCTATTGTTGCTAGGAAATTTAGTTACATGCCTGTTGACCGATATTTATTAAGGATATTTGATAAAAATGGGGATACATTGCGCTTTGGAACTAAAGTTGAAAGTGATACAGGGGTTAGTGTTGGATTTATATCGGACAATGGTGTTTTGGTGGCTTCTCTAGCTTCTGATTCTGAATATTTAAAAGTTAACAATAAATTTGGGAGCTGTGTTTTAGATATATCAGAAATAAAGCCAGGAACCATGAAGTTAGAACATGTCACCTGTATTTAATAAAATTAACAAGAGACTACTAATGAAAATTAAAATTAATTATTTAGCATTTATTTTACTAAGCATATTATCCCAACCAACATTAGCTGCTTTCATTTTAGATGGTACGAGATTTATTTATGATGAAGAGAAAGAAAATATTTCAATAGATATTACCAACCAATCAAAATTTATGTATGGTAGTCAAGTTTGGGTGGAAAATATTAGCTCACCTAAGTCAGATGTTTCATTTATACCGATGCCATCATTTTCAAAAATTAATGGTGGAGATAGTCAGGTAGTACGTATAGCACGAGTTAGTAATGACCAACCTAAAAATAGAGAATCTATATATTGGTTAAATATTCAGGAAATACCATCTGCAAATAAGAATCCTAATAACTCAATGGTTATTGCAATACATACAAAAGTAAAACTTATTTATCGTCCGGATGTATTACGTAATGGTCGAAAAGATGCAGAATTGAAAATGCGTTTAATAGACGAAAATGGTGTCACTTTTTTAGAAAATACTACACCTTATTACTTCTCAATATCCTCACTAAAATTGAACGATGTTGATATTGAATCCACCCAAGAAGTAAGTGAAAGTCTTAGTATTTTTAAGCCATTTAGTAAGGTTAAGCTAGAAGGTGTTACTTTACAACCTTCTTCAAAGTTAACTTTTGAATCCATAGATGATTTTGGTGCTTTTAATGAATATAGTATTTATTAACTCATTTTGTTTAAAATTTCTTCTTATTTTTTTTGCTTTTTGGTCTGGTTTAAGTTCGGCTAATGTTATAATCGAAGCCTCGCCAGGAGATACCTTTAACGCTTTTTTTGATCAACAATACAATAAAACGAATGTGTACAGCAATCATTCCGGAGTGTGTCTAGGTTTCGGAAACTTTAGAAACACGGCATTCTGGTCTGCGCCCTGTCCTTTGCCAAGCAAAGTCACTGATCCAAACGGGATTATAGCTGAAATGTTTAATGCTGATGCTTCAGCATATACTACTACCCCTTGGTCATCAGTTTCTATTAATATTTTAAATGGTAGAAAAGATTTTTGTACAACTGGAGCTACTTGTGGTGATAATTATGCTGTAGATCCTTTAAATACGCCTGGAGGTAAGTACTATAATGTTAGCACTAACATTTCGTTTGTTAGATTTACATTGCCAAGTACGCTTGCTCCCGGTAGGTACCGTAAAAAATTAACCCTAGGGGTTATATCCGATGATTGGTGGAATCAGGTAGGCAATCAGGATATCCAAATCGTAGTAAGAAATAATACTTGTACTCTAACTGATCAATCAATAGATATGGGTAAAATTCCAATGCGGGGCTCCACGACTCGACCGTTTGATTTAGACCTAACTTGTACTGACGGTGATTCAACAAGATCAAAATTACCCCACGGTGCTAGCTTAGTATATCAAAATCTGTCAAATTCAGGGGAAAATACAAATTTATCAAATGTTGATATTATCTTGAAAGATAGCTCTGGTTCAAAAATATATCCGCTTGATCCATTTACAGATTTCAAAGGGCTCCAGATTCAAGTAAAAGCAAAGGATCGTGCAGAGCTCGGCACCTTACAAGTTCGATTAGCTTTTACGCTTACATATTCGTGAGATAGGTGGGTATGAAATTTTTAAAAATATCTGTTTTAGTTATAGTCTGCTTATTATCAAAAGCTGCTCTAGCCAAGACTACCAGTTCCGTAGTGAGTGTTACTGGTGAAGTTGTTGGTCCGACGTGTTCAATAAATAATGGTACAGGACTAGATCAAACCATAGATATGGGAACTTATTCTGTATCGGAAGTAACCACTGGTTCAGGATCACCTGTAGATGTCCCAATTTTAATTGATTGTAGTTCTTCACCCGTACGTAGTAGAGGTATAAGATTGGACGTAAAAAATATACATGATTTGACTTCGCAACCGGGTATACTCAAAACTAGTTTGAATGGTGTATTTATTAGGTTAAAGTGGAGAGAAGATAATACGTTAGTATATAGATCTAAGTATTTTAATAACGTTACGGGTAACGAATTATATAACGCATCAATTATAGCAAATGTGATAGGTATTTCGCCTATTCCTGTAGCTAAAGGTTCTTTCCGAAGTAAATTAGTTTTATCAGTTGAGTATATTTGAAAAAAAGTCAGCCTACACTTTATTAATACCCTCAGAGCGATTGATCTATTTGATTGTTCATTAATCATGTCGGAGCCCTGTTCCAGTTCCAGAAGTATTGTCGTTTGGGGGGCAGACTGGCTATACCAGTCATTGTAAATGATACAGCAATGGCTGGTACGCTTTTTCAGCTTTTAGACAAGGTCTTAAGCGTTTCTGTAAAGGGTAACACTGTTCATTTAAGCATTTTACTGAATAGTTAAATTATCCTATAAATGGTTGATAATACCTTTAAGTAATTTTTTCAAGTGTATTTTTCACGCCGTCACAATATTAATCGATGTTGACGATTTTGCTAATCCAGCATCTCTTTATTTGTTACAAAAAGACCTTCTGCTAGGTTCGATATACCAAGCTGTATCTGAAAAGAAGTGGGCCCCAATTTTTGGTCACATAAGCTAATATCTCAAGTGGTTGATGCAGCTCATGCAGCGTATCTCTGCCTACCAAAGTAGGCTTCATCGGGTTGGGTTCATTGAGTGCCTATTGATCACGCTCCTCATTATAAAACACCATGTAGTGGCCGAATTCAAGCTCTGCTTCTCGGGGTGTTGTGCAAGCTTTCAAGTAAACTTCCTCATATTTCAGGCTTCTCTAAAATCGCTCGATGAAAACATTGTCGACCGGCGTCCTTTCCCATCCATACTTATCCTGACTCCATGGTCGATTAGCTTCTGTGTGAATTCGGTGCTGGTAAACTGACTGCCTTGTTCTGAGTTGAAGATATCTGGCGGTCCATAATGTTTAAGCGCGTCTTCAAGGGCTTCGATACAAAAGATCGTGTCCATCGTGTTGGATAGCTACCAAGATAGCACCTTCCGGCTATACCAGTCGATAATGGCGACTAAATACAGGAATCACTTAACCATCGGGATATACGTGATGTCAATCGCCCAAGCTTGATTCGGGTAAGTGACTTCGATATCACGCAAAAGGTAGGGATAAACCTTGTGTGCTTTGTTTGCTAGGGTCGTTCGAGGCTTGGGGTAAATAGCCCCAATGCCCATGTCTCGGATGAGCCGAACGACACGTTTACGATTAACGTTATGACCTTTTTTAGCCAACTCATTTCGAATGCGTCTGCTCCCCATGAACGGATACTGAAGGTGAATTTCGTCAATCATGCGGCGTAGTTCAATCCCTTCAGCAGAGAGTCTTATGGGTTGATAGTAAGAAGTAGAGCGAGCAATACTGAGAAGTTCACACTGGCGTTTTATTGGCAATTGGGTGGATTTGGCCAGCGAGCTCTTTCGCTGGGCTCGGTCTAACGACCGAGCTCTTTGGCCAAAAAATCATTTTCCATGGTCAATTGACCAATCTTGGCGTGCAGTTTATCCACTTCTTCAGAGCTGTCCTTGCCTGACTGGCTTTCAGAGGTAAAAATCATGGCTGCATTTTCGAGCAGCTCTTTTTTCCATGTAGAGATTTGGTTAGCGTGAAGGTTGTATTTCTGAGCTAATTCAGCGACAGTTTTATCACCACTAGCAACATCAAGCGCCACCTTAGCTTTAAATTCGGGTGAGTGATTTCTACGTTTTCTAGTCATAATCTGTTCCAGTATTTTTAGGTACTATACAAACAGAGCAATCACTTAAAGTCATGTCCGAAAATTGGGGGGCATTTCTTCGGCGTCTTTATTGAACGAAGTATTATTAATCACAAGGTTAGAGTCATGCCCCGAATAAGTGATATTTATAAAGCTGATGGGGTATATTATCCAGATTGGGGATACCTTAAGTAAAATAATTTCGCCTGTTAGTAATATTCAACCGTTAACACGTAACCAATGACCAATGGATCAGGTTCATTAGCTGATGTAAGGCTTTTTTTTCCGTAGACAGGTTGTTTTGCTATCTTGCTAGGAACACATTTTTTTTGAGGACGACATAGTTTTTAGTGTTATCTTGTCAATGGGACAAGGAGATTCTACAATAGACCCTGAAAATGTTACGGTACTTTGACTCGCATAAGATTTCTCACTGGCCAGGGCACCGAGGAACAATGTAAAAGATATTATTATTTTATTCATTTGAAACCCTTTTATTAATGGCTCTTGTTTTTAATAAAACTAGTCATACAAATGGAAATAGTCAAATTACGGTTCGTTGACTATCATTGTTACATGATTCGGCTTTGATGTGTTGAACGCACCAACCTTCGAGCGTTGTTGTACTAAACTAATAGTACAACCATTGAGAACAGGAGTAACATGTATGTCTATTAAGTTGTCGGTATCGATACAACAAAAATCTCTTTCAAGTTTGTGCGTTGAGTACTGATGGACAACCTTTTTCAAACAGAAAAATAAAGCGAGACAGGCTTCTTGATACTATTCGTCAACTATTTGAGCAAACTGCTCTTGAGATATAATCATGTGCACTTCTCATCATTGGGGTAGAATATGTGAAGAGCTGGGATGTATTTGGGTGTGCACTAAATTCAATTATCACCGATGATGGAGAAGTCAAAATCGACGTCCCTCGCGACCGTGAAGCTAGCTTGAACGGCTTTGTTGCGTAATTCGGACAGAAAATCAAACAGCCCGAGATTGAGCAATTATTAAACATCACACTGAATTTCAGGCATACCAAGCCCTGTAAGCTTGTTCAGCGCTTTAATCATGGCGTAGGTTTCACCAACCTGAGCATTATAGTTTCTTAAACTTAATCGCCCACCAAACAGTGTCTTTACACGGAACATAGCCGTCTCTGAAAGTGACCGTTTATGGTAACCGTACTTCTTTTTCCAATGTTTATTTGAGCCGTATAATTTCTGGTAAGCTACCGCCAGATTACGGGGGGGACCTCGCACCCAAAAAAGTAGCACCTTCTCTCGGTGGAATAAGTGGAACAGCTTGTTTAATACGTATGGCTTCGTAGCATTGTCTTGTATCGTAAGCTCCATCACCAGATATCTCATTGATTCTACGACGAGTTTGATTCAGTAAATTAGGAAGAGCTTCACCGTCAGTGACATTCGATAAACTTAACTCAGTCGCAATGATTTCATGAGTGCCAGTGTCTACGGCTAAATGGAGCTTACGCCAAACTTGACGCTTCCCGTCAGTACCATGTTTTTTTACTTTCCATTCACCTTCACCGTAGACCTTTAGCCCTGTTGCATCAATGGCTAAATGCTGTATTGCGCTTCGGGTCTTTGTCTTGAATGACACATTAACCGTTTTGGCTCGTTTACTGATGCATGAATAATGAGGGCATGACAACGGGAGTTGAGCGAGTTTGAAAACAGAATCGATGAATCCTTGTAACGCTCTCAACGGCATCGCGAATACTCGTTTAACCATGAGGGCGGTCGTAATGGCTAAGTCACTAAACAGTCGAGGTCGACCTCGTTTACCTTGCTTGAGTTGCTTCCACTTTTGAATCGCTTCTTCATCAATCCAGAATGTCAGTGAACCACGATTGATTAGGGCTTGGTTATATTGTTTCCAGTTAGTTGTTCTGTAGCGAGGCTTTGGCATTGCTCTAAGTATGTGAGTGAACTTAGATGATCTGATCGTAGCTTTAAGTATTAGTTCCCTGATTTAGGAAACAAAGCCCGTGTAAGCACTGAACATATAGATGGTACTCGCTCTATCTTTTCGATTTTATGAGCCTCGAAGAGTTTCCCGTCGACGATAAACCGGACACAAACCCTAAATAAGAGTTACTAATAGGGATTTTGGCCGTTTTTCGGTTGTGTTTTGTTTAATTGATAAGATATTGACCAGTGGTATGTGATTTTTTGAATTGATATTTAATTTCTATAAGTCGAGCATTGTGTCTTAACTGGGTTGATGTAGATTGAATAGCGAAACATGTTGTTATCTTGATATCTTACTGTGCGTGACTGCTTTGTGAGAATAGTTCATTTCAAATGGATTTGATTACTTGCTGTTTCGATATACTTGAATGGCCATCTCTTCGGAGGTGGCTTTTTCATTTCTGGTACGTCTGTGCGTGTAAAATAAAGGTGTTGTTTTTTGAAAAAAGAAATTATGCTCTCTAATGATGAAATTGAAACGTTGGATGATGATGGAAAGCTTCTCTATATAAACTTCCTTCAGGAGGCTCTTCAGGAGCATCAGGTTGTTATACAGGCATCCGCAAAGTTAGTGACTTTGGTTTTAGCCGGAGCTCTTGCGCTAATGACTGTAGCCTTTGCCATATTATGTGTAGTGGTTATCGAGTGGAGCTTAGAGTTTCTCTAATTAGTCGATAGTGAATGATAATTTCTATACTTCGACATGTGCGGATGTGTAGTAATTCGACCTGATTCTTAAACAATACCTACATATGATTTATATAGGTATTGTTTTTCAGATAGGAGCTATGATTTTTCAACAATTACCATATTGACAATTCTCTCACTTTTGTCTAGGTGGGTTAATATTTTACCTATTAATCCATCTACATTGTCGTCAATCACAAAATCCAGTAGCGTATGATAGTCATCTCTAGATAAAAGTACATCCTCACCATGTAATAAGGCAAAATATTGATATCTAAATACTCTGGATAATGTTTCGAGTAATATTTCAGATAAAGTGCATTTAGAGCCCCCAAGTAACCATTTGTATAGGTTGTGTTGGTTTACTAAGCAATCGTATGTTTCGGTATCTTCTTTTCTGCCTTTATATAATGGGAACTTACTAAAGATATCAAGCTTCCAACTTTCATAGTTTTCATGAACTGAGTCTTCAATTATTTTTGGTAAGAGACTTTTCAGTAGAAAGTGTAAGCCTGATGATGTTGATGTTGTTAGTTTTGGAAGTAGAACTTTTCTCCCTTGGCCTTTGGTAAGTATTTTATTGTGTGTTAATTCTTTGAGAGCGTCCCTGGTCGGCGATAGCCCCTTACTGTAATGGTTGCTAATGTTGAGAACACTTATGTATTCGCCACTTTGAAATTTGTTTTTATTGATATCTGTGAGGATTAATTGATAAATTTTCATTTTTTGTAAATTGTATGTGTTTGCATAAACTGTATTAGGGTGTAGATGTTGGGTTGAAATTTTATCTGATTTAATCAAATTGCAGGTGGTTGGTTTTTGAATAAGTGCCCGTATTTTTCAGCATTAACATATGTTAATGCTGATAATAAACTGCACATTGAATATTTTAGATTGCTTTTATTTTTCTTACATGGCACTACTTAATTTCTGTTGTGAGTAGTGCAATTTTTTACCTATCTAGATATTAAGCCATTGAACCAAGGTCATACAGAAATGATTCCGATGAAAAACATTCAATCCTTAGTGCTACGTCTGGAAAGATTTCAACGCTGAGATAGAAGTAGAGATAGTGAAGTTAGAGCTTCTGCATAAGTACTACCCCATAGAGTATATGATTATATTTTTTTCCTTTTCCTTTTCCTTTTCCTTTTCCTTTTCCTTTTTAATGCTTCTTCCAGTCTTTTTTTGTAAACACTTCTGCTTACCCCTAGCATTTTTGCTGCTTTACTCTGATTTCCGTAAGTGTGAACTATTAGTGTAAGGTAAAGAGTATCCATTGTATCTCTGATGACTCCATCCATCTTAGGAAATGCACCATTCTTAATCACTTCTTCTTGTAATATAGCTTCAATACTTTTTTTAATAATGGGTTTGTGGAATATATTTTCTTTCATTGTATATCAATTATTAATCATCATTATTGCATGATCTTCTAGCCTTTGTTTTTTTTTTGATTATTGTTGTGTTATTTTAAATTTTAATTGATATGAGCAAGCCGATTTATATCCAGTGAAAAAATAGGAGTTTAATGCTAGATAGTCACGCCCGAAGGCAACGGGATTTTGAAGAGGTAGTGTGTTGAAGTGATTAAGCAGTTGTTTATGGTCTATATATGGTGCATCAATTTCGACGCCAGCTCTGCGGTAGCATTTCCAGCATCTCAATAGCTATTACGATAAGGGCGTCATAGAACAAGGCACCAAATCGGCGCATTACTCCTGCTGGTGGCATTGTGTTTGTTGGTGTCATGGTGTTATTACTTCTTCAAAAATTTAGGCGTCAGAATATAGTCTAAGGCTTGGCGTGAAAAGAGACATGACGCACAGCTTATGACTTAGTGGCGAAATTATCGGCAAACACACATGAATTCAAGTTTTTATACTTGCCACATCAGTTCGCATACGTATAATGCCAGACATCGAAAGGGCAATGCCCCAAGATAATGCCGGTATGGTGAAATTGGTATACACGACGGATTCAAAATCCGTTGCCTTCGGGCGTGGCGGTTCAAGTCCGCCTACCGGTACCATATTTAGATAAAGCCCTGATCAGAAATGGTCGGGGCTTTGTTGTATCTGGAGAACAGAAAAGCTGACCTTTATTTTAACGGAAGAAACGTTTTTTTAATCAGTCAGATCTTGTTGTTTCATTCCTAAACCACACCGTTTCCCTCCACAATTCGATTCCTTAATAAATTAATCATCTTAAATCATGATGTTACCTACCATTCTCTCTTCTATTGTCTATGTTTAAAGGAATAATAGAGGAGAGATATATGCTGACAGTAACCCCTTACTTGTTTTTTGATGGCCGTTGTAACGAAGCATTGGATTTTTATCATAAATGTTTTGGCGGTGTAGTTTTATCGAAACAACTTTTTAGTGATGCGCCACAAGTAATAGAGGGAGCTCAACCTGATTGGATTATGCATGCTGAGTTTGAAGCGTTTGGTATGAAGCTGATGATGTCTGATGGTGTTAAAGCGAAAGAGCTCGAAGGTAACAACCTTGCACTCTCGCTTGTTACTGAGGATACCGCGACTCAAGAGCAAATCTTTGAAAATCTGAAGCAAGGTGGGCGAATAATGACACCTTTAGCGGATACGTTTTGGGGAGCTCGGTTTGGCAAAGTGGAAGATAAGTTCGGCATACGTTGGATGGTGCACTGTGATTCTTTAAGTTGAACCTGTGAAATTGGATAGTGAAATTGCTGCTCGGTTTTATTAGAATTATAAATAGAGATTATTGATCAATATTATATATAAAAATGGGCAGCATAAAGATTACCGTAGATCGCATTCAGCCCGGTCTACATGTACGACTCCCAGTAAAATGGAATGAACACCCCTTTTTACTTAACAGCTTTAAAATCAAAGATGACGCTCAAGTACAAGTAATTCGACATCTTGGGATTAAGCACGTCTATATAAACCCGAACCAAAGCGATACATCACCTTTACCCGCTAACCATGTGAGTGAACAAGACCTTGATACTGATTTACAAGTAAGTCTTGAAGCGGAAAGAATGTGGAAAGATAAGCATGAGCGTATCGAAACTCTAAGCTCTTACCGTCGTAGGGTAAGTCATTGCGAGAAAGAGTTCGAACGTTCGCTTGCCCGAATGCGTTCTGTGATGACCAAAATCCGTAATCGCCCATTAGATGCGGTAGGGGAGGTTAAAGCTCTTGTTGATGATATTGTTGAAACGCTAGTGAGTGACGATAACGTAACCTTGCATCTCATGAATGCAAAAGCTGACTTTGAAGACATTTACTTTCATACATTAAATGTCTCTGTTGTTGCGCTAATGATAGGTAAAGCTAAAGGCTACAATACGCAACAGTTGAAAGACCTTTCATTTGCCGCGTTGTTTCACGATATAGGTAAAATAAAGATACCCGTAGCGATACTAAGAAAGCAGGCTGCTTTGACTGTACCAGAGGCGAATTATCTCAAACTTCATACTAAATATGGGGTAGATATAGTCACGGCTATTGAGGGTTTTCCTGACAGTGCGAAGAGAGTTATTGGTCAGCATCACGAAATGAATGACGGCTCAGGTTATCCAGAAGGCTTAACTGAAGATGGTATAGATGAGTTTGCAAAAATAGCCGCGGTAGCAAATGCATTTGATAACCTTTGCCACAGTAAAGCGCAATCCCAGCAAAAGATCCCTTACTTAGCACTCTCTCATTTATATAAGAACTGCAAACACCTATATAGTCAGGATAACTTGAGTCTGTTAGTCAAGTTTATGGGAGTGTACCCACCGGGCACTGTCGTGCAGCTTTCAAATGAATCAATTGGAATAGTGATTTCAGTTAATGCCAAACACATGCTTTACCCGAATGTACTGATCTATGATCCTAGCGTGCCAAGAACCCAAGCCCCGATCATTGACCTCTTTACTAAAGAGATAAAAATTGTCAATGCAGTTCATCCAAGTAAGTTACCGGAACAAGTTAGAGAATATCTAAACCCTAGGGCTCGTTTATCTTACTTTTTTGATAATGGCGAGTAGTTATCCACAGGGTGTTGTGAGTAATTTGTTCGAAACTTGGGTTAAAAGTGGTATAAACAAGCCCTTGGTTGAAATGTCTTCGCTTAACCTCTTTTTTCAATAAAAAAACGCATTTAATGCTTGCCAATAAGAGCTGCATCTCTATAATGCCGCCTCACTGACACGGCAGACGCCACAAGGCTTCAGCGCAGAATGTTGGTAAGGCAACTAGCTTAAAGCGTTTAATCGCTCCTACTTTTAAAAAGTAGAAATTAATTCCCAATAAGTGTTTGACACTGAGAATTAAAACGCTAGAATGGCCGTCCACTTCGAGAGGCTCCTTGCTTAAAAGGAACGCTCAACAAGTGAAGCTCTTTAACAATTTAAACCTATCAATCTGTGTGGGCACTCGTTGATGAATATCAAAGCGTTATTACTTAGGTAGTAACAGTTACTTCGGTAACAAACTTGATTTCAATGAACTGAGTGACCAATACGTTTAACTACTTTCTCTTGTAGAAAGAAATTATTCGGCACAGTCAATTCATTACCATTCTGTTGGAATGGTAATAGCTTTAAAATTACACTCTTTATTTATAAAGAATAGTTTTGAAGTCAGTATTCGTTGAGTCACAAAATCTTAAATTGAAGAGTTTGATCATGGCTCAGATTGAACGCTGGCGGCAGGCCTAACACATGCAAGTCGAGCGGAAACGACACTAACAATCCTTCGGGTGCGTTAATGGGCGTCGAGCGGCGGACGGGTGAGTAATGCCTAGGAAATTGCCTTGATGTGGGGGATAACCATTGGAAACGATGGCTAATACCGCATAATGCCTACGGGCCAAAGAGGGGGATCTTCGGACCTCTCGCGTCAAGATATGCCTAGGTGGGATTAGCTAGTTGGTGAGGTAATGGCTCACCAAGGCGACGATCCCTAGCTGGTCTGAGAGGATGATCAGCCACACTGGAACTGAGACACGGTCCAGACTCCTACGGGAGGCAGCAGTGGGGAATATTGCACAATGGGCGAAAGCCTGATGCAGCCATGCCGCGTGTATGAAGAAGGCCTTCGGGTTGTAAAGTACTTTCAGTTGTGAGGAAGGGGGTAACGTTAATAGCGTTATCTCTTGACGTTAGCAACAGAAGAAGCACCGGCTAACTCCGTGCCAGCAGCCGCGGTAATACGGAGGGTGCGAGCGTTAATCGGAATTACTGGGCGTAAAGCGCATGCAGGTGGTTCATTAAGTCAGATGTGAAAGCCCGGGGCTCAACCTCGGAACTGCATTTGAAACTGGTGAACTAGAGTGCTGTAGAGGGGGGTAGAATTTCAGGTGTAGCGGTGAAATGCGTAGAGATCTGAAGGAATACCAGTGGCGAAGGCGGCCCCCTGGACAGACACTGACACTCAGATGCGAAAGCGTGGGGAGCAAACAGGATTAGATACCCTGGTAGTCCACGCCGTAAACGATGTCTACTTGGAGGTTGTGGCCTTGAGCCGTGGCTTTCGGAGCTAACGCGTTAAGTAGACCGCCTGGGGAGTACGGTCGCAAGATTAAAACTCAAATGAATTGACGGGGGCCCGCACAAGCGGTGGAGCATGTGGTTTAATTCGATGCAACGCGAAGAACCTTACCTACTCTTGACATCCAGAGAAGCCAGCGGAGACGCAGGTGTGCCTTCGGGAACTCTGAGACAGGTGCTGCATGGCTGTCGTCAGCTCGTGTTGTGAAATGTTGGGTTAAGTCCCGCAACGAGCGCAACCCTTATCCTTGTTTGCCAGCGAGTAATGTCGGGAACTCCAGGGAGACTGCCGGTGATAAACCGGAGGAAGGTGGGGACGACGTCAAGTCATCATGGCCCTTACGAGTAGGGCTACACACGTGCTACAATGGCGCATACAGAGGGCAGCAAGCTAGCGATAGTGAGCGAATCCCAAAAAGTGCGTCGTAGTCCGGATTGGAGTCTGCAACTCGACTCCATGAAGTCGGAATCGCTAGTAATCGTGAATCAGAATGTCACGGTGAATACGTTCCCGGGCCTTGTACACACCGCCCGTCACACCATGGGAGTGGGCTGCAAAAGAAGTGGGTAGTTTAACCTTTCGGGGAGGACGCTCACCACTTTGTGGTTCATGACTGGGGTGAAGTCGTAACAAGGTAGCCCTAGGGGAACCTGGGGCTGGATCACCTCCTTATACGAAGATACTTACGATGAGTGTCCACACAGATTGATGGTTTAGATTTAGTTAAAGCCAGAGCTTTAATTAATAACGTAAGTTATTGATTAAAGCTTTTTGCTTTATGCTCTTTAACAATTTGGAAAGCTGACTGATTGATTTACTTACGAGTAATTCAATCAAATTTAAAAGTTCTCAATGTTTATCTTTCATTAGATAGACACAACAAACACATTCAAGTGTCTTGTATTCGAATCAAACTTAGTTTGATTCACAATTGAGTCCGGCAAACAGTCATTAAGAATTAACCCTTCTTGATGACAACCAAAAACCTTGGTTAGTTGCCATACGCTTATTTGTCTTCACTTTTTAAAGTGAAAGCAAATAGAAACCCTTTCGGGTTGTATGGTTAAGTGACTAAGCGTACACGGTGGATGCCTTGGCAGTCAGAGGCGATGAAAGGCGTAATAACTTGCGATAAGCCCAGATTAGGTAGTAATAACCTTTTGAGTCTGGGATTCCTGAATGGGGAAACCCACTTGCATAAGCAAGTATCCTGTTGTGAATACATAGCAACAGGAGGCAAACCGGGGGAACTGAAACATCTAAGTACCCCGAGGAAGAGAAATCAACCGAGATTCCGAAAGTAGCGGCGAGCGAAATTGGATTAGCCCTTAAGCTTTTAATGATGCAGGTGAAGAGTCTGGAAAGTCTCGCAATAAAGGGTGATAGCCCCGTAACCGACACATCATAATCAGTGAAAACGAGTAGGGCGGGACACGTGATATCCTGTCTGAATATGGGGGGACCATCCTCCAAGGCTAAATACTACTGACTGACCGATAGTGAACCAGTACCGTGAGGGAAAGGCGAAAAGAACCCCTGTGAGGGGAGTGAAATAGAACCTGAAACCGTGTACGTACAAGCAGTAGGAGCACCTTCGTGGTGTGACTGCGTACCTTTTGTATAATGGGTCAGCGACTTAATTTTAGTAGCAAGGTTAACCGTTTAGGGGAGCCGTAGGGAAACCGAGTCTTAACTGGGCGTACAGTTGCTAGGATTAGACCCGAAACCAGGTGATCTAGCCATGGGCAGGTTGAAGGTTGAGTAACATCAACTGGAGGACCGAACCGACTAATGTTGAAAAATTAGCGGATGACTTGTGGCTAGGGGTGAAAGGCCAATCAAACCTGGAGATAGCTGGTTCTCCCCGAAAGCTATTTAGGTAGCGCCTCGGACGAATACTACTGGGGGTAGAGCACTGTTAAGGCTAGGGGGTCATCCCGACTTACCAACCCTTTGCAAACTCCGAATACCAGTAAGTACTATCCGGGAGACACACGGCGGGTGCTAACGTCCGTCGTGGAGAGGGAAACAACCCAGACCGCCAGCTAAGGTCCCAAAGTATAGCTAAGTGGGAAACGATGTGGGAAGGCTCAGACAGCCAGGATGTTGGCTTAGAAGCAGCCATCATTTAAAGAAAGCGTAATAGCTCACTGGTCGAGTCGGCCTGCGCGGAAGATGTAACGGGGCTAAGCTATACACCGAAGCTGCGGCTACGTACCTTAGGGTATGTGGGGTAGGGGAGCGTTCTGTAAGCCGTTGAAGGTGGTCTGTAAGGGCTGCTGGAGGTATCAGAAGTGCGAATGCTGACATGAGTAACGATAAAGGGAGTGAAAAACTCCCTCGCCGGAAGACCAAGGGTTCCTGTCCAACGTTAATCGGGGCAGGGTAAGTCGACTCCTAAGGCGAGGCCGAAAGGCGTAGTCGATGGGAAACGGGTTAATATTCCCGTACTTCTTACAATTGCGATGGGGGGACGGAGAAGGCTAGGTGGGCCTGGCGACGGTTGTCCAGGTTCAAGTATGTAGGCGGAAAGTTTAGGTAAATCCGGACTTTCATTAACGCTGAGATACGATGTCGAGCTACTACGGTAGTGAAGTCATTGATGCCATGCTTCCAGGAAAAGCCTCTAAGCTTCAGATTGTAAGGAATCGTACCCCAAACCGACACAGGTGGTCGGGTAGAGAATACCAAGGCGCTTGAGAGAACTCGGGTGAAGGAACTAGGCAAAATGGTACCGTAACTTCGGGAGAAGGTACGCTCTTATCAGTGAAGTCCCTTGCGGATGGAGCAGACGAGAGTCGCAGATACCAGGTGGCTGCAACTGTTTATTAAAAACACAGCACTGTGCAAAATCGTAAGATGACGTATACGGTGTGACGCCTGCCCGGTGCCGGAAGGTTAATTGATGGGGTTAGACTTCGGTCGAAGCTCTTGATCGAAGCCCCGGTAAACGGCGGCCGTAACTATAACGGTCCTAAGGTAGCGAAATTCCTTGTCGGGTAAGTTCCGACCTGCACGAATGGCGTAATGATGGCCACGCTGTCTCCACCCGAGACTCAGTGAAATTGAAATCGCTGTGAAGATGCAGTGTACCCGCGGCTAGACGGAAAGACCCCGTGAACCTTTACTACAGCTTGGCACTGAACATTGAACCTACATGTGTAGGATAGGTGGGAGACTATGAAATTGCGTCGCTAGATGTGATGGAGTCGTCCTTGAAATACCACCCTTGTAGTTTTGATGTTCTAACGTTGGTCCCTGAATCGGGATTACGGACAGTGCCTGGTGGGTAGTTTGACTGGGGCGGTCTCCTCCCAAAGAGTAACGGAGGAGCACGAAGGTGGGCTAAACACGGTTGGACATCGTGTGGTTAGTGCAATGGCATAAGCCCGCTTGACTGCGAGAATGACAATTCGAGCAGGTGCGAAAGCAGGTCATAGTGATCCGGTGGTTCTGAATGGAAGGGCCATCGCTCAACGGATAAAAGGTACTCCGGGGATAACAGGCTGATACCGCCCAAGAGTTCATATCGACGGCGGTGTTTGGCACCTCGATGTCGGCTCATCACATCCTGGGGCTGAAGTCGGTCCCAAGGGTATGGCTGTTCGCCATTTAAAGTGGTACGCGAGCTGGGTTTAGAACGTCGTGAGACAGTTCGGTCCCTATCTGCCGTGGGCGTTGGAAAATTGAAAGGGGCTGCTCCTAGTACGAGAGGACCGGAGTGGACGAACCTCTGGTGTTCGGGTTGTCATGCCAATGGCATTGCCCGGTAGCTAAGTTCGGAATCGATAACCGCTGAAAGCATCTAAGCGGGAAGCGAGCCTTGAGATGAGTTTTCCCTGGCACTATAAGTGTCCTAAAGGGTTGTCGTAGACTACGACGTTGATAGGCAGGGTGTGTAAGTGCTGCGAGGCATTGAGCTAACCTGTACTAATTGCCCGTGAGGCTTAACCATACAACACCCAAGGGGTTTTGTGGACTCAGATGTACCAGACCTTGAATGCGTTTGAAGAGAAATAACTTTTAGATAAGCTTTCCGAATTTTAAAATTTGCTTGGCGACCATAGCATTGTGGACCCACCTGATTCCATGCCGAACTCAGAAGTGAAACACAATAGCGCCGATGGTAGTGTGGGGTTTCCCCATGTGAGAGTAGGACATCGCCAGGCTTTAAATTTATTTTCACTTTTAAAAAGTGAAGACAAAAAGTTTTCAGAATCGTCTTTAAACGATTCCTGAATTGCTGATATAGCTCAGCCCGGTAGAGCGCACCCTTGGTAAGGGTGAGGTCCCCAGTTCGAGTCTGGGTATCAGCACCATTATTTAGTTGATTTGATTCATCAAGTTGACAACAGAATTTGTTTGACGACCATAGCATTGTGGACCCACCTGATTCCATGCCGAACTCAGAAGTGAAACACAATAGCGCCGATGGTAGTGTGGGGCTTCCCCATGTGAGAGTAGGACATCGTCAGGCTTAAATTGCATTATGCTGAATAGACACTGCGGAGTGGTAGTTCAGTTGGTTAGAATACCGGCCTGTCACGCCGGGGGTCGCGGGTTCGAGTCCCGTCCACTCCGCCATTTATTTAGAAGCCTCGCTAGCAATAGCGGGGCTTTTTTACATCTAAATTATAGTGTTTCGCCTCTCCATCTAATGACTTCCACATAAGATTTCCCGTACCCTATAACTCCTAGCCAGCGCGTCCCTATTATTCCGTCATTTATCAGAAATCCCAATCCTGCGACTAGAATTACATCATTTCTGATTCCAATTGTGGTTTGACACAAGAAAGACTTCAAACTTACTGATCAAATACTCGAGCCATGCGACGTTGTAAGTTAGGTAATGAGACTGTTTTGACTCAGCGGCCCATTCAATACCTGAAACTATACAAGCATTACAACTCATCCTGCTTGCTCAGTGCTTGGAGCCTTCCTCAAGTATCAGCTAACAGCCCTTCGCCTAGGAAACCTGACTTCTGGCTTATCGGTGAATCTAGAGGATGCTTCTGATTTGTAATTAGGACTCCATCATGGAGACTTTTGCTAAGCACGCTATAGCCCTTAATGAGTCGACTTAATAGCTCTTGTTATGCATTGAGCTTAAACCACTCTCGATGGCATTAAGCACTTTGTTCGAAGCATTTCAAAGGGTGAAAGCGGACTAGATTCAGTTTGAAGGTGAGAGTCGCTAGGCTGAGCTCCCCAAGTGATGCCGGAAGGATATATAAGCTAAGAAATAGAGTATCCCTCGATCCGTGCAGTGATGTTTATCACCCAACTGATTGAGATTTTCTGGTTTTAGGCACTGGTATCTTAGGATGTTTACCGGTCTCTCTTCGATTCTGATGTGCTTGTCGGCTCGATATGAATTAGTTGTTTTGACAGCTTTTACTCTGAACATATTGATTTCTTGCTGGTTAGTTCAAGCTATGTTTAGGTTATTACGACTAATATTAAGCTAATAAGTGTCATTTCTGTTGCTTGGTAAGAATAGAAAATTCCCCAAATCATCGGCGGATAATTTTGTGATTATTTTAAAAAATAGATAAAGCCTTAAAACCTAATGGGTCGAACTATGAAATTAAGCTTTAACTTTGAAGATGCCAGCCAGATCTTTGTTGGATCTTTTGCTTTGGCCGTGCCGATTTCTTTTTCTGAGGAGGCCTGGAAGTTAGGGGAGACTTTGCCCACAGCTAACTTGCTGTTGTTGTTTCTATTGTCTGCTGTATTCCTTGGCTTTTATACCTATGAGAGCGTATTTCAGAAAGATATTGTTGCTCGGTTGCCGGTGTTTATTTTTCGAATCGTTATTGCTTATGTGATGACAGCGTTGGTTGTTGCGCTGGTACTGACTTGTTTGGACAAGCTGCCTTTACTAAGCGATCCAATTGTATCGTTCAAAAGGGTGATTGTAATTTCCATGCCTGCATCTATGGGAGCGATTGTAGTGGATAGTTTTGATAAAGAGTGACTCTGATGTCATTTCAATTTGAACAACCGACAGAGCCTTTCTAGAGCCTATTTGATTCGCTCTAAAGCTTGTTCATTCCTGTAGAACTAATCAACAGTAACGTAACTAACAAGTCCGTGATGACTGACTCGTTGTACAAATTGATAGTCTGTTGCGATGGGAACTAAAAAGGGAGTTAAAGAGTAATTATTTTTGAAGGGTATTAAAGTTGTTGGTTTCTAAATTGAACGAGGTATTAGGAAGGAGAGTCATGGAAAAGTTAGATTATTCAAATGCAAAAAAGCCGCATCAATGATGCGGCTTTTTTTAAATGGCTCCCCTTGCAAGACTTGAACTTGCGACATACGGATTAACAGTCCGCCGTTCTACCAACTGAACTAAAGGGGAATTGATTGTTTAGTCTCTAATCAAGAGAATGGTGCCGACTACCGGAATCGAACTGGTGACCTACTGATTACAAGTCAGTTGCTCTACCTACTGAGCTAAGTCGGCATCATGAATCAAAAAGCTTATGCTTGATGATTAACTTGGCTCCCCTTGCAAGACTTGAACTTGCGACATACGGATTAACAGTCCGCCGTTCTACCAACTGAACTAAAGGGGAATTATTCTTAAAGCTTTAAAGAAATGGTGCCGACTACCGGAGTCGAACTGGTGACCTACTGATTACAAGTCAGTTGCTCTACCTACTGAGCTAAGTCGGCACATAATATTTCTTTGTGCTTTACTGTTGTTGTCTAGGACACCAACAAATAAATTGTGGTGCCCGGAGGCGGAATCGAACCACCGACACGAGGATTTTCAATCCTCTGCTCTACCGACTGAGCTATCCGGGCGACGAGGTGTATTAAACGTGTTTTCGCGTTCTGGGTCAACATTAAATTGCAAAAAAAGTATCGTTTGATGTTTTTCTATACTTAGTGGATTGTTTTTGTTCGTTTGGGGCTAAAAACCTAGGTCTAGCATGCTCTAAAAGATGCTGAAACTACGGTTAACTGGACGGAATAGGCACCGAAACAAAAAAAGCACGTATGAAAACGTGCTTTTATATTTAAGAATTTACTCGAGAGTTTAGTGTTTTACTTCAAACCTATTAACCCAAGCTTCTAATTCGTTAGAAAGGGAGGCGAGAGTTTGAGTGCTGTTATGACTTTCTGTCACCACATTACTCAGTTGGTTGCCACTTTCTTCGATCATATTGATACGCTTCGAAATATCGTCACTCACCTGAGTCTGCTCAGCGGCGGCTGTCGCGATTTGATGACTCATCGATGAAATAGACTCTAATGCGACAACAATCTGTTGTAGAGCTTCAGAGGCATTCTGGGACTCTGTTACGGTGCTTTCACTGGTCGTCGCACACACTTCCATAGTTTTTATTGCGTTACGAGAGCCTTCTTGAAGGTTATTGATCATTAGTTGGATTTCTTTCGTGCTTGATTGTGTTCGACCTGCAAGGTTACGAACCTCATCAGCCACAACCGCAAATCCGCGGCCTTGTTCACCAGCGCGCGCAGCTTCAATTGCCGCATTTAGCGCTAGAAGGTTAGTTTGTTCTGCAATATCACCGATGACGTCTAAGACCTTAACGATGTTATGTACATCGCTATCTAGGTTAGCGACGGCTTCACTGGCCGTTCCTAGTTGGCCTGCTAGACCTTGAATGTTATCTACCGTGTTGTGAATTAACTGCTGAGTATGTTGGCTCTGTTTATCAGCTTCGTCAGTATTACGCGCAGTATCACCCGCTGAATCAGCAACATTGTTGGCTGAAGAGGCCATCTCGGTCATTGCTGTTGCGATCATCTCTGTTGATTGCTGTTGTGTTTCTGTTAGCTGAGCAATTGCCCCAGCACGATCTTCTACGCGCTGCAGTTCGCCCCTTAATGCCAGCATTGATGCATTAAGGTTTGAGACCAGCTCGGCTAACGACTTACTCATTTGTTGCACGGCATGATAAATACTGCCGTTTATCGCCTGAGTCTCGAAAGAGGTTTGAATACGGCCTTCTGCGACTGCTTGTACTGCTTCTCTTACATCTTTAGGCTCGCCGCCAAGAAGCGCTAGCATTCGCTTAATAGATACAATTAGGCTTGATAAAATAAGGCCAGCAATCACGACACATAGAAACAATTGCCATTGAGCAGTCGACCAGAAACGCGCATTGACTTCATTGAAGCCGATACCGGTGCCTACAACCCAACCCCAATGCGGAGTCTTCTCTGCAATAGACAGCTTTTCTTCAATCGTTCCGTCTGGAAGCTTTTGTGTCCAGGTGTACTCAATGATCTGGCCAGTACGATTGCCAAGTACTTTTTGGATTAGCTGACCAACACTATTGCCGTCGCCATCTTTAAAGTCGTTAAAGCTGGTTCCGTGTAGTTGAGGATCTAATGGTGTCGCGACAAACGTCATGTTCTCATCTGCGACGTAGACATATTCATTGTCTTTATAGATGTTGTTGCGTAGTAGGCGAGTAGCAAGTTGTTTAGCTTGCTCTTCTTCTAGTGTGCCATCAATCGCCATTTTTTCGACTTCAGTAAGAATGCTGTATGCGCTCTTAAACAGCTCTGTTACGCGAGCTTTGTTGTCTATGTTGCTAGCAACTCTTAAGGTCCATAAGCCTGTAGCAGTTAACGCTAGTAGAGCAACCAATATGATGCCCGATAGTAAGTAAGCTTGCGTTTTTAATTTCATATTTTCCTGCGTAGCGATTCAATAATTAGTATTAGATATAATTCATCGAATCTTAATCTAAGTCGTGTAGGGCAGATATTAGAAAGATATCAAAATATGATAGAGATTAAATTTCCGAAGAAAAAAAAGTAACAGATTGATGTGTTGTTTATTTTTAAGTGACGATAAGCGGCTAAAGGTGCTTAATTTCAGAGGTGGTTTAGTTTGTATCGAGAGGGTTTGAACGAATTCAAGGATTGGTGCTGTCGATATCGGAAAGGGGATGTCTTTAACTTTATGGGGGGGGAGGGATTAAGGCTTGATGTTGGACTGGCGGCAATACTGAATAGAGTTAGCTTTTGCTCAAACGAAAGAAAGCCAAGTCTTTCGACTTGGCTTTCTTGAATGTGGCTCCCCTTGCAAGACTTGAACTTGCGACATACGGATTAACAGTCCGCCGTTCTACCAACTGAACTAAAGGGGAATTATTTGTGTTTAACAATGTTCTTTAAGATATAAATAATCTATAAAGACCATTATTTGTTAAGCACCAAATAATGGTGCCTCGAGGCGGAATCGAACCACCGACACGCGGATTTTCAATCCGCTGCTCTACCGACTGAGCTATCGAGGCAAAAGAATGGTGCCGACTACCGGAGTCGAACTGGTGACCTACTGATTACAAGTCAGTTGCTCTACCTACTGAGCTAAGTCGGCACACTAAATTTTTTGCTTTAGAGAGTAAACTCTCTAATTAAAACCTCATATAAAATGAAGTTCTTTAAAATGGCTCCCCTTGCAAGACTTGAACTTGCGACATACGGATTAACAGTCCGCCGTTCTACCAACTGAACTAAAGGGGAATTACTTGTCTCAACATCAGGTCTATAAAGACCATTATTTGTTAAGTACCAAATAATGGTGCCTCGAGGCGGAATCGAACCACCGACACGCGGATTTTCAATCCGCTGCTCTACCGACTGAGCTATCGAGGCAAAAGAATGGTGCCGACTACCGGAGTCGAACTGGTGACCTACTGATTACAAGTCAGTTGCTCTACCTACTGAGCTAAGTCGGCACACTAAATTCTTTATGCTTTTGTTCGTGTTGCTACTCCCTGTTAAAGAGTAATGACACCAACAAATCAAATTGTGGTGCCCGGAGGCGGAATCGAACCACCGACACGAGGATTTTCAATCCTCTGCTCTACCGACTGAGCTATCCGGGCAACGGAGCGCTATTAAACGGATTTTCTGCATAACCGTCAACACCTTTTTTGAAAATAATTAAAAAAAACGTTCGTTAGTTGTTTTTTTATTCAAAAGTGAGGCTTACGTTTTACCTTGGTTAAAATCTTTCTTGAATTTTGTTACTTTTTCTAAGTATCGACGCGACTCTTTGTTTGGGTGTTTCTTTGTCAGTGCCCAGTAAGCTTGACTAGGTTGCAACGAATTTAAGTCACGCATTGCTCGCTTTCGGTCTTTGCTGAAGGTATTTAGTACCCCACCAGTGCCACCGTTGTATGCTGAGATCATGCTGTACTCAAGCGTTGTTGGGTGCTGCACGTCCTTCAAATAACGATTTTTAAGGATGTAAAAGTACGCAGTGCCAGCATCAATGTTGTTTTCTGGATTGAATAAGTACTCAGGACTTGGTTCTCCAGGTTTCTTTTTGACGAGCTTAAACACATCTCGACCTGCGGTTTTTGGGACTACCTGCATAAGACCATAAGCGTTCGCCCAACTCACAGCGTATGGGTTAAAACTACTCTCTGTTTTGATGATCGCGTAAATCAAGTCTTCAGGGATGTCATAACGTTGGGATGCGCGACGAACGATATCCGCGTACTTATAGCTTCGTTTGCTGGCGTGATCGGCCACCATTGGGATTTCGACGTAGTAAGCTTTTTTAAAGTCGACTTCCTTGGTTTTTAAGTTATTAGCGATCAAGTAATCGGCAAACTTGTTCGCGCGCCATGTCCATTGGATTGGCTTCTTATCTTGATCAACGACTTGGTTATAAAGGAAAGGTTGACCTTCTAACTTGATGCTTTTGGAAGAGAATAGATCGACATTCGCAGGATCATCTGGCGTCAAAAGTGTCGTCATTATTGCATTTTTGAGGTGCTTTTTAGGATCTGTTGAGGAGACGGTTTCAACTGTGATCAGGCCTTGGCTAAAGTTTACTTCTGAACGGCTCAAGTAGTTATCTATGTATTTCACATAGTTACTCTTGCCCGCCATCTTTACTTCACTGCTGCCCCAACGTTTTTGGATATTGCCAGAAAAGCTATTAATTAAAGAATCTAACGCCCCAGTGTCTTTTTCAAATTGACCGGGTAGCTCCGCTAAATTACTGACAAATCGGTTGGTTGGTTCGTAATTAACATCATAAAGGCTTTCGACAAATTCACGACTGCAGCCAGTTAACAACATGGCTGTTAGGAAGTAACTTAGCTTTTTCATAGTTCCTCATACAAAAATGACATCGCAGCGTTAACCATGATGTCATTAAAATTTGCTTAAATAAATGTCTTATTCGCTTGGTGGAGTGTAGCCATCAATAACGACATCTTTACCTTCGAAAAGGAAGTTAACCATCTCAGTTTCAAGAAGTTTACGATGTTCAGGATCCATCATGTTTAGCTTCTTCTCATTGATAAGCATGGTTTGCTTGCTTTGCCATTGTCCCCAAGCTTCTTTAGAGATGTTGTCAAAGATACGCTTACCTAAGTCACCTGGGTAAAGTTGAAAATCTAGGCCTTCAGCATCTTTTTGAAGGCGAGCACAAAATACAGTGCGGCTCATAGTGGTTCCTCTTATCGCGTTCGTTGATTCAAACGTCGTCGTTCAGTTCAAAGGGTAGGCTCTCAATAAGCTGCTTTACAGGAGCGGCTAGGCCAATTTCTTCCGGTTTTGATAAGTTATACCAGAGACCTTTAGTCCCTTCCATTATCAAATCTGGTTGTTTATCTAATTTTACTAATACAGGTGTGATATCTAAGTGGTAGTGGCTGAAAGTATGTCGAAACGCAATCATGGTCTTGATCGAATCGGTTTCACTATCTTTGATCGAACGAAGATCTAATTGATGTTCGATCTCTGCGTTTTCATTTTGAGGGAAACAGAACAGTCCTCCCCAGATACCAGACTGAGGGCGTTGTTCGAGCCATACTTGATTATCGTGGTACAGAATCACAAACCATGTTTCTTTTATTGGCTTTTCTTTCTTCGGTTTCTTGCCTGGGAAATCGAGCTGTCTATCGAGCTTCTTAGCTTCGCACATGCTTTCAATCGGGCACAACGTACATTTGGGCTTGCTACGAGTACAAACCATCGCACCCATATCCATCATGGCTTGATTGTACTTATCGACATCTTGTTGCGGAGTGTGTGTTTCTGCGTGTTCCCACAACTGGTTCTCGACTTTCTTTTGCCCCGGCCAACCTTCTACAGCGAAGCTTCTCGCCAAGGTACGCTTGACGTTGCCATCAAGAATTGCATGAGGAAGTTTATGCACAGAGGACAGCACTGCAGCGGCAGTAGAGCGTCCAATACCCGGTAGCGCGTTCATTTCTTCGATAGAAAGCGGAAATTCACCACCGTATTGCTCGGCAACAATCTTGGCAGCCTTGTGCAAGTTACGAGCTCGCGCGTAATAGCCAAGCCCCGTCCATAAGTGCAGCACCTCATCTTGTTCGGCGTTCGCTAGGTCAATAACCGTTGGAAAGCGTTCTAAGAAGCGCTGGTAGTATGGAATCACCGTGGCGACTTGAGTCTGCTGAAGCATGATTTCAGATAGCCAAACGGTGTAGGCGGTTTTGTTTTGTTGCCAAGGTAATTCTTTACGCCCAAAGGCGTCATACCACTTTAATATGGCGGTTGCGAAAGGAGTCACGACATGCTCTATGCTTTGCTATTATTAGGAGTGAAATTGCACCACACTTACGGTTGGATGTAAAACAGACAAATTGTGTGGGAATTTATCCACGGAAAGACTTGCACCGGAGGCAATTCTTTGGATAATCCCCGCTTTGATTAATCAATGTGCAGGCAAAAATCAATGAGTGAAGTGACCACTAACGAATATACTGAAGACGGCAAACTGGTTCGTAAGATCCGTAGTTTTGTTCGCCGCGAAGGCCGCTTAACAAAAGGCCAAGAAAACGCGATGAATGAATGTTGGCCAACAATGGGTATCGACTACAACCCAGAACTTCTTAATTGGAAAGAAGTGTTTGGCAACGATAACCCAGTTGTACTAGAAATTGGCTTCGGTATGGGTGCATCACTGGTTGAAATGGCAAAGAATGCGCCTGAGAAAAACTTCTTAGGTATTGAAGTTCATAGCCCAGGTGTTGGTGCGTGTTTAGGTACAGCTCGCGATGCGGGTGTAACGAATTTACGCGTAATGTGTCACGATGCAGTAGAAGTATTTGAGCACATGATCCCAGATAGCAGCCTGCATACACTGCAACTGTTCTTCCCTGACCCATGGCACAAAGCTCGTCACCATAAGCGTCGTATCGTTAAGGCTGAGTTTGCAGAGATGGTTCGCGGTAAGCTGCAACTTGATACTGGTATTTTCCACATGGCAACAGACTGGGAAAACTACGCAGAACATATGATTGAAGTGATGAACGTAGCTCCAGGTTTCGAGAATATCGCTGAAGATGGTGATTACATTCCTCGTCCAGACGAGCGTCCGCTAACTAAGTTTGAAGCGCGTGGCCACCGTTTAGGTCATGGTGTTTGGGACATTAAGTTTAAGCGTACTAAGTAGTTCTGAATCAAATTAAGTGAAGGTGAATCCGACTTAGGATTAAACCCTACACTTTATGGGATTGATTAAAGCCAACATTATTGTAATGTTGGCTTTTTTGTCCTTAGGCTTTTATTGCGATAAAGGTTTAAGGACAGAAAGTAATGTCACACCCCCTACAAAAATAACAATAAAGAAGTAAGCACACATGAAACCAACTCAAGCTATTTTGGCCGAGATTTTAGATGAAGTTCGCCCTTTAATTGGTCAGGGAAAGGTCGCTGACTATATCCCTGCATTGGCTCGTGTATCTAATCAGAAACTGGCGATTGCGGTATACACCAATGAAGGTGAAGTCATTCAAGCTGGCGATGCCGATGAAGCCTTTTCTGTGCAATCAATCTCTAAAGCTTTAAGCCTGACGTTAGCGATGGTGTTGTATAAGCCGGAAGAGATTTGGCAACGAGTAGGGAAGGAGCCTTCAGGACAAGCCTTTAACTCGATGATTCAGCTTGAAATGGAACACGGCATCCCTCGTAACCCGTTTATTAACGCAGGTGCGATTATCGTTGCTGACTTATTGCAAAGCCGTCTATCTGCACCAAGGCACCGTTTATTAGAATTTGTACGTCAGCTATCAGGTGATACTCATATTGTGTATGACAAGGTTGTGGCGGCTTCTGAAATGATGCACAGCGATCGCAATGCTGCCATCGCTTATTTGATGCGTTCATTTGGTAACTTTGAGAACGATGTTATTCCCGTACTCAACAATTACTTTCATGCTTGTGCGCTTAAAATGACCTGTGTTGACTTGGCGAAGACCTTTAGCTATTTGGCAAACAAAGGTGTGTCAGTTCAGACCAAGAAAGAGATCATCACGCCAGTTCAAACTAAACAGCTGAATGCCTTGCTTGCGACATGTGGTTTGTATGATGGGGCGGGAGAGTTTGCCTATCGTGTTGGTATGCCCGGAAAGTCTGGTGTCGGTGGCGGGATTATTGCAATTGTTCCTGGCGAAATGACGATCGCGGTGTGGTCTCCGGAACTGGACGCGTCGGGTAATTCACTGGCGGGCACTCAGGCTTTAGAATTGCTCTCTGAGCGTATTGGTCGTTCTATTTTCTAAGCTCTAAGCTCTAAGTTCTAAGTTCGACAAAAAAGCCTCTCGAGATGAGAGGCTTTTTGCATTCTAGCGTTCGAACTATTCGTCTTCTTCTGCCATAAAGGCTTCAAGCAAATCGTTTAAGAACAGCTTTCCTTTTTCAGTGATCTGCCAGTGGCTGTCGGTTTCATTAAGATAACCGAGCTCTTTGGCCCACTCTATTGTTGGCTGAATCGAGTCAAATTCTAGCCCCGTAGTATCAATGAAATCCTGCTTTGGACACGCTTCCATTAGCCTGAAGCGGTTCATGAAGAATTCGAAAGGGCGGTCCTCATTAGGGACTTCAAGTTCATCCGACAGATAGGGCTTCACCAGATTCTGATACGCGGCTAGGTAGCCTCTAGGGTGTTTAACCTTAGTGGTGCGAACAATACGTCCATCTGCAAAGCTCAGCTTGCCATGAGAGCCACAGCCAATACCTAGGTAGTCACCAAAGCGCCAGTAGTTGAGGTTATGCTGACACTGATATCCCGGCTTGCTGTAGCCTGAAATTTCGTACTGTACATAACCTGCGTCTGCGAGCTTCTTATGGCCTAAGTCGAAGATATCCCAAAGGTCATCATCGTCAGGTAGCTTTGGTGTTTTGTAATAGAACATGGTGTTAGGTTCTATTGTTAGCTGATACCAAGATAAATGCGGAGGATCGAGTTCGATCGCTTTGTCTAAATCAGCCAACGCTTGATCAATACTCTGATCCGGTAAGCCGTGCATTAGATCTAGGTTGAAGCTATTTAATCCGATTTTATGCGCTAAATGAGCTGCGTTAACCGCTTCGTCTTGACCGTGAATACGCCCAAGCCTTTCCAGTTTCTCTTGCTCAAAACTTTGCACGCCCACCGAGATTCGACTAACCCCTGCTTTTTGATAACCAGCAAAACGCTCAGCTTCGATAGTTCCTGGGTTGGCTTCCATGGTAATTTCTATTTCAGGTTTGAACGGGATGCGCTGTTTAATGCCTTGCAGCAATCGACCGATTCCTTCTGGAGAAAATAAACTCGGCGTGCCGCCACCAATAAAGATCGAATGCAATGGGCGAGGTGCGTCATTGAGTTGGTACTTTTCGATATCGGTATCGAGATCCTCAAGCAGAGCATCGATGTACTCTTTTTCAGGAATCTCGGCTTTTAGAGCGTGAGAGTTAAAATCACAATACGGACACTTTTGTACACACCATGGGATGTGGACATAAAGGCTAAGTGCTGGTGGTATAAGCGCTGCATTATGCATTACAGAGCTTGCTCCTTGAGAGTCTTGAATAATGATGCGAGGGCTTTACTACGGTGTGACAGTTGCTTCTTACGTGACGATTCAAGCTCTGCTGAGGCGCAGTTATCTTCTGGTACAAAGAATACAGGATCGTAGCCAAAGCCATTCTCACCGTGTTCTTCAGTCAGAATGCGACCTTCCCATTTACCGTGACACACCAATGGTGTTGGATCGTTTTCGTGACGCATTAGCACCAATACACAGTGAAAACGAGCGGTACGCTTTTCAGTAGCCACACCTTGCATAGCATCTAACAGCTTTTCGATGTTCTGTTTATCAGTCGCCCCTTCACCTGAGTAACGCGCTGAGTAGATACCGGGTGCACCATTAAGGTAATCAACTTCTAAGCCAGAATCGTCAGCAATGGCTGGTAGCCCCGTCTCTTTCGCTGCGTGGCGAGCTTTGATGATGGCATTTTCAATGAAAGTCGTTCCCGTTTCAGCGACTTCTGAAACGTTAAATTCACTTTGCGCGACAACGTCGAAACCAAACTCAGACAGAATATCTGCCATCTCGCGAACTTTGCCTTGGTTGCCTGTTGCTAAAACAATCTTACTCATGGGGATGTGGCTCTAATAAGTTAATGACTAGAAATGTGAGCTTTGAAGCTACTCTTCTATATAGAATTTTTGTGTGAAACGCAGTGGACCTGTGCCTTTCAAACCTGCGTTAACATCGATATTAAAAGTGATGTTTTCTTCGTGAGTGATAGGAAATTCAGCGAGGTAATAAATCGCATCGCCTTCCTTTATTTCACGGAAGTTAAGCGTACGAGTGTTACCTACTAGGTTTCTCGCTGTTCCCGTAATTTTAGCCGTTGTTGCAGGCTTGCCTAGGGAAGCGTTGTCTAGCACGCTGATGTTTAGAATCGCTGAGTATCCGTTTCGTTTCAGCTTATATTGCTTAGCGACCTGCGCAGTTAAAAACGTGGAATTGAAAGCCGAGTAATGAACCTCGACATCCTTGATACTTTTAAACTGTCCTGCCGAGCTTGGTAGGGCAATTAGAGCGGTGAGTAGTGCTGTTATCCATAGACGCATAATGACTCCAATAAATAGCAAAAAGCCATCATAGGATGGCTTTGACTTCAGTTGGGATCTGACTTGGTGAGCATATTCGAACTTGCTTATGCCGACCGAGCTCTCCCTTTTCTATCTCAATTTGCCCTTTCGCGACCTTAAATTGTTTCGCAAGGTATTTCGCTAAGTGAGCATTTGCTTTGCCATCAACCGGTGGTGCGGTAATGGCAATTTTCAGTTCCTCTCCGTGTAAGCCAACGATTTTATCGCGGCTTGCCTTGGGTTGGATATAGAGCCGAAGAAGAATATCGTCTTCTTCGGCCCAAACTGCTTTTGGCATCGTCAAAGTACCTGAGGTTCGTACTTGAATTATAGCTGATACCAAATAGGACCGATCATGTCGCCCATTAGGAAGTTCGCAAATTGCAGAACAATGAACAGAACCAGCACACTTAGGTCGAAGCCACCCATATCAGGAAGGATACGGCGAATTGGCGTTAGCATTGGTTCAGTTAACTGATGGAATACGTATTCGATTGGGCTACGGCCTTGGCTAACCCAGCTCAGGATTGCACGGATTAGCAGAACCCAGAAAATTAACCCACCAGCCGCTTTGAGCAGAGATAGTGCGCCAAAGATCAGGAAGCTGATATCAAATACAGCCGCACCGCCAGAGATAATCAAGTTTAGAGCGACGAACTTAAGTACACACAGCACATAAGCGAAGACAACAGTCGCAAGGTCAAGGCTGCCTATTGATGGAATCACTCGGCGTAGTGGGGCTACAACCGGTTGTGTCGCTTTTACGATAAATTGTGAGAATGGGTTGTAGAAATCTGCACGTGATGCTTGTAGCCAGATACGCAAGATCACAACCATGATGTAAAGATCAAAAACGGTCGAGATCAGAAAGCTCATCGAATTCATATTGTTTCCTTTTTCGGATTTACTTGCCGCTAGGTATCACCTGAACGGCACAATGCTTTTGTACTGTAACGAGTATTAAAACAGTTTTTCCATCTCTTCAGCTCGAGCAACCGCCGCTTGCATGGCTTTCGCTACGATGTCTGATAGTTGATGGTCGTTAAACGTGCGCAATGCTTCTGCGGTCGTTCCGCCTTTTGAAGTCACTTGCTCACGCAGTGTTGATAATTCAGTATTTGGATTTGCTACTACCATCTCTGCCGCGCCTAATGCAGATTGCTGCACTAATTTACGAGCGGTTTCTTGGTCAAAACCTTGGTTAATTGCTTCAGCTTGCATCGCTTCCATAAACAGGAAGAAGTAAGCAGGAGCACTCCCCGCCGCCGCAATGATGTTGTTGATACCAGACTCTTGTTCAACCCAGCTTACCTCACCTACGGCTTGCATTAGCTGAGAAGCAAACTCTTTATCGCCCTGACTAACCGTTGAGTCAGCATAAAGGCCACTCATCCCTTTACCAAGCAGTGATGGCGTGTTTGGCATAACACGCACAAGGTTCAGTTGGCAGTTTAACATCTCATTGAGTCGATTCGCATTAATACCGGCTGCAATTGAGATGACCAGTTTGTTGCTAAAGTCGATATCTTGTAAGGGTTTACATACATCAGCCATCATTTGTGGCTTCACGGATAACACAACAACGTCTGCTTGTTCTGCTGCGGCAATATTATCGCTGGTGGTATTGATGCCGTACTCTTGCTCTAACGGCAGCCTTCTGGTGTCTGAAGGCGCTGTTGCAGTAATCTTTTGCGCTGGGTAACCACTCGCCACTAAGCCCGCTACAATCGAGCGAACCATATTTCCCGCCCCAATAAAGGCGATGTTCTTATGTTCCATATATAAAATCCTGAGCGTGTCGCTGCGCGGTTAAAGCGAAGCGGTATCAATACTGTATTTTTCGTTGCTACTTGTTGTTGCTTGCTGTAGCTATTTCTTGTTACGTGCTGTGCTATTTCGCGTAATTACGAGCACCGAAGATAGCCGTTCCAATACGAACCATTGTGCTGCCAGCCTCAACTGCTGCATCCATATCACCACTCATACCCATCGAAAGGGTATCTATGTTTGGATACTTTGCGGTTAGCTTGTCTTTAAGCTCCGCCAGTTGAGAAAATGCATTAAGCTGAGATTGATAGTCAGATACGTTTGCAGGAATCGACATCAATCCTCTTAAAGTGAGGTTAGGGAGCGACGAAATCAACTCCGCGAGTGCAAAAACTGTTTCTTCTGACGTTCCAGACTTGGATTCTTCACCACTGGTGTTTACCTGAATCAAAACTTGTAAAGGTGGAAGTTCGCTTGGTCGTTGAGCACTAAGTCTTTGTGCGATCTTATCGCGTTCAACAGAATGTACCCATTGGAAGCTTTCTGCGATTGGGCGAGTTTTATTGGATTGAATTGGGCCAATAAAATGCCACTCTAACTTTAGGTTAGAATGTTGTTCTGAAAAGTGTTTTACTTTATCAACACCTTCTTGAACATAGTTTTCACCAAAGGCAACTTGGCCTCCGAGTGCGGCTTCTAGAATCGCACCAATAGGTTTAGTTTTGCTGACGGCTAAAAGTTGCACGGACTCTGGAGCTCGTCCGCACTTTTGCTCAGCACTACGTATCTGTGAGGTGATTTGTTCGATATTTTGTTGAATACTACTCATAGCTGACTTTACTTAAGGGAAAATAAATGGATATCACTGAGTTACTAGATTTTAGTGTAAAGCATAACGCGTCAGATCTACATCTTTCTGCGGGTGTATCTCCAATGGTACGTATAGATGGTGAAGTAAGGAAGCTTGGAATACCAGCTTTGAGCCATGCTGATGTGCATCGTTTGGTTTTTGAGATCATGAGTGATTCACAACGCGGTGAATTTGAAGAAAAACTGGAAGTCGACTTCTCTTTTGAATTACCCAACGTTGGTCGTTTCCGTGTTAATGCTTTTAACCAATCTCGTGGCTGCTCTGCTGTGTTCCGTACCATTCCAGTAGAGATTCCCACCCTTGAACAGCTAGGGGCTCCTGAGATCTTTGAAAGAATATCTAATTACGAAAAAGGGCTAGTATTAGTCACTGGGCCGACTGGTTCAGGTAAGTCGACAACTTTGGCAGCGATGGTGGATTACGTTAACCGTAACCATAATAAGCATATATTGACGATTGAAGACCCGATCGAATTTGTTCATACCAACAACAAATGCCTAATCAACCAACGAGAAGTGCATCGCGATACTCACAGCTTCAAAGCGGCATTGCGTAGTGCATTGCGTGAAGATCCAGACGTAATCCTTGTTGGCGAACTTCGTGACCAAGAGACGATTAGCTTAGCGCTAACCGCAGCAGAAACTGGCCACTTAGTTTTTGGTACCTTGCATACTAGCTCTGCGGCAAAAACCATAGACCGTATTATCGATGTATTCCCGGGTAGCGACAAAGACATGGTGCGTTCAATGTTGTCTGAATCGTTACGTTCGGTGATTGCCCAGAAGCTGTTAAAGCGTGTTGGTGGCGGTCGTGTGGCTTGTCATGAAATCATGATGGCGACACCTGCGATCAGAAACTTGATCCGTGAAGACAAGGTCGCGCAGATGTATTCGATCATTCAAACGGGGGCGGCACACGGTATGCAGACCATGGAGCAAAATGCGAAGCAGCTGATGGCACAAGGCTTAGTTGATTCAGAAGAGGTCGAGAAAAAGATCGAAATTGAAACCTCAATGTTTTAATCAAGGTGGACAAAATGGAATTGAATCAAATCCTTGAAGGGATGCTATCTCAAAAAGCATCGGATCTTTATATCACCGTTGATGCGCCTATCCTGTTTCGTGTCGATGGTGAACTGCGACCTCAAGGCGAGAAATTGAATGCGGCTCAGGTTGCTCAGTTACTTGATGCGATGATGGATCAAGACCGACGCGATGAATATCAGCAAACGCGAGAGGCTAATTTTGCCATCGTACGTGATTTTGGTCGTTTTCGTGTGAGTGCGTTTTTTCAGCGAGAGCTACCAGGAGCGGTCATTCGTCGTATCGAAACTAACATCCCAACCTTTGAGCAATTAAAGCTTCCTGATGTACTGCAAGACCTGTCAATCGCAAAGCGTGGATTGGTGCTGGTGGTTGGTGCTACGGGCTCTGGTAAATCAACCTCAATGGCTGCGATGACGGGCTATCGTAATACCAATCGTTCAGGGCATATTTTGACGGTTGAAGATCCAATTGAATTCGTTCACGAACATAAAAAATGTATCGTAACTCAACGTGAGGTTGGGCTAGACACCGAGAGCTATGAAGTTGCGCTTAAGAACTCTTTACGCCAAGCACCGGATATGATCTTGATTGGCGAAATCCGTAGCCGTGAAACCATGGAATACGCGATGACCTTTGCTGAAACGGGCCACTTGTGTATGGCAACACTGCACGCGAATAATGCCAACCAAGCGTTAGAACGTATTCTTCACTTGGTGCCGAAAGAACAGAAAGAGCAGTTCTTGTTTGATCTGTCGATGAACCTGCGTGGTGTGGTCGCTCAGCAATTAATCCGAGATAAGAATGGCAGCGGTCGCCATGGCGTGTTTGAGATTCTACTTAACAGCCCGCGAGTGTCTGACTTGATTCGTCGTGGTGAGTTGCATGAACTAAAAGCGACTATGGCTAAATCGAAAGAGATTGGTATGCAGACTTTTGACCAAGCTTTGTATGACTTGGTGCTTGCAGGCAAGATCAGTGAAGAAGACGCATTCCACAGTGCTGATTCCGCGAATGACTTACGCTTAATGCTAAAAACCAGACGTGGTGATGATGACTACGGAACCGGTGCTTTGGCTGGCGTGAAGATTGATATGGGTTAACTTGTTTTACTAACTTTCAAGGGACGGGCTGAGGGACTCCCCGCAACAACAAATTGCGGGGAAATATAGTATTAATTAGAAATTGTAATTATCATTCGAGTAACCACGTTCTTTTTCTAATTTGATTTTAGTTGGGTATTGTTCGCCAGTGTAACCTGCCGAACCTCCGCCCGTAGAACTACATGCAGTTATTGCTAGAGCGGCGAAGATTGCTAGAAAAATTTTCATATTAACTCCCACTTACCTAATAATGAATTGCATCGACATTACGTCGTATGATCATTATAGGATCACATGGGAGCTTTATCTTTGAGCACTTAATTTTAGTTAAAAATATTGTGCTTCAAACCAACTTTCTAGAATCACAACTGCGGATTGGTTATCGACATTACCTTTGCTTAGTGCTTTATAGCCGCCCATTTCAAAAAGGTCGGCCCTTGCTTCTGTCGTAGAAAGTCTTTCATCATGCAGTTCAACATCGACACCAAAGCGCCCTTTTAGGCGATTGGCAAACTTCTTCGCCCTTGGTGTAATCGCGGCTAGATCTTTACCATGAAGGTCGGTAGGAAGACCAACCACGATAAGATTCGGCTGCCACTCCTTGATTTGCTTTTCGATGTCATCCCAGTTCGGGATGCCATCTTTCGCCTTAAAGGCTTTTAAAGGGCTAGCTGTACCTGTGATCTCTTGTCCTATCGCACTGCCGATACTTTTTGTACCGTAGTCAAATGCCATAATTGTTCGTGACATGGGGTTTCCAAATTAATCTGTGTTTGAGAGTTTATATACTGAGTCTGAGTCTGAGTCTGAGTCTGAGTCTGAGTTAGGCGTGACCTGCGTCTGCTGAAAGCTGAGCCGCATTAATGCCTAACATCTGCACGGCGACTTTCCAGCGGTCAGAAATCGGTGTATCGAAGATGACCTTTGGATCAGCTTCTACAGTTAACCATGAGTTCTCGGTCAGTTCGGTTTCCAGTTGCCCGGGTTCCCACCCTGCATAACCAAGTGCGACTAGATAATTCATCGGTTCATCTTCTGTACCTAACACCATCAAGATATCTTTTGAGGTTGTCACTGAGATTTGATCCGTCATGCTGATACTGGATTGATAGCTGCCTTTAGGTTTGTGCAAAATAAACCCACGGTCTTCTGCGACCGGTCCACCATTCAATACAGGCTTATCAAGACTTGCTTGGTTGGGTTTTGGCTGATCAGAATCAACCTCAACTTGCTTAAGCATGCTACCGACAGTGACATCAATAGGGGCGTTGATCATCAAACCCATCGCGCCTTCGTCATTGTGCTCACAAAGGTAAATCACCGAATTTTGAAAGTATGGGTCTTTCATTCCGGGCATAGCAACCAGAAAGTGGTTCGTTAAATTCATAGAGCCTCCTGCCAGTGTGTTCCCAGTAAAGGAAAAAGAGCGGCGTAAAGCCGCTCATTGTTCTTTGCCTAGATATTTCTGTGTTTTCGAATAGCTAAGGCTTTCTTTAGTTTAGGCTATTTAGCGTTAACGCGACGCTCAATTGCATCCATTAATTTACCTGTAACTGAAATATCAAAAGCGGCTTCAATTTCACGGATACAAGTAGGGCTAGTCACGTTAATTTCAGTCAGCTTGTCGCCGATAACATCAAGCCCAACAAAGATTAAGCCTTTCTCTTTCAGTGCAGGAGCAACTGCTCTTGCGATAGCCCAGTCTGTTTCACTTAGAGGACGAGCTTCACCTGTACCGCCTGCAGCAAGGTTACCTCGAGTTTCCCCTTTTGCAGGAATACGAGCTAAACAGTAAGGCATTGGTTCACCGTCAACCACAAGAATACGCTTATCACCATTGCTGATGTCTGGAACAAAGGTTTGTGCCATTGCGTAGTTTTGACCATGGTTAGTTAAGGTCTCAATGATCACTGATACGTTTGGATCGCCTTCTTTCACTCGGAAGATAGACGCGCCGCCCATGCCATCAAGTGGTTTTAGGATCACGTCACCGTGCTCTTCTCGGAACGCTTTAATCTTTTCAGCTTTACGAGTCACGATGGTGATTGGTGTCAGTTCAGGGAACCATGCCGTGAACAACTTCTCGTTACAGTCACGCAGGCTTTGTGGCTTGTTGACGATCAGTGCACCGTTCTCTTCAGCACGCTCAAGAATGTAAGTCGCGTAGATGTACTCAGTATCAAACGGAGGATCTTTACGCATCAATACCGCATCTAAATCGGATAGCGCGATAGTCTGTTCTGATTTGAACTCGTACCAACCGTTTGGATCTTCTTTTAGTTCAACAACCTTAGTGTCGGCAATGGCTACGCCTTGATCTAAATGTAGATCATCCATTTCCATGTAATGGATTTCGTAACCACGACGCTGAGCTTCAAGCATCATGGCAAAGCTAGAGTCTTTTTTGATGTTAATGGATGAAATTGGATCCATTACGATGCCAAGTTTGATCATTTTTTTCTCCTAGCCTAGATCGCCAAAACGGACTTGTAAGGCAGTAATTGCGGTTAGAGCTGCTGTCTCGGTACGAAGTACACGTGGGCCGAGTAGCGTCTCTTCAAATTTGTATTGTTCTGTCATGCCGATCTCTTCAGCTGACAGTCCGCCCTCAGGACCGATCAATAGGCGTACCTTACTGATCGGCTCTGGAAGGGTATTGATTGAGTATTTTGCACGAGGATGCAGGTTTAGCTTCAACGCTTCACTCGGTTCGCTGCACCACTCTTCAAGTTGCATGATTGGGCGAATAACCGGAACCGTATTGCGACCAGATTGTTCACATGCTGCGATAGCAATCTTTTGCCACTGCGCGAGCTTTTTCTCGAAGCGTTTAGTATCCAGTTTAACGCCACAGCGCTCTGAAATCAGCGGAGTAATGGTGTTTACACCAAGCTCAACTGATTTCTGAATCGTGAATTCCATTTTGTCGCCACGTGAAATCACTTGGCCTAAATGTAAGTCTAACGGAGATTCGCTGCTACGCTCGATACGTTCAGTAACATTAACTGTGACGTTCTTTTTTGATACTTCAGCAATTGTCGCTGGGAATTCAGCACCACTGCCATCAAATAGAAGAACATCTTGACCTTCTTTCATACGAAGGACTCGACCAACATGACCCGCGGCATCTTCGCCTAAAGCGAGTGAACCTAACTGATGAATGCGTTCTGGGTGATGGATACGAGGGATTCTCATGCTGGTAAACCTATAAATAGTGTCATTTGGGTATTTTGTCTCTGCCTAACATGGATGCTTTTAGTTGAAAAAACAAGGGTAGAGCAAGAGTTTCAGGGGCAATTCTGAAACTCTTGTTTGAGATGGAGGCAATTGGAGATGTAGGTTGACTGAGTCGTGTTATTTACAAGCAGGGAAAACAAATGGGTTGTGATTCCCCTGGATGGCATAGATTCGCTCATCACGAGTACATTCCCACTTATCAACAGGGAATTGCTTGTTCCACGCCATCATCAGGTTAGTTTGCTGCTTGGAGAGCTTGAAACCATACTCTTGGCTCATGTAAAGATAAGTACGTGCGATAGAACCTTTTGCTCTGTCTGGCGGCATAACCTTACGCTGTTTGAAGTTGACCTGCATTTCACACTGACCATAGCTCACGCCATCCATTCCATTCCACTGACTGAAATTGTAATTGGATCGATCACCGTTAACCTCGCCAATTGCCGGAGTCAGGTTATGAAGGTCGGCTTCCATCGATTTAAATACTCTGTCATTGCGAGTGCAGTTCTTACGTCCGCCATCTTGCCAGCACTGACGCTGGTGGCCAAATTGCCAAGCTGGAACCACGTGTTCCCACTCAATACGGGAAGCGCGTTTTTGCTGTTTTCTCACTTGATAACCACAGCCGTCGAGGTCGGGGATACCTTTCTTTTTGTCTTTCCAAGTGATGTCACAACCACAATAAAATGAAGTCGGGTGATCGAGATAAATCTTCACTGCTTCTTTTTTTGCTTTAGAGAATGAGCTTGGTGGAGCGGCGAAAACGCTTTGGGTTACCAGTAGGCCAAATACTATTGATAAGTAGAAAGGCACCAATAGGCCAAATGCTTTTTGAGTGGTTTTTTGCATGGAAAAAGACTGATGAAAGTATGATAAACAACAGTCTAGCACTCAAATGTTAGTTCTCTCTATTACATTTATTCGCGTTACCTTGTGAGATTAAGACTTAGCTCAATTGAAGGCCGGTAAAAGCTAAGGTTTGCTGACATTGTTGGCAACGATAAGTTGATTGGTTACGGATGACTTTGTTGTGTCTTCTAATCGACAGGGGATAAGTAGTGCAATCACAGCGGTACTCAAAGGTTTTTCCCTGAACTGAGGTTATCTCTAAGCTGTGGGTGGTTCTGGCCGGTACATTGAATACCTTTTCCATCACATATTTCCACTCATTCCCGTGAGGCCTAACTCGCCCGAATACCTGATGTGTGATCAGGTGTGCGAGTTCATGAGGCACGACTTCGTTAATAAAGGCGTCTTCATTTTCGCTGAATAGCACTTGGTTGAGTTTTATCTCGTTTAACTGAAGGTAGGCTTTTCCCGCTGCCTTTCCTCTTAACTTGTAAGTGACGGTTGGGCATGGAAATTCACGAGAAAAATGTTGATTAGCGATAGCTAGGCATTCGCCCAGTTTCTTATTTACTCGATGTTGTTGCGGGGTGTAAGACAAGCGTTGTTAACTCCAAAAAAAAGCCTCAGCGTTTAAGCTAAGGCCTCATCATAACATTGCTCATCGATCGTGAAACGATTTAAACGTGATGTTTCTTCTTGATGATTTCGTGGTAAGCATGCCATGTTCCGTAACCAAGCAATGGCATCGTTACAATCATACCGACACCGTAGGTCGCAAAGCCGACTAAGATACCAGCGCCAATGATACCAGCCCAAACGACCATCGCAGGGATGTTTGATTTAACAGCGTTGAAGCTAGTAAAAATGGCACTCATTACATCTACACGTCTTTCCATCATCAATGGAATCGAAAATGCTGAGATGCTAAATATCAGGCTAGCGATAACCAATCCAATCACCGAACCCGTAATCAGGAATGGTGCAAACTCGCTTAATGGTGCTCCTTGTACGGAAGGGTAGAGCGCATGCAATAACGCAGCAATCCGCATCCAAAAGATCATTGCAACCATTAACACAATCGCAAAGGCCCATTGGTGGGTGGAGTTGCGAGTAATTGCTTTCATTGAGTGGAACAAGCTTGGGGAATGTCCTTTCTCTCTTTCCCAGCTTGCGTCATATAGGCCAAGAGCAAGAAAGGGTCCTATCAACATATAGACTATCAAGCTTGGCATAACGACTAGGTGTGTTCCTTGCCATTGGACTAATTGCACGATGGCGATGGCCGCAGCCATGAAACACAATCCGTAAAATGCGCTGATTATTGGCATTTTCACTAAGTCATGCAGTGCAAGCGATAACCAGTGGAATGGGGCTGATATGCTTACTTGGTTACAAGGAATAGTGCGAGCGTAATCCTGATCGCTGACCTTGTGTTTCTTATCGTTTAGTTCGGATGGGTGCACGGTACGAGGCATAGATCCCCCTAGTTAAATAACGTCCTAGTTATAATTCCACAAGGCTCAGAGATGTCGCTTACGAGAGCGTTATGGTGTTGAGCTAAACTGCTCTTTGTCATCCCAGTTATTGTTCTTGCGTACATTTAACGAGCGTTATCAGATTGAATTAATTTAAGTTAAATGTGAGCTTGATCGCCTAGGAGTTACCTTAACTATTGTCAGTAGTGCTAGAAAACACAAATTATCAGCGAATTTTTATACTAAGTGGTTAACGGTAAAGAAGACTTGGACTGGGTGTTCTAGCAGGGAAATGTTTGGTAAGTACATAAAAATAAAGCCCTTACTAAGAAGTAAGGGCTTTAAAGAAACAAATCGCAGTGGCTAAATTATTTTAGGCCAGCGAAGTCCGCAAGGATTGCTGCTTTGTCCGTCGCTTCCCAAGGGAACTCTTCACGACCGAAGTGGCCGTATGCTGCCGTCTTTTTGTAGATAGGCTGAAGAAGGTTCAGCATTTCTTGAAGACCGTATGGACGTAGGTCGAAGTTTTGACGAACAGCTTCAATGATGATCTCGTGAGCTACTTTTTCAGTACCAAACGTCTCAACCATGATAGATGTTGGATCTGCAACACCGATAGCGTAAGACAATTGAATCTCACAACGGTCAGCCATACCAGCAGCAACGATGTTTTTCGCAACGTAACGCGCTGCGTAAGCTGCAGAACGGTCAACTTTTGATGGATCTTTACCAGAGAATGCACCGCCACCGTGACGAGCTGCGCCGCCGTAGGTATCAACGATGATCTTACGACCTGTTAGACCACAGTCACCCATTGGGCCACCGATTACGAAACGGCCTGTTGGGTTAATGAAGAAGTTAGTGTCTTTGTTGATCCACTCAGCAGGAAGTACTGGCTTGATGATCTCTTCCATTACCGCTTCACGTAGGTCAGGTGTTGTTACTGAATCACAGTGTTGAGTTGAAAGAACAACTGCGTCGATACCAACAATCTTACCTTGGTCGTATTGGAACGTAACTTGAGATTTCGCATCTGGGCGAAGGAAATCAAGCTTGCCGCTCTTACGTACTTCAGCTTGCTTCTTAACAAGAAGGTGAGAGTAAGTAATTGGAGCTGGCATTAGGATTGGTGTTTCGTTAGTCGCGTAACCAAACATGATGCCTTGGTCGCCTGCGCCTTGATCTTTAGGATCGGCTTTATCAACACCTTGGTTGATGTCTGGAGACTGCTTACCAATTGTGTTTAGTACTGCACAAGAGTCTGCGTCAAAGCCCATATCAGAATGAACGTAACCAATTTCACGAACTGTTTCACGAGTGATTTCTTCGATATCAACCCATGCAGACGTTGTTACTTCACCGCCAACCATAACCATGCCGGTTTTTACGTAAGTCTCACAAGCAACACGTGCTTTTGGATCTTGTTCCAAGATGGCATCAAGAACAGCATCAGAGATTTGGTCTGCAATTTTATCTGGATGGCCTTCTGAAACAGATTCAGAAGTGAATAGGTGCTTAGCCATGAGAGCTCCACTTTTAGTTTAGTTTTTAGTTGCAAATAGTTAAATGCAAATAATTTCAGGCGTCGCAAGCTAGGAAGCGCCGCCATTAAATACAGTATATTTTGTAGGTGTTTCTACATCTAGACGGCTATTCTAAATTCCAGCGGTCGAATTACAAGCTCTTTTTTATGATATGTCATAACTAAACGTTTGCGTATCGGTCGAGATAAGGCATTGCTAAGTGATGTAAATGTTCGAAAATTGCGAAAAATGACCGTTAAAATGCCAGTAAAACGTTTGCAGTCGCTAAAGTCGTTTGAGAGAATACCCGCGCTAATAAAAATGAAAATTTTAGCATCAATCTCTTTTTTAAATCGCTTATGTACTCAGGAGCAGACATGCCTTCTCGTAAAGATCTAGCCAATGCAATTCGCGCACTTAGCATGGATGGCGTTCAACAAGCAAATTCAGGCCACCCTGGCGCACCAATGGGTATGGCTGACATCGCTGAAGTTCTTTGGCGTGGTCACTTGAACCACAACCCAGCAAACCCAGAGTGGGCTGACCGCGACCGTTTTATTCTGTCTAACGGCCATGGTTCAATGTTGATTTACTCTCTGCTTCATCTTGCAGGTTACGAGCTTTCAATTGAAGACCTTAAGAACTTCCGTCAACTGCACTCTAAGACTCCTGGTCACCCTGAGTACGGTTACGCTCCTGGCATCGAAACAACGACTGGTCCTCTAGGTCAAGGCATCACTAACGCTGTTGGTATGGCGATGGCTGAGAAAGCATTGGCTGCACAGTTCAACAAAGAAGGCCACGACATCGTAGACCACTTCACTTATGCATTTATGGGTGATGGTTGTCTGATGGAAGGTATTTCTCACGAAGCATGTTCTCTAGCAGGTACGTTAGGTCTTGGTAAGTTGGTTGCTTTCTGGGATGACAACGGTATTTCTATCGATGGCGAAGTTGAAGGTTGGTTCTCTGACGATACACCTAAGCGTTTTGAAGCTTACGGCTGGCACGTAATCCCAGCCGTTGATGGTCACGATGCTGACGCTATCAATGCTGCTATTGAAGCGGCTAAAGCGGATCCTCGTCCAACACTTATCTGTACTAAAACTATCATCGGTTTTGGTTCTCCAAACAAAGCGGGTACGCACGACTGTCACGGTGCTCCACTAGGCGCTGATGAAATCACGGCAACTAAAGCGGCACTTGGTTGGGAACACGGTCCTTTCGAGATTCCAGCTGATATCGCAGCTGAGTGGAATGCGAAAGAAGCGGGCGCAGCGAAAGAAGCAGCGTGGAATGCTAAATTTGACGCATACGCAGCGGCTCACCCAGAGTTAGCAGCAGAATTCAAACGTCGTACAAACGGCGAACTACCAGCTGAGTGGGAAGAGAAAGCAAACGCAATCATTGCTGACCTTCAAGCTAACCCAGCTAACATCGCTTCACGTAAAGCGTCTCAAAATGCTCTAGAAGCGTTCGGTGCTATGCTACCTGAATTCATGGGCGGCTCTGCTGACCTTGCGCCTTCTAACCTGACTATGTGGTCTGGCTCTAAGTCGCTTGAAGCAAATGACTTCTCTGGTAACTACATCCACTACGGTGTACGTGAATTCGGTATGACGGCTATCATGAACGGTATCGCTCTGCACGGTGGTTTCGTACCATACGGCGCAACGTTCCTAATGTTCATGGAATACGCACGTAACGCAATGCGTATGGCGGCTCTGATGAAAATTCAGAACATCCAAGTTTACACGCACGATTCGATCGGCCTAGGCGAAGATGGTCCTACTCACCAACCGGTTGAGCAAATCGCATCTCTACGTCTGACTCCAAACATGAGCACATGGCGTCCATGTGACCAAGTTGAGTCTGCTGTTGCTTGGAAACTGGCAATCGAGCGTAAAGATGGTCCTTCTGCACTTATCTTCTCTCGTCAAAACCTTGCACAACAAGATCGTGACGCTGAGCAAGTAGCAAACATCGCGAAGGGTGGTTACATCCTGAAAGATTGCGCTGGCAAGCCAGAGCTAATCATCATTGCAACGGGTTCTGAAGTTGAGTTAGCGGTTAGCGCTGCTGCTGAACTAACCGCTGAAGGTAAAGCGGTACGCGTAGTATCTATGCCTGCAACTGACGCGTTTGATAAGCAAGACGCTGAATACCGTGAGTCTGTACTTCCATCTGACGTTACAGCACGTATCGCAGTAGAAGCTGGCATCGCTGACTTCTGGTACAAGTACGTTGGCTTCGGTGGCAAGATCATCGGTATGACAACGTTCGGCGAATCTGCACCAGCAGGCGAGCTATTCAAGATGTTCGGTTTCACTACTGAAAACGTAGTAAACACAGCGAAAGAACTTCTTGCTTAATCATTAACTGATGGCCTTGTGCTAACAGTGAAGTGAAAGAAAAACCGAGCGCTGAGCTCGGTTTTTTTGTATCTGGGGTTTGTTATCACTTAGACTAAGGCTTACAAGCAACAGATCAATCTGTCATAAGTAAGCTGAGTTATTCAAGTAATGCCTTTTAGGTAGGATTCAGTTATCATCTGTTGCACGAAATTTTGGTTAGATGTACGGAACTATGCTAAAAGTCGCGATAAATGGATTTGGACGAATAGGGCGCAATGTATTGCGCGCTGTCTATGAAAGTGGCAAAAGCCAACAAATCAAAGTAGTAGCGGTCAATGAGCTTGCTCAGCCTGACGCTATGGCTCACCTATTGCAATACGACACCAGTCACGGCCGCTTCGGCAAGAAAATCTCAAACGATCAAGAGCACATCTATGTTCATCATGGCATTGGTGCTGAAGATAAAGGAGAGTTTGATACCATTCGTATCTTACACCTGGCTGATATTGAACTGTTGCCTTGGCGTGACCTTGAAGTCGATATTGTTCTCGATTGTACTGGCGTTTACGGTTGCCGAGATGACGGCCTAGCACACATCGCTGCTGGGGCGAAAAAGGTGCTGTTCTCGCATCCTGGTGCTAATGACCTTGATAACACCATTATTTACGGTGTGAATCACGACACTATTACCGCTGACCATCGAATCGTTTCCAACGGTTCATGCACGACTAACTGTATTGTCCCTATCATCAAGGTGCTTGATGATGCCTTTGGTATTGAGTCCGGTACGATTACGACCATTCACTCTTCTATGAATGACCAGCAAGTGATCGATGCGTACCACAGCGACCTTCGTCGAACTCGAGCAGCAAGCCAATCAATCATTCCTGTCGATACCAAATTGCATAAAGGTATTGAAAGAATCTTCCCGAAATTTTCTAACAAATTTGAAGCGATATCTGTGCGTGTGCCAACGGTAAACGTCACTGCGATGGATTTAAGTGTCACAATTAATGCAAATGTGAAAGTTAATGACGTAAATCAAACCATTGTTAATGCATCCCAGTGTACATTACACAATATAGTTGACTATACTGAAGCGCCGCTCGTTTCCATCGATTTTAATCACGATCCCCATAGCGCAATTGTTGATGGTTCACAAACTCGAGTGAGCAACGGCCACTTAGTCAAAATGCTGGTGTGGTGTGACAATGAATGGGGCTTTGCGAACCGGATGCTGGATACGGTTCTTGCAATGCAAGCTTCTGAAGGCAAGAAGTAAGACCTAGAAGCAAATGTGTGGATTATTTATTTTTTAGCTTGAAATAAATACTAAGTGTCCACATATTATGAGTAGTTAAAGAATTACCAGTTGAATAATTTATAGGCTTAGCAGGGTTGCTGAGTTTCCAAAACTTTATTTTTATTTAAATTTGAGAGGACAAATCATGTCTGTGATCAAGATGACTGACCTGGAACTTGCAGGTAAACGCGTATTCATCCGTGCTGACCTAAACGTACCAGTAAAAGACGGTAAAGTAACTTCAGATGCACGTATCCTTGCATCTCTACCAACTATCAAACTTTGCCTAGAAGCTGGCGCAAAAGTTATGGTTACTTCTCACCTTGGTCGTCCTACTGAAGGCGAATACAACGAAGAGTTCTCTCTAGCTCCTGTAGTTAACTACCTAAACGACGCACTAGACTGCGACGTTAAACTAGCGAAAGATTACGTAAATGGTCTTGAGCTAAACGCTGGTGAACTAACTGTTCTTGAAAACGTTCGCTTTAACAAAGGCGAGAAGAAGAACGAAGAAGCACTTTCTAAGCAGTACGCTGCACTATGTGACATCTTCGTGATGGACGCATTCGGTACAGCTCACCGTGCTCAAGCTTCTACACACGGCGTTGGTACTTACGCTCCTGTAGCATGTGCTGGTCCTCTTCTAGCTGCTGAGCTTGAAGCTCTTGGTAAAGCAATGGACAACCCAGCTCGCCCACTAGTGGCTATCGTTGGTGGTTCTAAAGTTTCTACTAAACTAACAGTTCTAGAATCTCTTTCTAAAATCGCTGACCAACTTGTTGTTGGTGGTGGTATCGCGAACACGTTCATTGCTGCTGAAGGCCACAACGTAGGTAAGTCTCTATACGAAGCTGACCTAGTTGAAACGGCTAAGAAGCTAATGAAAGAGTGTGCTATCCCAGTAGCGACTGACGTTGCATGTGCTAAAGCATTCGACGAAAACGCAGAAGCTGAAATTAAGCACGTTTCTGAAGTTCAAGACGACGACATGATCTTCGACCTTGGCCCAGATTCAACTGCAGCTCTAGCTGAAATCATCGGCAACGCAAAAACGATTCTTTGGAACGGTCCTGTAGGCGTATTCGAATTCAAAAACTTCGAAGCGGGTACTGCGGGTATTTCTAAAGCAATCGCTGACTCTGAAGGTTTCTCAGTAGCAGGCGGTGGTGACACGCTAGCGGCTATCGACAAGTTCGGTATCAAAGCAGATGTTTCTTACATCTCTACTGGCGGTGGCGCTTTCCTTGAGTTTGTTGAAGGTAAAGTACTTCCTGCAGTAGCAATGCTTGAAGAGCGTGCTAAAGCATAATTGATTTAGAAAGGCGAGATGTGAATCTCGCCTTTTAACGTTTGCTGCATATCACACTTTTTTGCTAGAATGGCATAAGTTGTGAGCAAACGATTGCAAATTTTTAAACTTAAGTTTTTTAATCTTAAAACGATAGAATAAATAGGACTATTTCCATGTCTAAGATCTTCGATTTTGTAAAACCTGGTGTGATTTCTGGCGATGACGTACAGAAAGTATTTGAAGTAGCAAAAGCAAACAAATTTGCTCTTCCTGCAGTAAACGTAATCAACACTGATACTATCAACGCTGTTCTTGAAGCTGCTGCTAAAGCAAAAGCTCCAGTTGTTGTTCAGTTCTCTAACGGCGGTGCTGGTTTCTTCGCTGGTAAAGGCGTTAAACTTGAAGGTCAAGGCGCACAAATTCTTGGCGCTGTAGCTGGTGCAAAATACGTTCACGCAGTAGCAGAATCTTACGGTGTTCCAGTTATTCTTCATACTGACCACGCTGCTAAGAAACTTCTTCCATGGATCGACGGTCTACTAGACGCTGGTGAAGAGTTCTTCGCACAAACTGGTAAGCCACTATTCTCTTCTCACATGCTAGACCTTTCTGAAGAGTCTCTAGAAGAGAACATCGAAACATGTGCAGCTTACTTAGCTCGCATGGCTAAACTAAACATGACAATCGAGATCGAACTTGGTTGTACTGGTGGTGAAGAAGACGGCGTTGATAACTCTGATATGGACGCATCTGAGCTTTACACTTCTCCTGAAGATGTTGCATACGCATACGAGAAACTAAACGCGGTTAGCCCACGTTTCACTATCGCAGCTTCTTTCGGTAACGTACACGGTGTTTACCAAGCTGGTAACGTTGTACTTACTCCAACTATCCTGCGTGACTCTCAAGCATACTGTGCTGAGAAGTTTGGCATTGCAGCTGACGCTCTTAACTTCGTATTCCACGGTGGTTCTGGTTCTTCTGAAGCAGAAATCCAAGAGTCTATCGGTTACGGCGTTATCAAAATGAACATCGATACTGATACTCAGTGGGCTTCATGGGATGGCGTTCGTACTTACGAAGCTGAGAACCGTGATTTCCTACAAGGTCAAATCGGTAACCCAACTGGCGAAGCTGCTCCAAACAAGAAGTTCTACGATCCACGCGTATGGCTACGTGCTGGTCAGTCTTCAATGGTTACTCGTCTTGAGAAAGCATTCGCTGACCTTAACGCTGTAGACGTACTATAATTCTTTGAATTAAGTACTCTTTAAGTTTTAAAAGCCCGCTCATTGAGCGGGCTTTTTTATGTCTGATAAAAACTTGTACTAATACCAATTCCATTAATTAACTTACCAATCGAGTCCAATCTCTAAAGCAGAGGGATTGGACTCTGCGTTTATCTTCACAAAAACTGTTCCAAGCATTGCATACTGAGTTCACTATATCGTTATAGTTTTCAAAACACCTATTCGCTAACTTGTATTGTCGAAGCCATTGCCAAACTTGTTCTATCGGGTTTAATTCTGGTGAATATGGCGGGATATGGATTATCGTGATGTTCTTAAAATGATTGGCTAAATGTGTTTGATGCCAGCTCGCTTGATCCATAATAACCACGGAATGTTTACCTCTAGGGGTCGCCGTTGAGATTAATTCAAGATGCTTCGTCATTGCTTCCATGTTGCTTAACGGTGAAACAATAGCTTCAGCTTCGCCTGTATTGATACAAACGGCTCCAAACAAATAAGCGTACTCAAATTGTTGCTGTTGAACGGCTCTAGGTCGAGTTCCTTTTTCTGCCCAAATCTTGGTTGTGGTATTGCGTTGACCAAATCTAGCTTCATCTTGAAACCAAACAAGCACTTCTTTTAAGTGGATATGCCCAGGGATCTTAAGGATCGTTTCTATTGGGAATTTTTTTAAAAGATTCTTGAGCTTCTTCTGATTGTTTTGGGTGCTTTGAACGTGTCGTTATCCAACTCAAATTAAGTTCATGCAGTAAGCGGTATACACCGGATGGTTGGTAAGATATATCAAATTCATCAAGGATGAATTGTGTGATGTCACTCCCTTGTAAGCGCCCACCCTCAGGTTTTATTGCATTTGAAGTGACGTATTCTTTAAGATGTTTTTTTTGCTCAATAGTGAGTCTGGAAGGTCTTCCTGTATGAGGTTTTTCTACTAACCCTTCAACACCAAAATCAAGATAGGCCTTGATCCATTTATTCACACTGAGACGACTGACTTTAAGAAATGACGCGATTTCAGTTCGATTTTTACCATCGATAAAGTGAGAGACCGCGAGTAATCTTAGCCTCAACCTCGCGTTGGAGGTTGCGCCGATAAGCTTTGATAAATCTGAGTTCATATAGGCTCCTTTCAGAGTCTATATTAGATCATGAATTTAATGGAATTGGTATAAATATGTGAAAAACCTAGCGTGCGGTGAATAAATTTCGTAGTCTTTTAGTTATCGGTATTTGTGTTTATTAGTAAGTTTTATTAATTCAAAAGCTTACATAAATATGACTTTGCAATCTGTCAAAGATAGGATATCGTGCCGAAAAATTGGACTTGGTTCAGTTTATAAAAAGGACTTAGCTTTAATTTACTTTTAACACAATGACTTAACAGGCTTTGAACTGTTTCTTATTGTTAAGTGATTTTGGCTTAAGACAGTTTAGCTCATAGCATATTATATAGAGGATGCACATTATGGCTGATAGTTCGACAGCGCTTGAGACTCCAATTGTGGATGGTTTGTCTCACGCAGAGCAGTGGTTAACAAATAACTCAGATCTGTTTATTCAATACGGTGTAAACATTATCTCAGCACTGATAATTCTATTTATTGGTAATCTTATTGTTAAAGCAGTAGCGAATAGCGTGTCTAAGGTTCTTCAGAAGAAGAAAATGGACCGAGCAGTTGTGGAATTCGTCCATGGTTTAGTTCGTTACTTGTTATTTGTTATTGTTTTAATTGCTGCACTTGGTCGTTTAGGCGTTCAAACTGCATCTGTAGTCGCTGTTATTGGTGCGGCTGGTTTGGCTGTTGGTCTTGCACTACAAGGCTCACTATCTAACTTTGCTGCGGGTGTACTTATCGTTGCATTCCGTCCATTCAAGTCTGGTGACTACGTGGAAATTGGTGGTGTAGCAGGTTCAGTTGATTCAATTCAGATCTTCCAAACCGTTCTAACAACACCAGATAACAAAATGGTTGTAGTACCTAACGGTAGTGTTATCGGTAGCCCAATTACTAACTACTCTCGTCATGATACGCGCCGTATTGATCTAATGATTGGTGTTTCTTACAACGCCGATCTTCAAAAGACAAAAGCGCTACTGACTAAGATCTGTGAATCTGATGAGCGTGTACTGAAAGAGCCTGGCGTTCAAGTTGGTGTTCACACACTAGCGGATTCTTCAGTTAACTTTGTCGTTCGTCCATGGGTTAGCACTGCAGAGTACTGGAATGTTTACTTCGACCTGATGCAAGCAATCAAAGAAGGCTTGGATAATGAAGGTATCGAAATCCCATTCCCGCAAATGGATGTACACATGAATAAAGTAGAAGCTTAATTCCTAGTTAGTTTTTCTAGCTATAAGCTTTTATAAGGAAAGGCGGATAACTTAGGTTATCCGCCTTTTTTTGATGAGTTAAGTTTGTGGGGGGCGCAATATGAACGGATTTAGCCGTACTGCTCAATGAGTCCATTGGCGAGTACAAGTGCAATAGCGAACATCATGGTTGCTACCGCGATATCGATGCCTTTCTTTACTTTGGGTTTCGATAACGTTGGGCCTAGCTTTGCAGCGCCTAATGACAAAGAGTAAAACCACACGAATGAAGCTAAGATAGTCCCCATAGCAAAAGCTATTCTATCGTTGCCTTCAAACTGCCCGCCTATGGATCCAAGAATCACTACAGTATCTAAATAAAGATGTGGGTTTAATACGGTTACTGCCAATGCACCTAAAACAACGGTGCGCTTGCCACGAGCCAATATCTCTCTCTTTGATTCATCACTGGTGCGCGTTCTGAACGCACTGCGCAGTGACAATAAACCATAAACGGTTAGGAATGCGATACCACCCAGTGTCACTGAGGTGAGCAGTAATTCATTTTGCGACAGGATCGCTCCGCCACCAAAGATACCCAATGAGATGAACAAGGTATCGAGTAGGCTACAAATCGTCGCTGTGGTTAGGTGGTGATTGCGTTTAATCCCTTGATTTAAGACGTACGCATTCTGAGCGCCAATAGGGATGATCATGCTCGCCCCTAGACCAAAACCTTGTAATAAAACCCAAAAATTCATTTTAACCTCCACTTATTTAACGATATTTACGTGCTATATGGCGAAGATACTCTGACCCTTTAAATAAGTATAATTAATGATTTTAATCTATTATTAGAGTTGCTAATGTGAGCGGTAATCAGGTCAAAAAGGAAGCAAGTTGATGCGTGGATTGGATTATAAATGGATAGAAGCACTGGATGCTGTGGTGAAACAACGCAGTTTTGAAAGGGCAGCCGAGCAGTTATATATTTCCCAGTCTGCGGTGTCTCAACGCATCAAACAACTGGAAAAATGGTTAGCTCAACCCGCGCTTGTGAGAGAAAGCCCACCAAGGCCAACACCAGCAGGAAAAAAACTGTTGGGTTTGTATCGTCGTGTTCGCTTGTTAGAGCACGAGCTTGTCCCAGAGTTGATGAACGAAGAGGGAACTCAGCCTCTTTCTCTGTCTATTGCGACCAATGCTGATAGCTTGGCGACATGGTTACTTCCTGCGTTATCTGATGTGATGAATTCACGTCAAGTTGAGTTGAACCTCGCGATTCATGGTGAATCAAGAACCATTGAGAAGATTAAAAGTGGTGAGGTTGCTGGGGCAATCAGCCTCGAACCTCAACCTATTCCGGGTTGCAGTGCGGACTATCTTGGAAGAATGGATTATGTGTGTGTGGCGAACCCTAGCTTCCATCAACGTTACTTCTCTGATGGAGTGAACTATTCAACACTAACCAAAGCCCCAGCGGTTTCGTACGACCAATACGATGATCTGCATAAGAAGTTTTTGCATGATCATTTTAACGTCCCGAGAGATAGTGTGATCAATCATACTGTCGGCAGCTCAGAAGCATTTGTACGCTTGGCATTGTCGGGCGTTGCCTACTGTTTGATTCCTCGATTGCAGATTATCGAGGAGCTAGAGTCTGGTGCTTTGATTGATATTACGCCCGGCTTTTTGTTGTCCTATCGAATCTATTGGCACCATTGGCAATTAGAGAGCGGGGTATTAAAAGAGATCTCTCAAGCGATATTAAATTATGCCCACAACCACTTACCTCAGTAAGCTGTTGGTTTTTGCAGCGTCAAAGTTGTGTTAGAAGTCCTGTAGCGGGATTGGTTATGTGACAAATTGCTCTATGATAAAAGAACATTTGTTCAGCATAGGTCTACCTAATGAAGTTTGTACCAAAGATGTTAGCAACGTCTCTTACTCTTACTGCAGCATTGAGTGCTGTGAGTTTTCCATCATTGGCTGACTCGCCATCTTTTCCGCATATTTCAACGACAGGCTATGGTGAAGTGATCGCGACACCAGACATGGCGACATTTTCAGTTAGAGTCGTGGAATCGACGATGACTGCTGAACAGGCTAAAAACACAGTTGATAAAGTGGTGACTGGCTTTCTAAATAAGCTACATCAAGCGGGTGTTGATGAGGCGAATGTACACAGCTCTAACCTGTATTTATCTCCTCAATATCATTACCCGAAAAATGGTAAACCTGAACTGGTTGGTTACCGTGCGTCACGTAATGTGACCGTTCAAGTGAATGAGCTAGCCAACTTAAATGACTACATGGATATTGCCATCGGGCAGGGTATTAACCAGATCGATAATATCCAACTTCAAGTTCGTGACCAAGCTAAGTATCAGGAGCAAGCGCGCTTGGAGGCCATTAAAGATGCGACATCAAAAGCTAAATCATTGGCGAGTGGTTTTGAGCGCGAGTTAGGTGATGTATGGCGCGTAGATTACAACGCACAATCTTCTCAGCCTGTATTGATGCGTTCAATGGCGATGGATGCGAGAACCGAGTCGAATTCTTATGAAGATTCGACGATCACCATTCGTGATCGAGTGAATGTGATCTATCAACTAGAAGAGTAGTGAACATACCTCAGGAAGGGATTAGATCATCATGATCTATTTACCTACAGTAGGCCAAATACTAAAAAGGCTCTCATTACGAGAGCCTTTTCTATTTTACTTATGATCTAATTCGATGATTAGTGAAGTAGACGAGCACGAATTGTGCCTTCGATCTCTTTCAGTTTAAGCAGAGCTTCTTCTGAACGATTCGCTTCCACGTCGATAACCACATAACCCATATCTGCTGCAGTTTGTAAGTACTGACCTGCGATGTTAATCCCTTCCTCTGCGAAGATGGTGTTAATTTGAGTTAGGATACCCGGACGGTTTTCGTGAATGTGCAGCAGGCGAGAAGCACCTGTATGCAGTGGTAATGATACTTCAGGGAAGTTAACACTTGATAGCGTTGAGCCATTATCAGAGTATTTTGCAAGCTTACCTGCTACTTCAACACCGATGTTCTCTTGTGCTTCTTGAGTTGAACCACCCACGTGAGGCGTTAGGATCACGTTATCGAACTGCATCAATGGTGACTCAAATGGGTCAGCATTGGTTTTTGGTTCCGTTGGGAATACATCGATTGCTGCACCTGAAAGGTGACCAGAATCTAGGGCGCCGCACAGAGCTGGGATATCTACTACCGTGCCACGTGCAGCATTGATAAAGATAGAACCAGGCTTCATGCGCTCGAACTCTTCTTTACCCATCATGTTCTTCGTTTCATTGGTTTCAGGTACGTGCAAAGAGATCACGTCACACTTGTTCAGCAAGTCAGTCATAGTGTGAACTTGAGTTGCGTTACCCAAAGACAGCTTGTTTTCGATATCGTAAAAGTAAACTCGCATACCCAGGTTTTCAGCAATAATACCCAGCTGAGTACCAATGTGACCGTAGCCAATAATACCTAAACGCTTACCACGAGCCTCGTAAGAGTTGTCAGCACTCTTTTTCCAGATACCACGGTGAGCAAGAGCATTCTTCTCTGGGATACCGCGTAGTAGCAATAGAACTTGACCAAGAACCAGCTCAGCAACGCTTCGAGTGTTTGAGAACGGTGCATTGAAAACAGGGATACCGCGTTTTGCTGCCGCTTGAAGGTTAACTTGGTTAGTACCAATACAGAAACAACCGACTGCAACTAGCTTTTCAGCTGCATCAATAACTTCTTGGGAGATGTTGGTGCGAGAACGGATACCAATGAAATGAGCATCTTTCACTGCTTCAAGAAGTTCATCTTCAGGTAGTGAGCCTTTATGGTACTCAATGTTTGTGTAACCAGCGGCTTGCAGTACTTCTACAGAAGAAGGGTGAAGACCCTCTAGAAGTAGAATTTTAATTTTTTCTTTTTCCAGTGAAACTTTGGCCATTGTTCTCGTCCTTAAAATGGAAAGGTTGGGCAAATGCGGCGCACGTGCTACAAAACGGCTAAAAGAGGAACTTATTCACCATTTTGTCAGGAGACAAACGTTTTCCCTGTGCGTCTTCTGAACAATAAAGTAACAAAAAAAAAATGTTTTGGGTAAGAAAATTACGGAATAAGACATAATTTTACAGCCGAAAAGCAAAAAAAACGGCGCCCTTGGGCACCGTATGTAATGAAGTAACAGAAAAACTCAATCTTCTATTATTTATTCTTCAATTTTTGCACCTTCAGGTGTGCCTGTGATAACCACATCAGCACCACGGTGAGCAAATAGACCAACCGTAACCACACCAGCGATACCGTTGATGATATCTTCTAATTGTTTCGGGTTTTCGATCGCCATGCCGTATACATCTAGGATCATGTTGCCATTATCAGTTGTGCAACCTTCGCGGTAAACTGGGTCACCACCAAGCTTTACTAGTTCACGTGCAACATATGAACGTGCCATTGGGATAACTTCAACAGGCAGTGGGAATTTACCCAACACATCAACGGCTTTAGTACCGTCAACAATACAAATAAACTTATCCGAGATAGCCGCTACGATTTTTTCACGAGTCAAAGCTGCACCGCCGCCTTTGATCATGTCGCGTGAACCGTTGATCTCATCTGCGCCATCAACATAGATGTCTAACTTGAATACGTCATTACACTCAAATACTTTGATTTCTAGCGCTTCTAGTTTTTCAGTAGAGGCTACAGAGCTTGAAACCGCACCTTTGATTTTTTCTTTCATTGTGCCCAGTGCGTCGATGAAGTGATTTACTGTAGAGCCAGTACCTACACCTACAATGCTGCCTTCTTCAACATATTGAAGTGCTGCCCAGCCAGCTGCTTTTTTCATTTCATCTTGAGTCATGCCATTCTCCTGAATAAGGTCTTGCGCTGTGAATTAATCGTTCGCGTATTGAAGTTAACGTTTGGGTATTGGGTTAACGTTTGGATATCGAGGTTAACGTTTGCGGCGCGATTATAGCGCTTTAATGGCTGTTTTCCCATTGCCAAGTCTTACTCGGAGTCACGATTTTAGGTAACGGAATGTCCCATTCTTCAATTGGCAGTGTATCGACATGCTGGCAATCATGAGCCAAACCAATTGGCGTTGCGCCTTCACCAGTCTCAAACCATCGAGCCAAGGTACGATCGTAATATCCGCCGCCCATGCCTAAGCGATGCCCTTGAGAGTCAAAGCCTACAAGGGGAGTCACAATGAGATCGAGTTGCTGACAAGGTTTAACCAGCATTTGATTGAGTTGAGGTTCGACAATGCCGTACTTATTCAAAACAGTGGGTGTGGTTGGAGAGTAATGTAGAAACAGCAGATGTCCGGCAGAGAAGGGGTGTAATACTGGTAAATAAGTTTGCTTGCCTTGCGCCCATAACCATTCAATTAACGGCTGGGTATCGAGTTCGCCATCGATAGAGATATAGAGGGCAATATGTTGAGCTGACTGAATCTCATCAAGCTGCATGCACTGCTTAACTAAGTCTATACTGGATTGAGTTTGTTGGTCGCCAGATAAGGCATTGCGTTTGATACGGATCTGTTTGCGAAATTCGCTGCGTGTGAGCGTCTTCATAAGAAGGGATACCCCAAAGTGCCGTTGAGAATAGATGGCCCTTGAACCAGCGAGTTCAAGGCGGATCAGCAATGATTACCGTAGGCTTCTCGGCGGACCGAGCATGCTCAATAGCACTCAAGTACTAACCCTTAGGGATTGCTTATCGGCTCGGGGACGTGAATCCTCTGACAAACACTCCAGGGTAAATTTTGTGTACGCTATTGCTGTCCGTGCTTAACTTTACTGAGGACATCTGAAAGTGATGTCGTGAGCTGTTCCATTCGCTCGGTCAGTGCGTTTTGTTCATCATTTGCTTCAAACTTCTTCGTTTGTAATTCATAGCAAATGTTCAGAGCTGCGATCGTTAGCAGCTTCACTTCATTGGTTACCTTAGTACGTTCAGCCATCTCTTTCAATCGATTATCAAGATCGGCCGCCGCTGCAATCAATGACTCTTCTTGCCCTGGGGGACAATTCACTCGAGTCAGTTTTCCTAATATTTCAACGTCTACCGCTTGATTACTCATGATGGATGAACTCTTTAACGCACTATTTAAGGCTGTTGCCCTTAATCATATTTTTACAAAGAAAAAGTGCAAGTACCGATGAGGAAGCAATCTCCTCTGAGGGAGAAACTATAGGTAAACCGCTATTAAGATTCAAGCTTTTCAGAGTGACTGTTTGTAAATGAGAGCTTGAGCACACAGTAATTCAGCAAATTGAACAATTGGTAGTCAGTCATCCTTCAATTGCTCAGGATCGATGCTTATCAGAATTGGGGTGAAGTGGTACGATTATACTATCGATATAAAGAATAACTGAGCGAGCTATCTGATGAGCGAAACTACTTTACCTGACTACCTAACGGTTGCGACTGAACTTCAATCGGCAAGCCTAGCCGTAAACCCTGCTGAGATGCATGGTTTATTAACGGGTATGTTGAGCGGAGGCTTAAACCTGGCAGATAAAAGCTGGCAACCACTGATCTTTGATTACACCAATGAAGGTATGGGCTGGCCAGATCGCGCATTAACGCTTGCGGAAGCAACGCTAAAAGTAACGACCAGCGAAATCACAGGTTCAGGCATGGAGCTGTCTATGTTGTTGCCGGACGAAGACGCAAGCGCAAGCCTGTTTGATCTTGCGGACGGTGTGTCTGATTGGATTAACCACTTTATTTCTGGCTTAGGCTTGGTTGGGGCTCAATTGAATAAAGCGTCTGACGGTACCAAAGAAGCTTTGGCTGATCTTGAAGAGATGGCAAAGCTGGGTATCGATGAAGAAGATGATATGGAAGAGCAGGCGCAGCTTCTAGAGCACGTTATTGAACACGTAAAAGCGTGTGCGCTAACGATTCATGCTGAATTCGGTGCTCGCCCATCTGAAGATGCGGCTCCAACCATTCATTAATCCGCTTGTCGGTTTGAGGTTATAATGGCTCAGTATGATGTTGTAATTGCTGGTGGCGCAATGGCAGGGGCGACCTTAGCCCTTGCTCTGAATCACCTCAGTCAAGGTTCACTGTCGATCGCGGTAGTAGAGCCTTATCAGGTTGATCATCAAGCTCATCCTGGCTTTGATTCTCGTTCGATCGCTTTGTCTTATGGCACGGTGCAGATCCTTGATTCTTTGCATTTGTGGCAATCTATCGCACCGGTAGCAACCCCGATTAAAGATATCCATGTATCGGATAGAGGGCATGCCGGAATGACGGACATCTACAGTGAAGAGCTTGCTGTTGATGCGCTTGGCTACGTGGTGGAGTTGGCGGATGTGGGGCGAATCTATCAGCAGAAGCTTGAGTCCGAAGCTGCAATTACGATGTTTTGCCCTGAGTCTGTCAGTAAAGTCGAACGTGAAGACTCGCTAACGACGATTGAGCTGACAAGTGGGCAAACCATAACGACTAAGTTACTGGTTGCAGCTGACGGTGCTATCTCAACCTGTTGTCAGCAACTCAATATCTCATTGAATGAGCATGACTTTGAACAAGTTGCTGTGATTGCCAATATCGTGGCTAGCGAACCTCACCAAGGTCGCGCATTTGAGCGTTTTACTCATCATGGGCCAGTCGCTCTATTACCGATGAGTGACAACCGTTTGTCGCTGGTTTGGTGTTTGTCACCGGAGCAAGCGCAAAAAGTGATGACGCTAAACGACAACGAATTTATTGAGCAGTTGCAGAATGACTTTGGTTGGCGACTTGGCCGACTCGAGAAGGTAGGCAAGCGTGCCAGTTACCCACTGATTCTTCGTCATCGTCAGCAAAATATCTCTCATCGATTTGCGATTATTGGTAATGCCGCTCAAACGCTTCACCCAATTGCAGGACAAGGCTTTAATCTTGGCATTCGTGATGTGGCTTCCTTGGCGGAAGAGTTGTGTACTCAACTCGATGATGTTGGGCGTTACAATGGGCTTGTTAACTTTAGAAAACGTAGAGAACAAGATAGAGACACGACGATTACGCTGACATCAAGCCTAGTCCATTTATTCTCAAACGATTTTTTGACCGCTCGCATTGGGCGTAATCTTGGGTTAGCCGTAATTGATAACCTTCCACCACTTAAAGGTCCACTTTTGCGTCATACGCTTGGCCTAGTAGAAAGATAAGGTAGAAAAATAATGATGCAAAGTGTTGATATCGCGATTGTTGGTGGAGGCATGGTTGGCCTAGCGCTTGCTGCTGCGTTGAAAGACAGTGACCTAAGAATTGCCGTCATTGAAGGCAGGGCACCCAGTGAAGGGCTTAGCGAATTGCCTGATGTGCGTGTGTCGGCATTGAGCCGCTCTAGTGAAGTGATTCTTCGTAACCTAGGCGCATGGCAAGGCATTGAACAAAGACGTGCTGCACCTTACCAAGCGATGGAGGTGTGGGAACAAGATAGCTTTGCTCGTATTGAGTTTGACTCGACACGTTTGGCTCAGCCGAATCTCGGTCATATTGTTGAGAACCGTGTGATTCAACTCGCACTGCTTGATCAGGTGAAGAAGCAAGATAATGTCAGCCTGTACATGCCCGCGACGTGCAAAACGATGGCGATTGGTGAAAGCGAAGCATGGCTAACGCTAGATAATGGCCAAGCACTGACCGCTAAGTTGGTTGTTGGAGCGGACGGCGCAAACTCTTGGGTTCGCAAACAACAAGATATCCCATTAACACATTGGGATTACGGACACAGCGCGATTGTCGCGAATATCAAGACCACAGAGCAACACCACAGCGTTGCTCGTCAGATATTCACACCACAAGGGCCATTGGCATTCCTACCAATGCAGCCAAGCCACATGAGCTCGATAGTTTGGTCTACGGAGCCTAATCGTGCCGAGAAGCTTGTATCCATGTCGGATGCTGATTTTAATAAGCAGCTAACGGCAGAGTTCGACTCAAAACTTGGTTTATGTGAAGTGGTTGGTGAGCGTTTTGCCTTCCCATTACGTATGCGCTATGCACGTGACTTTGCTGTAGAGCGTGTCGCTTTGGTTGGTGATGCTGCTCATACGATTCATCCGTTAGCAGGGCAAGGCGTGAACCTTGGCCTATTAGACGCAGCAAGCTTAGCGCAAGAGCTGTTAACGCTTTGGGCTGCTGGCGAGGACATTGGTACTAAACGTAACCTTCGTGGCTATGAACGCTGGAGAAAAGCTGAGGCGGCGAAGATGATTGCGTCAATGCAGGGCTTTAAAGATCTGTTTGAAGGCGATAACCCAGCCAAGAAGCTGATTCGTGGTATCGGTATGAAGCTCGCGGGTCAATTACCGGGTGCGAAAGATGAAATCATGAAGCGAGCACTGGGTTTGTCAGGCAATCTTCCTGATCTAGCCAAGCGTCCAGTTACGCACCAATAATCAACAATCGCAAATCAATAGTCGCGCACGGGTGAGGCGTTGTTGATGGTCAGCAGCTGGAGCTGATTGCCATTGACTCAATCTGAACACGAAAAAAGGGTTGACATTATGCCAACCCTTTTTGTTTTTAATTCTGTAGATAATCAGGTCATGCGTATGCGCAGCGCAGTTTCATGATTTCACTATTTATTTCTTTTACCGTTTGAAAGTGACGCCTTTCTGCTCGGTCTGGCAGCACGAGTTTACCGTTATCAAACTCAAATTTTCCTACGCCGTAAATGTAGATTCGTCCTTTGAAAAGTCGACTTACATGTTTAGCAATCATACTCGGTGTATAGCGCTTAAACAGTCTCATTTTAATTATCCTTATATTTACCTAGCCTGCATATTATAGAAAAACTCCGAGATAATAATTGTGATAAGCATGGAGTAATATGCAGTAGAGTTGACGTGAATTAGATATTTGTGCTGTTCTAAGCACTTTCTTCAGTAAATATCTATTTTTACGTGAGCTCCTCCCCAAAATAATACTGAGTAGTGAACTGCTGTGAACTTTCCTGTCCGGTATTAAGCAGTGATAATGTTACAAGTATAAGAATAGGCGGGATTTTTTTGTTTGTGTAATCAAATTGTAAATTTTTGACAAAAAAAAGCCCGTCTAAAACGGGCGAATAGTCACAGATGCATTACACAAAAGTGGATACTGATGTTACTCAGTGGATTCACTTGTACTGATTTGCTTAAAAGCTAGTCAGTAAATTCACAATAACGTAAATTTGCCTTTGTGACTACTTATGCTTTTATTTTGAGTAACTATTTATTATTGACGTATTCTTCTTATGACGAACTTCACACTAAAAATGTATTCAATGAAAAGTTGTACTGAAGTTTGCGAACGATGACGCGATCGAAAAGATCATCGACTGATGTCAGCAACGGTTGGTGCGCAAAGGGCCATAAGATCATTGGGATCCAGCGCAACACCAGCCATTCGATCACCCGAGCTAATAGTAACCGTCGAGTTTTTTTGAATTGAAGGATCAAAAATGATCGGCATGTATCTCTTTAGAGCAAGAGGGCCAACACACCCAGCCTTAAAGCCTGTGATCGTTTCAACATCAGCGAGTGATACACAGGTCATTCGACGGCAATTCAGTACCGAGCGTACTTTCTTGGGGTCGACAGAGCGATCACCAGCAGTACAGGCCAACGCATATTGGTTGCCCATATCCTTGAGCAAAATACACTTCACCATTTGAGAGGCGTCGATGCCTCGCTCTTGAGCTGTTTCTTCGATGCTGGTGGTTGGTTTACTTTGCATCAGCAGGCGATAGTTCACCTGCTGTTGATCCAGCCATTGTGTAATCAGTGTTTCCACGTGGTTACTCGTCGTCAAGGCTGTAAGGCAGTGGCAGGATATTCCATGTTTGATCAGGCTGCGCGGTCAGTCGAAGCTGAACATCGTCATCAAGGTTGTTTGGTAACACCATCAAACCCATCGCGTGGTTATCAGCAAATTGATAGACGTTTAATAGTCGGCCTGCACCACGCCAGTTCTCACCAACGCTACGTTCAAGTTCAATCGTATTCTCTAGAGACAGTACATCTGAAGTTGTCCCAGAAACAATGCGCATCTCACGCTTGTTCATGCCACGGTACTTGGCACGAGCAACCGTTTCTTGACCTGTGTAGCAGCCCTTTGAAAAGCTGATACCGCCAATCGCTTGTAGGTTAAGAGCTTGAGGGATGTGCTCGTTTTGCTCTGCTTTTGATAGGTTAGGCTGAGCATCAAGAATTTCATGATACTGCCAAAGCGCTTCCGATACTTTTTCAGCTGAGCTGCTTGATACCAAGGCTTCGGCTGCTTCTTGAGTAACAAGTAGAGCCCAACGGTTGTCTGAGACTTGAACGGCTGTACCACCAGAGATAGTACGCACTTTACCTTGACCCTCTGCAATCGAATCAACGTATTGGTTCGCTGAAGTGCCCATGATTCCGATAACAACGTCAGACGTCTGCTCGATATCAATTTTAGAGAACACGGCGTATTTCTTGATTTCAACTAACTCGACTTCAATTGCCGATTTAGGCTGCATAAGAGCGTAACCACCATTGTGGTGGAACAAACGAAAGATACTCCAAACCTTTCCTTTCGCATCACAATGCGCACCTAATGTAGATTCATCATTAGGAAGAGTGACGACATCGCACGTAACTTGACCTTGTAGGTACGACTTTTTGTCATCGCCTATCATGGTGATTGCGCTCCAATCCGACACGTGTGTCATCATCAGTTCTGGAAGCGATTCATTTTGCGTATGAGCGAGCGGCTGAAATGTGTTTTTCCAATCCATTTTATCTTTCCTAAGAATTTTATTTGGCTCTATGTTAATCCGGTTCTGTTTCTTTGTCAGCCTAGGTTTTTTTGTGAGCTTAGATAGGGACTGTGACTCACATAGTAGTTGCAGAGCGTATGACTTGTTACACTCCGAGAAAGAAAAATTATAGGTGAGGATAGCCAATGTACACTGCAGAGCAGAAAGCACGAATTAAATGGGGTTGCCGTCGTGGCATGTTAGAACTTGATGTAGTCATCATGCCATTTTTTGAAGAGTGTTTTGATTCATTGCAAGAGCAGGAACAGCGTGAGTTTGTTTCTCTACTTGAGTGTGATGACCCAGATTTGTTTACTTGGGTTATGGGACATGGGCGCAGTGAAAATCTAGGCCATGCTTCAATGGTTGATAAAATTGTCGCGCATAACCTCAGCAAGGTTCGTTAAGCTTCAGCTTAAACCTTCATATTCCGCATTATTTGCAAAAGGCACTGTTTCTGGGTGCCTTTTGTTTTTCATCGTCTTTTCTTCTATCCCGCTCGTTGTTGCCCTCTATTGTTTAGCTTTAATGTTCAGTTTGTTTAAAGCCAATCATGTAATCTTGAATACAGCACATGGATGCTTTGATTATAAAGAAGATGGCGAGATTCGACTCAATGACCAATCCTACACACTTAAGTCTGTTGATAAGATCTGGGCACAGTTTTTCGTCAAACTAAAATTCGAATGTGGGCATTCGGTAATGCTTTGGCGTGATAGTTGTCGTGAGCGTGAATATCGCCACTTTCTGGTGAACTTACAACGATCGCACGAGGCAAATGAGAACGCGAGATAAAAGAAAAAGGAGCACTAAGCTCCTTTTCGTTTGATTGCGTTTAGTTGATTAGCTAATAGCTTTCAAATAATGATTACGACTGGTTTCTCTCTGGCGTCAGAATCGTTGGGCCACTGTCTTTTGCAAGTTCTGGGTAATCCAACGTGTAGTGTAAGCCGCGGCTCTCTTTACGTTGCATCGCACAGCGAACCATAAGCTCAGCTACTTGTAGCAAGTTACGCAGTTCTAATAGGTTGTTCGAAACCTTAAAGTAGCTGTAGTACTCATGAGTTTCTTGCTGCAGCATCTGAATACGGCGCATTGCACGTTCTAGACGTTTATCCGTTCGAACAATACCCATGTAATCCCACATGAACAGTCTTAGCTCGTGCCAGTTGTGCTGAATGATCACTTCTTCATCACTGTTGGTGACTTGGCTTTCGTCCCATGCAGGCAGTTCAGCGCACAGTTGAGATTGGTCGATGTTTTCAACGATATCTTTTGCTGCTGCCCAAGCATAAACAACACATTCAAGCAGTGAGTTTGACGCCATGCGGTTCGCACCGTGTAAGCCGGTGTAACTCACTTCACCAATCGCATATAAGTTAGTTAAGTCGGTTTGACCTTGCTTATTCACCATCACACCACCGCAGGTATAGTGCGCAGCAGGTACGATCGGGATCGGCTCTTTGGTCATATCAATCCCTAAATCCATCAAACGAGTGTGGATCATTGGGAAATGCGTGGTGATGAACTCTTCAGGCTTGTGGCTGATATCAACATACATGCAGTCGGCACCTAGGCGCTTCATTTCGAAGTCAATCGCACGAGCAACCACATCACGCGGAGCCAGTTCACCACGCTCGTCGAAGTCCTTCATGAAGCGGGAACCGTCTGGACGACGCAGGTAGGCACCTTCACCACGTAGTGCTTCCGTCAGTAGGAAGTTACGCGCTTCTGGGTGGAACAAGCAAGTCGGGTGGAACTGGTTGAACTCAAGGTTGGCTACACGGCAACCTGCACGCCAAGCAATAGCAATACCATCACCTGAAGAGACATCTGGGTTAGAGGTGTATTGGTAAACTTTTGAAGCGCCGCCTGTTGCTAACACAACAAATTTAGCGCGCACGGTTTCAACGTGTTCTTGGTTACGGTTCCAAATGTAGGCACCGATAACTTTGTCTTTCGAACCACCAACCTTATCTTCTGTGATCAAATCTAGCGCATTGTGGCGCTCAAAGATCTCGATGTTTGGGTGATTGTTGACGTTATCTTGCAGTGAGGTTTGCATTGCCATGCCAGTTGCATCGGCAGCGTGCAGAATTCGGCGGTGACTGTGGCCACCCTCACGAGTGAGGTGATATTTTGGTTGGCCTTCCGTGCTGTTCTCATCTTTATCAAATGGAACACCACCATCAATCAGCCATTGCACACACTCTTTAGCATTTTCAGCAATGAATTGAACTGTATCTTCTTCGCATAACCCAGCCCCAGCAATTTGAGTATCTTCTACATGAGACTCAATACTGTCCGACTCATCGAACACCGCGGCGATACCACCTTGTGCGTAATACGTCGATCCTTCGCTGCGTGGTCCTTTGCTTAATACAATTACTTTTGCATGTTCTGCTACACGTAAGGCTAATGACAAGCCTGCCGCACCACTTCCTACCACTAATACATCACACTGATGTTCACGGTTTGCGTTCATAAAACTTATTAAATCCCGGGCTATAGTCGAGTTGTCCACTCTCAATTGACGTTGTCTTGTTTTAGGAGTTTGGCTAAGACTGTTATAATCTCTCCAGAGTCATCCTAAAACGCTACACAAAATCAATGTACAGACAGCTATCTAGAAATATTTAATTGCTCAATACCATTGCTTTTGCTCAAGTTTCCCCAAATTGATAGGGATAGCTATTTTTATTACATCACATTGTGAAACAATAATGGCAAATAATTTTAAGAAAGTTGGAACTTTCGGTATTTGGCTTAGTCACAATAGTGCTCTTGTAGACGGTGGTGTCAATACTACATTTCGCATAATTAGTACCCATATCTGTGAAGGTAAGGGTTATAACAATAGGAGTACCCGCTCGAATGAACGAGCAGCTAACCGATCAAGTGTTGATTGAGCGAGTTCAGAGTGGAGATAAGCAGGCTTTTAACTTACTAGTGGTTAAGTACCAAAATAAAGTTTGTAATCTTATCTCTCGATACGTGAATAATTCCGGTGATGTACCTGATGTAGCACAAGAAGCTTTTATTAAAGCTTACCGCGCGATACCTAACTTTCGTGGCGAGAGTGCCTTCTATACATGGTTGTACCGAATTGCCGTGAACACCGCTAAAAATCATATCGTTGCCCAGAGCCGTAGGCCGCCAGCAACAGATGTAGATGCAGAAGATGCAGAATATTACGAAACAGGCAGCGCGTTAAAAGAAATATCGAACCCTGAGAACTTAACGCTGTCAAACGAATTGAAACAAGTTGTTTTTGGAGCGATTGAAGCGCTACCAGAAGACTTAAAAACTGCAATGACGTTGCGTGAGCTCGAAGGTTTGAGCTACGAAGAGATTGCAGAAGTAATGGATTGCCCTGTAGGAACCGTACGTTCGCGTATTTTCCGAGCTCGTGAAGCGGTGGAAAAGAAAATTAAGCCTCTTTTGCAACGCTAGAACTTGTAATAATTATGGTGAAAATAATGGCTGATAAAGAAAAGCTTTCGGCACTCATGGATGGTGAAACGATCGATAAAGCTCTCATTGTAGATCTCGAATCTGATCAAGAAAGCATGGATACCTGGCAGAGTTACCATCTAATTGGTGATGTTATGCGTGGGGATGCGCCAGAAACTCCAGAGTGGAACATTGCTAACAGTGTTGCGGCAGCGCTTGATAATGAGCCTGCACATAGTGCAATGCCGAACCTGCACCAAGTGCATGTTGAACCAACTGTTGCTCCAATTGAAGAGCAGCCTAAACCTCAGCAAGCGAAGCGTCAGCTTCCAGCGTGGTTACAACAGTTTGGACAAGTTGCCGTGGCAGCGTGTGTCTCACTAGTCGTTGTACTAGGTGTTCAACAATATGGTGGCAGCGACCCTGCTGCGCCAGAGCAGTTGCCTGTACTCCAGACGATTCCATTTGCGGGTTCTGCGGAACCAGTAAGCTTAACGCGTGACTCTGTTGAGAAGCCAGCATCTGAAGCTAACTTGCAAGAGCAGCGTAAACGTGTTCATGCAATGCTAGAGGATTATGAGCTGCAGCTAAGATTAAACAGTGATGCATCGCCAATGCAAGATGCACATCTAGAATCGGACATTGAATGAAGAAAATCCTGGTCAGTGCACTGACACTGTTCAGCTTGATGTCTCCAACAGCCTTTGCAGAGGAACCCACTGCAAAGGCGTTGTTACATCAGATGAACGAGGCCAGTCAGCATCTAAATTACGAACTCTCCTACATTTTGATCAAGAAGAGCAGTATTGAACCTCTTGTTTATCGCCATGCGGTTAACGACGACCAACAACTTGCACACCTTGTTTACTTGAGCGGGCCTATCCGTGAAGTTATTCGACGTGGTGATGAAGTCAGTTATATTGAACCGGGCACAGAACCGTTTACCATTCAATCTGGCAGTATGGTTGCACCTGTTATTCCGATGATTAATCGAGATATTGATGCGCTCAACGACTATTACGATTTCGTTAAAGTTGGTCGTGCTCGTGAAGCTGGAAGTACTACGCAAGTATTGCGCGTGGTGCCGAAAGATGGCCTTCGTTACTCTTACGTCGTTTGGGTAGATGAAAAAACGAGTCTTCCTTTGCGTGCCGATCTGTTGGATCGTGACGGCGAAGTGCTTGAACAGTACCGTACTATCTCTTACGTGGTGAACGATAAGATTGCAGAGGCAATGGGGGGCTTGAATAGCGCTCAACTGCCGAAAGTCTTATCGCTGCCGGAAGGCTTAGTGAGTGAAACTAACTGGCAAGCCTCTTGGATACCTGAAGGGTTTAAGTCAAAAGAGCTTAGTCGTTATCCAATGGCTGCGACCGATAAAATGGTTGAAAGCCAACTTTTCAGTGATGGGTTGTTTAGCTTTTCAGTTTATATCGCCGATAAAGACGAACATTCATTGAAGGGGCAGTTGGTACGACAAGGGCGCAGAACGTTACACAGCTTAGTGATTGGTGACAAAGAGATCTCTGTGGTGGGTGATATTCCGCCAGCAACCGCCAAACGTATTGCCCAATCAGTTACGTTCAATAAACCGGTACCAGCGCAATGATGACGGCGCTGGCAACCGTTAGCTCGGTTGAACAAAACGGTCAACAATACTTTGTTCAACTGAGCTGCGAACAACAAACCAGTTGCAGCAGCTGCTCGTCTCAAAAAAGCTGCGGAACGGGTATTGTTACCAAGGCCGTTGGCAATAAATCCTTGTTTTGGCAGCTTAAAACCAAAAGTTTAGTTAAAGCCGGACAAATCGTAGAAATTGGCTTTCCAGAAAAAAGCTTACTGCAGTCTGCGGCTATTGTTTACCTCATTCCACTTTTCATGTTGATGATTGGTGCTGGTTTTGGACAACTCTTATTGCAACCCTTACTCCAAGGGGGCGAGGGCATTGTTATCTTAAGTGCAGCGTTGTTTACTGCTGGTGGTATTGCCTTAGCGAAGCGGTTAGCCAAACCAATGGAAGACAAATCTAAGCAAGAAGTCGTCTTGATTCGAATCCTAGGTGAGCCTCTCGTCTAATTTATGATGCTTCTTGCCCTTAAATTGGGTAGAATCTGCCAACTTGATTGAAATGCCGCCACCAATGCTGACTGTAGATTGGACGCGTCGCGGCTTTCTTATTATCCCTATTCAAAGAGTTTAGTCACACCAAGCCTATGAAGCACATTCGTAATTTTTCGATTATCGCCCACATCGACCACGGTAAGTCGACCCTTTCTGACCGCTTAATCCAAGTTTGTGGAGGGTTAAGTGAACGTGAGATGGCAGCTCAAGTCCTCGATTCTATGGATATAGAACGCGAGCGTGGTATTACAATTAAAGCGCAGAGTGTGACTTTAGATTACAAAGCGAAAGATGGTGAAACTTACCAACTTAACTTTATCGACACTCCAGGACACGTAGATTTCTCTTACGAAGTATCTCGTTCTCTAGCCGCTTGTGAAGGCGCGCTATTGGTTGTGGATGCTGGTCAAGGTGTTGAAGCACAAACTCTAGCAAACTGTTACACCGCTATCGAAATGGAACTGGAAGTAGTGCCAATCTTGAACAAGATTGACCTACCTGCTGCTGAACCTGAGCGTGTTGCTGAAGAAATCGAAGAGATCGTTGGTATCGATGCGATGGAAGCAACGCGTTGTTCTGCAAAAACCGGTATCGGTGTTGATGACGTTCTTGAAAACATCGTAACAGCTATCCCACCACCGGAAGGTGATCCAGACGCGCCACTACAAGCGTTGATCATTGACTCTTGGTTCGATAACTACTTAGGCGTTGTTTCTTTGGTTCGTATCAAGAACGGTAAGCTGAAGAAGAACGACAAGATTAAAGTAATGTCGACAGACCAAGTTTGGGGTGTTGACCGTTTAGGTATCTTCACACCTAAGCAAATCGACACAACAGAGCTAAATACTGGCGAAGTTGGTTGGGTTGTTTGTGGTATTAAAGACATCCTTGGCGCACCTGTTGGTGATACGTTGACGCTTGCAAAAGGCGGTAGCACAGAACGTCTACCTGGTTTCCAAAAAGTGAAGCCTCAGGTATACGCAGGTCTATTCCCTGTATCGTCTGATGACTACGAAAACTTCCGTGACGCACTAGGCAAATTAAGCCTGAACGATGCATCACTGTTCTACGAACCAGAAAGTTCAGCAGCACTTGGCTTTGGTTTCCGTTGTGGCTTCTTAGGAATGCTTCACATGGAGATCATCCAAGAGCGTTTAGAGCGTGAATACGACCTAGACCTAATCACAACGGCACCAACCGTAGTGTACGAAGTTGTAAAAACGGATGGCAGCATTCTTTACGTTGATAGCCCGGCTAAACTGCCTGCGACTAATGATGTAGAAGGGATTCGTGAGCCTATCGCTCGTTGTAATATCCTTGTACCGTCAGACTACCTAGGTAACGTAATTACCTTATGTGTAGAAAAACGTGGTGTTCAAGTGGATATGGTTTATCACGGTAAGCAAGTTGCTGTGACGTACGACTTGCCAATGGCTGAAGTGGTTCTAGATTTCTTCGACCGTTTGAAATCAACATCTCGTGGCTATGCGTCACTGGATTACAACTTCCAACGTTTTGAAATGTCGAACATGGTTCGTGTAGACGTATTGCTTAATGGCGAAACGGTTGATGCACTAGCAATCATTACGCACAAAGACATTGCACAGTCTCGCGGTCGTCTACTGGTTGAGAAGATGAAAGAATTCATCCCTCGTCAAATGTTTGATATCGCGATTCAAGCAGCGATTGGTAACCACATCATTGCTCGTTCTACAGTGAAACAACTGCGTAAGAACGTAATCGCAAAATGTTACGGTGGTGATATCAGTCGTAAGAAGAAACTTCTTAAGAAACAAAAAGAAGGTAAGAAGCGTATGAAGCAGATCGGTAACGTTGAACTGCCTCAAGAAGCATTCTTAGCGATTCTTCATGTTGGTAAAGACTAGGTATCAATCGCACTAACTATCTGCTGAACATTACTGGTTAAAATCGTTTATTTCTTTGTTGCAAAGATTGCAATTAGGCCCACTAGTCACTGCACTTTGCGCCTCGAACTAAACGATTTTTCCTGCGTAATCTCCCCAGCATTTAGTCAGCATGATTGATACAGATTAGAAATATTAAGCAGAGTGAAAGGGTTATACTCTTTCACTTTCGTTATTTTTAAAGAAATGAAATTTAAGGGATATCAATGGCTAATACATTTTCGCTTATTTTAGTGATCGTAACTCTAGTGACCGGCATTGTATGGGCGTTGGAAAAGTTTGTGTGGGCGAAGAAACGCCAACAAAAACTGGCTGACGTTGAAGCACAATCGAATGGCCTAGACGCTGCAACCAGCGCAAAAGTTACGGCTCAGCCTTGGTGGGTTGAGAACAGTGTGTCCATTTTCCCTGTAATTGCATTTGTTTTGGTTTTGCGTTCATTTATTTATGAACCGTTTCAAATCCCATCTGGTTCGATGATGCCAACCCTTTTGGTTGGTGATTTCATCTTAGTAGAGAAGTACGCGTACGGTCTAAAAGACCCGGTATGGCGCACTCAACTAGTCGAAACGGGCAAACCAGAACGTGGTGATTCAATCGTATTCAAATACCCACCTCAGCCGAATATCGACTACATTAAGCGTGTTGTTGGTATGCCGGGTGATACCATTCGCTACAGCAGCAATAAAGAAGTCTGCATTCAAGCGAAGGGTGGCAGTAGCTGTAAACCAGTGAAGTTAAGTAACGTTGAAGAAAGCCAATTTATTCAAGATGGTGTGCCTCTGATTCAGCTGAATGAACTGCTGGGTGATGTGGAGCACCAAATTTTAGTTAACCCATTACGTCGTGATCGTGTGCAAGCATATCAACCTCGCAATGGTGTTAACGAGTGGATCGTTCCAGAAGGCCAATACTTTGTGATGGGTGATAACCGTGACAACAGTGCTGACAGCCGTTACTGGGGCTTTGTCCCTGAAGCAAACCTTGTTGGTAAGGCCGTTGCTATTTGGATCAGCTTCGAATTCGAACGCGGTTCAGACAGTGTACTTCCAACATGGATTCCTACTGGTGTGCGTTTTAATCGCATCGGTGGGATTCACTAATCGATCACATAACACATCGAGAGAGCATGAATTCTCCAATTGATAAACTAGAGAGAAAGATTGGCTATCAGTTTAATGATGCCGATCTTATCCATCTGGCGCTGACTCACCGTAGCGCCGCAGGTAAACACAACGAACGTCTTGAGTTTCTGGGCGATTCAATTTTAAGTTTTGTTATCGCTGATGATCTTTACCACCGTTTCCCTAAGGTAAACGAAGGTGATATGAGCCGCATGCGCGCAACATTAGTACGTGGTCATACATTGGCAGAACTAGGTCGTGAATTCGAACTAGGAGATTACTTAAAATTAGGTCCAGGTGAGTTGAAGAGTGGCGGTTTCCGTCGTGATTCTATTCTAGCGGATGCGGTTGAAGCGATCATCGGCGCTGTCTATTTAGATAGTGATACCGAGGTTGTTCGCCGTATTATTTTAAGCTGGTACCAATCTCGCCTAGAGTCTATTCAGCCTGGTGTATCTCAAAAAGATCCTAAAACTCGCTTACAAGAGTTTTTACAAGGTCGAAGAAATCCCCTACCTGTCTACACAGTGACTAATATTAAAGGTGAAGCACACAACCAAGAGTTTACGGTTGAGTGTGAAGTGGCAGGTGTGGATAAACCTGTTATCGGTAAAGGCACTAGCCGCCGCAAGGCAGAACAAGCGGCTGCTGAAACAGCATTAGAGCAACTAAGCAATGTCTGATAACAATCAAGATTTCGATATCGATGCATTCTTTTCATCTGATAGCAAAAAAACGGGCCTACCGGAAAACCAACACTGTGGCTTCATCGCTATCGTGGGTCGACCAAACGTAGGTAAATCGACGCTTCTGAACCATATTTTGGGTCAGAAAATCTCGATCACATCACGTAAACCTCAGACGACACGCCACCGTATTATGGGCGTAGAAACTGAAGGTGATTACCAAGCGATCTACGTTGATACTCCTGGACTTCACATCGAAGAAAAGCGTGCAATCAACCGTTTGATGAACCGTGCGGCGAACAGCTCACTGAGCGATGTGAACCTAGTATTCTTCCTTGTTGACGGTACTCACTGGACTGACGACGATGAAATGGTGCTGAACAAGCTGAGAAAAACAGATTTCCCAGTCGTCCTTTGTATTAACAAAGTAGACAACGTTCAAGACCGTACAGACGTGATGCAACATATGATGGAAGTGTCTAAGAAGATGGACTTCCTTGATGTTGTACCAATCTCGGCGAAGCAAGGTAAGAATATCGATGTACTGCGTAAGCACGTTCGTAACTCTTTACCTAAAGCGACGCATCACTTCCCTGAAGAGTACGTAACGGATCGTTCACAGCGCTTTATGGCCTCTGAAATCATCCGTGAAAAACTGATGCGATTCACAGGCGAAGAGCTACCTTACTCAGTAACGGTTGAAATCGAGCGTTTCGATTACAACCCTGATAACGATGGCTTCCATATCAATGCTTTGATTCTTGTTGAACGTACTGGTCAGAAGAAGATGGTGATTGGTAAAGCGGGTGAGAAGATCAAAACGATTGGTCGTGAAGCTCGTATCGACATGGAAGAACTCTTCGGTCGTAAGGTTTACCTAGAGACTTGGGTTAAAGTTAAGTCTGGTTGGGCTGATGATGAGCGTGCACTTCGCTCGTTAGGCTACATCGACGATCTATAATATATTGAACGTCACTTTCTGAGATTAAGAAAGTTGAACTGAATATAATTTCAAGAGAGAGTGCGAACTCTCTCTTTTTGTATCTGTAAGAAGGGTAAGTGATTGAGCGAAGGGTTACAGCGATGCTTTGTGTTGCACCGTCGACCATACAGTGAGTCGAGCCTGATTCTGGACGTCTTCAGTGAAGAGTACGGTCGGGTGACGTTGATGTCTAAAGGTGCGCGGAGTAAGCGTTCTAATTTGAAAGGTGCATTGCAACCTTTTACGCCGCTACTGCTTAAGTGGTCTGGCAATGGTTCAATGAAAACGTTACGCCAAGCTGAACCCATCAGCTTGGGGCTTCCTCTTGCCGGTATTAATCTGTATTCCGCTATGTATGTCAATGAGCTAGTTGGCCGTGTGTTGATGGCCGAAGTGGCCATGCCCGCATTTTTTCACGACTATCTTCATGCTTTAACAGAACTCGCTCATAATGAGAACCCTGAGCCAGCGCTACGTCGTTTTGAATTGGCTCTACTTTCCGCTATGGGGTATGGCGTCGACTTTTTGCATTGTGCTGGTACTGGTGAAGCGATCGATCCAAGCATGACTTATCGCTATCGAGAGCAGAAAGGTTTCATCGCTTCTGTACGTCGAGATAACCTGACATTTATGGGCGATGAACTTATCGCAATTAGTGAACGTAGGTTTATCACTAAAGAGCAGTTAAAAGCAGCAAAACGCTTTACACGCATAGCCTTAAAGCCGTATCTTGGCGGCAAACCATTAAAAAGTAGAGAGCTATTTATGCCAACAATAGCCCTCTCTAGAGCACGGAGTATTGGAAAATGAGCTCAATCCTTTTAGGCGTTAATATCGACCATATTGCTACACTACGTAATGCACGTGGTACTAAATACCCAGATCCAGTACACGCAGCTGAAATTGCTGAACGTGCGGGTGCTGACGGCATTACCATTCACCTGCGCGAAGATCGCCGTCATATTGTTGATCGCGATGTACGTATTCTTGCTGAGACAATCCAGACTCGCATGAACTTAGAAATGGCAGTGACGGACGAGATGGTTCAAATTGCACTCGATACTAATCCTGAGTTCGTTTGTCTAGTTCCAGAAAAGCGTGAAGAGCTGACGACGGAAGGCGGCTTGGACGTGGTTGGTCAACTTGAAAAGATCAAAGCAGCGACGGAAAAACTGTCGGCAGCGGGTATCAAAGTATCTCTGTTTATCGATGCAGATCGTGAGCAAATTGATGCAGCAAAAGCGTGTGGCGCACCGTTCATTGAACTGCACACTGGCCATTACGCTGATGCGAAAACAGAAGAAGATCAGCAGGATGAGCTTAAAAAGATTGCTGCAGGCGCAAGCTACGCAGACGATCTTGGTATCACCGTGAATGCTGGTCATGGTCTGACTTATCATAACGTAGCGCCGATTGCGGCACTTCCTGAGATTTACGAGTTGAACATCGGTCACTCGATCATGGGACGCGCAGTCTTTGATGGTTTGAATAAAGCCGTTGCAGACATGAAAGCCGTGATGGAAACAGCACGCAACAACGCTTAGGTCTTTAACTCGTCATTAGTTTAGTCGTAAGCGTTAATCAGTAGAATCGATAAAGTTAATAGATAGAAGCTTGGTAGTAGGGTAAACATGGCTGTTGTTGGATTAGGTACAGATATCGCAGAAATCGAACGTGTTGAAAAGGCACTGTCACGAAGTGGCGATGCTTTTGCTCAGCGTATTTTGACCGACTCTGAGTTTGAAGTATTTCAGCAACTGAAGCAAAAAGGGCGTTACCTTGCAAAACGCTTTGCTGCAAAAGAAGCGGCATCTAAGGCGTTGGGCACGGGTATCGCGCTGGGTGTGACCTTTCACGATTTCGAGATTTCAAACGATGAGCATGGCAAGCCAGTTCTAAGCCTACATAAAAAGGCGCGTGAAATCGCAGAAGCGAGTGGTACAAAGTCGATTCATCTGACTATCTCAGATGAGCGCCATTATGCGGTGGCGACGGTACTACTCGAGTCGTAAATAGATTACCGTTACTTTATACCAATCGTAGTAAATAACTGTTCACCCTAGCTTGTTAAAAAACTCGATAACTTCGTTAGAATTTTTGATTGTAGAATAACTACTTATCGAAAAATCCTGCCTTGTTCTCAAGCTTTTTTCCTACGCTATTTTTGATCACTTACTTACTGTGATTGGTATTATATCTGGTGCTCTAGACACTAGACAGAAAAAAGCAGAGCTCATGAGCTCTGCTTTTTTATTGGCTGGTAAACCGTTTGACGAATATTTGTGGGTAAGAAATGTTCGCTAGGTCTTGGCTGGTTTCAAATAATGAATCGCGGTTGCTTGAACCTTATCTAATTCATCCTGAAGTTCAAAAAGCTCCGGTTCAATGTCTTCAACGGAAGTGCCGGAACGCAGCTCTTTCTCTATCGTCGCACACACCGACTTCAGCCTTGGTACACCGCTGTATGAGCTGCTGCCATGCATCTTGTGGATGATGTGTGTCAGTGCTTCTACGGGGTAGTCACTGTCTTCGATCGCTTTCTCTGCGGCTTCATAAACCTCAGGAATAAAGTCGACTAGCATTTGCAGCATATCGCGTGCGAGGTCTTCTTTGTTGGCGGCTTGCTTCATAGCTGCTTGCCAATCAATGATGATATTCTTATGCACGTTAGCCTCAGAATCTGAAACTGAGCTATTGTCTACTTCCGCAGAGACTGCCGGGTGGGCTGGGTCTATTTTTTCAATGTGCTCAACCTCAGAGGTAGGGCTCCAATGAATCAGAACCTGCTGTAACACGTGCTCTTCAATCGGTTTGGTTAGGTAGTCATCCATGCCGGCTTCAAGCAGACGGTCCCGTTCGCCAACCATCGCGTGTGCTGTGACGGCAATGACGGGGGTATTCGCATTATTCGCTAGCTCCTTTATATTCTTACAGGCCGTCACACCATCCATTTGCGGCATTTGGATATCCATGAAGATGATATCAAATGGGGTCTCCTTCGCCTTGTCTATGGCCTTCTGTCCGCTGGTGCAACTGATGACCGTCTCTACACGCTCTTTTAGTAGCGCGGTGATCAATTTAAGGTTTGCTGGGTTGTCGTCGACCGCCAATACAGTGAGCGGCAGCTTCTCTTCTGAGTGCGTTTCAATCGCTGGTGCAATCAAGGTTGGCGCTTGATTAGAGATCAGAGTTTGCAGCAGTTTTTTGCGAGAGAGAGGTTTGGTGATGCATTGGACATCAACCTCTTTCATCAATTGTTCACCCAGAGCTAGCTCAGTACTCGGCGTACCAATAATTACGTTCTGAGCGATTTTCTTCGCGCCAATCGCCCAACCACTCACGGTATCAAATTGATACTCTTGGTTCGCGGCTAGGTTGAGTAGAACGTAGTCATACGAGGTCGACTCGTCAGGCATCACCGAACGATACGTTACCACCAAGCCTTCTTGGGTTAAGATTTGCTGAGTAATCGATGCCGCTTGCATGTTTGGCTCGATAAGCAGCAGCTGCTTGTCTTGCAGGCACTGAGTCTCAATCAGCTCAGTCATCGGCATATCAGTCGTTGATAGTCTCAAAGTAAACCAGAAGGTTGAACCTTGGTGTAGGCGACTGGTCAGGCTGATCTCACCGCCCATTTGGCTGACCAGTTTTTGGGTGATAACTAGGCCTAGCCCCGTACCGCCATAACGACGAGAGATGCTTGCGTCGGCTTGGCTGAAGGCTTGGAATAGCTGAGCTTGTTGACGCTCAGAGATACCAATACCTGTATCGCGAACCATGAATTGCAACTCGATGCTGTCTTCGCTTTGTGAACGAAGTTCAACACTGATATCAATGTTGCCACGTTCAGTAAACTTGATTGAGTTACCAACGAGGTTGGTTAGGATCTGCTGAATACGCAGTGGGTCACCAACAACGCCTGGTGGCACTTTCGGGTCTATCTTAAGTGTTAACTCTAGGCCTTTCTCATGGGCGTTGGTCGCTTGAAGGTTCACAACCTCTTCAAGGCTGGCTTGGAACTCGAATGGGATGTTCTCGAGCGCTAATTTACCGGCTTCCAGTTTCGAGAAATCAAGAATGTCGTTGATGATACTGAGTAGATTATTTGCTGAACGTTCAATGGTTTGCAAGTAATCTGTTTGACTGGTCGATAGATGAGTCTTAAGCATTTGACGAGTAAAGCCAATCACACCGTTAAGCGGTGTTCTCAATTCGTGAGACATGTTAGCCAAGAACTCAGATTTAACACGAGCCGCTTCTTGAGCGCGTTTTTTCGCAATGTCTAACTCAACGTTTTGAATCTCTAATTGCTCTAGGGTTTCACGCAGATCAGACGTAGCCTGGTCGATACTGTGCTGCATCTCGACGTGATATTCTGATAGCGATACCGCCATCGCGTTGATACCGTTTTTCAGTGAGTCTAGCTCACCGTGCATTTTGCCTTCGATACGCACATCGAGATGACCACGACGAATTCGGTCGACCATGTTTTTCATGTGTGTGATCGGTTGGGTGACGTCATGCATCAAGCGAAAAGCAAATACACCAGAAAGTCCCAGCCCCAAAATCAACACCAAGAAGGCAGAGAACACTTCTTGATACTGCTGCAATCGAAGTGACGACAAGTCTAACTCTATTGCAATATAGCCGATCGCTTGGTTGGCTTGAGACTGCCCATTGGCTGAGTTTATGTATTGACCTTCAGCGATGATAGGTGTCCGAAGAATCAGCGTATTATCGAGCAGGTTCGATGAGCTTAAATGCGGAATGGGTTTATCTTTCGGATAGGTCAGGCTTTCAAAATCAGGGTGGAAGTTTGAGGTTACAAACAACTCATGACGTTCATCAAACACCGCGATACTGCGCACTAGCTTAGAGTTTTTTCGATGCGCATAGCTAATAAGCTGACGAACAGACTCTCGACTTTCGAGCTTCATGCCTGACTCACTAGCAATTGCCAGCGGTTCAATGATGCTAGTACCAGTATTAACCACTTGGCCCTCAAGGTCTTGATAGCGGTTAAATGAGAAAAATGCACTCAATAGCAACCCAATAATCAAGGTTGGAGCTAGAGTTAAGGTAATTACACGGGCTCTTAAGCCATATCTGGTCATGTTCTTTAATTACATCGAGGTCTGGATATGGGAAAATAACGCACACAATGGCGGTTAAGTGAACGGTAAGCTTAATCAAAGCCGTGACGTTCGACAATGATTCCAAGACATAATAGTGAGTCCTGGATACCAATTACTTATTAAAAGATACATTAGGCACAAGCAATGGCACGTTTTTTCCAACCAAAAAAGAAAACTCAACTCGAGACCAAGCATCAATCGGTTTTGGTTGAACGAATGGATCACAATGGCGCTGGCATCGCTTATCAGAAGAATAAACCTGTTTTCATTGATGGCGCATTGCCCGGTGAGCAGGTGGTTATTCAACTTACTGAGAGCAAAAGTAAGTTTTTGCGAGCAAAACTCATCAAATTACTTAAACCGAGTGAGCTGCGTTTAAAGCCATTCTGTAAGCACTTTAATCAGTGTGGTGGCTGTCACCTTCAACATCTTGGTTACTCTTCTCAGGTTGAGCATAAATCGCAATCTTTGACGCACCTGATGGGCCAATACCAAACGGCTAACACCGAAGTTGTTGAGCCGATTGTGGGTGATGAAACCGGTTATCGACGTCGCGCGCGTATCAGCCTATTTGTTGATAAGAAGACACAGCAGCTTCAGTTCGGTTTCCGTAAGAAACAAAGTAAGCAGATTGAAAACATCACCGATTGTGCCGTGCTAGATCCTCGCCTCAATGTATTGCTGCCGAAACTGAAAAGTTTACTCAATACTTTCAGCAACCTTACGTCTTTAGGACACGTTGAATTGGTGTTGGGCGATACTGGCCCTGTGATGGTTCTGCGTCACCTTAAGCCTTTGGTTGAGAAAGATGAGCAAGCATTGATTGCACTCGCTAAAGCGGAAGGTGCCACGTTGTATACTATGCCTGAAACGGACAAGCTCGTTCGTTTGGTCGGTGATGCGCCAGCTTATAGCGAAACAGGCGTGACTTTACCTTTTGAGCCAAACCACTTTATCCAAGTTAACCAGAAAGTGAACCAGCAAATGGTTGCTCAAGCGATTGAGTGGCTAGAGCCTCAAGCTGATGAGCGAGTGCTCGATCTGTTTTGTGGCTTAGGGAACTTCAGCTTGCCTATTGCACAACAATCTGCGTTTGTAGTGGGTGTTGAAGGTGTCGATGAAATGGTTCAACAGGCCACATCTAACGCAACTTTGAATCAATTGAGTAATACAGAATTCTACCAAGCGAACCTTGAAGAAGAGTTGTCTTCACAGCCTTGGGCAAAAGAAAGATTTGATAAAATCTTACTTGATCCAGCACGTGCTGGAGCGAGTGGGATCGTTGATCAAATTTCAGGGTTAGGTGCGAAGCGTGTGGTTTATGTTTCGTGTAATCCTGCTACTCTAGCTAGAGATTCAGAGAGCTTAGCAAAACAAGGCTATCAACTAGCCAAGCTTGGTATGTTGGACATGTTCCCACACACCAGTCATCTAGAATCGATGGCTCTCTTTATCAAGGCTTAGAGGCCCTTAAACAAGGCTTAAAAATGAATCACAAAGGTGCAGGGAAGCCTGCGCTGATATCAATATGAGTCGAACTAACTTGGAATCAGTTAGTCATATTGAATTGGGTATAAAACATAATAACTAGGAAGGCATGATGGTTGCGGTACGAAGCGCACATTTAAACCCAAGCGAACAGTTTGAGCTAGATAATTGGATTGCGTCATTGAATCAAGACGCAAAAACCTCGAATAAACTGACCAAAGTTTATCGTCACTGTGAAGAGCTATTAAAAGATCATGAGCAAGGCGAACTCTTGCTTTGGCGTGGGCGCGAGATGATTGAAATCTTGGTCACCTTGTCTATGGATCGCGCAACTTTAGTGGCAGCGCAGCTCTTCCCTGTCGTATCAAGCGGTGTTTTTGAGCGTGAAGCGTTTGAAGAAAGTTACGGAAAGGAAACCGTAAAACTGATTGATGGCGTGGAAGAAATGGCGGCTTTGGGTCAGCTAAACGTCACCCTTGAAGGCAGTGCTGCCTCGGGTCAAGTCGATAATGTTCGACGAATGCTGCTTGCGATGGTGGATGACTTCCGCTGCGTCGTCATCAAACTAGCAGAGCGAATTTGCAACCTAATCGAAGTGAAAAAGGCCCCTGATGCTGTGCGCCGTGCGGCAGCAAAAGAGTGTGCCAACATTTATGCTCCTCTAGCAAACCGTTTAGGTATTGGTCAGCTAAAGTGGGAAATTGAAGACTACGCTTTCCGCTACCAACAACCAGATATCTATAAGCAGATTGCTAAACAGTTGTCTGAGCGCCGTATCGTGCGCGAACAATACATCACTGACTTTGTTGACGATTTAACGTCAGAAATGAACCGCTCAAGCATCAATGCTGAAGTCAGCGGTCGACCAAAACACATCTACAGTATTTGGCGTAAAATGCAGAAAAAAGGCTTAGAGTTTGATGAGCTTTTTGATGTGCGTGCGGTGCGTATTATCGCAGACCAACTGCAAGACTGTTATGCCGGTTTAGGTGTGGTTCACACCAAATATAAACACCTCCCAAGTGAATTTGATGATTATGTGGCGAACCCTAAACCCAATGGTTATCAATCGATTCATACCGTCGTTCTTGGCCCTGAAGGCAAGACCATTGAAATTCAGATCCGTACCAAGCAGATGCATGAAGACTCTGAATTGGGCGTTGCTGCGCACTGGAAGTACAAAGAAGGTGCTTCAAGCGGCGTACGCAGTGGCTACGATGAGAAAATCACCTGGCTTCGTAAGCTTATCGACTGGCAAGAAGAGATGTCGGATTCTGGTGAAATGCTGGATGAAGTGCGTAGCCAAGTCTTTGATGACCGTGTTTATGCCTTTACACCTCGTGGTGATGTGGTCGATTTACCAATGGGTGCAACACCGCTGGATTTTGCTTACCACATCCACTCGATGGTTGGACACCGTTGTATCGGTGCCAAAGTAGCAGGTCGAATCGTCCCGTTTACTCATAAGCTGGCGATGGGCGATCAAGTTGAGATCATCACTCAAAAAGAACCGAACCCATCACGTGATTGGTTAAACCCGACCACAGGCTTTGTTCACTCGAGTCGAGCTCGTGCAAAAATTAACGCCTGGTTCCGTGCTCAGAGTTGTGAGAAAAACCTTGAAGCCGGACGAGATATTCTAGAAGTCGAGCTAGGCAGAGTCGGAGCGACGCTGAAAGATGCCGAGCAATACGCGCTGAAACGATTCAACGTCAATACTCCAGATGAACTATATGCGGGTATTGGTAGCGGCGATATGCGTATCAACCAAGTCGTTAATCACATCAATGCTTTGGTCAACAAGCCGACAGCGGAAGAAGAAGATAAAAAAGCGCTCGAAAAGTTGCTTGAGTCTGACAATAAGCCCGCTCATCAGAGTCGTCCGAAAAAGGATGCCGTCGTCGTTGAAGGTGTCGATAACCTAATGACGCACTTAGCTCGTTGTTGCCAGCCAATCCCAGGCGATGTGATCAAAGGTTACATAACTCAAGGTCGCGGTATTTCAGTGCACCGTAGCGATTGCGAACAGTTAAGTGAACTTAACCTACATGCACCCGAACGTATCATCGATACTGTGTGGGGCGATGGTTTTGTCGGCTCGTATATCTTAACACTGCGTGTAGAGGCCCTAGAGCGCACAGGCTTGTTGAAAGACATAACATCCCTGTTCTTGAATGAAAAAGTCAGTGTGACGACAATGAAGAGCCGTATTGACTATAAACGTCAACTGTCGGTGATGGATTTTGATTTGGAAGTGACCAATATTGAAATATTGAGTCGTGTGACAAGTCGAGTAGAGCAAATCAAAGATGTCATGAGTGTAAAACGCCTCGGCTAACTTTCACGTTGCATTAGTCACTTTTACTGCGTTAACTGCGCTTTCTTGTTCCATCACATAGGCGAGCTATGCTCAGGAATCGCGAAAGCTTGTTGCCTTGTTAAAGTAACAACTGCTTAGTGAAAGATGCGTAATTTAGAGAATTAGACAGTATCAACAAAGGTGAGTGGTTTTGGCTGCTCACCTTTTTTAGTTCTAGTGAAGTTTTAAATCTAAAATCAAAGACAGTGAATAGGAAGAAAACGATGAATCACCCGATTGAACAACTTGAACAGATTATGGCTAAGCTGCGCGATCCTGAAGGTGGCTGTCCTTGGGATTTGAAACAAAATTTTGAAACAATTGTGCCTCATACTATCGAAGAGACGTATGAAGTGGTGGACGCGATTCACAACAAAGACTGGCCAAATCTACAAGAAGAGTTGGGCGACCTGCTGTTTCAGGTGATCTTCTACAGCCAACTGGCGAAAGAGCAGGGCCTGTTTGAGTTCTCTGATGTGGTCGACGGTATCAATGAGAAGCTAACGCGCCGCCATCCGCATGTGTTCTCTGATACTGAGTTTGCCAGTGATGAAGAAATTAATGCCAACTGGGAAGCTGAAAAAGCCAAAGAAAAAGCACAGGCAGGCAAAACTCAAGAAAGTATTCTAGACTCAATACCAAACTCTCTACCTGCACTTTCGCGTGCTACAAAGATTCAAAAGCAAGTCGCGAAATTTGGCTTTGATTGGGACTCTATCGGCCCGGTTGCAGATAAGGTTTTAGAGGAAGTTGATGAGGTGCTAGAAGAAGCACTTCAAGTAACGCCAAACGAAGATTTAGTTGAAGAAGAACTGGGTGACTTGTTGTTTGCTACCGTTAATTTAGTGCGACATTTGGGTAAAAATCCAGAAACGGCTCTCAATAAAGCCAATCTGAAATTTTCACGCCGCTTTAAAGGTGTGGAACAAAAAGTTCGTCAGCAAGATAAAATTTTGACCGACTTTTCTCTACAACAGCTTGATTCCATGTGGGATGAAGTCAAAGTGGCGGAGAAAAGATCATCAAAGCTTTTATCATGAATTGATTTGAAGCAAAAAATAAAAAATTGCAGTGTGATAGATTTCACGTTGTGGCGATAAGGGGCTTCTGGTATATTTTCATCCCGTCCAGAAGTAATCCATTTCCCTCATTCAACCAATTTCAGGTTAAACATGACGACAAATTACATTTTTGTTACTGGCGGGGTTGTATCCTCTCTAGGTAAAGGTATTGCAGCAGCATCTCTTGCGGCTATTTTAGAAGCTCGTGGTCTTAAAGTGACTATGATGAAGCTTGACCCTTACATCAACGTTGATCCAGGCACTATGAGCCCGACTCAGCACGGTGAAGTGTTCGTTACGGAAGATGGCGCTGAAACTGACCTTGACCTTGGTCACTATGAGCGATTCATTCGCACCAAGATGACTAAGCGTAACAACTTCACAGCAGGTCGTGTTTATGCTGACGTTCTACGTAATGAACGTCGTGGTGACTACCTAGGTGCAACAATCCAGGTTATTCCTCACATTACTAACTCTATCAAAGAACGCGTAATCTCTGGTGCTAAAGGCCACGATATCGCGCTTGTTGAAGTTGGTGGTACTGTAGGTGATATCGAATCTCTACCATTCATGGAAGCGATTCGTCAGCTAGCAGTAGAACTAGGCCGTGAACGCGCAATGTTCATGCACCTTACTCTAGTGCCATACCTAGCAGCTGCGGGTGAAGTGAAAACTAAGCCAACGCAACACTCTGTAAAAGAGCTACTGTCTATCGGTATTCAACCTGACATCCTAGTTTGTCGTTCAGATCGTGTTATCCCAGCAAACGAACGTAAGAAAATTGCTCTTTTCTGTAATGTACAAGAAAAAGCCGTTATCTCTATGAAAGACGTAGATTCAATCTACAAGATCCCACAATTAATCCGTGCTCAAGGCATTGATGATCTTGTATGTACGCGTTTCGGTATCAATGCACCAGAAGCTGATCTGTCTGAGTGGGAACAAGTAATTTACGAAGAAGCTAACCCAACGGGTGAAGTGACGATTGGTATGGTTGGTAAGTACATTGAACTGCCTGACGCATACAAATCAGTAAATGAAGCGCTGAAACACGCAGGCTTGAAAAATCGCCTAAGTGTCACAATTAAATATGTAGATTCACAAGATGTTGAGTCTAAAGGCACTGAAGTTCTACAAGGCCTAGATGCAATCCTAGTTCCTGGTGGCTTTGGCGATCGTGGTGTGGAAGGTAAGATCCTTGCTGCACAATACGCTCGTGAAAACAAAGTACCTTACTTAGGTATCTGTCTAGGTATGCAAGTTGCTCTTATTGAGTACGCTCGTAACGTTGCGAAAATGGAAGGGGCACACTCTTCTGAATTCTGCAAAGAAACTAAATACCCTGTTGTTGGCCTAATCACTGAGTGGATTGACGGCGAAGGTAAAGTTGAAGAGCGTACTGAAAAATCTGACCTAGGCGGCACAATGCGTCTTGGTTCACAGCTTTGTCACCTAGCGAAAGGGACGAAAGCTTACGAATTATACGGTAGCGCGACGATCCATGAACGTCACCGTCACCGTTACGAAGTGAACAACAATCTTCGTCCACAAATCGAAAAAGCGGGCCTAAAAGTATCGGGTCTATCTGCGGACAAGAAACTGGTTGAAGTTATTGAGAACCCGAACCACCCATGGTTCGTTGCTGCTCAGTTCCACCCAGAGTTCACTTCAACACCTCGCGATGGTCACCCATTGTTTGCAGGTTTCGTTAAAGCGGCTGGTGAATTCCAGCGCGGCGAATTAGAAAAGTAAAAAGGAATCCAGGTAGCTGCGTAAGTTGTGCTGCTACCTTTAAATTTGACATTTATATATTCAACGAGAAGGAAACATTCAATGTCTAAGATCGTTAAAGTTCTAGGTCGTGAAATCATCGATTCACGTGGTAACCCAACTGTAGAAGCTGAAGTACACCTAGAAGGCGGTTTCGTAGGTATGGCTGCTGCTCCATCTGGCGCATCTACTGGTTCTCGCGAAGCTCTTGAGCTACGTGACGGCGACAAATCACGTTTCCTAGGTAAAGGTGTTCTTAAAGCAATTGAAGCTGTAAACGGCCCAATCGCTGACGCTCTAGTTGGTAAAGATGCTAAAGCACAAGCTGACGTTGACCAAGTTATGCTTGATCTAGACGGTACTGAGAACAAGTCTAAGTTTGGCGCTAACGCTATCCTTGCTGTTTCTCTAGCTAACGCAAAAGCGGCTGCTGCTGCTAAAGGCATGCCTCTATACGAGCACATTGCTGAGCTAAACGGCACTGCTGGTCAGTTCTCTATGCCTCTACCTATGATGAACATCATCAACGGTGGCGAGCACGCTGATAACAACGTTGACATCCAAGAGTTCATGATCCAACCAGTTGGCGCTAAAACTCTTAAAGAAGGTCTGCGTATCGGCGCTGAAGTATTCCACAACCTAGCTAAAGTTCTTAAGTCTAAAGGCTACAGCACTGCAGTTGGTGATGAAGGTGGTTTCGCTCCTAACCTTAAATCTAACGCTGAAGCTCTAGAAGTTATCGCAGAAGCTGTTGCAGCTGCTGGTTACGAACTAGGTAAAGACGTTACTCTTGCTATGGACTGTGCAGCATCTGAGTTCTTCGACAAAGAAGCTGGCATCTACAACATGAAGGGCGAAGGTAAAACTTTCACTTCTGAAGAGTTCAACCACTACCTAGCTGAACTAGCTAACAACTTCCCAATCGTTTCTATCGAAGACGGTCTTGACGAGTCAGATTGGGATGGCTTCAAGCACCAAACTGAACTTCTAGGCGACAAGCTTCAAATCGTTGGTGACGATCTTTTCGTTACAAACACTAAGATTCTTGCTGAAGGTATCGAGAAAGGCGTAGCTAACTCTATCCTTATCAAGTTCAACCAAATCGGTTCTCTAACAGAGACTCTAGCTGCTATCAAGATGGCTAAAGACGCTGGCTACACTGCAGTAATCTCTCACCGTTCTGGCGAAACTGAAGATGCAACTATCGCTGATCTAGCGGTAGGTACAGCTGCAGGTCAAATCAAAACTGGTTCTATGAGCCGTTCTGACCGTGTTGCTAAGTACAACCAACTTATCCGTATCGAAGAAGCTCTAGGTTCTAAAGCACCTTTCAACGGTCTTAAAGAAGTTAAAGGTCAATAATTCACTCTTGGTTTTAAACCAACGGAATTGTTAATCTAAACTTTAAATGCCTCGCTTATGCGGGGCATTTTTTTGTCTGTAGAAAAGTGAAATGAAGAAGCTCTAGGCTCTTTATCTCACTTTTTATACTCATAATTTGTCATTCCCTAGACTGACGAAGGAAGACATAGGGAATCTGATCTTGGGTTTCGCATAACAATAATTCCCCGACTTATTGATTCCCTGACACCACATATCTCGCACCAATAAGCGCATTATGGTATATATGTGCCTTATTCTAGTTCCTTCTTTTTCAACCGGCGAAAGGTGTTATGCGAATTTTTGCTTTAGTACTGCTCATAGTGTTTGGCTGGCTACAACACACACTGTGGCTCGGTAAAAATGGTATTTCTGATTACTACGGTGTGAACAACGAAATCCAAGTTCAGCAGCAAGTAAATGAAAAGCTTCATCTTCGCAATGCTGAGATGTTTGCGGAAATCGACGATCTACGCCAAGGCTTAGACGCGATAGAAGAGCGCGCACGTCATGAGCTGGGAATGGTGAAAGAAGGCGAAACGTTTTATCGTATTATTGGTGAGGAATCTCATTAATGTCGAACCAACTTCAAAGCGTTATTGCAGTGGTCCCCGCTGCGGGCGTCGGCAGCCGAATGAAGGCAGACCGTCCCAAGCAATATCTTCAAATTCACGGTAAAACGATTTTAGAGCACACGGTTGAGAAACTGTTGTCTCACCCTCAAGTGTCTAAAATTGTGGTAGCGGTCAGTGACGATGATCCTTACTACCCTGAATTACCGCTTAACCTTAATCCACTGGTGATCAGAGTGTCTGGCGGGACGGAAAGAGCCGACTCGGTGCTTTCTGCTCTGGACTATATTGCCCAACAGCAACTCAATGATTGGGTGATGGTGCATGATGCCGCTAGGCCTTGTATCCAATTGAGCGATATCGACAAACTGATCTCTGGTGCTATGACCCATGATGTTGGTGCGATTTTAGCTGCGCCTGTTCGCGATACAATGAAACGCGGTGCTCAAGGACAAATTGAACACACGGTCGATCGCGTCGATCTCTGGCATGCGCTTACCCCTCAGATGTTCCGATCTAAGCCTTTACGGAAAGTCTTGAGTGAAGCCTTGCAACAAGGCGTTTCGATTACCGATGAGGCCTCTGCGTTTGAGTGGAAAGGTTTATCACCAGCATTGATTGGTGGGCGTTCAGATAATTTTAAGATTACTCAGCCTGAAGATTTAGCTTTGGCTGAGTTCTATTTAAGTCAGAATAAGGAATAATGATGATTCGTATTGGCCATGGCTTTGATGTACACAAATTTGGTGGTGAAGGCCCGGTAATTATTGGTGGCGTGAGTGTCCCTTATGAACAGGGTCTTATCGCACACTCAGACGGTGATGTTGCCCTGCACGCATTATGCGATGCTTTACTGGGTTCAATTGCAGCGGGTGATATTGGTCGTCATTTCCCTGATACGGATGATGAGTGGAAAGGCGCAGATAGCCGCGAATTGCTTAAAGATGTTTACCGTCGAGTAAAAGAGCAAGGTTATGTGATTGGTAATGCGGATATTACTATCATGGCGCAAGCTCCAAAGATGGCTCCTCATATAGACTCTATGTGCCAAGCTATTGCTCAAGATTTAGAAACAAGCATTAGCAATGTGAATGTAAAAGCCACGACTACCGAGCGTTTAGGTTTTACAGGTCGCAAAGAGGGCATCGCATGTGAAGCGGTGGTCCTAATTACTAAAAGTGCGTAAGCACCAACACGAAAAGAACAGCATGTCAGATATTTTATCTTCATTGGCTTACCTAAACGGTAAACCAACTGCGAAAGCAAAACTAAAAGCAAAAGCCGAACACTTTGTCGTTAATGAAGACTTGGGTTTTGAGTTTACTGGTGAAGGCGAGCACTTAATGGTGCGTATTCGTAAAACTGGTGAGAACACGAGCTTCGTAGCAAACGAACTGGCTAAAGCGTGTGGTGTTAAGTCGAAAGATGTGAGCTGGGCTGGTTTGAAAGACCGTCATGCTGTGACTGAGCAGTGGTTAAGCGTGCACTTACCAAAGGGTGAACCTGACTTTTCTGCTTTTCTCGCACAATACCCAAGCATTGAGATCTTGGCGACAGCACGTCACAACAAAAAGTTACGTCCAGGCGATTTAATTGGCAACCAATTCGAGCTAACTTTGTCTGAAGTAACGGATTGTGATGATGTGGTAAAGCGTTTAGAAAAAGTCGCTCAAGTGGGCGTGCCAAATTATTTCGGTGCTCAGCGCTTTGGTAATGAAGGTAACAACTTATCTGAAGCTCGTCGTTGGGGTCGTGAAAACGTTCGTACGCGTAATCAGAATAAGCGCAGCTTGTATCTTTCTGCGGCTCGTTCTTGGATTTACAACTTAATTCTTTCTGACCGTATTGAGCAAGATGCGTTTGCGTCGGTATTGGTTGGCGATATTGTCGTGAAAGACGGCGCTCAATTAGCGGTAACAGCGGATAACATCGAAGCGGTAAACCAAGACATCGCGAACGGCTCTGCGTTTATTACTGTTGCTTTAGCTGGAGATAATGCGTTACCGACGACGGATGCCTCTCAAGCTTTAGAGCAGAAACACCTTGATGCTGAACCGGATCTAATGGCTCTGATTTGTGGCAACCGTATGCGCCATGATCGCCGTGAAGCTTCGTTGAAGCCGATGGGTTTAGCGTGGGAAGTTAACGAAGACAATGTCACTCTTAAGTTCTCTCTCGATGCAGGTTGTTTCGCAACCGCTATTGTTCGTGAATTGGTTGAAGAAGTTCACGTAGAGAGAAGCTACGAGCAATAACGATTCTGCTTGGAGCGAAGTCACTTGATATCGGAAATTAAGTGACTTGGCATTGGAACAAAAGAAAGGATACAAGATGAAGATTTTACTCAGCAACGATGATGGTGTGCACGCTCAAGGTATTCATGAGCTGGCCAATGAATTACGTGATCTTGCTGAAATTATCATTGTTGCACCTGACCGTAATCGCTCGGGCGCTTCAAATTCATTAACTTTAGAACAGCCTTTACGTGTTCAAGAAATTACCGAAAATACATATTCGGTACAAGGAACACCGACCGACTGTGTACATTTTGCGTTAAATGAACTGCTAAAGAATGATATGCCTGATCTGGTATTAACGGGTATTAATCATGGTGCTAACTTGGGTGACGATGTGCTTTACTCAGGCACAGTGGCAGCCGCAATGGAAGGGCATTTTTTAGGCGTTCAATCGGTGGCGTTTTCTCTGGTGGGTAAAAAACATTTTAAGACAGCGGCGGCCATTGCTCGTCGTATCGTCGAACAACATTTAGTAAACCCAATCCCAACCAATCGCCTGTTAAACGTCAATATCCCTGATTTAGCTTTAGAGCAGCTGTCTGGTACTCAGGTGACACGCTTAGGTGCTCGTCATCATGCTGAAGATATGATTAAGCAAAAAGACCCACGAGGTCATGATATTTATTGGCTTGGTCCTCCGGGAAAAGAACAAGATGCCGGTGAAGGCACGGATTTTTACGCTATCGAGCATGGCTTTGTATCGGTAACACCATTACAAGTTGACCTGACTGCCCACGAGTCGTTGGGTGCGATGACAACATGGTTAGAGGAGAAGTAAGTGAGTAATCCGCATGCAGAGCGCTTAATTACTTTTCTGATTGAAAATGGCATTCAGGATCAAAAGGTTCTTGATGCTATTTATCAACTGCCGAGAGAGAGCTTTTTATCACAGGCGATGTATCATCAAGCTTATGATAATAATGCGCTTCCTATCGGACAAGGCCAGACGATTTCTCAGCCGTACATTGTCGCTAAGATGACAGAGTTGCTAGAATTACAGCAAAATAGCCGTGTTTTAGAAATCGGCACGGGTTCTGGCTATCAAACGGCGGTCTTGGCTCAACTGGTTGATCATGTTTATTCGGTTGAAAGAATTAAATCATTGCAATGGGATGCTAAACGTCGTCTCAAACAGCTCGATTTCTACAACATATCAACCAAACATGGTGATGGTTGGCAAGGTTGGGCAGCAAAGGCGCCTTTTGATGCCATTATTGTAACAGCAGCAGCGGAGTCGATCCCTCAAGCGCTTTTGCAACAGCTGAAAGATGGTGGTCGCTTATTGATTCCTGTCGGTGATGACGAACAGCAATTGTTGAAGATTGTTCGCCATGGTGACGAGTTTTTATCGAGTGTTATCGAGATGGTGAGATTTGTACCTCTCGTCCCTGGTGAGCTAGCTTAATAAAAGACTAATGGTGTAGGTGGATAGAGAGTCGATGCGTTCGAAGTTGTTAAAAGGAAGTACTTTATTGCTTAGTTGTGCACTTGTTGGGTGTGCGGCGAATTCACCTGCGCCTGTTTCAAGCCTAAACAAGAATTACTCATCGATTGATCGTGGTAGTTATCGCGGCAGTTACTATGAAGTAAAAAAAGGCGACACCCTTTACTTCATTGCTTATGTCACCAATAAAGACGTTAAAGACCTCATCGGTTATAACAAACTCGCTGCTCCTTACACTATCCACCCGGGGCAGAAGCTTAAGTTGTGGCGCCCGAGTTACAATGCGCCAGCGTATGGTAAATCAACAGTAGCGGTTGCAGCCGTTGCTGCGCCTGTCGCGGCATCCACAACTTCATCTGCGGCAAGTAAACCGAAAACTACGCCACAGAAGAGTAAAAACTCTAAACCTGCTCCAGCTCAAACTACCACCAAAGTGGTTAAAAAAGATCCACCAAAGAAGGTTGAACAATCCAAATCAAAGGAGTATGTTGGTTCTAAAGGTAAACAGAATGTTACACCGTCCACCAAACCAACAAGTGATAAAGTATCCAAATGGTTATGGCCAACTAAAGGGAGAGTAATCAAGAATTTCTCTGTAGGCGAACAAGGAAATAAAGGCATCGACATAGCAGGACAGCGAGGTCAGCCTATAGTATCTACTGCAGGGGGAACGGTTGTTTATTCGGGTAATGCACTACGAGGCTACGGCAATCTAGTGATTGTGAAGCACAATGATAATTACTTAAGTGCATACGCGCATAACGACCGACTATTAGTATCTGAAGGGCAAAGTGTGAAACCAGGGCAGAAGATTGCAACTATGGGAAGCTCTGGAGCCAGCAGTGTTAGGCTGCACTTTGAGATTCGTTACCAAGGTAAATCGGTTAATCCAAAACGATATTTACCTTAAATACAATATGCAAAAATTACGTATTGTATGGAGTGACATAGTCATTTAGCGACATATCAAGTTGTGATGTCATGCTAATTTCGCCAGGGGGAGGCGTTATGAGTATAAGCAATGCAGTAACCAAAGAAGAGTTCGATCTTAACCAAGCAACCACGGAACCGGAAGCTCTTGGAAAAGCAAAACGAACAGTCAAAAAGAAAACCGAAGCGAAAGAAGAAGTCGAAGTTACGTCTAAAAGTTTAGATGCTACTCAACTCTACTTAGGCGAAATCGGTTTCTCACCACTATTAACCGCTGAAGAAGAAGTGCTTTATGCACGTCGAGCTCTACGCGGTGATGAAGCAGCACGTAAGCGCATGATCGAAAGTAACCTGCGTTTGGTGGTAAAAATTTCTCGTCGTTATAGCAACCGTGGTCTTGCACTTCTCGATCTTATTGAAGAAGGCAACCTAGGCTTGATTCGCGCCGTAGAGAAGTTTGATCCAGAGCGTGGCTTCCGTTTCTCAACTTACGCGACATGGTGGATTCGTCAAACCATTGAACGTGCGCTAATGAATCAGACTCGCACTATCCGTTTGCCAATTCATGTTGTGAAAGAGCTGAATATCTACCTGCGTACGGCACGAGAGTTATCACAAAAACTTGACCACGAACCAACGGCAGAAGAAATTGCTTCTAAGCTAGATAAGCCAGTCGGTGATGTGAGTAAGATGCTTCGTCTAAACGAAAGAGTGAGCTCCGTTGATACGCCTATCGGTGGTGATGGTGAGAAAGCGCTACTGGATATTATTCCTGACATCAATAACTCAGATCCTGAGGTTTCAACTCAAGATAGCGATATTAAAAACTCGTTGATTTTCTGGCTTGATGAGCTGAATCCTAAGCAGAAAGAGGTGCTTGCGCGTCGCTTTGGATTACTTGGCTATGAACCATCAACACTAGAAGAAGTAGGCCGTGAAATTAGCCTAACTCGTGAACGTGTTCGCCAAATCCAAGTTGAAGGTCTTCGTCGTTTACGTGAGATTCTAATCAAGCAAGGTCTGAATATGGAAAATCTGTTCAACGTAGAAAATGAATAAATGAACTGATGATGTTTCTTTGAATAGAAGACAAATAAAAACGCTGACTCTAAGTCAGCGTTTTTTTTGTTTTGGCTTTTGTATTTCATGCTGCTGACTTAAGCGACAGTACAAAACGACAATAACAAGCTACTTGGAAAGAGACTAAAGCAACTTCTTCAAACGGTAGAGCTCTTCTAATGCTTGGCGAGGAGTTAAATCATCAGGGTCAACATTCGCAAGTGCTTGTTCTACTTCACTCGGTTCAGGTATCAGGCTCAGTTGGTTAGCGATATCAACGCCGCTTGGCTTTGATGTCGGAGAGTCGATACTCAATGCCTCTAACTGAGTCAGCTTCGCGCGTGCATTTTTGATTACCGCTTTAGGTACACCAGCCAATCCAGCAACCGCAAGGCCGTAAGATTTACTTGCTGCACCTTCTTGAACTGCGTGCATAAACGCAATGCTGTCACCGTGTTCTACCGCGTCTAGGTGCACGTTAGCCAGTGTCGGAAGTTGGTTAGGCAGCTCAGTTAGCTCAAAGTAGTGCGTTGCAAACAGTGTCATCGCATTGATTTGATTGGCTAACCATTCCGCACTTGCCCAAGCCAATGACAAACCATCGTAAGTACTGGTACCACGACCGATTTCATCCATTAACACTAGGCTATTTGGTGTTGCGTTGTGCAAAATATTCGCGGTCTCTGTCATCTCAACCATGAAGGTTGAACGACCCGAAGCTAAATCATCGGATGCACCAATACGCGTAAAGATACGGTCGATAGAACCAATCGTCGCGCTTTCTGCTGGAACATAACAACCAATATGAGCCATCAGCGCAATGAGTGCGGTCTGACGCATGTAGGTCGACTTACCACCCATGTTTGGACCTGTGATGATCAGCATCTTACGTTGATCGTTGAGGTCGATAGGGTTAGCAATAAAGGGTTCGTCCATCACTTGTTCAACTACGGGGTGACGACCAGCCAGAATTTGTATACCAGCAGACTCTGTCATTGTTGGACGACAGTAATCAAGGGTGTCTGCACGTTCAGCTAAGTTTTGTAGAACATCAAGCTGAGACACTGAAGATGCAATGTTTTGCAGTCGCTCTAGATAAGGCAATAACAAATCAAACAACTCTTCCCACAACTTCTTCTCGATAGCTAGGGCTTTCGATTTAGAGCTGAGAACTTTGTCTTCGTGCTCTTTCAGCTCAGGAATAATGTAACGTTCTGCATTTTTCAGCGTTTGGCGGCGAACATAGTGTGGTGGCACAAGATGGCTTTGTCCGCGGCTTACCTGAATGAAGAAACCGTGGACGTTGTTGTAGCCAACTTTTAGCGTGTCGATACCGTGACGTTCACGCTCTTCTTGCTCAAGCTTATCCAGAAACTCGGTTGCACCTGCAGCAAGGTCGCGCCATTCATCTAGCTCGGCGTTGTAGCCTTCTGCTATCACACCACCATCGCGGATAACCACGGGTGGGTTCTCTTTGATCGCACGCTCAAGCAGTTCAGATACTTCATCCACAGGCGAAGCATACTGAGCAAGCTGAGTTAGATATGGGTGTTTAAGTTGCGTTAGCGTTTCAGCAAGCTCTGGTAGGTATTCCATCGCTTGGCGAAGTCGTGCCATATCACGTGGACGTGCAGAGCGAAGGGCAAGACGAGCAAGAATACGTTCGATATCACCGATCTGTTTCAGCGTTGGTTGTAACTCTGTAAATAGAGCAAGATCTTTCATTTCACCAATCGCATCTAAGCGTTGGTCAAGAGCTGAAATATTACGCATGGGTTGATGTAGCCAACGCTTAAGCATACGGCTACCCATAGCCGTCGCGGTGTGGTCAAGCACTTCAGATAGGGTGTTATCGGTGCCGCCACTAAGATTTTGGGTGATCTCCAAATTACGGCGAGTAGCCGCATCAAGGATCACAGAATGATCTTGCTTATCCATTGTGAGTGAACGGATATGCGGAAGGGCAGTACGTTGCGTATCTTTAACGTATTGGATCAGACAACCCGCAGCGCATAAACCTAGTTTTGCGCTTTCAACACCAAAGCCAACTAAGTCACGAGTACCAAATTGTTGATTCAGTTGCTGCTTCGCTGTATCTAATTCAAATTCCCATACCGGGCGACGGCGATTGCCATTACGACTTGCCATCAAATTTACAGGTTCGAAATCTTCAGGGAATAGCAGTTCACGTGGTGACGTTCTTTGTAGCTCTGCCGCCATTGCTTCTTCGGTTTCCGGCTCACATAGTTGGAATCGACCAGAAGTAATATCAAGCGTCGCGTAGCCAAATTTACCATTGTGGTGGTAAATGGAGGCTATAAGGTTATCAACACGCTCAGAAAGCAATGCTTCATCCGTTACTGTCCCTGGTGTCACAATTCTTACGACAGCGCGATCAACCGGGCCCTTTGAAGTTGCTGGATTACCAATCTGCTCACAAATTGCTACGGACTCGCCCAACTGCACTAACTTCGCAAGATAACCTTCCACGGCATGGTATGGAACGCCCGCCATAGGGATAGGCTCACCGTTTGAAGAGCCACGTTTAGTTAGTGAAATATCGAGGAGTTGAGAGGCTTTCTTAGCGTCATCGTAGAAAAGCTCGTAGAAATCTCCCATGCGGTAGAACAGCAAAATTTCTGGATTTTCTGCTTTTAGTTTTAGGTACTGCTGCATCATAGGAGTATGTTTTTGATCGGCTTTCACAGTTAACTTCTTTCGTTTATTTCTATTGCGGCTTAGGATACGTGAAAGCGTTTCGTGCGAAAAGCGACACATGCGAAAAGATGCAAATCCAAATGATATACATCTAGATTAAGGGAAGCCAAAGATGCAGACGACTCAAGCTCTTAGTGAAAAACTCGGACACTTACTTGCGAAGCATAAACATGTATTAGTGACGGCTGAATCTTGCACTGGCGGTGGCGTTGCAAGCGCGGTAACGGATATTGCTGGTAGCTCGGCTTGGTTTGACCGTGCTTTCGTGACCTACAGTAATGAAGCGAAACAAGAGATGATCGGTGTTCAGCTTGAAACCTTAGTTGAGTTTGGTGCTGTGAGTGAGCCAGTGGTTATAGAAATGGCTCACGGGGCACTGCAACATTCAAACGGCACTATTTCTGTGTCTATCAGCGGTATTGCTGGCCCGGGCGGCGGCACGGAAGAGAAACCGGTAGGGACTGTGTGTTTTGCTTGGAAAGCAGTAAATGGGTGGAACAAAGTAGGAACGCATGTATTTACAGGCGATAGATCACAAGTACGCCAACAAGCTACGCACCATGCCTTACAAGTTATTTATGATTACCTATCAATGGAAGACAAGTAACATTTGTACAAATTATTTTCATACAGGTATAGACACTGTATGAATCAACAGTATAATAAAAGCCAATTAGTCACCCCTTTGTGGGTTAGAAATAGATTCTAAGTCGCTTGTTGAAACAACCGATTATGTGGAGATAGAAATGGACGAGAATAAACAAAAAGCGTTAGCTGCAGCCCTTGGTCAGATTGAAAAGCAATTTGGTAAAGGTTCTATCATGCGTCTTGGTGATAACCGCACAATGGACGTAGAAACTATTTCTACAGGTTCTCTATCTCTAGATATCGCACTAGGTGCTGGTGGCTTACCGATGGGACGTATCGTTGAAGTTTACGGTCCAGAATCATCAGGTAAAACAACGCTAACGCTTGAGCTTATTGCTGCAGCGCAGAGAGTGGGTAAAACGTGTGCATTCGTGGATGCGGAACACGCACTTGACCCTATCTATGCTCAAAAGTTGGGTGTTGATATCGATGCTTTGCTTGTATCTCAACCTGATACCGGTGAACAAGCTCTAGAAATCTGTGATGCACTGGCTCGTTCAGGTGCTATCGATGTTCTTGTTATTGACTCGGTTGCTGCACTAACACCTAAAGCAGAGATCGAAGGCGAAATGGGCGATAGCCACATGGGTCTTCAAGCGCGTATGCTTTCTCAAGCAATGCGTAAGCTGACAGGTAACCTTAAACAGTCTAACTGTATGGCTATCTTCATTAACCAAATTCGTATGAAAATTGGTGTAATGTTCGGTAACCCAGAAACAACAACAGGTGGTAATGCACTTAAGTTCTACGCATCTGTTCGTCTTGATATTCGCCGTACTGGTGCAATCAAAGATGGTGATGAAGTTGTTGGTAACGAGACTCGTATCAAGGTTGTTAAGAACAAGATTGCTGCACCATTCAAACAAGCTGAAACTCAAATCCTTTACGGCAAAGGCTTCAACCGCGAAGGTGAGCTTATCGATTTAGGTGTTAAGAATAAGCTAGTAGAGAAAGCGGGCGCTTGGTACAGCTACAAAGGCGACAAGATCGGCCAAGGTAAATCAAACTCTTGTAAGCACCTACGTGAAAACCCAGAGATCGCTCTGGAACTTGACACTAAGCTTCGCGAATTGCTACTGACTCCTGCTGTTCTTGAAGAAAAAGGCGCAGAGAAAGAAGAAGAAAACGAAGAGCTATAAGCTAACGGTTTATAGAGCGGGTGTTTGAAATGAACATCCGCTTTGAAAGAATAGGAAGCCTCGCATATTTTATGCGGGGCTTTTTTTGTCAAAGTATCTGTCCCCATCCTTGCAGCGCCTTGCTAGATCTATTTGGTTGTTTGAGGTAGCTTGCCAATTTTTTGTTTGTTCCCTATCTGAGCTAGTGGAATATTCTTCATTTTATCGATTTCCAACTAAAATCCTGCCCAAGGGTGTCTTTTCTACAAGAAAACTAGTCGAAGCCTTAACCATGATCTACAATACGGCAAAATTCTAACTCGACTATTTTCAGGAAGAGCTGCATGTACATGAGCACTGATGAGGTTCGCAACGCGTTCCTTAAGTTCTTTGAGAGCAAAGAACACCAAATCGTAGACAGTTCATCGTTAGTTCCACATAACGATCCAACCCTGCTGTTCACTAACGCAGGTATGAACCAATTCAAAGATTGCTTCCTAGGCGCCGAAAAGCGTGCCTACTCTCGAGCAACTACGGCTCAGCGTTGTGTACGTGCGGGTGGTAAACACAATGACCTTGAAAACGTAGGTTTCACGGCTCGTCACCACACATTCTTCGAAATGCTAGGCAATTTCAGCTTTGGCGATTACTTCAAAGAAGAAGCGATTGGGTTTGCTTGGGAATTCCTGACTGAAACATTAGGTCTGCCAAAAGATCGCCTGTTAGTAACGGTTTACGAGACAGATGACGAAGCGTTCGATATCTGGAACAAGAAAGTAGGTATTCCTGCTGATAAGATTGTTCGTATCGGCGACAAAGAAGGTGGCAAGAAGTTTGAATCTGATAACTTCTGGACAATGGGTGACACAGGTCCTTGTGGTCCATGTACTGAAATCTTCTACGATCACGGTGAGCACATTTGGGGCGGACGCCCTGGTACACCTGAAGAAGATGGTGACCGTTTCATCGAGATCTGGAACAACGTATTCATGCAGTTCAACCGTCACGCTGACGGCACTATGGAACCGCTACCTAAGCCAGCTGTAGATACTGGTATGGGTATTGAGCGTATCTCTGCAATCATGCAGGGCGTTCACTCTAACTACGAAATTGATGTATTCCAAAAGCTAATCAAGGCGACAGCAGAAGTAGTAGGTCACGACGACCTATCTAACCAATCGCTGCGCGTTATTGCTGACCACATCCGTTCTTGTTCATTCCTAATCGCTGATGGCGTAATGCCTTCAAACGAAGGTCGTGGCTACGTTCTACGTCGTATTATTCGACGTGCAGTTCGTCACGGTAACAAGATTGGTGCACAAGGCGTGTTCTTCCACAAACTTGTGGGTGTACTGGCTGAAGTGATGGGTTCTGCGGCTGAAGAGCTTAAGAAACAGCAAGAGCTTGTTGAAAAAGTACTTCGCATCGAAGAAGAGAACTTTGGTCGCACGCTAGAGCGTGGCATGGTTATCCTTAACGACGCATTAGACGCACTTGAAGGTAAAGAGCTTGACGGTGAAACAGTCTTCAAACTTTACGATACATACGGCTTCCCAGCTGACCTTACTAACGATGTAGCTCGCGAACGCGACTTTACTATCGATGAAGAAGGTTTTGAGAAGGCGATGGAAGCACAGCGTAAGCGTGCTCGTGAAGCGGGTCAGTTCGGTACTGATTACAACGCAACGATCAAAGTAGACACTAACACTGAGTTCTGTGGTTACACAGGTACTGAAGGTGCTGGTGAAATTTCTGCGTTATTCGTTGACGGCGAAGAAGTATCTTCACTATCGGCTGGCGACAAAGCAATCATCATCCTTGAAGAGACACCATTCTACGCTGAGTCAGGCGGTCAATGTGGTGACGCTGGTACGCTAAGCACTGCGTCGGGTCTATTCAAAGTACAAGATACTCAGAAGCTAGGTAATGCATTTGCACACCACGGCGAGCTAGTTGAAGGTGTATTTGCTCAAGGCGATAAAGTAGAAGCGCGCGTTGATGCTGAGCGTCGTGCTGCTATCTCACTAAACCACTCTGCAACTCACTTACTTCACTCTGCACTGCGCGAAGTGCTAGGTGAGCACGTTGCACAAAAAGGTTCTTTAGTTAAGCCAGACAACCTACGTTTTGACTTTTCTAACCTTGAAGCGGTAACACCGGCACAGATCAAGGAAGTAGAGCGTTTGGTTAACGTACAAGTCCGTAAGAACCACGTGATTGAAACCAACATCATGGACATCGAGTCAGCGAAAGAAAAAGGTGCAATGGCACTGTTTGGCGAGAAGTACGATGATGAAGTTCGCGTTCTATCTATGGGCGATTTCTCGACTGAACTTTGTGGTGGTATCCACGCAAGCAACACGGGTGATATCGGCCTATTCAAGATCACTTCTGAAGGTGGTATTGCTGCGGGTATTCGTCGTATTGAAGCGGTAACGGGTGAAGCTGCTCTAGATGCAGTTGATGCTCAAAATAACGCTTATGAAGAGAAATTGGCTGAATCGGCTAAGAAAGCGAAATCGCTAGAGAAAGAAATCCAACTACTTAAAGAAAAGATGGCTGCAGCTGAAGGTGCAAACATCATGGGTAAAGTGGAAGACATCTCAGGTACTAAAGTTCTGGTTGCTGCAATTGAAGGAGCAGATAACAAGAACCTACGTACTATGGTTGATAATGCTAAAAACCAAGTGGGTAGCGGCATCATCCTGATTGCGAACGTAGCAGACGGTAAAGTTGGCTTGATTGCTGGCGTAACCAAAGACCTTATCGGCAAAGTAAAAGCGGGTGATCTCGTTAAGATGGTTGCTGAGCAAGTTGGCGGTAAAGGCGGCGGTCGTCCAGATATGGCTCAAGCGGGCGGTACAGACGTTGAAGCGCTGCCTGAAGCGCTTAAATCTGTACGTACTTGGCTAGAAGAGCGTCTTTAAGCTTAAGTAATTGATACAAAGATGCCCAATCAGTTGATTGGGCATCTTTTATTTTGCCTATTGGAAGTGTGTTTAAACAAGGTTTGATTGAGATTAACCAAGAAGTCTAATGGTGGCGTTAGACTCCTTGGTTAATTTTTTATTGCTTCGCCCTGACGCGGAGTATGTGTTTTTTTGTCATATATAGACATTGGTCTTGGGAAGGTGAGGACGGGTGAAAATGCCTCTTATCGTGCAGAAATTTGGTGGAACGTCGGTGGGTTCAATAGAGCGGATCCATCATGTAGCAGAAAAAATCATTGAAGCGAAAAATGAAGGGAACCAGATCTTGGTTGTCGTTTCTGCTATGTCAGGTGAAACAAATCGGTTAGTTAACTTAGCTTCACAAGTTGATAGTGTCCCAAACGCTAGAGAATTGGATGTGTTGTTAACGGCTGGAGAACAAGTTTCCATGGCTTTGTTGGCGATGACGTTGCACAAGTTGGGTTATGAAGCGACATCGATGACCGGCTATCAAGCCAAGATACACACCGATTCTAATCATAATAATGCGACGATTGAGCGTATTGATACCGCTCCTATTAGAGCGCTATTAGATGATGACCAAATTGTCATTGTTGCAGGTTTTCAAGGCGTTAATGCGAAAGGTGACATTACAACCTTAGGGCGAGGTGGTTCAGATACCACGGCCGTTGCATTAGCGGGCGCGCTTCAAGCTAAAGAGTGTCAGATCTATACCGACGTTGATGGCGTATATTCCTGCGACCCTAGAGTGGTTAAGCAATCTAAGAAATTAGATACCTTAGACTTTCCCTCTATGGAAGAAATGGCTCGCAGAGGCGCTAAGGTTTTGCACCTTCCATGTGTTCAGCATGCGTGGCGACACAATGTACCACTGAGAGTACTTTCGAGTTTTGAAGAAGGCGAGGGCACTCTCATCGCGGGTAATGATTGTTTGAATGATATTGCTGGAATAGCCATTCAAAGAGATATGGTTCGCATCGAGTGTTTGAATCAAGATTTACCGTCTCTCATGTCGCATTGCCAGTTGTTAGGGATCGAAGTCTGTAGTGTGATCGAGGAAACAGAACGGGCAGCGCTCATTATCAAACCGGACATAAGTGCTAAATTAAAACTAGTTTTTGCTGAAAAAATCCGTAATAGTGAATATGTTAGTTTGTTAACTGTGGTAGGAAGCCGAACGCAAGAAATTGTGGTCAGTTCACATGGATTGTTGTCTGAAGGCGAAATTGATGTACAACATCACTTATTGCAGCAGCAGTCTTTAACTTTGGTGATATCACCAACGCAAGTCGATATAGCTGCTAACATATTACACAATGCATACATCGTAGCGCGTGAAACACAGGGTTATCTTAAAAAAGAAGTGCATTTTGGTTAAATAAACTCAATCGATAGTTTACGAAAATATAACTTTTGTTGGATAATGCTCTCGTAGCTAGATAAATTTAGAGATTACTCAAGGAGCAAAGAATGCTAATTTTGACTCGCCGTGTTGGCGAAACACTGATGATTGGTGATGAAGTAACAGTTACTGTACTAGGCGTTAAAGGTAACCAAGTACGTATTGGTGTTAACGCACCTAAAGAAGTATCTGTTCACCGTGAAGAGATCTACATGCGCATTCAAGCTGAAAAAGGTAATGGTAACGTTGCATCTGGCAACTACTAATACTTTTGCGTAGAAGAGGGGCTAGCATTGTTGCTAGCCTTTTTTGATCTTGGGGTGCACATAATCACAACTTAGCAATAGGTTGATTCACTAGCTGGCTTAGTTATAGATGCTGGATGGAGTGCTTGATATAGAAAAGCCAAGCCACCAGAGTTAACTCTTATTGAAGCATCATGATATTTGTTTGCCATAGTTCAAGTTTTACTGACTTACCCTATGGCGAAATAGAGCATCCCGTAGTATGGTGCAATCAGCAGTTACACTTACTGCGAGATAAATTAGATAATTGTTTTCCGCTGTTAATTATTGCCAATCTTTCACCTTAATTTTTAAGGGAAAAAGCGCTAATTGGATGTTATAAGTTCAATTTGCAAGCGCTTTGATTAAATTGCAAACGGTTGAATGTTTTTGTCCGGTTTTTTTCAATAAAGTGTTTGACATATTTTCGGTAAAACGTAATATGTGCCTCCGCAAGACGGTGAGGTGGCCGAGAGGCCGAAGGCGCTCCCCTGCTAAGGGAGTATGTGGTTTATAGCCGCATCGAGGGTTCGAATCCCTCCCTCACCGCCATTTCTTGCACGTTTGAATTTGCAAGCAAACACAGAAGTAACAATGTGCGCCCTTAGCTCAGCTGGATAGAGTACCTGGCTACGAACCAGGCGGTCGGAGGTTCGAATCCTCCAGGGCGCACCATTCTTTAGATTACTTTGTTAAGAAGTAATGGATAAGAATAATGAATTAGGTGAGGTGGCCGAGTGGCCGAAGGCGCTCCCCTGCTAAGGGAGTATGTGGTTTGTAGCCGCATCGAGGGTTCGAATCCCTCCCTCACCGCCATTCATTACAGGCCTATGGCCTTTTTTTTGTTTCGTAGAAACAAGAATGTGATATATTTCACAACTTCTTCACTTGAAGATACCGTGCGCCCTTAGCTCAGCTGGATAGAGTACCTGGCTACGAACCAGGCGGTCGGAGGTTCGAATCCTCCAGGGCGCACCACTATTTAGGGTTTTCATTAATCCTGATGTTGAACGTTTAGTTTTGCTTTATTGCCTTAACTGAAAGCTTGATATCGAAACCGTGCGCCCTTAGCTCAGCTGGATAGAGTACCTGGCTACGAACCAGGCGGTCGGAGGTTCGAATCCTCCAGGGCGCACCACTATTTAGGGTTTTTATTAATCCTGATGTTGAACGTTTAGTTTTGCTTTATTGCCTTAACTGAAAGCTTGATATCGAAACCGTTGCGCCCTTAGCTCAGCTGGATAGAGTACCTGGCTACGAACCAGGCGGTCGGAGGTTCGAATCCTCCAGGGCGCACCACTATTTAGGGTTTTCATTAATCCTGATGTTGAACGTTTAGTTTTGCTTTATTGCCTTAACTAACAATTTAATATCGAAACCGTTGCGCCCTTAGCTCAGCTGGATAGAGTACCTGGCTACGAACCAGGCGGTCGGAGGTTCGAATCCTCCAGGGCGCACCACTTTTAGGGTTTTCACTAATCCTGATGTTGAACGTTTAGTTTTGCTTTATTGCCTTAACTAACAGCTTAATATCGAAACCGTTGCGCCCTTAGCTCAGCTGGATAGAGTACCTGGCTACGAACCAGGCGGTCGGAGGTTCGAATCCTCCAGGGCGCACCACTATTTAGGGTTTTCACTAATCCTGATGTTGAACGTTTAGTTTTGCTTTATAGTCTTAACTACTTTATTGCCTTAACTAACAGCTTAATATCGAAACCGTTGCGCCCTTAGCTCAGCTGGATAGAGTACCTGGCTACGAACCAGGCGGTCGGAGGTTCGAATCCTCCAGGGCGCACCACCTTATTAAAGAAAGCCTCGTTTATACGAGGCTTTTTTTATGTCTGCTGCAAATTTGTTGCGATAGTGTTAAATTTTATCGTTGTTTAACTTGTTGTATTTAAAGTAATTCTTGATTGCTTCTTTGTTATTCCACCTTTCTCATATCATTTCTAAGAAAAGCCCCGTTTAAGTCACAGTTTAAATATCTATAAATGACGTATTTGACAGATTTATGTGATCTGATAGGCGAATAATTAACCTTATGTGTGCGTTATCCGTAACAGAACCTTAAACAAAATTGACAAACTTTTACCAATCGAGATAATCCATGGGTCGGGATCACTATTCGCTGAAATCCTGCACGTATGTCAGGATGACGAAGAAAGGAAGCAACATGACTAATATTGGAAGCCTGCTAGGAGATGCGGCGACTCTAATGATAACGGGGATGTCCGTTGTCTTTATTTTCCTAACTATTCTAGTTTACCTCGTTCGGTTGATGTCAAAACTGGTACCAGAAGAAGTACCAGAGCCGATCGCAGCACCTAAAAAAATTAAAAAATCACAATCAAACCCTTCAGCTGTTAGTCCACAGGTAGTGGCAGCAATTTCGGCCGCGGTTCATCAATACCGTGCGTCTACTGCTAAGTAGCATTTAAAGGATTAAAAAGGAGTTTATGAGCATGTCTAAACCACTAGCTATCACAGATGTGGTACTTCGTGACGCGCACCAGTCACTATTTGCTACTCGTATGCGTATCGAAGATATGCTGCCAATTGCGGCAGAACTGGATAAAGTCGGTTACTGGTCTTTAGAGACTTGGGGCGGCGCAACGTTTGATTCGTGTATTCGTTTTCTAGGAGAAGATCCGTGGGAGCGTTTGCGTGAGCTGAAAAAAGCGATGCCAAACACACCAATGCAGATGCTACTGCGTGGTCAAAATTTATTGGGTTACCGTCACTACGCGGATGATGTAGTAGAGAAATTTGTTGAACGTGCCCATAAGAACGGCATGGACGTATTCCGTATTTTTGATGCGATGAATGACGTACGTAACTTTGAAACAGCAGTGAAAGCAACGATTGATGTTGGTGGTCACGCTCAAGGTACGTTGTCTTACACAACCAGTCCGGTTCACAACTCAGATACTTGGGTTGATTTGGCTAAACGCCTAGAGGATCTAGGTTGTCATTCACTATGTATCAAAGATATGTCAGGTTTATTAAAGCCGTATGAAGCGGAAGAGCTGATTACACGTATCAAATCATCGTGTGACGTTCCTCTAGCGTTGCATAGCCACGCGACAACAGGTCTATCGACAGCAACAGCGGTTAAAGCCGTTGAAGCGGGTATCGATATTCTAGACACCGCTATTTCTTCAATGAGCTGTACTTACGGTCACACGCCAACCGAAACGGTTGTTGCGATGTTAGAAGGTACAGAGCGTGATACCAATCTTAAGCTCGATCAGATCGAACCCATCGCGGCTTACTTCCGTGATGTACGTAAAAAGTACGCGAAATGGGAAGGTCAGCTAAAAGGTGTTGATTCACGTATCTTGATTGCTCAGGTTCCTGGCGGCATGTTAACCAACATGGAAGGCCAGCTTAAAGAACAGGGCGCAGCCGATCGTATGGACGAAGTGCTCGAAGAGATCCCTCGCGTACGTAAAGAGTTGGGTTACATTCCTTTGGTAACTCCTACTTCTCAGATTGTTGGTACTCAAGCGGTTATCAACGTTCTGACGGGTGAGCGCTACAAGAGCATCACTAAAGAGACTGCGGGTCTACTGAAAGGTGAATACGGTCAAGCGCCTGCTGAGGTTGATGCTGAACTGCAAGCGAAAGTGTTAGATGGTGCAGAGCCAATCACGTGTCGTCCTGCTGATTTACTTAAGTCTGAAATGGATACGTTAACGACAGACCTTTTAGAAAAAGCGAAATCAGATGGTATTTCACTCGCTGAAGATACCGTTGATGATGTACTGACATACGCACTTTTCCCACAAGTTGGTCTTAAGTTCCTTAAGAACCGTCGTAATCCTGAAGCATTTGAACCTGCACCAACTGCAGAAACGGCAGCTCCTGTTGCGGCACCACAGCCTGTTGCAGGTAGCATTGAAAGCTACAGCGTGAAGGTTGATGGTCAAGTTTATGATGTTGAAGTCGGGCCACAAGGCGAACTGACATCAGTATCTCCATCAGCGAAACCAGCACAAGCGTCTCAAGCTGCACCTGCCGCGGCTTCTGATGCAGAAGCGGTTCCAGCTCCATTAGCAGGTAACATCTTCAAAGTTATCGTTCAGCCTGGTGTTGAAGTGGCTGAAGGCGATGTGCTACTGATCTTGGAAGCGATGAAAATGGAAACGGAGGTTCGTGCTGCTCGTGGTGGTATCGTTCAGGAATTGAATGTTAAAGAAGGCGATGCAGTTACTGTAGGCGCTCCACTACTAAGCTTAGCGTAAGGGAGTACCATGGAAGGATTGATGACCTTATGGTCTGAAACAGGGATCGCTAACTTTGAGTTCGGCCAGATTTGTATGATGCTGGTCGGTTGCTTATTGTTGTTTTTGGCAATTCGTAAAGGATTTGAACCGTTACTTTTATTACCGATTGGTTTTGGTGCTGTACTAGCAAACATTCCAAATGCTGGGTTTACTGATCCAGGTGGTTTGCTTTACTACGTTTACTACATTGGTATTGAAACGGGTATTTTCCCACTGCTGATCTTTATGGGTGTTGGTGCAATGACGGACTTCGGTGCGTTGATTGCTAACCCTAAAACGTTATGGCTAGGGGCTGCGGCTCAGTTTGGTATCTTCGCAACGCTATTTGGTGCGATCTTGCTGAACTATGTTCCAGGAATGGAATTCTCAATGGCAGATGCTTCGTCAATTGCGATCATTGGTGGTGCCGATGGCCCAACCGCGATCTTCTTGGCGAGTAAGTTATCTCCTGACCTATTAGGTGCCATTGCGGTAGCGGCTTATAGCTACATGGCGTTGGTTCCTATTATTCAGCCGCCAATCATGAAAGCGTTAACGACTCCTGAAGAACGCAAGATTAAGATGGCGCAGTTACGTCACGTCGGTAAAGCCGAGAAGATCCTTTTCCCGCTTGCTGTACTGCTGATGACGATTCTGTTCCTACCTTCAGCAACACCTTTAGTGGGTATGTTCTGTTTAGGTAACTTAATGCGTGAAGCGGGTGTGGTTGATCGCCTTTCAAAAACAGCTCAAAACGAACTGATTAACGTTGTGACTATTTTCCTAGGTCTAGGTGTTGGTTCTAAGCTTCAAGCGGATACGTTCTTGAACTTAGAGACACTGGGTATTCTAGGTTTAGGTGCCGTGGCGTTCAGTATCGGTACGGCGGGTGGCGTATTAATGGCTAAGCTACTTAATCGCTTCTCTAAAGAAGATATTAACCCATTGATTGGCGCAGCTGGTGTATCAGCGGTTCCTATGGCAGCTCGTGTTGTAAACAAGGTTGGTCTTGAGGCAAACCCTCAAAACTTCTTGTTGATGCATGCGATGGGCCCGAACGTGGCTGGTGTACTTGGTAGTGCGGTTGCCGCAGGTATTCTATTAGCACTAGTCGGCTAATGAACTGCTGGGTCATGTATCGTTACGTTAATTGGTCGTCAATTTACGAATGAGCGGTTAACTTCGCCTTATTAAATGGTTTATAGTCAAAGGGATGCTTTCGCATCCCTTTCTTTTTATCAATTAGGGTGTTTGCTCACTAGGGCTTTTATCAATCAAGGAAATGTGGAAATGGAAAACAAACAGATTGCGATTACTCAATTCGGCGGCGTCGAAAACCTAAGTATTCAAACCAACGTTATTCCTAAGCCAAAGGCGGGAGAAGTGCTGGTCAAAGTTTCCTTTTCGGGCATTAATCCGATTGATGTCAAAACCCGAGCTGGCCTTGGTTGGGCCGCAGCACAGAACAAAGATAATCTTCCTTGGGTACCTGGTTACGACATTTCAGGACAAATTGTCACGCTAGGCGAACAGGCAGAGCGTTTTACTGTTGGTGATAACGTAGCCGGCTTTATTGGCTTCCCATTGCAAGGTGGCGGTTACAGCCAATATGTATGTGTTCCAGAAGCGGCATTAAGTATGGTTCCCGATTCGGTCACTCTAGAAGCAGCAGCCGCATTACCATTAGCCAGCCAAACGGCAGCACAGGCACTCAATAAAGCGGAAGTGAAAGAGGGCGATCGTGTACTCATCTTAGCGGGTGCTGGCGGCGTTGGTCATCTAGCGGTTCAAATCGCCGTGGCAGCGAAAGCCGAGGTTTATACAACGTGTAGTGAAGCGAATCTTGATTACTTAGCAACGCTAGGCGCTCATGCGATTAACTACAAATTTGCACCAGCATCAGAAAGAGTATCCGATGTCGATGTGCTGATTGATTTGGTCGGTGGAGATACCGCTCTCGATGCATTGAAGTGTCTAAAAGATGGCGCAAGAGTCGTGACAGTCCCAACTTTATCTGCTGAATTGATTTGCGAAAAAGCAACATTATTAGGCTTTACTGCATCAGGTATGCTGGTTGAGCCAAACCCAGAGCAAATGGACACTATGCTGTATATGGTCAGTGTCGGATTACTCAAAACAGAAATTCAAGGTATCTACCAATTAGACGAAGCGCAATCAGCTCATCTACAGGTAGAAACTGGGCATACCAGAGGCAAGGTACTACTTAAAATGCAAGAAGGTTGATATGCAGTGCTAGAGTTTTTTAATTCTCTGTTTGAAAACATAGCGCTGTGGTTCTCTGACTCGGCGCTGTGGGTACTCTTCATTAGTGGCTTCTTGAGTGCCACATTATTGCCCGGCGGTTCAGAAGCCAGCCTGGTTGCGGCATTGAGCTTAGATCAGTTCTCAACATCATCGATCATTCTGCTGGCGACACTTGGTAATACCTTAGGCGGCCTGACCAACTATTGGATTGGTTTGTGGTTACCTAATCGAACTCAATCTGAAAAGCATGGTCATAAGGCTATGGCTTGGCTGAGCCGCTATGGCTATTGGACACTGTTATTTAGTTGGTTACCCATCATCGGTGATCCTTTATGTCTGGCTGCCGGTTGGCTGAGAATGAAATTTATCCCTAGCGTTATTTTGATAGCGATTGGCAAAGCCGCTCGCTACAGCTTACTTGCTGCTATTTACTTCGGTTTTTTCTAAGGAGAACCTATGAAAAAGGTTTTACTTGGTACATTTTCTCTTATCGCCATTGCTGGCTGTTCTTACAATGTACCTAGCTCAACACCCTTCTTTTCCTCGTTACCGGAAGGAGTCACTCTGTTAGAAGAGGTTAAGCCTTCTAAAGATAAAGTCGTGATTCCTTATGCGAAGTATCAGCTTGAAAACGGCTTGACCGTTATTCTTTCTCCTGATGATTCTGATCCACTGGTTCATGTTGATGTGACCTATCATGTGGGTTCTGCTCGTGAACAGATTGGCAAATCAGGCTTTGCTCACTTCTTTGAACACATGATGTTCCAAGGCTCAGAGAACGTCGGTGATCAACAGCACTTCAAGATCATCACCGAAGCGGGTGGTTCGTTAAATGGCACCACCAACCGTGACCGAACTAATTACTTTGAAACCGTTCCTTCTAACCAACTCGAAAAAATGTTGTGGTTAGAATCGGACAGAATGGGTTTCTTGTTAGATGCAGTTTCTCAAAAGAAATTTGAGGTGCAAAGAGGCACGGTTAAGAATGAGCGAGCGCAAAGCTATGAAAACCGCCCTTACGGTTTGATGTGGGAGCGCATGGGAGAAGCACTGTATCCAGAAGGTCACCCTTACTCGTGGCAACCAATCGGTTATGTTGAAGACTTAGATCGTGTTGATGTGAATGACCTTAAGGCATTTTTCTTACGTTGGTATGGCCCAAACAATGCCGTGTTAACGATCGGTGGTGATATCGACGTTGATGACACGCTAGAGTGGGTTAACAAGTACTTTGGCCCTATCCCTCAAGGACCTGAAGTTAAGGCGGCAGAGAAGCAACCTGCAGTGCTGACTGAAGACAAGTACATCACCTTAAAAGATAATATTCGTCAGCCGATGGTGCTTGTTGGTTGGCCAACAACGTATCGTGGTGAAGAGACGCAGGCTTCATTGAATGCACTGTCCAATGTGTTAGGTTCTGGCACCAACAGTTACCTGTATCAAAACCTCGTAAAAACGCAAAAAGCGGTGAGCGCAGGATCTTTCCATGATTGTGCTGAGCTTGCATGTACCATGTATGTGTATGCGATGGGTAATTCAGGTGAAAAAGGCGATTTGACGGTTCTAAACAAAGAGCTGATGGATACCTTAGATCAATTCTCGAAAGAGGGCGTTGAACAAGAGCGTTTAGATCAGATCACTGGTATGGCAGAAGCGGATGCAGTTTTTGCACTACAAAGTGTTAAAGGTAAGGTTTCACAGCTTGCGTCTAACCAAACTTTCTATGGTCAGCCGGATCGCATTGAATCGCAACTCGATCAAATTCGAGCGGTTACTCCAGAAAGCGTAAGCAAGGCATACCAAGATTTCATCGAAGGCAAGCACAAGGTTACGTTGAGTGTGGTTCCTAAGAAAAAACTCGACTTAGCGGTTCGTGAGGCTACCTTTACCACACCTGCACGTACCCTTCCTGAATACAGCAAGGTGACGGAAGACCAACTGGATTTCAGAAAGGCGCCAAACACATTTGATCGCAGCGTGATGCCAGAAGTGAACTTTGGTGTTGAAGCGACCATGCCTGAGTTGTACCGCATGCACTTTGCGAACGGCACTGACTTGATTGGTACCGTGACCAGTGAAACGCCGACAGTACAGCTGCAAATTCAACTGCCTGCAGGCGAACGCTATGTTCGTAAAGGTCAAGAAGGCTTAGCGAACCTAACGGCTTCGATGATGGAAGAGGGGTCGACTAAACGAACGGTTGAAGAACTACAGGCGACCTTAGATAAGCTTGGCAGTAGCGTTAGCATTGGCGCAGGCAGTTATACCACGGATATCTCGGTTTCAACGCTAGAGAAAAACCTGCCTCAAACCTTAGCGATCGTACAAGAGGTTCTGTTTGAGCCTAAGTTTGATGAGCAAGACTTTGAACGTGTTAAGAAGCAGATGCTTGAAGGTGTTGTCTATCAGCATCAACAACCAAGCTGGATGGCTTCTCAAGCAACCCGTGAAGTGCTATTTGGCGACAGTATTTTTGCTCGAGCAAGCGATGGCACCAAGGCGTCTCTATCGGAGCTAACCTTAGATGATGTGAAAAAATTCTATGCACAACACTACACACCGGAAGGTGCCAATATTGTTGTTGTGGGAGACATCTCGAAGAAAGAGGTGGGGAAACAGCTACAATTCTTTGAACAGTGGCAAGGCGATGCGGCACCACTAACGCGTCCTCAGATCATCAAAGAGCTTTCAGGACAGCATCTGTATTTAGTTGATAAACCGGGTGCGCCGCAAAGTATTGTTCGTTTAGTGCGTAAAGGTTTACCTTTCGACGCGACTGGTGAGTTGTATTTGAGCCAGCTAGCCAACTTTAACTTAGCCGGTAACTTCAATAGCCGCATTAACCAAAACTTACGTGAAGACAAGGCGTACACTTACGGTGCAAGCGGTTACTTCGCGAGTACTCGTGAAACTGGTGCGGTAGTATTTAGTGCTCAAGTGAGAGCAAATGCGACGGTTCCATCGATTCAAGAGTTTATCGCCGAGCTAAATGAATTTAGTCAGAGTGGATTAACTGACGAAGAGGTGAAATTTATGCGCCTTGCCGTCGGTCAACAAGATGCGCTTAAATACGAAACGCCAAGTCAAAAGGCTGGATTGTTGAGTAATATTGTTGCATTGAGCCTTGATGAAGATTACCTACAACAGCGTAATCAGATAGTTGAAACGGTTTCAAAAGAGACCTTAAACGAGCTATCGAAGAAATGGTTTGACCCGAATGATTATCAAATAATTGTTGTTGGCGACGCGACTTCGCTTCGTCCTCAACTAGAAAAGTTAGATATTCCAATAGAAGAGCTTGAAATCATTCGTTAGAGTACACATTAAAGGGGGAGGGAAAAGACTCTATTTTTCTCCTCCAACCTAATTTATGATAGTTCTAATCAGAACGATATAAGATAAGTGAACTGAATTTTGACTGATTTTGCTGCGCGACTAAAGCAAGTTGCAACCAACCCTAAGACCTTCTCTCAATTTGGTCGTGGTGTTGAAAGGGAAACGTTACGCTACACGGAAGATGGGCATCTTGCGACTGGGCCGCACCCAAAGGCTTTGGGATCTGCGTTGATGAACGGATGGGTAACGACCGATTTTTCCGAGTCGCTACTGGAGTTTATTACGCCTGTTTCTAACGACGTTCCGACGCTTTTGAATCAGTTGTCTGATATCCACCATTTCACACAAACCAAGTTAGATGGCGAAAAGATGTGGCCGCTTTCTATGCCTTGTTACGTAGGCAGTGAAGATTACATTCAGCTAGCGCAATACGGCACCTCTAACAACGGCAAAATGAAGACGCTATATCGTGAAGGCCTAAAGCGCCGTTACGGTAGCCTGATGCAGATTATTTCTGGTGTTCACTTCAACTTCTCTTTCCCAGAAAGTTTTTGGGATAGCCTGTTTGGAGAGCAAACAGAAGAAGCGCGTTGTGAAGCTAAGTCAGATGCGTACTTTGGTTTGATTCGTAATTATTACCGTTTTGGTTGGTTAATCCCATATTTCTTCGGTGCTTCACCTGCACTATGTCCTTCTTTCATCAAAGGAAGAGAGACAAAGTTACCTTTTGAGAAGGTTGGCGAGACACTGTATCTGCCAAAAGCAACGGCACTTCGCCTGAGTGATCTTGGCTACACCAATAGTGCTCAAAGCGTATTAAAGATTGGCTTCAACAGCCTAGACCAGTACCTTGAAGGTTTGAACCAAGCGATTCGCACGCCATCTGAAGAGTTTGCTGAGATTGGCACTAAGGTTGATGGTGAATACCGTCAATTGAATAGTAACGTTCTTCAAATCGAGAACGAGCTTTATGCACCAATTCGTCCTAAGCGCGTGGCGAAAAGTGGTGAAAAACCATCGGAAGCACTGGCTCGTGCTGGTGTTGAGTACATCGAGGTTCGTTCTTTGGACGTAAACCCATTTAGCTCAATTGGTATCAATGAGCAACAAGTTCGCTTCCTCGATCTATTCTTAACTTGGAGTGTTCTATCTGACTCTGCTGAGATGGATAACTGTGAACTTGAATGCTGGCGCGAGAACTGGAACAAGGTGATCTTAGAAGGTCGTCAGGTTGGTTTAGAGCTAAAGATTGGTTGTGATGGCGAGAGACTGTCTCTGCAAGATTGGGCTAAACGCGTATTCAAAGATCTTCGTGTTATCGCTGAGTTGATGGATGCTGAGCAAGGTGGTCGTGCATACCAAGAAACGTGCGATACGCTTGAAACTTGGATTGATAACCCAGAGCTGACCATTTCTGGCCAGTTGTTAGAAGAGACAAAAAAATTAGGTGGCTTGGGTAAAGTGGGTTGTGCGTTAGGAAAAACGTACGCTCAGCAACACAAAGCACACCAATATAAAGTTTACTCAGCTGAGTTGATGGAAGCGGAAGTTCAACGCTCTGTGATTGCTCAGCAACAAAGTGAAGAAGCAAGCACTCAAGATTTTGACAGCTTCTTAACGGATTATTTTTCGTATTTAAAAGCATAGCGAGACTTTGGTGGAAAGGAAGCAAGCCTTATTAGGCCAGCCTAAACGCGTAAGTGGAAAATGGTTGCCAGTAGTGACTGTTGGTGTTGTCTCTAGCCTATTGGTTGGATGTGCAACGCCACCGCCAAAGCAGCAAGATAACTTGTGTAGCATCTTCAGAGAACACCCGTCGTGGTATGAAGATGCTCTCGATATGCAAGAAGAGTGGGGCACGCCGATCAACGTAGCGATGGCTTTTGTGAAACAAGAGAGTAGCTATCGTCATGATGCGCGCCCGCCTAAAGATTATATTCTTGGCTTTATTCCGTGGGGACGCGTGAGTAGTGCCTACGGATATGCACAAGCTCAAGACCCTGCTTGGGAAGACTTCCAAAAGGCGACCAATAACGGTGGCTCAAGAACCAACTTTGATGATGCATTGATGTTCATCGGTTGGTACACCAGCGAGACGCGTCGTCAGCTTGGTATTTCACTATGGGATCCGTATAACCAGTATTTGGCTTATCATGAAGGTCGTGGTGGTTATAAGCGCAAGTCATACAATAGCAAACCATCATTGATTAAGGTGGCGCGCAAAGTCGAACAGCAAGCAAAAGATTATGGATGGCAGCTTAAACAGTGTCGTAAAGAACTAGAAGACAATAGAAGTTGGTTTTTCTAAAGCCAACCGTCACGGAGAATAGCAATGCCTTTATTAGATAGTTTCACTGTTGATCACACGCGCATGAACGCACCTGCAGTTCGTGTAGCTAAAACAATGCAAACCCCAAAAGGGGATACCATCACTGTGTTTGACCTGCGTTTTACTGCGCCAAACAAAGACATCCTATCTGAGAAAGGGATCCATACTCTAGAGCACCTATACGCAGGATTTATGCGTAATCAATTGAACGGTTCAGATGTAGAGATCATCGATATTTCACCGATGGGTTGTCGTACTGGTTTCTACATGAGCCTAATTGGTACGCCTTCAGAGCAACAAGTGGCAGACGGTTGGTTGGCTGCAATGCAAGATGTGCTGAAAGTTGAGAATCAAAATAAGATCCCTGAGCTGAACGAGTATCAATGTGGTACTGCGGCAATGCATTCTTTGGATGAAGCTAAAGATATCGCTAATGCGATCATCGCTGCCGGTATCTCTGTAAACAAAAATGATGAACTGGCATTGCCAGAGTCGATGCTGAAAGAGCTTAAGATCGACTAGTCATTGTTAGTTCACCTTGAATACGCTTCACTCTAGATACATTTCACTCTAGAGACAGAGTGAGTTAGATACTAAAAGGCCCGGTTCAATGAACCGGGCCTTTTTCGTCAACGTATTTTAGGAAGAGACATATTTTAGGGCTAGGCAGTTGTCGCATGTGAGCTTGTGATTACTCACTTAGTTATCCCAGTCCAGCAAACCACTTTTATCCGTTAACGATCTGCGGGAACACGCGAACGAGCTTGATACGGTTCTCTTCGAGTTCAACAATTTCCATTGGATGACTCGCAACCTGAACACTCAGGTGACTTTCTGGAATGTCTTCAAGGTGTTCCAGTATTAAACCATTAAGTGTTCTTGGGCCATTTGTAGGCAGTGTCCACTGCAAGCCTTTGTTTATGTCACGGATATTGGCGCTGCCTTCAATCAAGAAACTGCCATCGCTTTGCGGTGTGATCTCTTCAGATAAGCTTGGTGCAATTGAGGTCGTAAACTCACCAACGATTTCTTCTAGAATATCTTCAAGGGTAACCAAGCCGTTGATATCGCCATACTCATCCACAATCAAACCGATGCGCTGTTTATTGCGCTGAAACTTAAGTAGTTGGATATTGAGTGGTGTCGCTTCAGGAATAAAGTAGATCTCATCCGCAGCACGCAACAGTGTCTCTTTATTGAATTCGTTCTTTTCAAGCATCAAGCGGTAAGCTTCTCGTAACCTAAGCATGCCAACCACTTCATCTATCTGGTCACGATATAACACAATACGCCCATGAGGGGAGTGAGTTAATTGGCGAACGATAGATTTCCAGTCATCATTGATGTCGATGCCAGTGATTTCATTTCGAGGCACCATGATGTCGTTCACGGTCACGTGTTCTAAATCTAAAATAGATACCAACATATCTTGGTGGCGTTGAGGTATTAGGCTTCCCGCTTCATTTACCACGGTTCTAAGCTCTTCAGAGCTTAAGTGGTCGGTCGCATCGTGACGGGCTTTGACACCTAAGATACGAATAAAACCGTTGGTAATGAAGTTCACCAATATCACCAATGGTGACAGTACCTTCATCAGTATTATCAAAAGGATACTACTGGCGTAAGAGACACGCTCTGGAAACAGAGAAGCGATGGTTTTTGGGGTTACCTCGGCAAACACGAGGATCACGAGAGTCAGGACACCGGTAGCAATTGCGACGCCGATATCCCCGTAGATGCGCATACCAAGAATAGTCGCGATCGCAGACGCAAGAATGTTGACGAGATTGTTGCCGATGAGAATGAGGCCGATCAATCTGTCTGGGCGGTTCAGAAGTTTTTCTACGCGTTTGGCACCTTTATGACCCGTATTGGCCAAGTGCTTTAAACGGTAGCGGTTCAAGGACATCATGCCCGTTTCGGAACCAGAGAAATAACCAGAAATTACAATGAGACACGCGAGTAGCGCAAATAAGATACCCGTTGATATGTCGTCCAAAACTATTCTTTTCCTATTTGTGTATCTTGATTAATTTATGACCGAACATGGTCGAGATGTCAATTGAATCTAACGGACTCAATATTTTAAAGGCAAGGTGTGTGAGACATTACCTTCATATTACAGACTAATTCAGGATGATTTCCTGAACGAAGCGGCTACCGAAGTAGGCTAATGTGAGCATGCTGGCACCGGCAAGTGCGAACCAAGTGACTTTTTGTCCACGCCAACCTTTCTGATAGTGACCCCACAGAAGGATGGAGTAGATAACCCAAGCAATAAAAGACAATACAGCCTTGTGTGCTTTTCCTTGAGCAAACATATCTTGTACGAAGATAAGGCCAGTCAATAAAGTACCTGTTAATAAGCCATTACCGATCAGAATGATCTTGAAAAGCTGTCTTTCCACCATCATTAAAGGAGGTAGGTTAGGGTTTATCACTAACGCTTTTTTCTTTTTAAGTTTGTGATCTAGCCACGCAAGTTGCAGGGCGTATAGCGCACCGATAGTCAACGTCGCGTATGAGAACAAAGCCAAAGAGATGTGCAGTAGCAGCTTTGGATCATTCTCTAGATGTTTAATGAACGTGCTTGAAAGAAAAGTGGCAGCCATTAGATTTAGAGCAGCGAAGCTATAAACAACCGGCAAGATGAACCACAAACGGGTTTTGAGCATCGCACCGCTCATGACCAAAGAGATGATTAAACTGATCAATGAAGCAACGTTCAAGATACTGAGGTTTTGGCCACTGGCATTAAAAATTAAATCGCCAAGCAACCAAGCATGGAAAGCTAGAGCAAGTAATGCGCTGATAAACACCGTTTTTACGCGGATTCCTGTTTGGTGCACGAGACCTGGAATGATCGTGGAAATCGCCATTGTATAAAGAAAGGCCGCTGCGATCGCAATAAGACTGTCCATGGTATCCATTTAAATGATTACTAATTGGCGAATTATACCTCGCATCGCTCTTTGGGGCTATGGTGAACCTCATTCAATTCCAAGTGAATAATGTCTCACATCACAAGCGTGGATGATTAACGCTCTACAACGGGTATGACTCTAATCCGCGCTAATGTATACTCACAGTAATAGTCGCAGTTTTGAGCGAAGAGAAAACTATGTTTGATAATTTAACGGATCGTCTATCCAAAACGCTGAAGAACATCAGCGGTAAAGGTCGTCTGACCGAAGACAATATAAAAGAGACGCTGCGTGAAGTACGTATGGCGCTACTTGAAGCCGACGTTGCACTGCCAGTTGTCCGCGATTTTGTTAAGCGCGTAAAAGAAGGCGCTGTGGGTGTTGAGGTTTCTAAATCTCTAACTCCTGGTCAAGAATTCATTAAGATCGTTCAAGCTGAGCTTGAAGCGGTGATGGGTGAGTCTAACGAGGCTCTTGACCTAGCAGCACAGCCGCCAGCCGTTATTTTAATGGCAGGTCTACAAGGTGCGGGTAAAACCACATCGGTAGGTAAGCTATCTAAGCTCCTGACTGAGCGCGACAAGAAGAAAGTTTTGGTTGTGTCTGCCGACGTTTACCGTCCAGCGGCAATCAAACAGCTTGAAACGTTAGCAAGCGATGTTGGCGTCGACTTCTTCCCATCTTCAGCTGATCAAAAGCCTCTTGATATTGCAAACGCTGCAATCGACCATGCGAAGAAGAAATTCTACGACGTGCTAATTGTCGATACTGCTGGTCGTTTGGCTATCGATGAAGAGATGATGGGCGAGATCAAAGAGCTTCATACTGCCATTAAACCAGTAGAGACTCTGTTCGTTGTTGATGCAATGACTGGTCAAGATGCTGCGAACACTGCAAAAGCTTTTGGTGATACGCTTCCACTAACCGGTGTTATCTTGACGAAAGTTGATGGTGATGCGCGAGGTGGTGCTGCACTGTCTGTTCGTCATATCACTGGCAAGCCGATTAAATTCTTAGGTGTTGGTGAAAAGACTGACGCACTAGAACCATTCCACCCAGATCGTGTTGCTTCTCGTATCTTAGGTATGGGCGACGTACTGTCTCTTATTGAAGACCTACAGAAAAACGTTGATACCGAGAAAGCAGAGAAACTGGCTAAGAAGTTCAAAGAGAAGAAAGGCTTTGACCTTGAAGACTTCCGTGAGCAGCTTGGTCAGATGAAAAACATGGGCGGCATGATGGGCATGATGGATAAGCTTCCAGGTATGTCTCAGCTACCAGACAACGTTAAAGATAAAGTTGATGACAAGATGTTCAAGCAAATGGAAGCGATCATCAACTCTATGACAATGAAAGAACGTCAGCGTCCAGACCTAATCAAAGGCTCACGCAAAAAGCGTATTGCTGCAGGTTCTGGTACGCAGGTACAAGATGTAAACCGTATGCTTAAACAGTTCACTCAAATGCAGAAGATGATGAAGAAAATGCAGAAAGGTGGAATGAAAGGCATGATGCGCAACATGCAAGGCATGATGGGCGGCGGTGGAGGTATGGGCGGAATGGGTGGTGGTTTTAACCCGTTTGGTCGATAATCTACAAATGTAAGCTTTAGCTACGTTACTTTTCATAGTGTTAGCCGTGTCACAGAAAGTATCCGGTTGCTATGTTGGTGAAAAAATAGCTAAAGCCCTTGCATTGCACCGGAATAAGAGTAAAATTCCGGGGCTTTAATTTGGCACGAGACCCCAAGCTATTTACTTATACTTGGGGTTAATTATTTTATTAAGAAAGCAAAGAGGACGACATGGTAACCATTCGTTTGGCACGTCACGGTGCAAAGAAGCGCCCATTTTATCAAATCGTAGTTGCGGATAGCCGTAACTCTGTAACTGGCCGTTTCATCGAGAAAGTAGGTTTCTTTAACCCTACTGCTCAAGGTCAAGAAGAAGGTCTACGTCTAGACCTAGATCGTGTTAACCACTGGGTTGGTCAAGGCGCATCTCTATCTGATCGTGTAGCTAAGCTAGTTAAAGACGCTCAAAAAGCGGCTTAATTCTTTTTTAAAGAGAAATAGCTTATGTCGATGAAGGGTAAAGAAACGATGAGCGAGCAAAATAATAGAATTGTCATGGGTAAACTTGGGTCTACCTATGGTATTCGTGGCTGGCTTAAAGTGTTCTCCTACACAGACAATGCTGAAAGCATATTTGATTACAGCCCTTGGTATTTAAACCAAAAGGGTAAGTGGGTTGAGTACAAAGTTGAGAGCTGGAAACGTCATGGCCAAGGTTATGTATGTAAGCTAGCGGGATTAGATGTTCGTGAAGACGCGCAACTGATGACTAACTTTGAAATTGCTATTGACCCTGCTTCGTTACCTGAATTGTCAGAAGATGAATTCTACTGGCGCGAATTGTTCGGTATGCAAGTTTTTACCACTAAAGGTTACGACCTTGGTGAGGTCACTGACCTATTAGAAACTGGCTCGAACGATGTTCTAGTAATTAAAGCAAATCTTAAAGATGCTTTTGGCCAAAAGGAACGGTTAGTACCGTACCTTGAAGAGCAAGTGATCAAGAAAGTTGATCGCGAAGCTCGCCGGATCGAAGTTGACTGGGATCCTGGATTCTAACTCCAAATTACAGAGCGAGAGAACACATGTGGGTTGGCATTATTAGCCTGTTTCCTGAAATGTTCCGTTCTGTTACTGATTTTGGAGTAACAGGTCAAGCGGTTAAAAAAGGTCTTTTATCTATTGAGACATGGAATCCTCGCGATTTCACTCATGATAAACATCGCACTGTTGATGATAGACCTTACGGTGGTGGTCCTGGCATGTTAATGATGGTTCAGCCTTTGCGCGATGCTATCCAAACTGCCAAGCAAGCAGCACCGGGAAAGACGAAAGTAATCTATCTTTCACCTCAAGGTCGTAAACTCGACCAGAAAGGTGTTGAAGAGTTGGCAACAAACGAGAACTTGCTTCTTATTTGTGGTCGCTATGAAGGGGTAGATGAGCGCATTATTCAATCTGAAGTCGACGAAGAATGGTCGATTGGAGATTTTGTGATGACGGGTGGCGAACTGCCAGCCATGACGTTGATTGATTCAGTCTCTCGGTTTGTTCCGGGTGTACTTGGAGATTTCGCTTCAGCAGAAGAAGATTCTTTTGCAAATGGTTTGCTAGATTGTCCCCATTATACGCGCCCTGAGGTGCTAGACGATAAAGATGTGCCATCGGTACTCAAGTCTGGAAACCATAAGGACATTCGTCGCTGGCGATTAAAACAATCGTTGGGCCGAACTTGGCTAAGAAGACCAGAGCTCCTGGAAAACCTAGCTCTGACTGACGAACAGGAACAATTACTGGCTGAATTCATTAAAGAGCAACGCTCTTAACGAAAAGCAAGCAGTAACCTATTAAATTTAGTATCAGTTTATTCTAGGAATTTATACAAATGAGCAACATCATCAAGGCTCTTGAAGAAGAGCAACTAAAATCAGACCTTCCTAAATTCGCACCAGGTGACACTGTTGTAGTTCAGGTTAAGGTAAAAGAAGGTGACCGTGAGCGTCTACAGGCTTTCGAAGGCGTTGTAATCGCTATTCGTAACCGTGGTCTACACTCTGCATTCACAGTTCGTAAGATCTCGAACGGTGAAGGCGTAGAGCGTGCGTTCCAAACTCACTCTCCAATGGTTGATAGCATCGAAGTTAAACGCCGTGGTGCAGTACGTCGTGCCAAGTTGTACTACCTACGTGAGCGTTCTGGTAAGTCAGCTCGTATTAAAGAGAAGCTTACTAAGAAGTAATTCTTTTTGCATTCTATCGATAAAAGCGGAGCCATTTGGCTCCGCTTTTTTGTGTCTGCTATTTAGATCTGAGTAGGTAAGAGAGCCTCAATTCGCTCGTTCCTCGCTCTTGGGGATGACGGACTTAAACGAAACTCACATTTAACTGTCATTCCCTAGACTGACGAAGGAAGGAGTAGGGAATCTCTATTCGTACCATGCTATAGGCAATAAAAAAGGATTGACGTTAAACGCCAACCCTTCAAAATTTACTCGTTACTCGTTACTCGTTACTCGTTACTCGTTACTCGTTACTCGTTACTCGTTACTCGTTACTCGTTACTCGTTACTCGTTACTCGTTACTCGCTTAGTGCGGATCTTCCGACCAACCATCGCTATCTGACATGTCTGGTGCGCCAGCAATGCTGTTCTCTTCGTCTGCCCATTCACCGAAATCAATCATCTGACATTGCTTACTGCAAAACGGGCGGTGTGGGCTTTGTTCGCCCCATTCAACGTCGGCATTACATTGAGGGCATTTAACGATGGTGATTTTTTTCGACATAGTGATTCTTAATTAGAGGGTATTGTAAGAAAGAGTTTAGGCTCGAGTGAAGGCTCAAGCCAAACTATAAAAGGAAATTAATTAGCTGCAGACAGCCAATTCAAATTCGATGTCTTGAGTACAGGCTTGTCCTGTTTCAAAGCTCATGAACTTAACGGCAAAACGGTTTTTATGCCCGGAGATCATCGGGTAAGCACCGTATTGCATTGGAATAGAAAGGCGAAGGATATTCGCTTCATCAGCATCGCTCTGGAAGAAGCCAGCGCGAGCAATTTGCTCTTTAAAGTGACCAGTCTCTCTGGTGAGCTTTAACCATAGTGTTAGCGCTTCATACAGAGGCTGTAGGCTGTCCATCCAAGCTTTGGCATCTCGCATTCTCTTATCGAGAGGAAGATGCAGCCAATAATGCAGTGCGGGTAAATCAAAGCAGCATGAGCCACCTGGTAAATTAAAGCGTTGACGTATGGCACTCAAGAATCGGTCTTCTTTAAGTGACTGCCCAAAACGCTCCGCCTGCATCAGTTCACGATAGATATTACTAATATCGTTGAGTAGTGAAGTTAGCATCTCTTGATCGACACCTTCAACATCTAACCAGCTTTTGTAGGTTACACGCTGCTTCTCAATATCTTTTGCGAGTTCACTCTTGAGTTGGATCTGTTCGAAGATTTCAATCAGATCAAAGATGGAACGGAAAAAGAGTTGATACTGTTGAGCATCGGAAAATGTAGAAGACAAGTGCAGCTGCCTCAAGAGTGATTCAACTCTTAAGTAGATGCGTGTTTTCTCATTTAGAGGATGTTCAAATTTGTGGGTGATCATCGAGCAAACCTTCATTCAACATTATTCTATTCTGACCCATATACAGTACTGATTGCCAGATACTTTTGATGTAAATCTGTGATTTGAGGCAAAAGTTCTTGGTTTTTAGTATGGTTTTTAATCACGTCATCTGCAACTGCTAAGCGTTGTTCTCTTGAAGCCTGTGATTTTAAAATTGATGCAACTTGTTCCCTAGAAACATTATCACGACTCATCGTACGCTCTATTTGTACTTCTGTTGGTACATCAACGATTAATACGCGATCGGCCATGCTTTGCATTTGGTTTTCAACCAATAGCGGTGCGACTAATAAACCATAAGGGGATGTGACTTTAGACAGGTCACTGTCAATTTTGTTACGGATCATGGGATGAAGCAGGTCATTGAGCCATTGTTTATCTGTGGGATCCGAGAAGATTAGCTCACGCAGCTTACTTCGGTTAAGTGATCCATCTTCAAGCAAGATCGTCTCACCAAAACGATCAGTAATCTGCTTTAAGCCGTCACTGCCCACTGCAACGACTTCGCGTGCAACGATATCAGCATCGACAATATCAATATTAAAATGCTCATTGAAGAGGTTAGCAACGGTGGTTTTTCCACTGGCGATACCACCGCTTAATCCGATAATGATTGCCATGGTTAAATTCCTAGTACAGAAGTGAAATACCAGCCCATGATGTCGTTGCCCCACATCAAACTCACCCAACCCGCAATCGCAAGGTAAGGTCCAAAGGGAAAGGCTTTATCTATGCCTTGCTGTTTCAAGCGAAGTTGAATCAAGCCGAAAACTAAACCGACCAGCGACGACAAAAGAATGATCATTGGTAGGTGCTGCCAACCAAGCCAGGCGCCAAGCGCAGCTAGTAACTTGAAATCACCGTAACCCATACCTTCTTTGCCTGTTAACAGCTTGAACAGCCAATAAACCGACCAAAGTGCTAGGTAGCCTGCCATTGCGCCAATTACGGAATCTTGAAGCGATACTGGGCTGATATTAAACAGAGCTAACGCGATACCAGACCAAACTAAAGGTAAGGTGATTTGATCTGGCAGCAGCATAGTATCGAGATCGATAAAGGTTGCGGTAATCAATGCAAACGTGAAAAAAATCAGAGCGATGGCGTAGTAACTGAAGCCAAAGTGGCTCGCGACTACGGTACAAAGGATTGCGGTAAGCAATTCGACCAAAGGGTAGCGAGCACTGATTGGGTTAGCACAGCTATGGCATTTGCCTTTTAAGAACAACCAGCTTAATACAGGAATATTGTCGATTACCCTTAATTGGGTTTTGCATTTTGGACAGGTAGAACGAGGGATACTGAGATTGAACTTTCCCTCTGGTGCTGGAATTTTATATTGAGAGAAATACTCCGAGCACTCTTGTTGCCACTCTCGTTCCATCATTATCGGTAAACGGTGTATGACTACGTTGAGGAAGCTGCCGATAAGAAGGCTAAAAATGAAAGCTAATACGGGGAATAGCCAAGGATAGTAGTGAAATACTTCCATAGTGTCCTTTACCACTTAATCAAGGTGAGCAGAGGTTGGCTGCTCATGGGTGTTTAGTTGCTTTTAACTATCCTAACACACTCATAAGATTAAAGATCGGTAAGTACATCGCGACAACAAGTCCGCCAACTACGGTGCCTAAAAATACGATGATCAGTGGTTCTAGAATTTTACCTAGGTTATCGACGGTGTTGTCTACTTCGAACTCGTAAATGGAAGCGACTTTATTGAGCATATCATCAAGATTCCCTGACTCTTCACCTATCATCACCATCTGTAAAACCATCTCTGGGAAGGCATTGGTATTGCGCATTGCAATGTACATAGGCATGCCTGCGGCAGTTTCACGGTGAACCTCGATGATGGCCGATTCATAATGCAGGTTGCCTGCGGTTTTAGCCGTTGTTTTAAGGCTGGTTAAGATGGGAATCCCAGAACTGAAACTGGTTGAAAGTGTTCGGCTGAACTTTGCAATCGATGCCTTAGTGATAACAGCACCCAAGATAGGAAAGCGTAAGCCAAGACGACTGGTTGAAAGTCGAATCGAGTAGGATCGCTGACGCAGTTGCTGAAAAGACAGAATTAATAAACCAATACCGATGGCACTATAGAAACTATAAGCCTGCATCCAATGGGAAAGATAAAGCACTTGCTGGGTGAACCAAGGTAAGTCTGCTCCGAAACCAGAAAACATCGATTCAAATTCAGGGATGACCATGGTCAGCATTAAGTAGGAAACGGTAAGGGCGACCGCAACAACCATTGCAGGATAGATGAGCGCTTTTATAACCTTGGATTTTAGTTGCTCACTCTTTTCACGATAGGTCGCCAAGCGTTCAAATACTTGTGCAAGGTTGCCGGAGAGTTCGCCTGTCGCGACCAAGTCGGTATAGAGGTCATCAAAGTGGCGGCTTGCAGTTCGCATTGCTTTTGAGATTGGCGTGCCAGCTTCTACACCTTTGCAGATGTGCGATAAAATCGATTTCATTTCTGCTTTGCGGTGATTGTCTGACACCAGCTTGATGGCTTGCACGATCGGCACACCAGTCGCCAACATGGTAGCCAGTTGGCGAGTCAAAATAGTGATGTCTTTGGCTTTGACTCGATGGGTTAAACGAGTGATTGCTGAGATGCTTTTCTTTTTGATTTTCTTAATCTGAATGTGCTGCTCTTTGAGCTTCTCTCGCACTTCTAGTTCGGTGAGCGCTAAGCTCTGCCCAGACACTTTCTTGCCAGAACTATTGATTCCCTTCCAATGGTAGTTTTTTAGTTGTGATTGTTTGCTTTTACTACTCATTTTCGGCTCCGTGAATTATAGGTATAGAACACGTTGTAGCTCTTGATAGCTGGTGGTGCCTTCAAGCAGTTTATCTAGCCCTGATTCTTGTAAAGTTCTCATGCCTTCTCGGCGCGCTAAGTTTTCAATGGCTAACGCGTTCGGTTTTTCGATCAGGCTATTTTTCAATTGGTCGCTAAAAGGCATGACTTCATAGATACCGACTCGCCCCGAGTATCCCTGATTACACTCATTGCATCCTTGTGAGCTGGCTTTGTAGATGATTTGGCTATTGGGAATAGAGTGGCGTAGAAATATATCAGGCGAGTCATCAGTGGCTTTACAGTGGTCGCACAATCGTCTTGCCAGTCGTTGGGCGATAATCAGGCTTAATGATGAAGCGAGGTTAAAAGGTTCTATTCCCATATGAGAGAGGCGAGTCACCGTTTCTGCTGCCGAATTGGTGTGCAGTGTCGAAAGCACTAAGTGGCCTGTTTGCGAGGCTTTGATCGCGATCTCTGCGGTTTCCAAATCACGGATCTCTCCGACCATCACCACATCAGGATCTTGTCGTAAAAATGATCGCAATGCTTCAGCGAAACCAAAGCCGATCTTAGGTGACACTTGTACCTGATTGATACCACACAGGTTGATTTCAACAGGGTCTTCGGCTGTTGAGATGTTGCGTTCAGTGGTGTTGAGCACTCGAAGGCCAGTATAAAGAGAAACCGTTTTACCGCTGCCCGTTGGCCCGGTCATTAAGATCATTCCTTGCGGGCGTTTTAGGGCATTGAGGTAGAGTGCTTTTTGATCCTCGCTGTAACCGAGCTTATCGATATCGAGATTGGCAGCGCTGCTGTCTAGAAGACGAAGAACGATCTTTTCTCCCCATAATGTTGGCAGCGTCGATACACGCATATCAATCGCCAGTTCGTCATTTAAGCGCAGTTTGATACGACCATCTTGAGGCAAACGACGTTCGGCGATATCAAGTTTGGCGAGAATCTTCAAGCGCGCCGATAGACGACGACTTAAGTGAGAAGCGGGCTGTTGAATTTCGACAAGGATGCCATCGCAACGTAGACGTACGCGGTAGTTTTCTTCATAAGGTTCGAAGTGGATATCAGATGCGCCTTTACGTGCTGCATCGACTAGAATCTGATTGATAAAGCGACTGACAGGGGAGTCATCTTGGCTGAGGTCTTCTATCGACGTTATCTCGTCATCAGATATCTCAACAAGGTTAGCGAGCTCATCTTGAGTGATCTCTTTACGCTTGGAGTCTTGCCCGGAAATAGAACGGCCATACAGCTTTCGTATTGCACCTTCTAGTTCAGAGTAATTAGCGACAACCAATTCAATCTGTAATCCTGTCGCAAAGCGAAAGTCGTCTTCAGCTTGTAAGTCGGTCGGATCAGCCGAGGCGAGCGTAAGAGTAGAACTAGAAACTGAAATCGGGATTGCTCGATATTTGGTGATCAATTCACGAAGCCCCAATTGCTCACACAAGGTTTCGTAGTCAGTACTGGCTAGTTGTACTAACGGTAAACCGAAAATGGTTTTGATATTACTTGCTAAGGAATCGCCGCTGAAGAAATCAAGAACGAGCAAAGCTTCAGGCGTAGATACACCTGAAGCTTGCACATGTTCCGCAACGGCTTGTTCTTGAGTCAGACTAAGAAGGTTAGCTTGACGAAAAATTGTTGGGAGGTTGGTGAGCACTTATCGGCAGCCATCTAGATCGGGAACTGTTGTTGATTTAGCACAAGCCCAACCAGTTGTCGCATCACGAGATAGTGTAAGGGTTTGTTGATCCAATGAACCTCCAACAAATTTAAACTCAATTGCTGGTGATGTAGGGTTTGCTCCTGTCGAGCCTTGCGCTGAAACTCTTAATGTACCGAGGGTATTTGAACCAGCAGATATACCTAAAGTTGAAAGAGCAGTACTAAGTTTGCCTTCTTCTTGGAAAGTAAGCTCTGCTGGTGTTTGCAGAGATTTTAAAGTTGCAAGAGCAGATGATGCTTCACTCTTAGATACATAATCTTTATATGCAGGCACAGCAATCGCAGACAACACACCAATAATCGCCACCACAATCATCAATTCAATCAGCGTAAAGCCTTTCTGGTTCATTCTTTTGTTCTTGTTATTCATTGTCTAATTCCATTGTTTAGTTTGTTTCAGTGCAGGCACTGGTTGATGGAAAGAATAGAAGTCGAGATGGGGAAGTGGAATGGTGTTCAGGTTTGGCCGCGAGTGGTTTCGTGTTTATTAGTGTGGTGTTTCATATGGCGCGCAAAATTATGCGACCAACTTAAATAAGTGATTGAAATACTGATAGTTTAGGCAATAAAAAAGGCACTGTTATCAACAATGCCTTTGACGGAAATATATTTACTATTCAGTTAATTACGCTTTAAATCTCATGGATAGGTCCATCGCTTTTAGATGCTTAGTCAGTGCACCTACCGAGATGTAATCAACACCCGTTTCAGCGAACTCTGCGATAGTGTCGAGAGTGACGTTACCTGAGTTTTCTAATGCAGCGCGGCCCGCATTGATTTTAACCGCTTCACGCATCATGTCAGTGGTGAAGTTATCTAGCATGATGATGTCTGCACCAGCGCTGATCGCTTGCTCTAGCTCTTCTAGGCTTTCCGTTTCAACTTCCACAGGTTTGCCCGGGTTAAGCTCTTTTGCTGTCGAGATAGCTTTCTCAATGCCACCACAAGCGATGATGTGGTTTTCTTTGATTAGGTAAGCATCGAAAACGCCAATACGGTGGTTGAAACCGCCACCACAAGCGACAGCGTATTTTAGTGCGCTGCGAAGGCCCGGAATTGTTTTGCGAGTGTCTAACAGGCGGCATTCTGTGTGCTTAACTTTGTCAGCGTAGATCGCTGTTGTTGTCGCACAGCCAGATAGCGTTTGAATGAAGTTCATTGCATTACGCTCACCGGTTAATAGCGCACGTGCTGGGCCAGTTAAGCTACAAAGCGTTTGGTTTGGTTCAACTTTGTCGCCATCTTCTACGTTCCACTCGATAGTTACCTCACCGCCCAATTGCTTAAACACTTCATCAGCCCAAGCTTTACCACAGAACACACCGTGCTCACGGGTAATGATGGTAGCGCTGTTGATTGCGTCTGCTGGGATTAGACTTGCCGTAATATCAGCCGCTGGATCTAACGTTCCGCCTAGATCTTCTTTGATGGTCTCAGCCACTGAGCGAGTGATCTCTAGAGGCAGTTGCTCTTTTAAGTAGTCAAGGCGTTGGTGGCTGTTATGTGTGTTTTTCATCGCAAATCTAATCTTGAAAGGGAGTGGGAATGGAATGATACTCTTGCTTAACTTCAAATTAAAGAGGCTAGCGTGACTGCTCTATGGGTAAGGTCACATCTTATTGTGCTAGCAGAAAAGAAAGTGAGACCAAGATGACGATCAGCTTCAATGGATGGTATGACAACGCTCGGCATGTTCCTTCCCCGTATTTTGATGTTAGACCTAGCGTCGACGATATCTCTCTGCTGGTGGTTCACAACATTAGTTTACCTCCGGGGCAATTTGGTGGGCCTTACATCGAACAGTTTTTTACGGGCAAACTTGACCCAGAAGAACACCCGTTTTTTCAGGTGATTCACCAAATGGGTGTGTCTGCACACTGCTTGATTCGTCGTGATGGTGAGGTGGTACAGTTTGTTTCGTTCCTTGATAGAGCTTGGCACGCTGGCCAGTCCAGCTTTGCCGGCCGTGAAAGGTGTAATGATTACTCGATTGGTATTGAACTGGAAGGCAGTGACTTTGTGGCTTACACCGAGCAGCAGTATCAAGCGCTTACCCAATTAACGGAAACACTGGTATCGAGCTTCCCTCAAATTACCACTGAACGAATCACAGGCCATCAATATATTGCGCCGCTGCGCAAAACTGATCCTGGCTTGGTTTTCGATTGGCAGAAATTTAAAGGAAAGCTCAAGGGCTAAGCCTCAATTTTAAGATAGCCTTACTGCTGTTAGGTGTTGAATAGTCAACGCCTAGCATAATGACTTGTGAATTTTTGTTGTTGCTATGTAAAGAAAGTGGTGGAGGGGAGAGCATCAATAAATCGAGAGTGTGACGAGCTTATCAAACGCTAATTTATTAAAACTTATGAACAGAATTTCCATCCTAAATGTGCGCTTGGTTTGATTTTTAAACAAGTGGCACTAATCTTTCTGAAACAATTCATTTTTATCCTGAAACTTTCTAGCACGAAACCTCCCCAAAAGTATTACCCCTGTAAATGGTAAGACCAATTTGGTTGCTGTTTTAAATTTCATTTGTTAAATCATGGTTAATTCATGCTGTGTTCTATGATGCAGGTCAATTTTGCACTGGACAGTGGCGTTTTAATTATGTTAATTTCTGCCCAACTTAAAATTGGTATTACCAATTGTCAGCGAAGAAAAAGAAGAACAACAAACTATGGCTTATCAAAGGATTCGTCAGCCAAAACTCTCGGACGTTATCGAACAAGAGTTAGAAAGGTTGATAGTGGAAGGAACACTGGCTCCAGGGCAGCAGTTGCCGCCTGAGCGCGAACTAGCGAAACAGTTCGATGTGTCTCGTCCTTCAATCCGAGAAGCGATACAACGTTTAGAAGCAAAACGCTTGCTTACTCGCCGTCAAGGTGGAGGTACGTTTGTTAGCGAAAATATCTGGAAAAGCTTTTCAGATCCTTTGCTTAATTTGTTGTCGTCCCATTCTGAAACCCAACTAGACTTGTTGGAATCGCGTCATGCGATGGAAGGGATTTCGGCTTACTTTGCGGCATTACGTGGCACTGATGAAGACTTTGCTCGAATTCAAGCATGCCAAGAAAAAATTCACGGCGCGCAAGATAAGGGTGATATTGAAGCCGAATCTGCAGCAGTGATGGCTTTTCTTATTGCTTTAACAGAGGCAGCGCACAATGTGGTGTTATTACACATTGTTCGTAGTTTGGCTCCGTTACTCGAACAAAATGTCTTAGAAAATTTAAAGCTGTTGCATCGTCGTAAAGACGTTGTGGAGAAAGTGAGTATACATCGAGCTAACATTGTAGATGCGATCGTTTCAGGGCAGCCAGAACAGGCGCGTGAAATGTCACATTCTCATTTAGCTTACATCGAAGAAACATTGATGGATTTGACCAAAGAAGAATCGCGCCGCGAACGTTCTTTACGTCGAATTCAACAGGGTAAATAGCCGTAATACTTCGGCTATTTACGTGTTTAGTAGAATCCAACTAACAAAAAGGATAGATCGCCATGTCTGACATGAAGCATGACGTTGATGCTCTGGAAACTCAAGATTGGTTAGAAGCTCTTGAGTCAGTAGTACGTGAAGAAGGTGTAGAACGTGCACAGTTTTTACTAGAACAAGTTCTAGATAAAGCGCGTTTAGATGGTGTTGATATGGCTACAGGCATCAACACAAACTACATCAACACAATTCCAGCAGCACAAGAGCCAGCTTACCCTGGTGACGTAACTCTTGAGCGTCGTATTCGTTCGATTATTCGCTGGAACGCAATCATGATTGTATTGCGTGCTTCTAAGAAAGACCTAGACCTTGGTGGTCACATGGCTTCTTACCAGTCAGCTGCAGCGTTCTACGAAGTATGTTTCAACCACTTCTTCCGTGCTCCAAACGAGACAGACGGTGGCGATCTAGTTTATTACCAAGGTCACATCTCTCCAGGTATCTACTCTCGTGCATTCGTTGAAGGTCGTCTAACTGAAGAACAGCTAGATAACTTCCGTCAAGAAGTTGATGGTAAAGGTATCCCTTCTTACCCGCACCCGAAACTGATGCCTGAGTTCTGGCAGTTCCCTACTGTATCTATGGGTCTTGGTCCGATCTCTGCGATCTACCAAGCGCGCTTCCTTAAGTACCTTGATGGCCGTGGCCTGAAAGAAACTTCAGCGCAACGCGTATACGCGTTCCTAGGTGACGGTGAGATGGATGAGCCAGAATCACGTGGTGCTATCTCTTTCGCTGCGCGTGAGAAGCTAGACAACCTATGTTTCCTAATCAACTGTAACCTACAGCGTCTAGACGGCCCTGTAATGGGTAACGGTAGCATCATCCAAGAACTTGAAGGCCTATTTAAAGGCGCAGGTTGGAACGTTGTTAAAGTTATCTGGGGTAGCAACTGGGATTCACTACTGGCTAAAGACACGACTGGTAAGCTTCTTCAACTAATGAACGAAACTATCGATGGTGACTACCAGACATTCAAATCTAAAGATGGCGCATACGTACGTGAGCACTTCTTTGGTAAGTACCCAGAAACAGCTGCACTAGTTGCAGACATGACTGATGACGAAATCTTCGCTCTTAAGCGTGGTGGTCACGATTCTTCTAAACTGTTTGCTGCATTCAACAATGCACAAGAGACAAACGGTAAGCCAACTGTAATCCTAGCTAAAACTGTTAAAGGTTACGGCATGGGTGATGCGGCTGAAGGTAAGAACATTGCACACGGTGTTAAGAAAATGGACATGACTCATGTTCAACACCTACGTGATCGCTTAGGCCTAGAAGACCTTCTTTCTGATGAGAAAATCACAGAGCTTCCTTACCTGAAGTTAGAAGAAGGCACGCCTGAATACGAATACATGCACGCTCGTCGTAACGCTCTTCACGGTTACACGCCTGCACGTCTTCCTAAGTTTACTCAAGAGTTCAAGGTTCCTGAGCTAGACGCATTCGCACCTCTACTAGGTGAGCAGAAGCGTGATATCTCTACAACTATGGCTTATGTACGTACGCTAAACATCCTTCTTAAAGATAAGAACATTGGTAAGAACATTGTTCCTATCATCTGTGATGAAGCTCGTACATTCGGTATGGAAGGTCTATTCCGTCAGGTTGGTATCTATAACCCACACGGTCAAGAATACACACCTGAAGATAAAGGCATCGTTTCTTACTACAAAGAAGCAACGTCTGGTCAAGTTCTTCAAGAAGGTATCAACGAGCTAGGTTCTATGGCTTCATGGGTTGCTGCTGCAACTTCATACAGCACAAACGATCTACCGATGATCCCGTTCTACATCTACTACTCAATGTTCGGTTTCCAACGTATTGGCGACATGGCTTGGTTAGCAGGCGACCAACAAGCTCGTGGCTTCCTACTAGGTGCTACTGCAGGTCGTACAACACTGAATGGTGAAGGTCTACAGCACGAAGATGGTCACTCGCACATTCAAGCGAACACGATCCCTAACTGTATCTCTTACGACCCAACGTTTGCTTACGAGCTAGCGGTTATCATGCAAGACGGTATCCGTCGCATGTACGGTGAGAACCAAGAGAACGTTTACTACTACTTAACAGTAATGAACGAGAACTACGCAATGCCAGCAATGCCAGAAGGCGCTGAAGAAGGCATTCGCAAGGGTATCTACAAGCTTGAATCTCACGCTGGTGCTAAGGGCAAAGTTCAACTAATGAGCTCTGGTACTATCATGAACGAAGCGCGTAAAGCGGCTGAAATTCTAAGCGAAGAGTACGGCGTAGCATCTGACGTATTCTCTGTAACGTCGTTCAACGAACTAACTCGTGACGGCCAAGCGGTAGAGCGTGACAACATGCTTCACCCAGAAGCTGAAGAGAAAGTACCGTACATCACGACTGTTCTTGGTAAAGAACCTGCAATCGCAGTGACTGACTACATGAAGAACTACGCTGAGCAAGTACGTGCGTACATGCCAACTGAGTCTTACAAAGTACTTGGTACAGATGGTTTCGGCCGTTCTGACAGCCGTGCAAACCTACGTCGTCACTTCGAAGTTAACGCTGGCTACATCGTAGTTGCAGCTCTAACTGAACTGGCTAAACGTGGTGATATCGAGAAGTCTGTAGTTGCACAAGCAATTGCTAAGTTCGATATCGACACTGAAAAAACTAACCCGCAATACGCATAAGACTGGCATTAAGGTAGGTAAATACAATGACAATCGAAATTAATGTACCAGACATCGGTGCTGACGAGGTTGAAGTAACTGAGATTCTTGTAAACGTTGGCGACAAGGTTGAAGAAGAGCAGTCACTGATCACTGTTGAAGGCGACAAAGCTTCAATGGAAGTTCCTGCGTCTCAAGCGGGTATCGTTAAAGAAATCAAGATTTCAGAAGGTGATTCTGTTTCTACTGGTTCTCTTATCATGATCTTCGAAGCGGAAGGTGCTGCAGCAGCACCGGCTGCTCCAGCAGTTGAAGCGGCGGCACCAGTTGCAGCTGCTCCTGCAGCAGCTGAGCTTAAAGAAGTTCACGTTCCTGATATCGGCGGTGATGAAGTTGAAGTAACTGAAATCATGGTAGCTATCGGCGACGCAGTAGAAGAAGAGCAATCTCTTCTTACTGTTGAAGGTGACAAGGCTTCAATGGAAGTACCTGCACCATTCGCTGGTATCGTTAAAGAAATCAAGATCGCTTCTGGTGATTCAGTATCTACTGGTTCTCTAGTGATGGTATTTGAAGTGGCAGGTTCTGGCGCTCCAGTTGCAGCAGCTCCTGCTCCAGCGGCGGCACCAGTTGCAGCGGCTCCAGCAGCATCTGCTGAGAAAGAAGTGAACGTTCCTGATATCGGTGGCGACGAAGTAGAAGTTACTGAAATCATGGTAGCGGTTGGCGATACAGTAGAAGAAGAGCAATCTCTAATTACTGTTGAAGGCGACAAAGCTTCAATGGAAGTGCCTGCACCATTCGCTGGTACAGTAAAAGAAATCAAGATTGCAGCTGGCGACAAAGTGTCAACAGGCTCTTCAATCATGACTTTCGTTGTTGAAGGCGCAGCTCCAGTAGCAGTAGCGGCTTCAGCTCCAGCACAAGCAGCAGCTCCGGCAGCAGCACCTGCACCTAAAGCAGAAGCAGTAGCTCCAGCAGCTGGCGACTTCCAAGAGAACGGTGACTACGCGCACGCTTCTCCAGTTGTTCGTCGTCTTGCTCGCGAATTTGGCGTTAACCTTTCTAAGGTTAAAGGTACTGGTCGTAAGAGCCGTATCCTTAAAGAAGACGTTCAGTCTTACGTTAAAGATGCACTTAAGCGTCTAGAGTCTGGTGCTGCAGCATCTGGCAAAGGCGGCGACGGTTCTGCTCTTGGTCTACTACCGTGGCCAAAAGTTGACTTCAGCAAGTTCGGCGAAACTGAAGTTCAGAAGCTTTCTAAGATTAAGAAGATCTCTGGCGCTAACCTGCACCGTAACTGGGTAATGATCCCGCACGTTACACAGTGGGACAACGCAGATATCACTGAGCTAGAAGCATTCCGTAAAGAACAGAATGCAATCGAAGCGAAGAAAGACACTGGCATGAAGATCACTCCACTTGTGTTCATAATGAAAGCTGTTGCTAAAGCGCTAGAAGCATTCCCAGCGTTTAACTCTTCTCTATCTGACGATGGCGAAAGCATCATTCTTAAGAAGTACGTAAACGTGGGTATCGCAGTTGATACACCAAACGGCCTAGTTGTTCCTGTTTTCAAAGACGTGAACAAGAAAGGTATTTACGAGCTATCTGAAGAACTAATGGTTGTTTCTAAGAAAGCACGCTCTGGTAAGCTAACAGCAGCAGACATGCAAGGCGGTTGTTTCACAATCTCTAGCCTTGGTGGTATTGGCGGTACTGCATTTACTCCAATCGTAAATGCTCCAGAAGTAGGTATCCTAGGGGTATCTAAGTCTGAGATTAAGCCAGTTTGGAATGGTAAAGAGTTCCAACCACGTCTACAGCTTCCACTGTCTCTATCATACGATCACCGCGTGATCGATGGTGCTGAAGGTGCACGCTTCATTACTTTCCTAAACAGCGCACTATCTGACATTCGTCGTCTAGTACTGTAATTGAGAAAGTAATTATTAAGGTGACTTTCGGGTCACCTTAATTCTTTATATAAAGACTATTTTTAGAGAACAGTTTCCGGCATTTCTCATAAACTGCGAGGGAATTGTTGTCTAGCTCACAGGCTAACTTAAAGCTACTTTCACACTGTTAACATCTCTGTAAAATGTTTCCTGTTTGAAAGCCCAATAATTTTAAGAACATCTACTCAGCCTGTTAGGGATAATGACTACAAGAGGTCACAATGAGCAAAGAAATTAAAGCCCAAGTTGTTGTACTTGGTTCAGGTCCTGCTGGCTACTCAGCGGCATTCCGTTGTGCGGATTTAGGTCTAGAAACAGTACTAGTTGAACGTTACAGCACTCTTGGTGGTGTATGTCTAAACGTTGGTTGTATTCCATCAAAAGCACTTCTTCACGTATCTAAAGTAATTGAAGAAGCAAAAGCGATGGCAGAGCACGGCGTTGTATTCGGCGAGCCACAAACGGACATCAACAAAGTTCGTATCTGGAAAGACAAAGTAGTTGATCAACTGACTGGCGGTCTTGGCGGTATGGCTAAGATGCGTAATGTTACTGTTGTTAACGGTTTCGGTAAGTTTACTGGTCCTAACAGCATCGAAGTTGTTGGCGAAGAAACGACAACAATTAACTTTGATAATGCAATCATTGCAGCGGGTTCTCGCCCAATCAAACTTCCTTTCATCCCACATGAAGACCCACGTATTTGGGATTCTACGGATGCACTAGAACTAAACGAAGTACCAGAAAAGCTGCTTATCATGGGCGGCGGTATCATCGGTCTTGAGATGGGTACGGTTTACCACTCTCTAGGTTCTAAAGTTGAAGTTGTTGAGATGTTCGATCAAGTTATCCCTGCTGCGGATAAAGACATCGTTAAAGTATTCACTAAACGTATCAAGAACAAGTTCAAGCTAATGCTTGAAACTAAAGTGACTGCTGTTGAAGCGAAAGAAGACGGTATCTACGTTTCAATGGAAGGCAAAAAAGCACCAGCTGAAGCTGAGCGCTACGATGCTGTTCTTGTTGCTATCGGTCGTGTTCCAAACGGTGCACTTATCGACGCTGAAAAAGCGGGTATCGAAGTTGATGAGCGTGGTTTCATCAATGTTGATAAGCAAATGCGTACTAACGTTCCTCACATCCACGCGATCGGTGACGTTGTTGGTCAACCAATGCTTGCTCACAAAGGTGTGCATGAAGGTCACGTAGCTGCTGAAGTTATCTCTGGTAAGAAGCACTACTTCGATCCTAAAGTAATTCCATCAATTGCGTATACTGAGCCAGAAGTTGCTTGGGTAGGTAAGACTGAGAAAGAAGCGAAAGCGGAAGGCCTGAACTACGAAGTTGCTACTTTCCCTTGGGCTGCTTCTGGTCGTGCAATCGCTTCAGACTGTGCTGACGGTATGACTAAGATGATCTTCGATAAAGATACTCATCGCGTAATCGGTGGTGCTGTTGTTGGTACTAACGGTGGTGAACTTCTTGGCGAAATCGGCCTAGCAATCGAAATGGGTTGTGATGCAGAAGATATCGCACTTACTATCCACGCTCACCCAACTCTACACGAGTCTGTTGGTCTAGCTGCGGAAGTATTCGAAGGTTCAATCACTGACCTTCCAAATAAGAAAGCAGTGAAAAAGAAAAAGTAAATACTCTTCATACTTGAAGCCGCAGCGTTGTTAACTGCGTAAGTTCACCCTAATCACATAGTAAATCTATGCTCATAGGGCTGAACTTACTTGTTGCCTAGCTGCAACTCCAATTATTTTGAGCATATCTAGATTATAAAAGCCGCTGATTCGTCAGCGGTTTTTTTATATCTGAAGTAAGGAACAGTAACGTTTCACTCCGAGATGCGAGTACGCTGCGCTTCGGGATGCGAAGAGCCATTCCATTCTACAAAAAAAAGGGTTGACCGATTAGGCCAACCCTTAAATCATTTATCTCGAATCTACTTATAAATGCACAGCATGTTCAAGTAACTATCCGTTAAGCTTGAAAGCTCTTCTGGCGTTTCTACACGTTTCGCTTGAATGAACAGTGAGTAGCAGATGCCGTGGAATAGGTTCGCTAGATGTTTAGGATCGTGATCGTCGCAAACTTCGCCGCGTTCAATCGCTTTGCTAAACATGTTTTGTACTAACATTTGGTTAGTGCGGTTGGTGGTTACGAATAGAGGCCATACTTCATCACGAGTCGAAGCGCTCCATTCAAACCATACGTTCAACCAATGGCTATCGTGAGCCACTAACGTCACCATTTCAGTCGCAATATTATGTAGGTTTTGTTTTGCGTGAATATCCAGATCGATATTGTCTGAAAGGAAGTTAGAGAATTGGCGTACAACATGATTAAGCACTTCATCAACCAGATCTTCACGGGTCGGGAAGTAATTAAATACCGTTGCTACAGACACCTGAGCGATGTCTGCAATATCAGCGTGTCCACCACGACCAATACCGCGGCGAGAGAATACCTCAAGAGCGATTTCCATCAATTGAAGTTTTCTTTTTAAAGGTGAAAGCCTAGTTCTAGGTCTCTTAGATATTGAGTCCATTTTATTTTCCTTGCCAACGAAATTTTTATATTAATGATTTTATTATTATTTAAGCCAAGATGAGTGTAATGGTGCATATGCGAATGGTCAATCCTTTGAGCTTGTTTTATAGACAGTTACATCAAACTTGATACATAAAGCGTGATCAGGATTGATGTGAAAGGAAGCGAGTATTGGATAAGGCATCAGCGCACATTTAATTGAGAATCTCACAGTAAATTAGAACCATAAGGTGGTGTGGGTATTTGAGCAGTGCTAGACTTACTCACAAAATTGAGCGACACAACTGACGAAACTGTCAACATTCGTCGCAATCACCAAATAAAATGAGAGCAGTATGAAGCATACAGTTGAAGTCATGATCTCTGAGCAAGAAGTTCAGGATCGAGTGAACGTACTAGGTAAGCAGATCACGGAGCACTACAAAGGCAGTGAAGATCTAGTTTTAGTTGGCTTATTACGTGGATCTTTTGTCTTTATGGCGGATCTTGCTCGTGCTATCGATTTAACTCACCAAGTTGATTTCATGACCGCGTCTAGCTACGGCAACGGCATGGAAAGCTCACGTGATGTTCGTATTTTGAAAGACCTTGATGATGATATCCAAGGTAAAGATGTTCTGCTTGTAGAAGACATTATCGATACAGGTAACACACTGACTAAAGTGAAAGAGATTTTGAGCCTACGTGGCCCTAAATCTATCGAAATCTGTACGTTATTAGACAAGCCTTCTCGCCGTGAAGTGATTGTCGATACAAAGTGGATTGGTTTTGAAATTCCTGACGAGTTCGTTGTTGGTGTTGGTATCGACTACGCACAAAAATATCGTCACCTACCGTACATCGGTAAAGTAGTACCTCAAGAGTAGTCACTGCTCTGTGAAGAAAAACAAAAAAAGGCTCGCACAATGCGAGCCTTTCTTATATCTACTGGTTAGACGTTAAAGGTTAACCAAGAGTTGGAGACGATAGGATTTTTTCAAGCGCTTCTAAGTGACTATTTTCTAACGTGTCATTACTTGAACAACGGACGCCAAGGTCTTGTAGCTTGCCGTTACCAATACCATAAACTACGCCGTGGATTTCAATATCTTGTCCACGTTCCCATGCGGTTTGCATGATGGTTGAGTTACCAAGGTTATAGACTTGCTCAGCAACGTTAATTTCGCACAACTTGTCACCCCATTGTTCACGAGGTAGAGATTCAATTTGCTTACGGTACTTAAGGTAGTTATCGCGAATGTGGAGTAGCCAGTTGTTGATCAGGCCAAGTTTAGGGTTATCAATCGCTGCATTAACACCACCACAGCCATAGTGACCGCATACAATGATGTGTTTAACTTTGAGTACGTCAACGGCGTATTGCACAACGGATAAGCAGTTGAGATCGGTATGAACCACTTGGTTTGCTACATTTCGATGAACAAACAGTTCGCCAGAATACAAACCAGTGAGACGCTCGGCCGGTACTCGGCTATCAGAGCAGCCAATCCATAGAAAGCCAGGGCTTTGCCCTTCTTCAAGCGTTGTAAAATACTCAGGTCTTTGAGATCGAATTTCTTCAGACCATTTAGAGTTGTTTTCAAAAAGCTGTTTAATCTCTGGCATTTTGCGTCTTACATCCCTTCATTAAGAATTGTAACTATACACAATGTTACAAATTCAATCCCGTAAAAACTGCGTCAACACGTACTCATCTGACGTGTTCTAGTCGTTAAGATCATTAACTTAGCACAGAAACTACCATCTGGTTATAAGTCATGAATAATGTGATTGAATTAACACTTTCTGTCTGATTAACTCATTTGTTAAAGTGATAAGGTTTGTCATTTTCATCATCAGGAAGGTGTGTTTTGTTTGGAAGTCGTTTTGCGGATATCAGTCTCAAAGGAGACATGTTTGGCGGTGTCACCACTGCCATCATTTCATTGCCTTTAGCGTTGGCATTTGGTGTTGCGTCTGGTGCGGGTGCGGAAGCTGGCCTTTGGGGCGCCATCATGGTCGGCCTATTTGCCGCACTGTTTGGCGGCTCAAGCAGCTTGATATCAGAGCCTACCGGTCCGATGACGGTGATCATGACAGCAGTGATGACAAGCATGGTGGCCAAATATCCTGAAACCGGAATGGCAATGACCTTTACCGTGGTCATGATGGCGGGTGCTTTTCAGATATTACTTGGTACCTTAAAGCTTGGAAAATACGTTACTTTGATGCCATATAGCGTGATTTCTGGGTTTATGTCGGGTATCGGCGTTATTCTGATTATCTTGCAGTTATCACCATTGTTAGGACATGCGGCTCCATCTGGCGGGGTGATGGGCACGCTTTCCGCATTGCCTGATACGTTAGCCCATCTGAAAATAAGCGAACTGTTTTTAGGGGCATTAACACTCGGTATTTTGTTTGGTTTTCCGGCTAAATATCGTAAGTATGTGCCCGCTCAACTGGTTGCTTTGGTTGCTGTCACCCTTTTATCCGTCATTATTTTTGATACCGACTCTATCCGCCGTATCGGTGAGATCCCTGCTGGTTTGCCCTCTCTCGTTATTCCGACAATCAGTTCTGAACAATTTACGACCATGGTTATTGATGCCTTGGTGCTGGGTACGTTGGGTTGCATTGATACGCTTCTGACTGCGGTTATCGGAGATTCACTGACTCGTAAAGAACATGATTCAGATAAAGAACTTCGTGGCCAAGGCATCGCGAATATGATCTCTGGCCTGTTTGGTGCGCTACCCGGTGCGGGCGCAACTATGGGTACCGTAACCAATATTCAGGTGGGTGCTCGCTCTCCACTTTCTGGTGTTATTCGAGCCTTAGTTTTGGCATTGGTGGTATTGGTTGCGGGTGGCTTAACCGAACCAATCCCTATGGCGGTATTGGCTGGCATTGCGATGTATGTTGGTTTCAATATTCTTGACTGGAGCTTTATCCAGCGAGCGCACAAGGTGAGTTATGCCGGCATGGGCGTAATGTACGGCGTGATGCTGTTGACTGTATTCGTGGACTTGATTATTGCTGTCGGACTGGGTGTTTTTATCTCGAACATCCTGATTATTGAAAGATTGAGCCGAGAGCAAGCCAGACAAGTTAAGGCGATCAGTGATGGTGATGATGAAGACGATATCCCATTGACCGATAGCGAACGTCAGCTACTGGATAGTGCCAATGGTAAAGTGCTGTTCTTTTACCTTTCTGGGCCAATGATATTCAGTGTTTCAAAGGCGATTTCACGTCAGCACTCTAGTATCTCTGATTACGAAGCGATGATTCTAGATCTGACAGATGTGCCTATGATTGATGTGACGGTTGGGCTTGCACTAGAAAATGCGATTAAAGATGCGTTGGATGCGCAGTGTGAAGTGTACTTACTGTGTCCGAATGAGAATACTCGTCAGCAGCTAGAGAAATTCCACGTGCTTGATCTTGTGCCGGAATCCAACACTTACCGATTCAGATATGAAGCTCTGACAGCTGCAACAAGCTATGTTGATAGAGATGAACATCAATTTGAGTCAGTCTAATTTTCAGCAATAATCTGACATGAATCAGTTATAGACGCCAAATCTAGTATTGGTGATTAATGCCGTTAAGTGAATAACTTAACGGTATTTTTATGTTTGCTGAACACTGAACTGGTCTTTACGTAGCTAATATTCTTGTTCGCTTTCGAAAGAAACCCTCACTCGGTATTTGTATTAATCGTTAATCAACGATAAACTTGTTTGCAAAATGGCCGAGTAAACCAGTTTGGGTTAGTTTTCTGCTAGCTCGTTTTAAGCAATTACTCTCTTCCTCAAACTTGGTCATCAACATCTTATCTATAGCAAATGGCAGTCTATCTCTATGTATGCATTAGAAATTGAGCAATTAAGAAAAACTTATGCAGGGGGCTTTGAGGCTCTTAAAGGCGTTAGTTTACAAGTAGAAAAAGGCGATTTTTACGCTCTGCTTGGTCCAAATGGTGCAGGTAAATCAACCACCATTGGTGTTATTTCTTCACTGGTTAACAAAACTTCAGGCAAGGTCAGAGTGTTCGGCTACGACATTGATACCGATCTGGAGTTGGCGAAACAGAACTTAGGTCTAGTGCCTCAAGAGTTTAACTTTAACCCGTTCGAAACCGTTGAGCAGATCGTACTACAACAAGCGGGTTATTACGGTGTGCCAAAAGCACTGGCGAAAGAGCGAGCGAAAAAATACTTATCTCAGCTCGATTTGTGGGAAAAGCGTGGCGAACGTGCACGTAACTTGTCTGGTGGTATGAAGCGTCGCTTGATGATCGCACGTGCACTGATGCATGAGCCTCATTTGTTGATTCTTGATGAGCCAACGGCGGGCGTTGATATTGAACTGCGTCGTTCAATGTGGGGGTTTCTGAAGGAGATCAATGAGAAGCAGGGCATTACTATTATCTTGACGACGCACTACCTAGAAGAAGCGGAAATGCTGTGTCGTAACATTGGTATCATCAACCGTGGTGAGCTGATCGAGAATACAACAATGAAGTCGCTGCTGGGTAAGTTGAGTGCAGAGACCTTTATTCTTGATCTGGAAGAGGGCACGACTGAACCTAAACTTGAAGGTGTGAATAGCCAAGTGATGGTTAATGGTTCGCTAGAAATCGAAATCGACAAGAACCTAGGTTTGAATACCATCTTTGCTCAATTGAGTGAACAGCAGGTGAAAGTCCTTTCTATGCGTAACAAAGCAAACCGTTTAGAAGAGCTATTTGTGAGTATTGTCCGTGAGGGGAGTAAATAATATGTACAGCCTATATTGGACCGCTTTCTGTAGCTTGTTGACCAAAGAGATCAATCGCTTTACTCGTATCTGGGTGCAAACGCTTGTCCCGCCAGCGATTACCATGACGCTGTATTTCATCATCTTTGGCAACTTGATTGGTGCGCGTATTGGTGAAATGAACGGCTTTAGTTACATGGAATACATTGTTCCCGGCCTGATCATGATGTCGGTGATCACTAACTCATATTCCAACGTTGCTTCGTCGTTTTTTAGTGCCAAATTCCAGAAGAACATTGAAGAGCTGCTTGTAGCGCCAGTCCCTAACTACGTGATCATTGCTGGTTTCGTAATGGGCGGTGTGGTGCGTGGCTTGCTAGTGGGTACCATAGTCACCTTCGTATCGCTTTTCTTTGTCGACCTGCAAGTTGACCATTGGGGCGTGATTATTGCGACAGTATTTCTAACGTCGGTTGTGTTCGCTCTGGGCGGCTTAATCAACGCTGTATTTGCACGCACGTTTGACGATATCTCTATTATCCCGACCTTTATCTTAACGCCGCTGACGTACCTTGGCGGTGTGTTTTACTCGATCAGTCTATTGCCTGAATTTTGGCAAGGTGTGTCGAAACTGAACCCAATTGTGTACATGGTTAACGCGTTCAGATATGGCTTCTTGGGCGTGTCTGATGTGGGTATTGTAACGTCGTTTGGTGTATTGGGGGTGTTTATCGTAGCGCTGTATGGCGTTGCACACTACCTAGTGACTAAGGGGATTGGCTTACGTAGCTAACCTTTGGTTAATCTAAGTAACAGGTAAAGAAAAAGGTCGATATAACATCGACCTTTTTTATGTTTTGCGTTTGGTGTTCTTGTTTTGCGTTAAGAGCGGAAGACGACTATTCAGCCGTTTCTTCTTTTAATTCTTCTTTTGTTTCCGTAACCAAATCTAGAACTTGGTTATCGATAAGACGCGTCTTACCTAGGAAAGCTGACATCAGAATCACAGCTTGAGTCGTTTCTGACGTGATCGCTTGCAGCGTTTTCGCATCACAGATAAAGATCTCATCCGGTTGTAAGTCAGCTGCGCGTAGCTGGTCAGTCGCATCTTCAATCACTGACGCGTAATCATCGCGGCCACCACGAATAGCGCTGCTGATCCAACGCATAGTGCGCGCTAGAACTGGAGCTCGTTGACGCTCGTCAATCGTTAGGTTGCTATTGCGAGAGCTCATTGCCAAGCCATCCATTTCACGAACGGTCGCTACACCGACAACTTCAATGTCTAACGCTAAATCTGTTGTCATCTGGCGAATAACAGCAAGTTGCTGAAAGTCTTTCTCACCGAAGCATGCAAAGTTTGGCTGAACGATATTAAACAGTTTAGCGACAATCGTTGATACGCCGCGGAAGTGACCTGGACGAGACGCGCCTTCAAGCATGTGAGATATGCCTGGAACTTCAACAAACGTCTGTTTATCTAATCCATCTGGATACATGACTTCTGGTGTCGGTGTAAACACGAGCTCAACACCTTCGGCTGTTAACTTACTTAAATCAGCTTCTAACGTACGAGGGTAGTTGTTCAAGTCATCAGTACGATCAAACTGCATTGGGTTAACAAAGATGCTTACCACAACAATATCAGCCAGCTCACGAGCTTTCTTGACCAGAGTCAGGTGACCTTCATGCAGGTTTCCCATTGTCGGGACAAAAGCAACCGTACGTCCATCACGCTTAAACTGTTTAATCTGCTCACGAAGAGCCGCTATTTCAGCAAAAGTTTGCATAGTTACTCCTAAGCGATTGTATGAGCATCATCAGGGAAACGTGCGCTCTCTACTTCTTCTTTGTATAGAGCGACGGCTTTACGCATATCACCTGTTTCAGCTAGGAAATTCTTAGAGAATTTCGGCATGTAGTTTGCAGAAATACCGAACATGTCATGCATAACCAAGATCTGACCATCGGTAACATTACCTGCGCCGATACCGATAACGGGTACGTCACAAGCTTCTGTAATTCTTTTTGCCAATGAAGCGGGCACACATTCAAGGAGAACGATTTGAGCACCTGCGTTTTGCAGTGCTAGAGCGTCAGCAACCATTTTGTCGGCTTGCTCGTCGTCACGACCTTGCACTTTGTAACCACCAAAAATGTTCACAGACTGAGGCGTTAAGCCTAAGTGTGCACATACTGGTACGGCACGTTCTGTTAGCATCTTCACAGTATCAACCAACCAGCTTCCGCCTTCGATTTTTACCATGTTCGCACCAGCACGCATCAAGGTTGCTGCGCTCTCACAGGCTTGCTCTGGCGTTGCGTAGCTCATGAAAGGCATGTCAGCCATAAGAAGACAGTTTGGGCTACCTGCGCGCACTGAGCGAGTATGGTAAGCAATGTCTTCAACGGTTACTGGTAATGTGTCGTTATGGCCTTGTAGAACCATACCCAGTGAGTCACCGACAAGCAGAACTGGCATTTCTTGGCTTTCGAATAACTGAGCAAAGCTCGCATCATAAGCTGTCGACGTCGCGAATTTACGGCCTTCACGTTTGCATTTGATCAGGTCGTTAATGGTTACTTTTTTCATTGGTTTTCCTTAATGCGCTTGGCTATTGTTGCCAAACATTGAGCCCGTTCTTATCAACTATTTTGAGTAGTTCTGTCAGCTCAGTCCCATCAGGGAGTTGTAAACTTGGTGCGATTTCAGCAAGCGGGTAAAGTACAAACTCTCGTTCTTTCATTCCGTAATGAGGAACGATTAAGCGCTCTGAATCGATCACCTCATTGCCGTATAACACAATGTCGAGATCCAAAGTTCTTGGCCCCCAACGCTCGTCTTTACGGACGCGCCCTTGCTCTAGCTCGATCTTTTGAGTGCAATCAAGCAGTTCAATTGGCGTTAATTCGGTTTGGATTGCTACTACCGCGTTGATGTAGTCAGGTTGGTTTTGCGGCCCCATTGGAGTGCTACTATATAGCTGAGAGGTCGCAATAAACGTTGATCGCGGTAGGCTTTTTAGCGTTTCGATAGCCAAGTTTGCTTGGCTAACTGGGTCGGCAAGGTTGCTGCCGACCGCAATATAAGCCGTTATCATTCGGACTGCTTACTCTTTTTGTTTCGGTAAGTCTTACGGCGACGATGGCCTGATTTTGATGGTGCTGTAACGTCGTTAGCCATCGCTTGGCGCATGTTGCGGCCTGCGGTCTGATAACGCTCCCACCATTTTGCTAGTTCTTTGGTTTCGCCACCCTCAATCTCGCCACGCATTTCTAGGAAATCGTAGCCAGCACGGAACTTATTCAGTTCCATAAGACGAACAGCACGTTTACCGTTACGACGAGGCAGTCGCAATTGCAGTTGCCAAACTTCACGAACGGTCGCCGTGTGACGACGAGGAATAGCAATAGACTTAACTTGCTGGTCAAGAATGATGTTGCTCGCTTCCATGATCGCATCGTAATGCGCCATACCCTGCTCAGCGACAAGCTTGTCTGCAAGCTTGTTCATTGGGTACCAAAGAATCGCTGCAAACATAAATGCAGGGTTTACTCGCTTGCCATCTTCGATACGAAGATCGGTTGAGTCGAGTACTAAGTCAAGCATCTGCTCTGTATGAGAGTCGTAACCTTCAGTGAAGTGCTCTGCAATTGCAGGGAACATCTGTTGGAACAGATTGTATTCACGCATTAGGTGATAGGTTTCTAAACCGTGACCTGATTGAAGTAATTTCAGAGACTCTTCGTAAAGGCGCGCTGCTGGGATATCTTTTAGCAGGTGTGCCAGTTCTTCGATAGGGTCTGCTGTGTCTTCTTCAATATCGAAATCCAGTTTAGCGGCGAAGCGCATTGCGCGTAGCATGCGTACTGGGTCTTCGCGGTAACGCGTTTCTGGGTCGCCAATCAGGCGGATCAGCTTATCTTCTAAATCTTCTACCCCACCCGCGTAATCGTGGATGCTATAGTCTGCAATGTTGTAGTACATCGCATTGATTGTGAAGTCACGACGTTCTGCATCTTCATCAACATTGCCGTACACGTTATCGCGTAGCAACATACCTTCGTCAGATTGCGCAGAAACGTTTTTCGATGGCTCTTGGTGGTGACCACGGAAAGTTGCTACTTCAATGATGTCACGACCAAACATGATATGTGCCAAGCGAAAACGTCGACCGATAAGGCGACAGTTTCTGAATAGGTGCTTGATTTGCTCTGGCGTTGCGTTGGTCGCGATATCAAAATCTTTTGGCTGAGAGCCTAATAAGATGTCGCGTACACCACCACCGACTAGAAATGCGTCAAAACCCGCACCATTCAGGCGATATAACACTTTAAGTGCATTGTCGCTGATCTGCTTGCGTGAAATATTGTGCTCTTGACGAGTATAAATATTCAGAGCTAATTCGTGGAATCCGCGTTGTTCGCTTGGGGTATTGTCGTTTGTATTCATTAGTTTATAACAAAGTAGGTATCGCCAGCTTTGTTTTTCTCTTAGTCCAAAGTGGTAGTGCAGAGTTTAATTGCGGCTAATAATAGCTTAGCGCGAGCCATTTGAGAACATCGTCTGCTTAGTCGCAGGTATTTGTTAGGGTATTTTTATGTATCGTTATTGCGATTTTCCGTTAGTTTCGAACTCATTACTGTGCTCTTTTTGTAAACTATCAGGTAACTGAGTGACGTTCCATTGCTGGCAGCCCCACAATAAAACTTCATCCATTGACGCTTCGAAAAGAGCATTCGGGATATCAAAACCTAAGAATCGCATCGCATTGATTAACGTCGGTTTTGGGTTGTCGAGATCTATCGCGGTGGCATGATTTTGTTTTGACAGTTTATTCCCCAAGCCATCGGTTGCCAATGGTAAGTGCAAGTAGCTCACGGTTTTTTGCTTGAGTGTCTTATACAAACTGATTTGTCGACCTGTAGGCTCTATCAGGTCAGCGCCTCTTACTACTTCTGTTATCCCTTGATCGATGTCATCAAGGACAACGGCCAAGTTATAGGCAAACAATCCATCTCTGCGTTTGATAATAAAATCTTCTTCAGCCAATGCTTTAGGGATTTGAATCGCGCCGTGGCGAACATCATCAAAGCACTCTACTGGAAAATCCATGCACAAGCGCACCGCTTGTTCGCCTGAATCAATCAAACCTGCATCTCGGCAGTGACCATTGTAAAAGCCACCTAAAGCCTTTATCTGCTTGCGGGTGCATTGGCAGTAATAGGCTTGCTTGTCAGCGACCCATTGATCAATTTGAGCTTGGTAAAGGTCATGGCGTTGGCTTTGATAGATGACTTCGCCATCCCAAAATAGGTGGTAAGCCTCAAGCGTCTTAAGAATGAGGTCTGCAGCGCCGGCCATTTCTCTTGGTGGGTCGAGGTCTTCCATGCGAACTAACCATTGTCCTTGGTTCGATTTCGCTTGAAAGTAGCTACCAAGAGCAGCAACTAGTGATCCAAAATGAAGAGGACCTGACGGTGATGGTGCAAAGCGCCCGATATAATTCATAAGTGAAAAACCTAATCTTGATGGTACCGCAGTAGCCGATTCTTAAGACGTTTATCTATTACTTTGGTTCGTTTAGTCATCGTATTAATACGTAAAAACAAGCCAAAGCTGTTGATTTTCTATCAAAATCTTGAAATATTCAGCTTGGATAACAAACAAAAAAGGGAGCCAAAGCTCCCTTTTTTACATCCGCAAGAATTAACCTTGCATCTGTTTCTCTTTGATCTCTGCAAGTGTTTTACAGTCAATACAAAGGTCAGCAGTTGGACGAGCTTCAAGACGACGAATGCCAATCTCGACACCGCAAGAGTCACAGAAGCCGAAATCGTCTTCTTCGATCTTGTCTAGTGTCTTCTCAATTTTCTTGATAAGACGGCGCTCACGGTCACGGTTACGTAACTCTAGGCTGAATTCTTCTTCTTGAGAAGCACGGTCAACTGGGTCTGGGAAATTCGCTGCTTCGTCCTGCATGTGGTGCACAGTACGATCAACTTCTTCCCTGAGCTGGTTGCGCCAAGCTGCTAAAATTTTTGTAAAATGTTCCGTTTGCTCAGGTGACATGTATTCTTCACCTGGCTTTGCTTGGTACGGTTCAACACCTGCGATGGCTAGGATGCCTAGCGCTTTTTTCTTAGATTCTGGCATACAGCATCTCCTATTTACACCTAGTCAACTGCAAAGCAGCTAATTTTAAGGCGGGTATCTATAGCAGAAAGAACGAATGGTGGCAAATACTCTTGTTCAAACTTGCAATCAATGTGAATAGTTCAGCATTTTTGCTTAGCTATTGATAAATTCAACAGCTTGTTTTAGTTGTATTTGAGTACTGCTTAGCTCTGCTTTATAGCAAAGCACTTCAACACCAGCGTCTTGTGCTTGTTTAAGTAATAACGAATATTTGGCGTCTATATGGTGTGCCGCAGACACTTTTTCAATACCTGAATGCAAAACAGTGAATAAAAGTACGGCTCTATTTCCAGATTCGACCATTTCTGTGAGTTCACGCAGATGTTTCTGGCCTCTGGTGGTGACCGCATCAGGGAAAAAGCCTTGCCCTTTGGTTGACGCTTGTTGTTTAGTTGATATTTGTTGCTTAGTGGACGTTTGTTGTTCATCGAGCAAAGTGACGCTTTTTACTTCGATATAGCAAGGCGGCTTTTCGTTATCTTCAAGCAGAATATCAATTCGACTATTCTCACTGCCATATTTCACTTCGGTTCGTAACGCGTTATAGCCTAAGAGTTCAACTATAGTATTATTTTCAATTGCTTCCACTGCCAACTGGTTTGCTCGCGCAGTATTTACACAAATACGGTGACCTTTGTCTGTTTCTGAGATCTCCCAGCTGTTTGGGTATTTTCTTTTTACATTATCTGAGGTTGAGTACCACACCGTATTGCCAGGGGTCGCACATCCCGTCATTGCTCCAGTGTTAGCGCAATGAATAGTACGTTCGCTGCCGTCTGGAAGTTGGATGTCAGTGAGAAAACGTTTATAGCGTTTAATAAGAGTCGCTGGCTCTAATGGAGGATTGAAGTGCATATTACTTATTTAGACAGGTAGGTTTTTATGTACAATGTTGCCAACATTACACCACAAGGTTCTCCCATTGCCACAACTGCCCATAGAAGCTGTGATGCCAGATCTGCTCGCTGGCGTAGAAACACACACTCAACTTATTCTAAAGGCCGCTCCCGGTGCGGGTAAGTCAACATTCTTCCCTTTACAGTTAGTTAAGACCAACGCCGTTCAAGGCAAAATCATTATGCTTGAACCGAGGCGTTTGGCGGCAAGGAATATCGCAACTTACTTAGCCAACCAATTGGGAGAAAAAGTGGGAGAGAGCATAGGTTTTAGAGTTCGTGGTGAATCTAAAACCAGCAGTGCGACTCGCTTGGAAATCGTAACCGAAGGGATCATGACGAGAATGATCCAAACCGACCCTGAATTGACTGGGGTTGATATGGTGATCTTTGATGAGTTTCATGAGCGCAGTATCCATGCAGATACCGCGCTGGCCTTTAGTTTGGAGATCCAAGAAGCACTGCGTGATGATCTAAAAGTGGTGGTGATGTCGGCAACTTTAGATCAACACGCGCTGCAATCTTTGTTGCCTGATGCCAAGTATGTTGAATCACAAGGGCGAACTTTCCCGGTCGACTTCCGTTATCAGCCATTAGGTTCGAATGAATATTTAGCCCCTAAGATGGCCAACGTGATTCGTTCTCTGATGGAGAAACAGTCAGGCTCACTTTTGGCTTTCTTGCCGGGTGTCTCGGCGATAAAACAAGTCGAATCTCAACTAGAACAACTCGCCAGCGATATCGATGTGTGTCCTTTGTACGGTCAGCTCAGCTTTCCTCAACAACAAAAAGCGATTGCGCCATCAGAGAAAGGGCGTCGAAAAGTGGTGTTAGCGACCAATATTGCTGAGACTTCTTTAACGATTGAGGGCATTCGACTGGTGGTCGATTCCGGGCTTGAGCGTGTGGCAAAGTTCGATCTGAAAACCGGTATTACTAAGCTGGAGCAAGTGAAAATCTCGCAATCTTCAGCTGAACAAAGAGCGGGTCGTGCTGGGCGAATCGAAGAGGGCTTGTGTGTTCGCTTGTACAGTGAAACACAGTTGATGCAGCAACCTGCTGTGCCAGAACCTGAGATTCTTCATTCTGATTTGTCTTCGTTGGTGTCTGAATTGACACAATGGGGAGCCGCAAGTGCTGATGAATTGCAATGGTTAGACATTCCACCGAAAGCTTCAACAGAACAAGCTAAGCAACTCTTACAAAACCTAGAACTGTTAGACGGTAATGGTCAATTTACGGCACTAGGAAAACAGGCTCAACGCTTAGGAATTGAACCTCGCATCGCCAGTATGTTGGTTAAAGCGCAGCAAAGCAGCCAAGAGCTACTGAATGTCGCGATTGTTGCTGCCGCTTTACTTGAAGAGCTAGAGCGCAATGTGACGGATATTCAGCATTCGTTGCATCGACTGAAGCAAAGAAAACACTCAAAAAATAGCGTTGTGATGCAGCGAGCGAAAAGTCTCGCGAGCAAACTCAAACATCACTTAGATTTGTCACAAGTTGACGAATCATTGCTACCATTAGTGCTTTGTTTTGCCTTCCCAGACCGAATTGCACAAGTGAGAAGCGCAACCAGCAGTGCTTTCCTTCTTGCGAATGGCCACGGGGCTGAGGTTCGTGACGATGATTCATTGGCGAACAATGACTATATCGTAGTGATTGATTTGATGCGCAGCACAGGGCGATCCAGTCAGATTTTCTTAGCCACTGCCGTTGATATTTCGCAGCTAGAAGCTGAATTCCCAAAACTGCTTGTGCGTTCAGATTACGCCGATTGGGATGAAAAACGTGGCCGCTTAGTGGCAGAGCAGCGAGTGTCTTTGGGCAAGTTGATTATCAGCACCAAAGCTTTACCAGAGCCAGATGCGAATCAGGCGAGCAAAGCGCTACTCAATTATATCGCTCGATGCGGGTTGGATCGCTTACATTGGACCCCTTCGGCTAAACAACTGGTTGAGCGGGTACGCTGTGCAGAACTTTGGATACCTGAGCATGATTGGCCAGCGATGGATGAGGCGAGCTTAGTTGAGCATCTTGATGAGTGGCTATCGCCGTATTTAAATGGCATTAAGTCTGCCAAAGGGCTGTCGAATGTATCGATTGAACAAGCACTGTCGGCATATCTTGGTTGGCCGTTGAATCAAGAAATTGATCAATGGCTGCCTACCGACTATCTGATGCCGACGGGCAGCAAGAAAGCAATTCGTTACCAGTATCAGTCTGAGCCAGTGATCTCAGTACGAATGCAGGAAGTCTTTGGTGAACGAGACTCGCCATTGATCGCGCAAGGGCGTAAAAAAGTGGTGCTTGAGCTACTTTCTCCAGCACAACGACCACTACAAATTACTCAAGATTTAGCTGGCTTTTGGGCTGGCGCGTACAAAGAAGTACAAAAAGAAATGAAAGGCCGTTACCCAAAACATCCTTGGCCAGATGACCCTGCTAACCATGTAGCAACCACTAAAACCAAACGACAGTTGAATCGATGATGACCAAAATGTTAACGCCCAAAAAGGCACCACCTAAAAAAGCGCCAGCAAAGAAGTCACCAGCGACCAAAGCCAAGCCTAGAAAGCCAAGAGCAGCAGCGAAAAAGACTAAACCTAAAGCTAAGCCGTCTGGTAAGAGAGGTTGGTTGAAGATCCTGTGGGGCATTTCTTGGAAAGCAGGCTTGGCTCTTGCTGCATTGCTGTTGTTCGTCGGTATTTATCTTGATTCAGTGGTCAAGCAGCGTTTTGAAGGTCAGTTGTTTGATTTGCCAACCGTGGTTTATGCGCGAGTGCTGGACCTGTCTCCGGGAACCCAGGTGAGTTTGGTGCAGGTAAAGAATGAGCTGGATGTACTCAATTATCGTAAGGTGAACGCTCCTCGTCACCCTGGCGAATACTCTTCTTCCTCAACCAAGATTGAAATGATTCGTCGCCCGTTCGAGTTTGTCGATGGACCGGAAGCGGATCGTCATGTGATGCTGCATTTCAACGGTAACGAGTTAACTCGCATTCAGTCGTTAGAGAAGAAAGGCGACATGGGGTATCTGCGTGTTGAACCGAAAATGCTTGGCATGCTTGAAAAAAGCAGCGATGAGCAGCGTCTGTTCTTAAAACGTAATCAGTTCCCTGAGGTGATGGTTGATGCATTGCTGGCAACCGAAGACCGAAATTTCTATCAGCACGATGGGGTATCGCCACTGGCCATCGCTCGTGCGATGGTGGTCAATGTAAAAGCGGGGCGAACCGTACAAGGTGGCAGTACGTTGACGCAACAGTTGGCAAAAAACCTGTTCTTATCTAGCGAGCGCACATTATGGCGTAAGGTTCGCGAAGCCTACATTGCACTTATCTTGGACCATCGTTACAGCAAAGATCGCATCTTAGAAGCTTACTTAAACGAGGTTTATCTTGGGCAAAATGGTGGACAAGCGATTCATGGCTTTGGATTAGCATCTCGCTTGTATTTCGGGCAACCGATTCAAGAACTCCGAATCGACCAACTAGCACTGCTGGTCGGCATGGTCAAAGGACCTTCGTATTACAACCCGGTTCGTTACCCTGAGCGAGCTAAGACTCGACGTGATTTGGTTCTACGTTTGCTGATGCAACAAGACATATTGACGCCGAAACAGTACGAAGAAGCCGCAAGCCGAGACTTGGATATTCAAGATAACCCACGTATTGCGAGCCGTCAGCCCGCTTACTTCCAGCAAGTAAACATTGAGCTTAAGAGATATGTCGGTGACCGATTTGAAGCTCAGAAAGGCATTCGAGTCTTTACCTCTCTGGATCCGGTTTCTCAAGATAAGCTAGAGAAGTCGATTGCTCGTAAAGTGCCTGATTTATCTAAAACGGCAGGTAACAAGCTAGAGGCTGCTGCTATTGCCGTGGATAGAAATACTGGTGAAATTCGTGCGATGGTCGGTGGTAAGCGTACTGGTTACGATGGCTTTAACCGTGCTTTGAATGCGAGTCGTCCTATTGGTTCCTTGGTTAAGCCTGCAATCTACTTAACCGCACTAGATCAACCCCAGAAGTACACGTTGGCGACAACATTGAAGGACACGCCACTGAGCTTGAAAGGCAGTAAAGGCAGCGTGTGGAGCCCAAGAAACTTCGATCGTAAGTTCCGTGGCGATGTGCCCTTGTATGTGGCGCTTTCTAAGTCTTACAACGTACCAACGGTTCGTTTGGGCATGCAGTTAGGTATTGATAGCGTTTCAGATACGATTGGCAAACTGGGTGTCGATAAAAACGAAATTCGTCCAGTGCCATCGATGTTTTTGGGTTCATTCTCATTGACCCCGTTTCAGGTAGCGCAGATGTACCAAACCATCACCAACTCTGGCCGTATCGCACCTTTGTCTGCGCTTCGTTCAGTTGTTGATAACGATGGTGAGGTTCTATATCAGTCGATCCCTCGTGTATCACAAAGCGTTGACCAGCAAGCAGCTTGGTTGACAACTTATGCCATGAAACGTGGTGTGTCTGAAGGTACGGGGCGTTTCCTGCAAGGTCAGTTTGCATGGGCAGGATTAGCCGGTAAAACGGGCACCAGTAATGACAGCCGAGACAGTTGGTTCGTGGGTGTTGATGGTCGCGAAGTCACTACCATCTGGCTAGGGCGCGATGATAATAAGCCGACTAAACTCACGGGCTCTAGTGGTGCGCTACGTGTTTATGCCGATTATCTGAAACATCGAACTCCAGAGCAGTTACTGTTGCCTTGGCCGAATGGCATTACGACGGCAAGTTTTACTCGAACTTCTCAAGGGGCTTTAGAGTTTGACTGTGACGGTACGGTTAAACTGCCGGTTTGGGATGAGAATGGAAACATTAAAAAGGGTTGTGAAAGTCAACCAAAACAGTGGCTAAAAAAGCTTTTTCAGTGGTAAAGTCGTAAAAGAAAAGAATGACAAGGATAGTTTAAAGAATGATTTCTCGTTGGATGGTGAGCGGCTTAGGCATTGTCGGTACTGTGATCAGTTTTCAGCTGTTTGCATCTACTGTGACACCGGTGGAACAATCTCAGCAAGCTGGACAAGCTCATAAAAGACCAACCGTTGCTGTTGTGCTTGCTGGTGGAGGAGCCAAAGGAGCGGCTCACATTGGTGTACTTAAAGCGCTAGAAGAGATGCAAATTCCGGTCGATTATATTACTGGTACCAGCATGGGTTCTTACGTTGGTGGGCTTTATGCGACAGGGATGAGTGCTGATGAGATTGAAAGTTTTATTTATACGGTTGATTGGAATCGCGGCTATCGTGATCGCGTTAACCGTAGTGATCGCCGAGTGCGTGACAAAGAATATGAAGACCGCTACCAACTGAACACCGATCTCGGTTTAGGTTGGGGCGAAATCAAAGCTAGGAAAGGTGTGGTTCAAGGTCAGAATATGTTGCGTATTCTGCGTGAGACCACAGGTAACCTATCTCCACTCGACTCTTTTGACCATCTTGCTATTCCCTACCGTTCAGTCGCAACCGACATTATTGAGCTTGAAGAAGTGGTCATCGACCATGGTCACCTTGTTGATGCGATGATGGCCAGTATGTCAGTTCCCGGCGCGCTTCCCCCTTACGAATTAGATGGCCGAATGCTGGTTGATGGTGGTGTCACCAATAATATGCCAGTCGACGTTGCTAGAGCGATGGGCGCGGACATCGTCATTGCGGTGGATATCAGTACCAATTACAAAGGCAAAGAAGACTTCACGAATTTTCTAGCGGCAGCTGACCAACTCTCTAATTATTTGGTCCAACGCAGCACTCAAGAGCAAGCTGAAACACTGACTGATGATGATGTTTTCCTGCGTCCTGATGTTGGGCAAATGGAGACGACTGACTTTGATAAAATGCCATCGGCTTTCCTCGCGGGCTATGAAGCCGCTAAGCAGCATACTGATGAGCTTTCTAAGCTGTCACTCTCAAATGCCGATTATCAGCATTATATCGAGGACAAACAAAAAGCACGCAGACAGCTGAAACATGGCGATAAGACTGTCGTCGATAGGGTTGTCATCAACAACAACACCCACTATTCAGATAAGTTGATCGAAAACCGCTTAAACCTTGATTCTGGTGAGGTTTTGAAAACCAGTGAAATCGAATCTAAAGTGAAAGATCTCTATGCACTGGATAGATTTGAGTTGGTCACTTATGAATTTGACAACGTTGACGGTGAAGACCAACTTCAAGTCGATGTGAACGAAAAGTCTTGGGGCCCAAACTACCTCAACTTTCGATTCTTTCTTGAAGATGATTTCTCTACTACCAGTCAGTACTCGATCGGTGTCTCTGCCAACTTCACCGATATTAATAAGCATGGTGCAGAGCTAAGAACTAACGTCGAGATGGGTACTGACAAACGAATTGAAGCGGAACTTTACTCGCCCTTCTTTTCGAGTCAAAAACTGTTCACTTCTGCATCGATTGTTTACAGTAAGGAAAATAGAAACTTGTCAGTGGTTGAGGGGGAGGTTGGAGAGCCGACATTAGAGGCGACTACAGACTATGTCCCACTGACTTATAGTGAATATGTCGGTGAATTGGCATTAGGCTATCAACCGACGTTGTGGCAAGAACTGAAATTTGGTGCTCGTTATACTGATGGGGGTTTGGAGGTTTCTTCGCTACCATCTTTTGGTAACGGAGCGTATACACGTATAGGCGGGTTTATTAGTTATCGACTCGATACTTTAGATAATTTTAGTTTGCCAACGGAAGGTTACTTTGTCGATTTAGAATATCTTGTTTCCCATGATGACTTTGAGGACAACACGTCTGGAGATACCCCGGATCTAGGGGCTGAAAGCGATACGGTTTATGAGTTTTCGGCTAATTTCATGGCAGCAAAGAGTATTGAGAAGCATACTTTAGTCGCAAAGCTTGATTACGGTATTGTAGAGAGTAAGAACTCGATTTTTCCAATCGACCCCAAAGAGCTTGGCGGTTTCTTAAACCTGTCAGGTATTCCAAGGAATAGTATGATAGGTCAGAACTTGGCCTACACCAGCCTTATCTATCGTTATAAGTGGTTTGAAAATGACTTCGGCCTCTTTAAATCACCGTTCTACGTAGGTGCATCCATAGAACATGGTGGTGTTTGGTCGAACAATGATTTAACCATTGATGAAGCACCAATGTACACCGCAGGTTCTGTTTTTGCAGGTGTCGATTCGCCAATAGGACCGATCATTTTGGCTTATGGCCGAACTGAAGATAACTATGATTCGGTCTATTTGATTGTCGGTACTTCCTACAAATAATCATGCGTAGAGTAGCCGTTTAACTGCGTAATTAGGCAAAAATAGTGGGACTTTCGTCTTAACTTGCTATGTTGGTCAAAATGATAAGATTTTAATTTAACGTTAAATTTGCTATTCTATCGCCCACAGTTTGGCCTCTATGACGCCGCTCATCAATACAAATTGAATGACAAAAATGGCAATGGAGAGCCAAGTTTCCAAGGATGTTCACTTCTTTATTTTACTAACAATTATGAAGGTAAGAAGTGAACCGCAATGAGAGGAAAAAAGTCGTGCTTGAAGCCTACCGTAAACACGTCGAAGAACGTGCTGCCGAGGGAGTTGTTCCAAAACCACTAGGTGCTGAGCAGGTAGCTGGCCTAGTTGAACTTCTGAAGAATCCACCTCAAGGTGAAGAAGAAATCATTCTTGACCTACTAGAAAACCGCATTCCACCGGGTGTAGATGAAGCTGCTTATGTAAAAGCGGGCTTTCTTACGGCTATCACTAAAGGTGAAGTGACATCTCCACTAGTAAGCAAAGCAAAAGCTGCACAACTGCTTGGTACTATGCAAGGCGGTTACAACATCGAATCTCTAGTATCTCTACTAGATGACGCTGAACTTGCTCCAATCGCTGTTAAAGCCCTGTCTCATACTTTACTTATGTTCGATGCGTTCTACGATGTCGAAGAGAAAGCGAAAGCAGGTAATGCTTCAGCACAACAAGTGCTTCAATCTTGGGCTGATGCTGAATGGTTTACAGCTAAAGACAAAGTAGCGGAAAAAATTACCGTTAAAGTATTTAAAGTCACTGGTGAAACGAACACCGATGACCTATCTCCAGCGCCTGATGCATGGTCACGTCCTGATATCCCAGTACACGCGAAAGCGATGCTGAAAATGGAACGTGATGGCATTACTCCTGACGAACAGGGTAACGTTGGTCCAATCAAACAGATTGAAGAAATGCAAAAAGACGGCATTCAACTGGCTTACGTTGGTGATGTTGTTGGTACAGGTTCTTCACGTAAATCGGCAACGAACTCAGTGCTTTGGTTTATGGGTGAAGATATCCCATTCGTACCAAACAAGCGTACTGGCGGTGTTTGTCTTGGTGGTAAAATTGCACCAATCTTCTACAACACAATGGAAGATTCAGGCGCACTACCCATTGAACTGAACGTACAAGACATGAACATGGGCGATATCATTGATATCTACCCGTACGAAGGTGTTGTTCATAAGAACGGTGCTGTGATTTCAAACTTTGAACTAGGCAAAGTTTTGCTAGACGAAGTTCGTGCTGGTGGCCGTATTCCACTGATCATTGGTCGTGGCCTAACAGGTCGTGCTCGTGATGCTCTAGGCCTAGCTGAAACAGACCTGTTTGCTAAACCAATCGATCCATTAGCTTCTGATAAAGGCTACACGCTAGCTCAGAAGATGGTAGGTAAAGCGTGTGGCGTTGAAGGTGTACGTGCTGGTCAGTACTGTGAACCTAAAATGACGACTGTGGGTTCTCAAGATACTACGGGTCCTATGACTCGTGATGAACTTAAAGATCTGGCGTGTCTTGGTTTCTCAGCAGACCTTGTAATGCAGTCTTTCTGTCACACATCTGCATACCCTAAACCGGTTGATGTAAACACTCACCATACGCTACCTGATTTCATCATGAACCGTGCGGGTGTTTCACTTCGTCCGGGTGATGGTGTTATCCACTCATGGTTAAACCGTATGCTTCTTCCTGATACTGTAGGTACAGGTGGTGACTCGCATACTCGTTTCCCTCTTGGTATTTCATTCCCTGCGGGTTCTGGCTTGGTCGCATTTGCGGCGGCAACAGGCGTTATGCCTCTTGATATGCCTGAATCTATCTTGGTTCGCTTTAAAGGTGAAATGCAACCGGGTATCACGTTACGTGACCTAGTACATGCCATTCCACTTTACGGTATCAAGCAAGGTCTACTAACTGTTGAGAAAGCAGGTAAGATCAACGAATTCTCTGGTCGTGTACTAGAAATTGAAGGTGTTGAACACCTGTCTGTAGAGCAAGCATTTGAGCTTTCTGATGCATCTGCTGAGCGTTCAGCTGCAGGTTGTACTGTTAAGCTGTCTCAAGAGTCTATCGATGAGTACCTGAACTCGAATATCGTTATGCTTAAGTGGATGATTGCTGAAGGTTACGGTGATGTTCGTACGATTGAGCGTCGTATTACGGCAATGGAAGAGTGGGTAGCGAATCCTGAGTTGCTATCTGCTGATTCAGATGCGGAATACGCACATGTTATCGAGATTGATCTTGCTGATATTGACCAACCAATCCTATGTGCGCCAAACGATCCAGATGATGCTCGTCTTCTTTCTGATGTTCAAGGGACAGAGATTCAAGAAGTGTTCATCGGTTCTTGTATGACCAACATTGGTCACTTCCGCGCTGCAGGTAAGATGTTAGAAGAGTTTAACGGCTCACTAAATACTCGCCTATGGGTTGCTCCGCCAACGAAGATGGATAAAGACCAACTGACAGAAGAAGGCTACTACGGCATCTTCGGTCGTGCTGGGGTACGTATCGAAACTCCTGGCTGTTCACTATGTATGGGTAACCAAGCTCGTGTTGCTGATGCTTCGACGGTTATGTCGACGTCAACACGTAACTTCCCGAACCGTTTGGGTAATGGTGCGAACGTTTACCTAGCTTCTGCTGAGCTTTCTGCTGTTGGTGCGATTCTTGGTCGTATCCCAACGAAAGAAGAGTACCTAGAGTACGCTGAGAAGATCAATGCAACCGCTGCTGATACATACCGTTACCTGAACTTCCATAAAATGGGTCAGTACACGGAAAAAGCAGATACCGTTATCTTCCAAGAGCCAGCTTAGTTCCTCGTTATATTTGTAGCTGCAGCGTTGTTGACTGCGTACGTTCACCCTAATCACATAGAGCTTCTATGCTCATAGGGATGAACGTACTTGTCGCCTAGCTGCAACTCCAACTATTTAGAGGAACCCAAATGATAGAGCGTCTACTTCGGTAGGCGTTTTTTTATGTCTGAATGTTAGTTTACGAGCGACTCGATCTCTCGTAGACTTCGCTATATACTCTCGCCTCATTTTTTACCCTATCTGTCATTAGTGCGCGGAGCCTTTATGGAATTTGAATTTACACGAAACACTTTAATGGGCGAGTACTATGTAAAGTGCAGCATGGGTCATGAAATTGTTGGCCGCTGGCTTCAAGAAGAGATTGGGAAAGATAAGCAGAAACTGGATCACGTGATGGCGTTGATTGAACAATCTCGACAGGATCTGAGTAATGAAGTGACGCTGCTTGGCAAAGAGATCAGCCTTGCTATCAATGAAGATGACGTAACGATTCAGGAAAACGTGTTAGCGCATGAGCAAGAGATGGAAGAGGGCAGTGAATTCGACTTCTATAACTGTGAAAGCCAAGCAAGCTGTGGAATCGATGATTTCGAGCGGCTTATCGAACGCTGGATGGACTTTTTAGGCTATTAAGGTCTAACTTTCTACTCGCTAGTTAGCCCCTATTCTTAAGTCATTTAGAGCTTTGAAGGCTTGGTTGCCCAAAACTGGAGCAACAATAGCGCAACGCATTAAGATAGTGAAAAGGCCGCACCATATTGGTGCGGCCTTTTTCGTTTTTATGACCTTATCATTTTCATATTATTTAAAATCAATGACTTAACGTTTTGGCACGCTACTTGGATTGTAATAAGAGAATTAACGGATTAAGTGAAGAATTTAAGGAACGAATATGAAATTAATAAATGCCATTGTTAAGCCATTCAAATTAGACGATGTACGCGAAGCGCTCTCTGATGTGGGTATTGAAGGTATGACAGTTTCTGAAGTGAAAGGTTTTGGTCGTCAGAAGGGACACACTGAATTGTATCGTGGTGCGGAGTACCAAGTGGATTTCTTACCAAAAGTGAAGCTAGAGATTGCTACCCAAGCTGAAAACGTTGACCGAGTTGTTGAAGCGATTAGCCAAGCAGCACATACCGGAAAAATCGGTGATGGCAAAATTTTTGTGTATGACCTAAGCCAAGCCGTACGTATTCGTACTGGTGAAATGGATGCTGAAGCACTTTAAAGAATTACAAGGACTGGAGACTTTAATATGGAACTTACGACAACAGTAATGGAACTACGTTACGCACTAGACACTTTTTTCTTCCTCATTTCAGGTGCGTTAGTCATGTGGATGGCAGCAGGCTTTGCAATGCTTGAAGCTGGCCTAGTTCGTTCAAAGAACACCACAGAAATTTTAACCAAGAACATCTGTTTATACGCTATTGCTTGTACGACTTTCTTAGTGGTTGGCTACAACATTATGTACGTAGATAACGGTGAAGGTGGTTGGTTACCTTCATTCGGTACTTTAATTGGTACTCAAGGTGAAGGCGCAGACCATTCACTAGAATCTGACTTCTTCTTCCAAGTTGTGTTCGTTGCAACGGCAATGTCGGTCGTTTCGGGCGCAGTGGCTGAGCGTATGAAGCTTTGGTCATTCCTTATCTTCTCTGTGGTTCTAACAGCGTTTATCTACCCAATGGAAGGTTACTGGACTTGGGGTGGTGGCTTCCTATCAGAAGCAGGCTTCAGTGATTTCGCAGGTTCAGGTATCGTGCATATGGCTGGTGCTTCGGCTGCGCTTGCTGGCGTATTGTTACTCGGTGCTCGTCGAGGTAAATACGGTAAAAATGGTGAAATCTACCCAATCCCTGGTTCAAACATGCCGTTAGCAACATTAGGTACGTTCATCTTATGGTTTGGTTGGTTCGGCTTCAACGGCGGTTCTCAGCTAATGGTTTCAGACTTTGAAAACGCGACAGCGGTTGGCCAGATCTTCCTTAACACCAACGCAGCAGCAGCAGCTGGCGCAATCGCAGCATTACTAGTATGTAAAACAACTTGGGGTAAAGCAGACTTAACAATGATTCTTAACGGTGCGTTAGCTGGCCTAGTAGCAATCACTGCAGACCCTCTATCACCATCACCTTTATTTTCTGTAGCGATTGGTTCGGTATCTGGTGCCTTGGTTGTATTCAGCATCATTGCTCTAGATAAAGTGAAGATTGATGATCCAGTGGGTGCTATCTCAGTTCACGGTGTATGTGGCTTCTTCGGTCTAATGGCTGTGCCTCTAAGCAACGCGGATGCAACGTTTGGTGCTCAACTATTGGGTGCAGCAGTAATCTTTGCATGGGTATTCGGAGCTAGCCTAGCGGTATGGGCAGTGCTTAAAGCAACAATTGGTATCCGTGTAACCGAAGATGAAGAACTAGAAGGTATGGACATGCACGATTGTGGTGTTGGCGCTTACCCTGAATTTGTATCAGTAAAGTAATCAAAGAATAAAGCTTAATGTAGACAAAGAGTAAGCTAGTTTAAGAAACCCCATAACCATTGGTTATGGGGTTTCTTGTTATTTATGTCTAAGCAACAATGATCTTTCAAGAGAGAGTGAGCGAGTATTTTGAATAGGAGATGATATGAATATCTCTTGAAATACATTGTTACAAAAGTGCGAGCTTGATGGTGCTGAGTAGACGAATTTTTTGTCGGACATCATTGTAATTATGTTACTGATGAATATAATAACGCAACTGATATAGATTATCATTTCGATATAAAGGATTTTACAATGAAAAAACTGCTAACACTTTCAGCTCTAGCGTGTAGTGTGATTGCCCCGACAGCAATGGCTGCGGAAGAAGTGAACGTATACTCTTACCGTCAACCTTTCCTAGTTGAGCCTATGTTCAAGGAATTCACTAAAGAGACTGGCATTAAAGTAAACGTTAAGTTTGCTAAAAAAGGTTTAGCAGAGAAGTTAGCGCAAGAGGGTGAATACAGCCCAGCTGACGTTGTATTAACTGTCGATATCAGTCGTTTATCTGAACTAACTAAACAAGGTCTAGTTCAGTCTGTTGAAAGTGATGTACTTGAAAAGAACATCCCTGCTCAGTACCAAGATACTGCTAACGAGTGGTTTGCTCTAACAACTCGTACGCGTAGCGTTTATTCTTCACGTGACCGTGTTGGTCGTCTAGGCGAAGAGTTCACTTACGAAGATCTAACTAAGCCTGAATTTAAAGGCAAAATCTGTACTCGTAGCGGTAAGCACCCATACAATGTTTCTCTAGTATCTTCGATGATCGCTCACAAAGGTGAAGCTGAAACGAAAGAGTGGCTAGAAGGCGTAAAAGCAAACCTAGCACGTAAGCCTCAAGGTAACGATCGCGCACAAGTTAAAGCGATTAAAGAAGGTCTATGTGATGTTGCTCTTGGCAACAGCTACTACCTAGGTAAGATGGTTAACGATAAAGAGCAAAAAGCTTGGGCTGACTCTGTTTACATTAACTTCCCTAACCAAGAGACAACAGGTACTCACGTGAATATCTCTGGTATGGCAATGGCTAAATACTCTCCAAATGAAGAGAATGCCGTTAAGCTAATGGAATTCCTATCTGGTAACACAGCGCAAAGCATGTACGCAGAAGTAAACTACGAATACCCAGTGAAAGCAGACGTTAAACCTTCTGAGCTTGTTGCTTCATGGGGTGAATTCAAAGCTGATACAATTTCTCTAGACCAGATCGCTGACCACCACGCAGCAGCAATCAAGTTATTAGATGAAGTTAAGTTCGATCTTTAATTTATTACTGTAGGCTTCGGCCCAAGTAAAATGACAACCTCAAGTCGCCATTTTCGGTCACTTGGGGTTGTTTGTTTTTGGAAAATCACTTTTTGATACAAAGCTCGTCGTTGATCCCTTGAGTTATTAGCATCTCACCTTGAAGTCGTTACAGTATATGGGTATAAATAACCCCACCATTAAAAGGATATGAGATGTATTTGCAAATGCACTTGTGTTTCATTAAGCCTCGTTGTAGTTAGGCGATGAAAGAAAAGAATTATTTATGGAACACCAGTAGCGGCATTATTGCAGTATTGCTGGTTTTACCGATCTTAGCGATTTTTACGACGGCTGTTGGAGAAACAGATGAGCTATTTTCTCATCTGATGTCCACAGTGATGCCCACCTATGCTTACAATACGGTGGTTTTAGTCATAGGAACCATGTTCCTGTCTTTAGTTTTTGGTATTCCGTCTGCTTGGATTATGGCAATGTGCCGTGTGCCGGGTGAGCGTGTTTTACAGTGGGCACTGGTACTGCCATTAGCTATGCCAGGCTATATTGTCGGGTATATCTTTACCGATTGGTTCGACTTTGCAGGCCCTGTTCAAGTGCTACTGCGAGATCTGACTGGGTGGGGCCCCGGTGAGTATTGGTTCCCGGACATTAGAACGTTATCGGGTGCCATTATTGTTCTGTCCCTCGTTCTTTACCCGTATGTTTACTTGTTGTGCCGCGCGGCATTTATGGAGCAAAACGTCTCCTTATTGCAATCCGCTCGGTTGCTAAAATGCTCACCTTGGGAAAGCTTTCGTCGTATCTCTTTACCGCTTGTTCGTCCTTCTATGGCGGTAGGTCTATCGCTTGTCGCAATGGAAACCATCGGTGACTTTGGTACCGTGAGTTACTTTGCAGTCAACACTTTAACGACAGCGGTTTACGATACCTGGTTAGGTTACTCAAGTTTAACGGCTGCAGCGAAAATATCGGCAATTATGCTGGTTATCGTGATCCTACTGTTGAGTTCAGAGCGCTATAGCCGTCGTAAACAGAAACTGTTCCAGAATCAATTCAGCAGTCGTGAAGACTTTCGCTACGACTTGTCCGGTTGGAAAAAATGGTTGGCACTGTTCTGGTGTTGGGGATTAGTGTGCGTTGCATTCTTGTTTCCTCTCGGTCAGTTGATGATCTATGCCTACAAATACTTTGCGCAAAGCTGGACGCCTGAATTCAGAGAGTATGCGGTTAACAGCCTTTATGTGTCAGTAGTCGCGGCGATTATTGGCGTTATCATTGCGATGATTGTGAACTTTAATCAGCGTGTTAGCCCAAGTAAGAAAAATCAGGCTTACATGCGTATTGCTTCGATGGGCTATGCCGTTCCTGGCACGGTGTTAGCGATTGGCGTGATGGTACCTGTGTTGTTTATGGATCACTTGGTCAATGACATCGCTAAAGTGATGGAGTGGGGACGACCTGGTTTGATCTTCTCTGGTTCCATGTTTGCGCTTATCTTTGCAATGGTCGTGCGTTTTTCTGCAGTGGCGATCGGCAGTATCGAAAGTAGCTTGAGTAAAGTATCTCCTTCATTGGATATGGCTTCTAAAACTATGGGTTGTAATACCAACCAGATGTTACGTCGTGTCCATTTGCCTTTGATTAAACGCGGCGCGTTGATCGCAGGTTTACTGGTGTTTATCGAATCAATGAAAGAGCTAAATGCGGCATTGCTGTTACGTCCTTTCAACTTCGAAACATTGGCGACCTATGTATATAACTATGCCTCAGATGAGCACCTAGAGTTGGCGGCAATGCCTGCTGTATTATTGGTGTTGGTGGGTTTAATTCCTCTGATCATCGTTAACCGTTCTTTGGAGCAGAAACACTAATGAGTTGTGCATTATCAATTAAAGATCTGACTTGCAAATATGAGTCGCAAACCATCTTGGAATCGCTCTCGTTAGAAGTTGAGCATGGTGAAATTGTTTGTCTTCTTGGTGCCAGTGGCTGCGGAAAAACAACTTTGCTTAAGGCGGTTGCAGGGCTGCTTCCATTAAGTAGCGGAATCATGAGCTTGAACTGTCAAACCATTGATGATGGTGATAATTGGTTGCCACCAGAGCAACGAAACATCGGTATGATTTTCCAAGATTACGCCCTGTTTCCGCACCTGACGGTAAACCAGAATGTTGGTTTTGGCCTTAAAGATCTCTCTGATCAGCAAAAGAAAGAGAAAGTCCAAGAGATGTTGGAGCTGGTTCATTTAGATGAATTCGGTGACCGATACCCACATCAACTTTCTGGTGGTCAACAGCAGCGCGTAGCGATTGCTCGTTCTTTAGCATACAAGCCAGATTTATTGTTATTGGATGAACCTTTCTCAAATATCGATACTCAGGTTCGCCATGAGTTGATCTCTCAGATTCGTAAAATATTTAAGAAGCAGGGTGTGACGGCTATTTTTGTGACTCACAGTCGTGAAGAGGCGTTCGCGTTTGCAGACAAGATGGCAGTAATGAACCATGGTGTGATTGAACAGTATGGTTCGGCATCGGAGCTTTATTTCCACCCTTCGAGTAAGTTTGTTGCAGACTTTTTGGGCGGCGGCAGTTACCTCAATGCACAGCGTATTTCAGAGCTGGAGTTTGAAACCAGCTTAGGTGTGGTTGAAGCTAAACCACAAACGGAGATTGAATTTGGCAGTGCGTGTGAGCTTCTTTTAAGACCACAGCATATCCAAGCTAGTTACGAACAAGACAGTGCTATTTCAGTGCTAGAACAGCAATTTATGGGCGACCACTGTCGTTATGTTATTGAAGCACATGGTCAAAAGCTATTGGCAACCTCGTCAGAAGCGCTTGAAGTTGGTATGCCGGTCAACGTAAAAGTGGATACCAAAGGCGTATTGGCTTTCTAATTAGGTACAACTCATAGTACCGCTAATTCGTGATGAACCATAAAAAAGCCCAGCACTTTAATCGAAAGTACTGGGCAAAAGTTCTTCATCTATAGGGGTTAACAAGGCAGTGATTTGTTAAGTCCCATACAAGACTGCTGCGCTCTATAAGCCTATAGAGAGAGGAAGTCTTTCACTTTTTGAAGAACATGTTCTGCAGTGTCTTTATCTTCCATTTCAGCGAAGATTCGTAGCAATGGCTCAGTTCCTGAGAAACGAGCAATCACCCAGCCGCCATTCTTGAAGTACACCTTGGCACCATCTTCATAGCTGACTTTTTCAATTTCGTATTCAAATTCAGGCAGTTGTTTTTCGACGTAGATCTTGGTGTAGAGCGCTTCCTTCTCTGAAGGTTTAAACTTGCAATCGCCTTCTGCCGTATACGCATAGCCATACTTAGAGTAGATTTCATCAAGCAGCTCAGAGAGTTTCTTACCTGTCACACTGATCATCTCAACCAGTAAGCTCGATGCGAACACGCCATCCTTACCTTTGATGTGACCTCGAATAGTTAAACCGCCAGAGCTTTCACCGCCAATCAGTGAATCATCGGCTTCCATTTGAGAGCTGATATGCTTAAAGCCTACAGGAACCTCAAAGCTCTTCTCACCATGATCTGCCGCTACTTTGTCGAGCAGATGTGTGGTGGCGATGTTACGCACTACAGAGCCTTTCCAGCCTTTGTATTCCAATAAGTAGTAGTAAAGAAGCAGTAACACTTCGTTAGGGTGAATGAAGTGACCTTTCTCATCGATGATGCCTAAACGGTCGGCATCGCCATCGGTACCAATACCAATGTCATAGCCTTCTGCTGCTACCAAATGCTTCAATCGGTAGAGCGTAGCTGCATTAGGAGATGGCATTAGGCCCCCGAAATCTGGGTTCTTACCATCGTTGATTACGTCGACATCACAGCGGGCACTGATTAGAACGGTTTGAAGTGCGTTTTTCGCCACACCAAACATCGGGTCAATCAGGACTTTTAGGTTGGCTTTCTTAATCGATTCGATATCAATAGCATTGATGATTGAGTCAACAAAGGCGTTCATCGGATTGATGATCTCAATTTCTTTGTCGTTTAATGCTTGTTCAAAATCGACTCTGACGACATCTTCACTGGTTAGGGTCGAAATCTGTTGTTCGATCTTTTCTGTGATGATCTCATCAGCATCACGGCCACCTTCAATGAAGATCTTGATGCCGTTATAGTCCGCTGGGTTGTGAGAAGCGGTAATACACGCAGAGTAAATACATCCCATCTCTTTCGCTTGGAACATCACGATAGGAGTAGGAACGAATTTGTCGATAAAGCTTACTTTGATATTGTTAGCGGCCAACACTTCAGCAAACCAACACGCGGCTTTATCTGAAAGGAAGCGGCGGTCATAGCCGATCACAAATCCGTTCTTTGCCGCTCCTTCATTGTTGATGATGTTTGCTAGTGCTTGCGCTACTAAGCGTACGTTTTCTCTAGTGAACTCTTCACCAATAAACGCGCGCCAGCCACCTGTACCAAATTTAATCATTAGAAAATCCTTTTAGTCTCACTGTCTCAAACCGGAAGGCTTGAGACAGGAGCTGTTCGTCAAATTGAGTGACTAGCCTAGAACAACGATAACTTCGTTCACGCTGCCTTCCGCTTGTACCGGGATTGCGCCTTCAACCTGTTCACCGTTGATAGTGATAGAGGCAACACCTTTGCTTACCGCATTCGGGTTCTGCACGGTGATGTTGTAAGTCGCGCCACGCCATTGACGAGTAACCTCGAACTCTGGCCAATCAGTCGGGATACATGGATCAACTGTTAAGCCTTCAAAGCCTGTACGAACACCAAGAATGAAGTTGGTTACCGCGAAGTAAGCCCAACCAGAGGTACCTGTTAACCAAGGGTGGTTTGCACGACCATGGTCTTGGTGATCTTTACCCATGATGAACTGCACGTACGAGTATGGTTCTGCGTAACGCGTTTCAATCATGTCGTTTTGGTTGTACGGGTTAAGTGCGTCGTAGAACTTCATAGCACGGTCACCACGACCTAGCTTCGCTTCTGCTACCCAAGCCCATGGATTCGGGTGAGAGAAGATTGCACCATTCTCTTTAACGCCTTGGTAAACGCGAGTTACGAAACCGATATCGTCGTTTGGTGTTGCGAATGAAGGAGAGTTTAGGTGCAGGCCATATTCTGAGAAAAGGTTCTCATCGACAGCGTCCATCGCTTTCTCGCCACGCTCTTGAGATACCGCGCCAGATAGAACCGCTAGCGTGTTTGACTCAAGGTGCACACGACCTTCAGCTTGTTGAGCGGTACCGATCTTGTCGCCATTTTTAGTCAGACCACGGATGTACCAGCCACCCTCGTCATCCCAAAGGTGCGTTTCACACGCTTCGCGAACGTTCGCTGCCATTTCAGTGTATTTAGTAACGTCAGCATCGTTATTACGGAACTTAGCTAGGTCTAAGAATTCTTGTAGCGCCCAGAAGTGTAGGAATGAAACCATTGAAGATTCACCACCACCTAGGTTCAAACAGTCATTCCAGTCTGCGCGAAGACCTTTACAGATACCGGTTTGCCCTACGTATTCTGCAGAGAAATTCAGCGCCGCTTTCATGTGCTCGTAAACCGTTGCTTCACCCCCATCTGCGTATGGAATCACTTCGTCAAAGAAATCGTGTTCACCGGTTTCCATCACGTACTTGATGATGGTTGGCACGATCCATAAGTGATCATCAGAACAGGTATCGTCAATGCCGTGGATCTTGTCGTCGTCTGACGGTGTTGGAACAACCGTTGGCGATTTTGAAGGCTCAACGTCTGCTTTCTCTGGATCGAACCAGTCAGGATCGAACAAGTGTAGACCGTAGCCCGCTTTGACTTGGCCACGAAGCAGATCGATAATACGTTTCTTGGTCATTTGTGGGTTGGCATGAGGTACTGAGATCGCGTCTTGCGCCGTATCACGGTAACCAAGGCCAGTACGGCCACCGACTTCAATGAAGGATGCAAAGCGCGACCAAACCACACAGGTTTCCGCTTGGTATAGCGTCCACGTGTTGATCATGGTGTCTAAGCCTTCGTTTGGCGACTTAACTTGGAATTTGTTGCAACGCTCGTCCCAGTGATCTTTGATGCCTTGGAAAGCGGCATCTACGTTTGCTGTATCTTGGTACTTCTCGCGTAGGCGTTCACCGTTGCCTTTACCGATACCTAATACATACGCAAAGCGAACTTCTTCACCCGGTTGAATCGTAAATTGCTTGTGCAGAGAACCACAATGGTTGTAACAGGTTTGAGCGCTGTTAGAACACTTGCCATTTTCAACCGCAATTGGGTTTGCTTCATCACGGTACATGCCAAGGAAGTTGTCACGTTGGCCATCATAGCTGTCTGGTGAGAAGGTTGACGCTAGGTAGTAGAAGCCTTCAAAGTCGTTGGTGTTGTAGTACAAGTCGTATTCCAGAACACCTTCTTGGTAAGACGTGCCCGCAGAGTACAAGGACATCTGATGGTTCTGGTTGTCTGATTGAATGTGGCTGAAAGAGAACTCAACGAACGAGAATGTGCTGATGGTTCTTGGTTTGTCAGTGTTGTTCTTCAGTACGACATCCCAAACTTCAGCATCTTCTCCCTTAGGAACGAATAGCGTTTTAGTTGCGGTAATACCACTGTATTCACACTTGAACTTAGAGTATGACAGGCCATGGCGTACTTCGTAGTTCGCTTCATCTAGGCTTTTTGCCACAGGCTGCCAAGAGATAGACCAGTAATCACCTGTCTCATCATCACGCAGGTAAACATAGTGTCCTGGACGGTCGAAGGTGCCGTTTGGACGGAATTTAGTAACACGGTTGTATTCCGGAGAATTGTAGAACGAGTAACCGCCCGCATTGTGCGAAATTACGGTACAAAACTTTTCAGTACCTAGGTAGTTGGTCCAAGGAGCTGGTACATCAGGGCGAGTGATGACGTATTCGCGATTGTCGTTATCGAAATAGCCGTATTTCATTGTCATTTCCTTTTTAACAAACTGCATCTATGCAGCTAATTTTTAAATAGTGATGCTGAGTCTTATTTGACTGAGCACCTTAATTTGAGTCAGCAACTTAATTTTAGTTAGCAACCGCTCGATATGAGTGTCGCTTTGATTTTGTTTTATTGAGCTTTCCAAGGGTTGCGATAATCAACATTGAGTCTGTCGAGTAATGGCAGGTGGCCCTTTAGGCGAGATAGGTAATCTAGCCAGTTTCGGTTGTTTTTATGTGTCCAACATCCTTCAGCTAAAGCGCTAATTCTTGGGAATACCATGTAATCCATACGCTTTTGGTTGGTGACGATCTCACACCATAGAGCACACTGAATTCCGCGGATCCGCTTACGAATTGGGTCGGTGTCGGATATTTCAGCAAGCGCTTCGTAGGTATAAGCTTGTTCTAATGGGATGACAGCAGCCCAATCTACACCCGGTTCTTCCGGTGCATAATCTTGGGTCATGTCGAGATAGGTAAATTGTGCCGGTTGCAGCACCACATCAAAGCCTTGGCGAGCGCAATTCACTGCAGCTTCTTCACTGAGCCACGAGTAGATGATGGTCTCTTTACTGACTTTGTCGCCGTGTTGCGCTTCTTCCCAGCCCACCATGCGCTTGCCAAGTTGCTTGAGTTTGTTCTCGGCATAACGGAATAGGTGACCTTGCAAGTCTTTGCTGTCTTTATATTGATGCTCTTTCATCAGAGCTTGAGCAGCAGGGCTGTTGCTCCACACTCCTGGTGGCACTTCATCTGCGCCCATGTGGATCAATTCGCTAGGGAAAAGCTCTGCCACTTCTTCAATAACGGCATCTAGGAATTGGTAAGTACCCGGTAAACCTGGATTTAGCACGTTGTCGTTGTAGTGCTGAATGCTTTTGTATTGTGTGGTGTCTGCTTGCTCAACTAGCATGTCTGGCAGTGATTTGATTGCGGCGCGACAGTGTCCCGGGATATCGATCTCTGGGATCACCGTGATGCTGCGTTGCTCTGCATATTTAATGACTTCGCGAATCTGTTGTTGTGTGTAGAAGCCGCCATAGTTGTCAGAAATGTGGGTGTATTGCGGTTCTAATGCATGATCAGGACCACGCCAAGCGCCAATTTCTGTTAGCTGAGGCAGGCTCTTGATCTCAATTCTCCAGCCTTCATCATCGGTTAGGTGCCAGTGAAAAACGTTGAATTTGTACTGCGCCAGTTGGTTGATCAAACGCTTCACTTGATCGACTGAGTGGAAGTGACGAGCGCAATCCAACATCATGCCGCGGTACTTAAATCGAGGTTGATCGGCGATTTTGCAACATGGTAGAGAGAGGTTCTCTGCGTCCAGTTGTTGAACTAATTGGATCAAGCTTGCCACAGCGTGTGTAAAGCCCGATTGGCTGCCTGATTCAGCAGTAATCTGTTGTGCAGTGATGGTCAGCTTGTATTCGGCTTCATCTAACGTCGGGTTGCTGCGAAATAGAATGCCGCCGCTTTCGTCTTTTGAAAGTTCAGTTGAAAGCGTGGTCGAAAGAGATAACTCAAAGGTCGAGAGCAATTCTTGTTGCAGCCAAGAGACAGCCTTATCAGCAAGATGAGATTGAACCTCAATTCTGCAGTCGTTATTTAGCGCGAAGCTACTTAGCGCGAAACTACCTTGCTGAAATTCGATCTGATTCGGCTGAGGAATCAATGCCACTTGAGCTGCGTTCACTTCAGGAATTTGATTGCGTTCACGGTATGGCGAAGCCAAAACAATGGGTGATATCGCGACAGGCAGTACCGATGTTTCCCCATCATGATGTGACTGGATAAAGGCATCGTTAAGGCCATCAGAATAGAAGCGGAATGGTGCGCTTTGAATACTGAATTCAAGGTAGAAATGGTTATTGGCTTTTAACACTGGCGAATTTGGTTTGAACGAGCAAAAGCTTCCTACTTGAGTCAATTCACCTTGCGACAAACTCTCAGGAAGGATGAATCGGTCAAAGGCAAAATGCAGTGACCAATCTTGTACGTCGAGGTCACTTAAGTTATGTACCGTAAGGCCGAATCGGCAGTTATTTTTTTGTTCAGAAAGAACAGCTAAGTCGATGCGATAATTCATATAACTTCCCTGCTAAGCCTGTTGATACAAGTTGTGTTGTGATTTCCCGGCAAACATCAACGCGCCTTCGATAGCGTCGAATTGAGGTTTAACGATCCATTGTTGTACTGGTGGCGATAGCCAGTTGTGAATGCGTTCAGCGATACTTCCCATTAAGCACACCTTGTCAGCGCCTTTTCGGTGTAGTGCTAAGACAAACATTTCGATATCAGCAGCGGTTTGCTTGAGCATCTCGATAGCCAGTTCATCACCTTCATTTGCCAGTTGAAAAATAACTGGAGAAAATTGACCGTAATCTTTTGGAATCGCGCCTTTTGACCACGCCACGATCGCATCAACATCATTATTGAAATGATTCATAACGTGTTTGATCAGCGCGGTTTTGTTGCGAATGCCATCTTCAGCGAGTAGAACTTGCTGAATTAAACGAAGGCCCATCACTGCGCCGCCGCCTTGGTCTGAAATTGGGAATTCACGACCGCCAACCACATGTTGCTCGCCGTCGTTCAGGTAGATACCACATGAACCTGTACCACCAATCATGATTGCGCCGTCTTGGCCATTATGTGCACCAATACATGCACCATAGGCGTCTGTATTGAGTGTCATACTTGCGAAAGGGTGAGCTTGTACCATGAAGTCGAACCATGCCGACTTTTGCTCTGCGCCAGCTAGCGCCAAACCAACATGCATATTAGAAAAATCGTTAGAGTCGAGTTGGCTTTGTTGTGCGGCTTTGGTGATGGCGTCAACGATAGAGTTCATTGCAACATCAACACCCAGTAGAATGTTGGCACTGCCACTCTTTGCTTCACCAACCAGCTTGCCTTGGTCATCGCGAATTCGAGCTCGACAAGAAGTGCCTCCACCATCAATACCTACGTAGTAAAGAGTCATGATTATTGCTCCTTACTTTGTGCTAGGAAGTTGAATTGCGAAGCCGTTGCCAATAGGAACCAAGCGCCGTGAGGGATCCATTGTTCACCCCAGCGCCAGTTTTGAAGCATGTCGTCTTTCTGTGCTGGTGGGTTGAATGCGATGTCTTGTTCGTCTTCGAAACCAGCCGTGATACCGTTGCAGACACCACCTTTTGCATTGAAGAAACCAAGCTGAGGTAGGTAGTCTGGGTTGTTATGGCCGTGACCATCGAGCATGCACATGTGGTATGGGTTGAGGCCTAAGATCCAATCAAGGCTGTTTTGTGAAAGCTGGATTAGACGCTGTTGAAGGTCATTATCCTTAATGTGCGGTTGAACTAGGTAAGCCATGGTTGCGAGTGAACCAAGGCGAGCATTTTCACCTTGCCACCAGTAACCTGTCTCATTCTGTTGAGCGACGAAGAAGGCATCACGTTTATCACCATCGACAGATTTAACGTACTGTCTTGGGTAGCCGAATGGGTTGGTGACTTTGTCGGTAATGTTGATTTCGAACTGGCAAGCTTGCTCAACAGCTGTGCGAGCCTGTTCTTTTAATTCAGCATTGGTTTCGTTGTCGATGTATTCGCATAGCGCAATCACCGGAAGGCCAGCTTCTGCTGCATGAAAGTATGGGCGAGAGCCATCAGAATTTGCAGACCAGAAGTGCTCAAATGAATTATCTGACTGTTGGCGAGAGATTAAGCGAGTCGCCCAAGCTCTTGCTTCTGTTAGGTATTGCTGGTCTTGAGTTACGCGATACAGCTCATTGGCTGCGAGTAGGGCGCAATACTCATCGATGATGTTCTCTTCGCCATCGTTTAGGTACTGAAGGTTGTGTTCTTTAAGGTGCCAATAGCCTTTCGCAGCTGTATCAAGGTAGGTTTGGCTAGAGTAACTGCCAGAGGCTTCAAGCTCAGATGCAGCAGCCAATGCTGCAATAGCTACGCCGGCACCTTGTCGGTAGCCCGCCTGTAAGTCCGTTGATTTATGACCATCTTGAGTCGCATAAGCGCAGATGTCGCGCTGATTGATATCTTTGCTCCATTTGTCGAATACCGTCATATAGAAGTATCCGTCGGCGTCTTGCATACGCACTAAGAAGTCGGCACCGAACAGAGCCTCTTCCGTTAGACGAGTCATGGAGAATTTCGGGAAGTCTGGGTTATGGCTAGTCAAGCGTGCACTTTTTAGCATGTTCCAAACGACCATTGGAATTTGTTGTGGGTTTAGGTAGTTACCATAAGACAGGTGGCTAAAATACTTACTGACATCTCCTGATGCGTCATACCATCCTCCGTGGACATCGACGTATCTGTCGGTACTTAGAATTTGTGCTTGTCGATCTTTTTTGTCGAAAATACCGCCACAGCGTTGTGACTTAAAGTAATGAAGCACATCAGAGAATGTGTGGTTCATTAATAGGTTGCTACCAATCTCAAATACTTCTGAACGCAGGTTGTCAAAACGTAGGTAGTAGCGACCAGATTCAGTAACTGAACTGAAATCGATAGTGAAGAATTGCCCTTGATGCCAATTTGCTACGCGGCCTTGTTTAACCACATCAAAACTTCCGACAGTCATATGATTGTCTGCACAGACGAGTAAAGCCGTAGTGCTCGATAGACGAGCTTTCTTTGTTTGTAAGATAGCTTGCTTTGGGCCTGTGGACTCATAGCCAATATGGTTGGTCAATAACAGCATCAATATTCTCCGACAGTCCTAGTTTCTATTGGCTAGGTACTTGAATGTTTTGGATATAAATAGTTAGGGTCCGCAGACCCTAACTTGGACTTTATTGCTTAGCTTTCGTGTAGGTAACAACGTACAAAGTGGTTATCAGCTAACTGTGTAACTCCTGGCAGCTGTTCTTTACACTTGTCCATCGCGTGAGTACAACGGCCTGCAAATGGGCAACCTGCTGATACTGGTGTCCAAAGTGGGATCTCCCCTTTGTTACCTGCTAGTTGGTCGTGGATCGATTTCTTAGGATCTGGAACTGCCGAAACCAATAGCTGAGTGTAAGGGTGTTGAGGGTTAGCAATCACGTCATCGGTATCGCCCCATTCCACCATGTGTCCAACGTACATTACGGAAAGATCTTCAGCGATGTAACGAGCCGTTGCGATGTCGTGAGTGATATAAAGTAGAGACATTTGCTTCTCAAACTTCATCTCTTCCATCAGGTTCAAAACACCAGCACGAATCGATACATCAAGCATTGAGGTTGGCTCATCGGCTAGAACCACTTCCGCACCTACCGCGATGTTACGTGCAAGGTTGACACGTTGACGCTGGCCACCTGAGAGTTGGTGAGGGTACTTTTCTGCCGTCGCTTGCGGTGGTACTAACCCCACTTGCTCTAGAAGATCGTATACACGTTCCTGTAACTCTTTCTTGTTGCCCGGAGATACTTTTTTGTGGATCAACAAAGGGCGAGCGATGTGGTGGAAGATATTGTGTGTTGGGTTCAGTGAACCAAACGGGTCTTGCCATACCATCTGCACACCTTCACGGTAGTGCATGAGATCTTTTCTGCTTGAGATCTCTTGGATATCGCGACCTTTGTATTCGATCGTACCGCCCGAAGGCGCGTACATTTTTGCGATCATTTTTGCTGTTGTTGATTTGCCTGAACCTGACTCACCAACCACCGCTAGGCCACGGCTTTTATACATCTTGAATGACACGTCGTTAATCGCACGCATCATTGGGGTTTGAATGGTGGTACTGCTTATTGGGAAGTCTTTTACGACATTCTTGCCTTCTACCAATAATTGACCGAAATCTTTGCTCATAATTGTCTCCAGAATCCTTGTTCGCTTTGCTTGCTTTTCGACGGTCGAGCCGCCTTATTCGTTATTCACGCTGAGTCAGCGTGCAAGCTATAGCTTCCTTTGTACTATTGGGTCACCGTACAGGTGGCAGTTAGACAAGTGTCCCGGGTCGATAGAGCGCAGCTTGGTTGGCACCTTAGTACAAGCTTCATGTACACGGTCACATCGAGCTTGGAAACGACACCCTTCAGGAATCTCTAAGAGGTTCAGAGGGTTGCCCGGAATACCCGCTAGTTTTGTCTTTGGCCCTGTTAGTGGAGGGAAAGAACTACCCAGCCCTTTGGTGTAAGGGTGGTAAGGGTTTTCTAGAATATCTTGAGAGTTTGCGACCTCGATAAGCTCACCTGAGTACATGATGCCGATACGGTCAGAGAACTCGACCATCAATGACAAGTCATGGGTGATGAACAGAATTGAGAAACCAAACTCTTCTTTTAGCGCATAGATCTTTTGTAGGATTTCGCGTTGAACAACCACATCAAGCGCGGTCGTTGGCTCATCCATAATGATCAGCTTTGGATTCAATGCTAAAGCGATAGCAATAACTAAGCGTTGACGCATGCCGCCAGAGAATTGGTGAGGGTAGTCACTCAATCGGCTTGGGTGAATATCGACAATTTCAAGTAGACCTTCAGCGCGTTGCTTAGCTTGTTCACGAGTCATGTTGGTGTGATGCATAATCACATCACAGAACTGTTCTTCCATTGGAAGTACAGGGTTGAGTGCGTTCATCGCACTCTGGAATACCATCGACATCTCGCTCCAGCGGAACGCTTGCATGCGTTCGTCACTGTATTCAAGGATGTTCTCACCATTGAAGATGACTTCACCACCACTGATGTAAGCGGGCGGCTTATGAAGACGCATAAGAGAGAAAGCAACGGTTGATTTACCACAGCCAGATTCACCAGCTAAGCCGAATACTTCACCCGGAGCGATGTCAAAACTTACGTTATTACACGCGCGAACATCGCCAGACTCTGTGATGTAATCCACGCATAAGTTGCGGATTGAAATTAGTGGTTCAGACATGATTATTTATCTCCGCTCCAAAGTGCATTTTGTGGTGGTAGTTCTGGTTCACGTTCTTCTTTATCTTGAGCCGCTAGTTTTTTCCAACGCTTCATGCCTTTGTGAGAACGCAGTTGCGGGTTGGCAATTTCATCGACCGCGAAGTTAAGCAGAGCAAGGCCAGTTACAAGTAGTGTTAATGCGATACAAGGAGCCAACAGTTCCCACCAAGCGCCAATCAGCATTGATGAAGAGGTTTGAACGTTGTAAAGCATGATGCCCCAGCTGATTGTGTTCGGGTCACCAAGACCTAGGAACGAAATCGTAGCTTCCATCATGATTGCGTACATCACCGAACCGATGAAGCTCGCGCCAACGATAGAGATAAGGTTTGGAAGAATCTCTACGAAGATGATACGGAATGAAGATTCACCCAAAACTTCAGCGGCTTTTACAAACTCTTTTTCACGCAGTGCTAACGTTTGGGAACGAACAACACGCGCGCCCCAAGCCCAGGACATAAAGCCGATAACTAAGGTTATGGTGAGTGGCCCTGCCTCACCGATAAAGGCTGCAACTACGAACAGTAATGGGTATTGAGGAATAACCAGCATAATGTTCATTGCGGCTGTCAAGATGTCATCGACACGGCCGCCAAAGTAGCCCGCGGAAACACCGATAACCGTTGCGAGTAAACATACGGTAAGGCCCGCACCAAAACCTACAGCCAGAGATACACGTGCTCCGTATACCACTTGTGACCAAACGTCACGCCCCATACGAGTTGTCCCCAGTACATGGTCCGCCTTCTTAGACATGATAAGTGTGCGACGGTCGTCTGCTAGGTTTTGAGCAACCCAGCCGTCAGGGTTCGTTTGTGCAGACTTAACGACGAAGCCAGGGTACTCGTGTGGATTACCTGTACGCTTGTCTGGTACATGTTTGGTGATCAATGGAGCCGCAATAGCACCAAGAATAAAAATACTTAGGATGATGACACCGGTTAGGGCCATCGGATTGCGCCAAATGAGTTTTAGAATATCTTTCATGATTATTTACCACCCTTACGAAGACGAGGGTCAAGAACAACGTAAAGCATGTCTGCAACAAGGTTAAAGAACAGCATGAATAGCGTCATGATAAGCAGTTGGCCTTGCAATACTTGGTAGTCACGAGCGTTAATTGCGTTGAAAAGTACGCTACCAAGACCTGGGTAGTTAAAGATGATTTCGATAATTAACTGACCGCCGATTGCCATACCTAGAGACATCGAAAGCGCCGTCACACTTGGCAGCATCGCGTTACGAGCTGCGTAATTGAATACCACTCGGTTTTCGCTAAGGCCTTTGCCTTTCGCCATGGTGATGTAGTCTTCTGCGAGTAGGTTGATCATGTTGTTACGCATGTTTACTAGGAAGCCACCAATTTGAACAACCGAAGCACATACCAGAGGCAAGAAAGCGTGGTAAGCAACGTCTTTGATGAATGCCCAACTTGTCCAGTCAGGTATCGTACCAGCGGTATAGGCGTAGCCAGTTGGGAACCACTTCAAACCAATTGCGAAGGTAAATAGCGCAAGCATGGCAATAACAACTTGAGGAACGGCTTGTAGAATAAGCATCCCTGGAGTAACAAAGGCATCGTATTTACTGCCACGTTTCCACGCTGCAAAAATACCTAGGATTGAGCCAATCGAGAAAGAAAGAATAACGGCAGTGCCTGCTAAGAATAGCGACCAACCGAATGCGCCACCTAACAGTGTATTTACTGAAAGTGGGTAGAATTGAATTGATGTACCAAGCTCCCAGCTTAGAATGTTCTTCATGTATGCGCCGTATTGAACCAGTAAGCCGCCATCAACGAAGCCTAATAGTTCTTTCATTGCCGCAATACGCTCAGGAGTAACTTGTACAGAAGCGTTCGCAAACATCATGGTAACTGGG